>QAMK01000009.1 GCA_003149915.1 Bacillota bacterium
AGCCAACCTCCTAGCTGTTTTGACAACTCCACATCCTTTCCCACTTAGTACAGATTTTGGGACCTTAATTGGCGATCTTGGACTCTTTTCCTTTCGCGTACGGACGTTATCACCCGCACGCTGACTCCCGAGTATAATACATGACATTCGGAGTTTGATTGCATTCAGTACCCCTAGACGGGGCCATCGGACATTCAGTGCTCTACCTTCACATATCTCTACCTCGAGGCTAGGCCTAAACCTATTTCGGGGAGAACCAGCTATATCCGAGTTCGATTGGAATTTCACCGCTAGCCACAAGTCATCCGCGCACGTTTCCGGGTACGTCGGTACGATCCTCCATTTGGTTTTACCCAAACTTCAATCTGCTCATGGCTAGATCACTCGGTTTCGGGTCTAATACTACATACTAACTCGCCCTATTAAGACTCGCTTTCGCTTCGGCTCCGTATCTTCTACTTAACCTCGCATGCAACATTAACTCGCCGGTTCATTCTGCAAAAGGCACGCCATTACACTTTAATGTGCTTTGACTTCTTGTAAGCACATGGTTTCAGTATTCTATTTCACTCCCCTCCCGGGGTTCTTTTCACCTTTCCCTCACGGTACTTGTTCACTATCGGTCACTAGAGAGTATTTAGCCTTACGGGATGGTCCCCGTTACTTCCAACAGGATTTCTCGTGTCCCATTGTACTCAGGATTCTCCTTCGAGTTCTTAATATTTCGCCTACAGGACTATCACCTTCTCCGGTATCGCTTCCCAACGACTTCAACTATATTAAGACTTTCTTCTCTACTTATGGAGTCCTTTAACCCCAATCCGAAGATTGGTTTGGGCTGTTCCCCTTTCGCTCGCCACTACTTAGGGAATCGATTGCTTTCTTTCTTCTCCTCCGGTTACTTAGATGTTTCAGTTCACCGGGTTGCTCTCTATAAAGTTATGTATTCGCTTTATGATACTAGTAGTTTCTTACTAGTGGGTTCCCCCATTCGGAAATCTCCGGATCAAAGTATACTTACTACTCCCCGAAGCATATCGTTGTTTGTCACGTCCTTCTTCAGCTTCTAGTGCCAAGGCATCCACCATGCGCCCTTACTAATTTAACCACCATTTTTGATATTACTATCCTAATTTGATGAGATGTTTTCGTATATATCACTTATCACAATATACACGCTTTGTATGTATCTCGCTCGTTTGAAATACATACTCCTCATATTATCTAGTTTTCAAAGAACTATTCCCTTGAGAAATCTTTTGGATCTCTCAAAACTAAGCAAAACGTTGCCTTTAAAGTCTAATTCGGATTTTACTCCTTAGAAAGGAGGTGATCCATCCCCACGTTCTCGTAGGGATGCCTTGTTACGACTTCACCCCAGTCACCAATCCTACCTTCGATGGCCCCCTCCGATTGCTCGGTTAGGCTACCAGCTTCGGGTATTATTGACTCCCATGGCGTGACGGGCGGTGTGTACAACACCCGGGAACGTATTCACCCCGACATTCTGATTCGGGATTACTAGCGATTCTGGCTTCATGGAGTCGAGTTGCAGACTCCAATCCGTACTGAGACCGGCTTTCGAGATTTGCTCCACTTCACAGTTTTGCTTCTTTTTATACCGGCCATTATAGCACGCCTGTAGCCCTGGACGTAAGGGGCATGATGATTTGACGTCATCCCCATCTTCCTCCGGTTTATCACCGGCAGTCTCCTTAAGGTTCTCATCTTACTGTTAGCAATTAAGGACAAGGGTTGCGCTCGTTATCGGACTTAACCGAACATCTCACGACACGAGCTGACGACAACCATGCACCACCTGTCTCCTTTGTCTTCCGAAGAAGAAAGGTCCTATTTCTAGGTCCGGTCAAAGGGATGTCAAGCCCAGGTAAGGTTCTTCGCGTAGCATCGAATTAAACAGCATGCTCCACCGCTTGTGCGGGTGCCCGTCAATTCCTTTGAGTTTCAGCCTTGCGACCGTACTACTCAGGTGGGATACTTAATGTGTTTACTTCAGCACCGGTTGCCCGACACTTAGTATCCATCGTTTACGGCGTGGACTACTAGGGTATCTAATCCTATTTGCTCCCCACGCTTTCGTGCCTCAGCGTCAGTGTTGGCCCAGCAAGTCGCCTTCGCCACTGATGTTCCTTCTAATATCTACGCATTTAACCGCTACACTAGAAATTCCACTTGCCTCTACCATACTCAAGGTTAACAGTTTTGGTGGCGAACCGAAGTTAAGCTTCGGGCTTAGACCACCAACTTATTAATCCGCCTACGCACCCTTTACACCCAATAAATCCGGATAACGCTCGCTCCCTACGTATTACCGCGGCTGCTGGCACGTAGTTAGCCGGAGCTTTCTTGAAAGGTACCGTCACTCCAGTATCATTTCCTATACTGGTCGTTCGTCCCTAACAACAGAACTTTACAATCCAGAGGACCTTCTTCGTTCACGCGGCATTGCTCGTTCAGGGTTCCCCCCATTGACGAATATTCCTAACTGCTGTCTCCCGTAGGAGTCTGGGCCGTGTCTCAGTCCCAGTGTGGCCGATCACCCTCTCAGGTCGGCTACGCATCGTCGCCTTGGTAGGCTTTTACCCCACCAACTAGCTAATACGCCGCAGGCTCATCTCAAAGTGAAGCTTTAAGGCTTCTTTTACTATAGAAAAACGTATCTTTCTATCTCTCATCCGGTATTAGCTACCATTTCTAGTAGTTATCCCAGTCTCTGAGGCAGATTACCCACGTGTTACTCACCCTTCCGCCACTAAGTAGTAATCCAAGTCCGCTTCGTGCAAGCACTCCACTTCTTTGGGCTACTTCGTACGACTTGCATGTCTTAGGCATGCCGCCAGCGTTCATCCTGAGCCAGGATCAAACTCTCCAAAAAAATTTATTTTTTGTTTGTTTATTCTTATTTCCTGACTTCAAAGGTTTTGACGTTTTGCTCAGTTTTCAAAGATCTTGCAATCTTTTTTCAAGTTGCCTGTTTAATATATCAAATTTAATCAGCGATGTCAACACATTTTTTGAAAAAAGTTTTTTATTTTTTCTTGGTTGACAATCATTTCTAACTTGAATTTCAAGTTGCTTATCTAATATAACAAAACACACTATTTAAGTCAACAAAAAAATTGATTTTTTTTCGTTTTTTTCGACTTTTTGCTGGCTCCTTTCTTTTGACGATTTATATCAAAAGAAAACACATATAACGATATCTATATGTGCTTCTATATATTGTATGTCGCTTATTTAAAATTGATACTTAATTATCTAGACTTGCATCGTAACCCGTTGACTGAAAGGTTCCGCATTTTACATAAGATTCTACTTCCAAATCACTATTATATTTTGTTACTTTAGCATAGCCAGAGCAAGTTTGACCTTCGTAATAAGGCCGGCCCATATAACCATCGTTGATTAGACGTGACATAGACAATATATAAGGCTCTCCGTCTGTTAAATACAATTCGTTTTCTTCACTATATTTTCGAGCAGTATCTCTTAATGTCACAACAACTTTAGAAAAGTTGCTATTATCTGGTTCTGTAATAGAAGAAGGTGTAGAAGTCCTCTCACCAGCGGTTGTCGTAGTAATACTATCATCTCTTCTCTCTTCATCTACCCGTTTGATTTCAACAGCAACGATAATGATGAATATAATAATGATACACATAAAAATAATCATACTACCAAGTCCCCAACCTGCTTCGTCAAGGTTTAAAATTTTCACTTTAGTATTGTCAACTCTTTTTTTCTTATTAGAAATCATTCTCTCTTCACGATTCCATTTCAATTGAAAACGTTCCTTCATATCTATCACCACTTTTATTATAACATACTTTATCTTGAACAAAAGAATTTAAGCATATTTTTTAATCTTTATAATATCTTTTTAGACATAATAATCTTTGTATTCCGTACAACAACATTATAATTGCTATCATAATTCCTATATGCATCCAAATTTGTGAAAGCGATAATAAATTTCTCTCAACACTTTGACTATAATTCAAATAAGAAAATGGGAGCACCTTAAAAAGTTGTAAATTTGGTAAATCCATTAAAAAAGGAATGTATAAAAGAAAAGCATTAACAAAAATAACAATTAGATAAAGAATGCTACTTTTTGTTCCTCGAATAGCAAAACAATGGATGAATTCTAATAATGAAAATCCAATTAAAAGTTGCAACAGGCACGGTAGAAGAAAACCAAATATGTTCATATGAACCAACATATTATTTTGAATCACACCAATTTCTGTAATAGAATAATTGTTGCAATAAATGATAGCAAAGATTGTAATAGCCAATACACCAAATAGACTCAATATCAATAACCATAAAAACAGAAAGCCCAATTTTCCTATTAAATAATGGTTCTGTTCCATATGAATATAGTACTGTGTCACAAAATGTGTGTCATAATCTTGAATTACAAGCGGAATTACCAACAATAGAACCATCAAAATAATTACAATCATGTAAGTATAATTTGCTTGCCAAGCATCTTTTATCGTATACAATTGACTAGTTTTCAACTCTTTTGAAGATAGCGTTTGATCTTCCAATAAAGCATTTAGAATCGTTTCATATTCTTGCTCTATCAACTTTTTTGAACTAGAAAAGTCTTCTAAATACTCTTGATAATTTTGATAATAAAGTGGAATTATATCATTTTCGACTAATTCTTCTTCTGTCTTCGGAAGCTCATATATTTCTTCTAGTAGGGAAAGAGCTTTTTCTACTGGAACTGTTTTTAAATTGGCATAATCATTTTCCGTTTTCAATGTTTCATATACCTTTTTCTGTTCTAGTAACTTTTCCACTTCGTTGTGAATTTCAGGTGTTGGGAAATCACTCCGCAACTGCTCGATAAAAGTGTCAATTTCTATTAACTTCTCCTCAATATAATCAGAATACGGTAATGACATCTTTCGTTCTAATTCGTAAGTGCTCTCCATCAAAACTGGACTCTCTGCTTCTTCCCAATTTATTTCAATATACTGACTTGCCAAACGATTTAAATCATCTACTCTTTCATCAATCGTATACTGAATGCCATATTTTTTTGAAAGTTCCAACATATAATAATTTCTTAAGACGGAAGTATTCATGTTTATAAACTCATCTCGATTAGAAGCAGTTTCGTACTTTTCAACAAACAATTCGTATTGTTCTTTTACTTTTTGTTCATCATTTGTGAGTAACAAATCACGATTTTGACTTTTCTGAACGATTTGAAAACAAAAAAAGCAAAGGATTGCACACGATAGTATAATGCTAATTCCAATACTTTTTTTACTCGTCTTTAAAGCGATACAAAAAGATTTCCAAAACTCTCTCATTCTTGATTATCCTCGATAAATTCTTGTTCTAGATTACTATTTTTTAAATCACTTTTCGTTAAGTCTTTTGAAATTACACCATCTTTTAAAAATAGGAAACGGTCACAAAAGATTTGCATTTCTGATAAAATATGGCTAGAAATCAACAGAGACATTCCCTCTTGGTGACATATATTTAATAAAAATGTACGAATTTCATAAACTCCCTCTGGATCCAAACCATTTAATGGTTCGTCTAGAAGAAGTAATTTTGGTTTATTTAAGACTGCCAGTAAAATTCCTAAACGTTGTTTCATTCCTTGGGAATACGTTTTCGTTTTGTTATGAATATAAGAGTTCATCTTTAATGTAGAAATCAACGTTTCCACATGTTCATCTATTTTTGTATCCGTCAATTTTGCGACAATTTGAATATGTTCGTATCCAGTCAAGTGTGGATATAAGGAAACTTGTTCGATTAAACATCCAACTTGTTGGAATATTTTACGATTTTTAGAGGACACTTCTTGATCTAAAATTTTAACTGTTCCTGATTTTTGTTTCAAAATACCTGTAATCACTTTAAACAATGTAGATTTTCCAGCACCGTTCTTACCGATTAATCCGACTATTTCGGAAGAGTCTATCTGAAACGTCACACCCTTTAATACTTCTTTTTTACCGTAATTCCTATGAATATCTCTTACCTCTAATACACTCATTTAGACCAACTCCTTTGAAATACGATACAACTTAAAATCAAAAGTAGAGCGCCAATCACCAATAACACTAAATCGATGCAAAAAATGTTATCAAATGTCACTTTAAATACCGTAAGCGACAAAATAGTAGGAATTACTGTCACAAGAAGTGACAACAATAATGAAAGAAACATCGACTTGCTAAGAGAGGCAATCAAATAAAATACCGAAATACTAATTAATCCTAATAGGAAATACATCACAGCATTCATTGCCCATACCGTAATTAAGTTGTAGGTTACGACGCCACCATTTTGATAGAATGTATAGATAAATTCTGGATTATATCCCTGTAAATACATGGAAGCTAATAGTGATACTAGCAAATAGAAGGTTGTAACCAATAAAATCATCCCTGTATAAAGAAGTTTACTAGCCATGATTTTACTACGGCTATACGATTTTGTAAGTAGAACCGTATCTCTACCTTTTTTGTGATCGATTATTGTATTAGCAGCAAAAGCGCCAATTACTAATAACGTATTGATTATAAACAAGATTGGTAAATAATCTAGTAGTTTTCCGTAAACGTTCTTTTCATTGTATAAAAAGCTCTCATTGACAGAAGGTTCAATGGCATTCAATAATTGATATTTTTTAATTTCTCGTTGTTCACGAGCAGTTTCTACACTGTCGTCTAGAGAATTTAGATATGCATCATAACTACCAAATTGGTCCATCATTGCAATATCTTGATTGAACTGTTCTTCACTTACAGCAAAAGATTCAGATGGTTCTGCTAAAATCAGTGTCGGTAACATTACTTTTTGAAAGTCTCGTAACTCTTGGCCACGTAACTGTTCTAATAGATCTAAGTTTTCTTCATAAAAACTTCTCCACGTTTGTGTAATCGTCTCATCATTTAACTTCTCGGTTTGATCAAATTCCATATATTTTATGAAGTTCATGTAATCACCCATGAAAACTTCTCTTATCTTTTGCAAACGCTCTTCTTGACCAACAAATGGATACACCTCTTGTCCAGACGAGCTGCAGTTCGATTCAACACGTTGAGATCCTTGAGCAATGATTGTTGATAAATCGAAATTTAGATAATAAATGTAATCTTCCCCTTTATGAGAACTTTGCTCATACAATTTTTGGATATCTGCTAATTCTGAAAAATAGACATATTTATAAAAGGATTCACAAGTAGGATTTGATTGATATTCCTGGTCTGCTTGCTCACCTGCTTCTTGATAATTTACCTGATCTAAAGCAAAACTAACACTTACAACCGATGATTGTTGACTAGCCAAAAAAACAACTAAATTAGTAACTACAAATAAAATAACAATAATTAATAATATCGTCGGTGTGGTACGATTCTTTTTATATTCAAAATATAATAAATTTTTCATATTACTATTATCCTTTATTCTAGAAATACTATATCATTTTATCCTTGCATTTTCAAGCCACAAAAAAACAGATAGAAAACTCTACCTGTTTTTTAAATTACTCCATAAATTGATCCTCTAGTGTTTCTAACGGTTCTTCATCCGTGAACTGGCTTTTTAGTTCGTAATCGATGTTTTGATATTGTTTCATACCAGTACCAGCTGGGATTAGTTTACCAATAATAACATTTTCTTTTAGACCGAATAACTTATCTTCTTTACCACGGATTGCAGCATCTGTTAATACTCTTGTTGTTTCTTGGAATGATGCAGCAGATAAGAATGAATCTGTTCCAAGAGCAGCTTTTGTAATACCTAACAATACTGGTTTACCAATTGCTGGTTTCTTACCTTGGATAATAACATTTTTGTTGCCTTCCGTATAATCGTGAAGACTAATTAAGGCACCAGATACGAAGTTTGTATCGCCTGGCTCTACTATACGAATCTTAGAAATCATACGACTTGCAATAATTTCAACGTGTTTATCGGCAATATCTACACCTTGTGAACGGTATGTATATTGGATTTCTTTCAAGATATATTCTTGCGTTGTTAACGGATCGGTTACAGCAAGTAATTCTTTTGGACTAATTGCACCTTCCGTTAGTTTATCACCACGAACGACATTGTCGCCTTCTTGAACTCTTAGTTTTGCTCCGTAGTTCGTAACATGTTCTTTCGTCTCTAATTTATTCTTGATGGTAATCTTGAATTTGCCATGTTCTTCGACAATCTTAGAAATCGTTCCGTCGATTTCTGCAATCGTTGCTTTTCCTTTTGGATTTCTAGCTTCGAACAATTCTTGTACACGTGGAAGACCTTGAGTAATATCTTCGCCACCGGCAACTCCACCAGTGTGGAATGTTCTCATGGTTAACTGAGTTCCTGGTTCACCGATTGATTGAGCAGCCATAACTCCGACAGCTTCACCAACTTCAACCATATTTCCAGTTGCTAAGTTACGTCCATAACATTTAGCACAGACGCCATTTGAACAATTACATGTAAATACAGTTCTGATTTCAACTTCTTTGATTCCAGCGTCGACAATCTTTTGTGCAACTTGTTCCGTGATGTATTGGTTCTTGTCTGCCAATACTTCTTTCGTTTCTGGGTTGACAACTTTTTTGCTTGTATAACGACCAACGATACGATCGAACAATTTTTCAATTACTGCTCCTGTCTTATCGTTGATGAAGTCGCTTACTACAACACCGTTATCTGTACCACAATCGTCTTCTCTTACGATGATATCTTGTGATACATCAACTAGACGACGAGTTAAGTATCCAGAGTCAGCAGTCTTAAGTGCGGTATCGGCACTACCTTTACGAGCACTGTGTGTTGACAAGAAGAATTCAGATACGCTCAAACCTTCACGGAATGATGATACAACCGGGATTTCCAATGCTTGACCATTTGGCTTCTGCATCAATCCACGCATACCAGCAGATTGTGTTAACTGTGACAAGTTACCACGTGCTTTAGAGTTCATCATCATGAAGATTGGGTTATCTAAGTCATTGGCAGCTTTCTCGGATAGTTCTTGTTGAACTTGATCTTTGGCACCGTTCCAAATAGAGATGACTTTGTTATAACGTTCTTCTTCCGTAATCAAACCTTTCTTGTATTGCTTGTTAACTTTATCTACAACTTTTTGTGCATCTGCTACAATTTGTTCCTTATGGTCACTTCTTGCAACATCGCTTGCAGATACTGTGATACCAGCAATTGTAGAATAATAGAATCCTAAATCTTTTAATTTATCTAGGTAAATAGAAGTTTCTGTCGTCTTGTAACGTTTGAATACTTGAGCGATTGTTTTCTCTAATACACTCTTAGCAAACGGTTTTACAAGTGGCATCTTCTTAATTTCTTCTGGAATATTTTTACCTTTTTCAATGAAATATTTATTTGGTGTAATATTTTGAATATTATCGTCAGTAGGTTCGTTAATATAAGGGAAAGAGTCTGGTAAGATTTCATTGAATTTTAATTTTCCTACTGTCGTAACCAAATATTTTCCTTTTTGTCCTTCCGTAAACAATTTATGTTTGAAAGAATCAACTGGAATAGCGATACGTGTATGAAGGTCTAATTCTCTTCTTTCGTAAGCCATCAATGCTTCGTTAGAATCTTTAAATAATCTTCCTTCCCCATCATGACCCGCTTTTTCCATTGTAATGTAATAGTTACCTAAAACCATGTCTTGTTCTGGAGTAACGATTGGTTTTCCATCACTAGGTTTCAAGATGTTGTTAGCACCTAACATCAATAGTCTTGCTTCTGCTTGTGCTTCTTCAGATAGTGGAATATGGATAGCCATTTGGTCACCATCGAAGTCGGCATTGAAGGCTGGACATACCAATGGGTGTAGGCGCATTGCTTTACCACCAATTAAAACTGGTTCAAATGCTTGAATACCTAATCTATGTAACGTTGGAGCACGGTTTAATAATACTGGATGTTCTTTCATAACGTCTTCTACAACGTCCCATACAACTGGATCTTTATTTTCAATCAAACGCTTTGCAGCTTTGATATTGTGAGCAATATCTCTTTCTACTAGCCCATGAATTACATGCGGTTTGAATAACTCTAGTGCCATATCTTTTGGAACACCGCATTGATACATCTTTAGAGATGGTCCAACGACGATAACACTACGACCAGAGTAGTCAACACGTTTACCTAATAAGTTTTGACGGAAACGACCTTGTTTTCCTTTTAACATACTAGATAAAGATTTCAATGGGCGGTTTCCAGCACCTGTTACACTTCTACCACGACGGCCATTATCGAATAAGGCATCGACAGCTTCTTGTAACATACGTTTTTCGTTTTGGATGATGATGCCAGGAGCACCTAAATCGATCAATTTCTTCAAACGATTGTTACGGTTGATAACACGACGATATAAATCGTTCAAATCACTTGTTGCAAAACGACCACCATCTAATTGAATCATCGGTCTCAAATCCGGTGGAATGACTGGAATGCAATCTAGAATCATCCATTCTGGACGATTGCCTGATTTACGGAATGCATCTAATACGTCTAAACGTTTGATTAAACGTACACGTTTTTGACCTTGAGCTTCTGCAACTTCTTTTTCTAGTTCAGCAACCTCTTTTTCCAAATCGATTTTCTTAAGCAATTCTTTGATTGCTTCAGCACCCATTCCTACTTTGAATCCGTTACCATATTTTTCATAATAAGAACGGTATTCTTTTTCAGATAGAGTTTGTTTGTTCTCTAAAGGTGTGATACCTTTATCGATTACAACATAACTTACGAAGTATAACACTTCTTCTAGTTCTCTTGGTGACATATCTAGTACCAAGCCCATGCGAGATGGTACTCCTTTGAAGAACCAGATGTGAGAAACTGGAGTAGCAAGTTCGATGTGACCCATACGTTCACGTCTTACCTTGCTACGAGTTACTTCAACACCACAACGGTCACATACGATGTTTTTGTAACGAACACGTTTGTATTTTCCACAAGCACATTCGAAGTCTTTGGTTGGTCCAAAGATTTTTTCACAGAATAGACCGTCTCTTTCTGGTCTTAACGTACGATAGTTAATCGTTTCTGGTTTCTTAACTTCGCCATAAGACCATTCACGAATCTTCTCAGGTGATGCGATTCCAATTTTAATAGCTTTAAACTTATCAGCTGCTAACATATTAGAATTCATCTCCTTCCATATCTTCTAATGTCGGTTCGAAGTCTTCATCTTCAAACTCAGCATCTTCTTTTTCGAATTCATCTTCCTCTTCATCTTCAACTTCTTCACTTGGTGTTTCTGTCACTGGTGGAAGTGGAAGAGAAGCATCGATTTCATCCATTGCTTTAAATTCTTCTTGTGTTTCTTGTTCTTCGATTTGTTTTAAATCTAATTCATTGTCATCTTCATCGATGATGCTTACATCAAGACCTAATGCTTGGAATTCTTTCATCAATACACGGAATGATTCTGGAACTCCTGCTTGATTGATTTCTTGACCTTTGACAATGTTTTCATATACTTTGACACGACCGATTACGTCGTCTGATTTAACTGTTAACATTTCTTGAAGTGTATGAGCAGCACCATATGCGTATAGAGCCCAAACTTCCATTTCTCCAAATCTTTGGCCACCGAATTGCGCTTTACCACCAAGAGGTTGTTGTGTAACCAAAGAGTATGGTCCGGTTGAACGAGCATGTAACTTATCATCTACCATGTGGTGTAGTTTCAACATGTACATGACACCGACAGAAATTCTTTGATGGAATGGTTCACCAGTACGACCATCGTATAGAACAGTCTTACCATCTGGATCCATACCAGATTCTGCCATCATAGCAGCGATGTCATCGTTTGTAGCGCCATCGAATACTGGTGTTGCAACATAGCAACCTAGTTTCTTAGCAGCCATACCAATGTGTAACTCTAATACTTGACCTAAGTTCATACGAGAAGGAACACCTTGTGGGTTCAACATGATATCAACTGGACGACCATCTTTTAAGAATGGCATGTCTTCTTGTGGAACAATTAGGGAAATACAACCTTTGTTTCCGTGACGTCCAGACATCTTATCTCCGATTTGAATCTTACGTTTTTGAGCGATGTAGACACGAATAACTTTGCTTACACCAGCAGGAAGTTCATCGTTTTCTTTTCTTGTATAGATCTTAACATCGTGAACGATACCTTCTACACCGTGTGGAACACGAAGTGACGTATCTCTTACTTCTCTCGTCTTTTCACCGAAAATAGCATGTAACAATTTTTCTTCTGAAGTTAATTCAGCCATACCTTTTGGCGTTACTTTACCAACTAGAATGTCCCCTTCATGTACTTCTGTACCGATGATAGCAATACCACTTTCATCTAAGTGTTTTCTTGCCTCTTCACTGATATTTGGAATATCACGAGTAATCTCTTCTGGTCCTAGTTTTGTTTCACGGCATTGCATTTCATAGTCTTCGATATGGATAGAAGTTAAGCGGTCTTCTTTAATTAAATTTTCATTTAAGATGACAGCATCTTCATAGTTATATCCGTTGTAAGTCATGAAAGCAACAACCATGTTCTTACCTAAAGCAAGTTCTCCTTGATCCATACTTGGACCATCGGCAATGACGTGACCCTTGATTACTTTATCGCCAACTCTTACAATTGGACGATGATGGTAGCAAGAGTCCCCGTTAGATTCTTCGAAGTTTGCTAAGTAATATGTATCTTTACCTGTTTTATTCTTAACGACAATACGTTTTGCATCTACATATTCGACAATTCCATCTGCTTTTGCTAACACAGCAGCACCAGAATCACGAGCAGCAATGTACTCTACACCAGTTCCAACAAATGGAGCTTCTGTCTTTAATAGTGGTACAGATTGACGTTGCATGTTTGCACCCATCAAAGCACGAGTAGCATCGTCGTGTTCTAGGAATGGAATACAACTTGTCGTAATTGATACAACTTGTTGTGGAGACACATCGATGTAATCGACGCGATCTGCTTTCGTAATGATATTATCACCTTTGTAACGAGCAGGTACTTGTTCGTCGATAATATTATTGTCTTCATCTGTATTAACAGTTGCTTGAGAAATAATATAGTCGTTTTCTTGATCTGCTGTTAAATAGTCAACTTGATCGGTGATATGACGATCTTCTACTTTACGATAAGGTGTCATAATGAACCCATAATCGTCAATTTTAGCATAACTTGCCAAAGATGTAATCAATCCAATGTTTGGTCCTTCTGGTGACTCAATTGGACAGATACGACCGTAGTGCGAAACGTTAACGTCACGTACTTCCATACCTGCACGGTCTCTAGATAATCCACCTGGTCCTAAAGCACTTAAACGACGTTTGTTTGTAAGTTCTGCAATCGGGTTAATTTGGTCCATGAATTGTGATAATTGGCTGGAACCAAAGAACTCTTTCATAGCAGCTGTTACCGGTCTAATGTTGATTAATGTCTTTGGTGTTACTTCTTCCATTTCCTGTGTCGTCATACGTTCTCTAATGACACGTTCCATTCTAGACACACCGATACGGAATTGGTTTTGTAACAATTCTCCAACTTGACGGACACGACGGTTTCCTAAATGGTCGATTTCATCAAAGTTGCCGACACCTTCTAGTAAGTTTAGATAGTAAGATACGGCAGCATATACGTCTGAAATCGTCAAACGTCTTACTTCGATTGATTGATTATTTCCTAAGACAATCATTTTTTCTTTTTTGTTATTTGGATTATAGATTGTAACTTGTTGTAATTTATTGTACGTATCTAGTTCTTGATTGATTGTAACTTCTTTTACACCATATCCGTTTTCAAAAGCGGGTTTTAATGTATTTAAAACATCTTTTGTTAAAACTGTTCCTTTGCTAGCAAGCACCTCGCCATCGACAACGATGTCTTCAGCAAGCGTTTGATCTAACAAACGATCCATTACATTCAACTTACGATTGAATTTATAACGTCCTACTTTTGCCAAGTCATATCTAAACTCGTCAAAGAATCTGGTAATGATATTGTTCTTTGAAGAATCTAGTGTTGCTGGTTCTCCTGGACGTAATTTTTCGTAAATTTCGATTAAGGCTTCATCTGTATTTCTTGTAGAATCCTTTTCCATCGTATTTCTCAAATAGTCATTGTCACCGAATAATTTTAAGATTTCATCATCGCTAGACAATCCGAAAGCACGTAAAAGTGTCGTTAATGTTACTTTACGCGTACGGTCAATTCTTACGTATAATACATCTCTTGCATCTGTTTCGAACTCTAACCAAGTTCCATGAGAAGGAATGATTTGAGATGTAATCAATTGACGACCATTTTTGTCGATTTCGCTATTAAAATATACACTTGGACTTCTTACCAATTGAGATACGATAACACGTTCTTTACCATTGATAACGAACGTACCACTATCCGTCATAATTGGCATATCACCCAAGAAAATTTCTTGTTCTTTTACCTCACCTGTTTCGTGATTGAATAAACGAACTTCCACTTTCAATGGTGCTGCATATGTCGTTTCACGATCCTTTGATTCTTTAATTGAGAATCTTGGTTCATCAAAATGATAATCGCCGAATTCTAATGACAGTGTTCCTGAAAAGTTTTCTACTGGGAACAAATCGTCAAATACTTCTTTGATTCCTTCTGTAATGAATTTGTTGTAAGATTTTGTTTGAATCTCTAGTAAGTCTTTTAATTCATAAGTATTTCTAATTTTAGAGAAATTTCTTCTTTCTCTGTAATCTCCGCATTTTGTTATTTTGTATGCCACTAAATTCACCCCACATATTATATTTTTATTTGTCCATCATAAAACCGAAAAATTACTTTTTCTTACACCTGATTACATAATAACCCTTATCTCTTGTCAAAATTTCTGGAATATAGTACGCTTCTAAATCTCGGAGCATCGACTTTGCCCCTTGTTCTTTACGAACGACAATGAATAAATTACCATCTTCGGCCAAATGGAAACGGGCTCCCATAACAATTTCATAGACGATTTTCTTGCCCGCTCGAATTGGTGGATTGGTAATGATTGTTTCATACATAACAGTCTCATCAATCGCTTCGTAACAATTGCTTTCAAAGATATTTACTAAATTTAATTCGTTCTTCCTAGCATTCATTTTTGCTAGATGAAGTGCCCTCTTATTGACATCGATCATGTCGACTGGAACTTGCAATTTTTTTGAAATGGCAAGCCCAATTGGTCCATATCCACACCCGACATCTAAAATCGGGGCACGAATTTCTCTTAATGGTAGATTTTCTAACAAAATCCTCGTGCCATAATCGAGACCTTTTTTAGAAAATACACCATTGTCAGATGAAAGGTTTAAATGAACTCCTAATATCGATATCTCAAAGGTTTTCATCTCACTAGGAAGAGATTCATTACTAAAGTATTGTCCCATGTGATTATCAACCCTTAACGACAGAAAAAGAGCCAACTATAAGTTAAAATATATAGTTAGCTCCCCTTTCGTATCAATATAGTACACTAATATTTCAAATAAGTCAACAATTTTTTTCATTAATTTTTAGAATCTTCCACTTGTGGACAGTTGTCATTTACACTTTGCGAACTCATATAAAAATACATACCCAATGCTCCTACGGCAGCACTGCACAAAGCAATCATACAGCATAGTACAATCGTTGATTTAAAAGTCTGTGATGCAACATTTTCTTTTTTCTTTCCTTTTGGCATCTATCTCACCTCTAGTTTAATCTTACAATAGTTTTAGTAAAATGTCTAGATAAAGATTTTGAGCAAAAGAAAAGTAGACAGTTTGAACCGTCTACTAATGGAAGATGAATCTTATTTGAATTCAACTTCTGCGCCAGCTTCTTCAAGCTTAGCTTTGATATCGTTAGCTTCATCTCTAGAAATGTTTTCTTTAACTGCTCCACCGTTATCAGCGATGTCTTTAGATTCTTTTAATCCAAGACCAGTAATTTCCTTAATTACTTTGATAACTTGAACTTTAGCAGCTCCAGCATTCTTTAAGATTACTGAAACAGTTGAAGATTCTTCAGCAGCAGCACCAGCGCCTGCAGCAGGAGCAGCAGCTACAGCTACAGCACTTGGATCAACACCAAATTCTTCTTTCATTGCATCAACTAATTCTTTGATTTCTAATAGACTCATTTCTTTTAAGCTTTCGATAAATGTTTCTTTTGTTAACTTTGCCATTTTTATTTCCTCCTTAATTATTATTCATTTGATTCTTTTTGTTTTGCATATAGATCTAGGCCAATTGCTAAATCTCTAGGAATTGCCATCATACCAGTAGCAAGCATTGTAAGCAAGCCTTCTCTTGATGGGATTGTAGCAAGTTCAGCAAGTGCAGCTTTATCTGATACTTTGCCATCTACTACTCCTACTTTTAATACCAAAGCCTGATGATCTTTTGCAAAGTCACTTAATACTTTGATTGGAGCAACTTCATCTTCACCAAATGCAAGTGCGCTTGGTCCAGTTAAGCCTTCTTCCAAGTCAACGTTTAAGTCTTTGAATGCTCTGTCCATTAAAGTATTTTTGTATACTTTATAGTCAGAACCAGTTTCTTTTAGCTTTCTTCTTAGTTCTTTAGATTCTGTATCTGTTAATCCACGATAGTCGAACAATACGTATGTCTTTGCGTTAGATACACAATCTTTGATTTCGTCAATAACTAGTTGTTTTTGTGCTAAAATCTTTTGACTTGCCATATTCATCCTCCTTATTACAAAAGCATGACCATAAAAAATCTTCCTAGTCATAGACAGGAAGATCTTATTTACAAACAAGTTCCTCGGCAGGATTTACTTTGCTACCTGCTGTCTATGGCACCACGCTTTAATAATCATTTGTTATTATATTCTCGTTTATTTTATTTGTCAATGGAATTTAAAGAAACTTTAATACCAGGGCCCATCGTGCTGCTAACAGCTACGTTTTTGATGTAATCACCTTTTACTGTAGCAGGCTTAACTTTTAAAATCGTGCTTACGAAAGCATTGAAGTTATCTACTAAATCCGCTTCACTGAATGAAACCTTACCAATGATAGCATGAATGTTTCCAAAACTATCTGTACGGTATTCTACACGACCAGCCTTTACATCATTGACAGCTTTTACAACATCAGTTGTAACAGTTCCTGTCTTTGGGTTTGGCATTAAACCTTTTGGTCCCAAAACTCTACCTAATTTACCAAGTAATGGCATCATGTCTGGTGTAGCAATCATGACATCGAAATCAAACCAGTTTTCTTGTTCAATTTTTGTAATCATGTCCATATCGCCGACATAATCTGCTCCAGCTTCTTTTGCTTTTGTAGCATTTTCGCCTTTAGCAACGACTAATACTTTTTTAGTCTTTCCTGTTCCATGAGGTAGAACAACTGCTCCTCTTAATTGTTGATCTGCTTTCTTAGGGTCAACATTCAAGCGCATAGCAATTTCAACAGAACCATCAAATTTACTAATAGAAGTTTCTTTTACCAAAGTCATAGCTTCTTCTTTGCTATAAGCTTTTGTACGATCCACTTTCTTTAGAGCTTCTTGATATTTCTTTCCTCTTGTTTTCATTTTTTAATTCCTCCTTATGTGGTGTTTGCGGACGATTCCTCCCACGTAGGTCTTGTGAACCTATATGATTATGCTTCTTCGTTAGAATCTTTCTTTTCTTCGATTACTGGAACTTCTGGAGCTTCCTTACCTGTTTCTGCTTCTAATTCAGCAAGTTCAGCTTCACGTTCAGCTTGTTCCTTTTCTTCTTCTAGTGCTTCTTTTTCTTGACTAGCAAGTTCAGCATCGTTTACGCCTTTTACAGCGATTCCCATATTTCTTGCTGTACCTTCTACGATTTTCATTGCTGCTTCAATATCATATGCATTTAAATCTGGTAATTTAATTTCAGCAATTTCACGAATCTGTTCTTTTGTTAAAGTTGCAACAATGTGATTTGCTCCTTTTACAGATCCTTTATCAATATGAGCATACTTCTTCAATAAGTTTGCTGTTGGTGGAGTCTTAATTACGAAGTCAAACGTTCTGTCTTCATAAACAGTAATTTTGGCTGGTAAAATATCTCCCATCTTATCTCTCGTTGCTTCATTATATTTTGTACAAAATTCTTGTAAGTTAATTCCTAATGGTCCTAACGCAGTTCCGATTGGTGGAGCTGGTGTAGCTTTTCCAGCAGGAATTTGTAATGTTAATTCTCTTGTGATTTGTTTTGCCACGAAAAACACCTCCTAAATAATATTTTCGTTTTCGCGAGTGGTTCAAATAGCATAAATCCGCGTGCTTCCCACTTAATTTATCTATATTAAATTAAATATAGCCCTTAAAGGATAACATACTTTTCTTAAAATTGCAACGTTTTTTTATGCTGCAACTTCAATTTGTGACATTTCTACTTCTACAGAAGTTTCTTGACCGAATAAGTCGACAATCAAATTGATCTTTTGATTTGGTAAATCAATGCTATCAATTGTACCGAACATACCATTGAACGGACCAGCGATAATTTTGACTTTGGTACCAACTTCTAGTTCTTTGTTGACATCTAAACGACTCATTCCCATGCTGTTTAAGATCTTGTCTACTTCATATGGTTGAAGCGGTGTCGGTTTGGCACCTTTTCCAGATGAACCGATAAATCCAGTAACACCTGGGGTATTTCTTACTACGTACCATGCCTCATCACTCATGACCATTTCTACTAGGATGTAACCAGGAAACATCTTTTTGACTTTTTCTTTTTGAACTCCATCTTTATTTTCAACTACAGTTTCTGTAGGGATTACGACACGATAGATGTAATCTTTCATATCCATCGATTGTGCACGCATCTCTAGTTTTTCTTTGACTTTGTTCTCATGTCCTGAATACGTGTTTACGACATACCATTGCTTTTCCATACTAAGCCACCGCCTTTAATAATGCCATAATGACATCGATAATATAGAAGAAAATTGCAAAGAATATAATTAATAAAATTACCGCAATGGAATACTTAATCATATCTTTCTTGCTCGGCCATTTTACTTTTTTTACTTCACTATGGACACCTTTGAAGAATCCTTCTTTTTGTGCTTTTTCTATTTTTTTAGTATTCTTCTTTTCAGCTTCTTTTCTAGTTGCCGTTTTCGTTTGCTTTTTTTCTCCTGATGTTGTTTGTTTTTTCGTTTCTTTTGTCGATTGATTTTTTGCGCTTTTTGTCGTCTGTTTTTGTTTTGATTTGTTTGTTTTTGTCTTTTCGCTTTTAGTTAGCTTTTCTGCTTCTTTTTCTGCAGTTGACAAATTTTCTTTTACTTTTTTTTGAGTTACAGCCATAAACCTCACCATTCCTTTATTTTTAATCAAAATAAAAACACTTTCGTGCTACCTATAAAATAACACAAAAGTATTGATAAGTCAACTAATTCTTACATTGCTAAGACATATGCTAGAACCATCATCAAACCACAAACGACTGAAAATGATACAACTAGGAATGCAGATGTTGAGAATGCTGCTTTGGGATCCGTTTTCTCATCTTGTTGCGAAGCATCGTATACATCTTGAACAACGCCTGTTTGAGCCGCATTGGCAAGGACTAATTTAGGACCAGTTGATGCAAGTCCATTTTGGTTTTGTTCTTTTTGTTGTTCTTCTAACTTTTGACGATAATCAGAATAATATAACGGTTCATTATTTACTAGTACTCTTCTAAAGTAATCCGTATCTTCGGAAGGTAATAAATAGGCATACGTATCAAAATTGTTTCCCAGTACCTCCGCATTTAGTAAGCCATTGCGCCATGGCCATTCGATATACATTCCAACCGCGAACGTCGCTAACATTTTAATGTCAATCTTTTTATATTCTTCTGCTTCTGGTGCAAAAGCATGAACTGTATTGTGAAGAAGAACTTGGCGATTGTTGGTATAATTGACGGCAATTTGGGTTGGATCAAAATTCAGAATATAGTTTTGGTTATTATTTTCTTTTTGCATAGCCAAAGAAAGTCCATATAGGATTTCTCGGCGGTCAACTGTATTTTTTGTGAAATCATCTAGCCAGTCCGATAACAAAATTTTATTATCCATCTTTGCCATATTATCACATCCCTATGATACAGTCATTATAGCATAAATCAACAAAAGGTTAAATAGATAAACTTCTTTTTAATGCTTCCTTTGATCGATGCCAATAGTTGTTTACTGTTCGGTAAGAGAGTTCTAGTAACATGGAAACTTCTCGACTGCTAAAGCCGTTCATTCTCAGTTCGAAGACTAGGGAATGCATAATTGGTAAGGTGTGTTTAAAACGAGTGATTTCATTTGCTAAATGTTTGTAATATAATTCTTTTTCCACATCAGCATCATTGGCTAACAAATCTTCTATTTTTAAACCAGACGACATTTCCTTAGATAGAGAGTATCGTTCGACAAAGGCTCCACGCTTTTGACGAGTTTCTTTGCGAATACAATTCATTACTTTACCACGAATACATTTATATGCATACGTAGAAAACTGGGTTCCTTGTAATTCATCATAGTATTTCAAAGCATCGGATAATCCAACCATACCTTCTTGATACAAGTCCATTATATCTAATCCGGCATACTTTGCCTGCTTGATATACTTTTTTATTTCACTCTTGATCATCGGTTCATATTTTTGGTACAAAAGCTCTTCTTCCAAATTGTGTTCTCGAATCATATAGATTAATTCATAGTCGTTTGTTTGATATTCCATTATTTATTTTTTTGTCTTAACACCTCGTAAATCATAATTCCTGCTGATACGGAAGCATTTAGACTATTTACCTTTCCGTACATTGGAATCCTTGCAATAAAATCGCACGATTCTCGTACTAGTCTACTCATGCCACTTCCTTCATTTCCAATGATGATTGCTGTTTTACCAGTGTAATCGATTTTGCGATAATCCGTACTGTTCGTCATATCTGTTCCGACAATCCAATACCCACTCTCTTTTAATTCTTGAATGGCTTGGACTAAATTTGTTACTTGTGCAATTTTTACGTTCTCAGTTGTACCGACACTCGTTTTTAACACTGTTGCATTGACTGTTGCACTTCTATCTTTTGGTAAAATGATACCATCGACACCTGCTGCTTCACACGTTCTAATGATTGCCCCTAAATTATGAGGATCTTCGATGTGATCTAAAATGATTAGAAAGCCATCGTTGGTATTTTTTAGAAAATCAGAAAGACTTGCATATTGGTAGTCCTCTACTTCCAAAATTATACCTTGATGAACACCGTTTGCAAGTCGATCTAATTCTATTTTGGGACACTTTTTGTAACCAATTTGTCTTTTTTGAATCAAAGAAAGTATAGTTTGATCGTTAAAACTATCTTGAATCCATATTTTTTTGATTTTTTTGTTTTTTCGCAAATATTCGATTGCTACATTTTTTCCATATACTAACATACAATTTCTCCTACTATCATTTTTATAATTTCTTGAATGCGGTCTGTTTTCCCTAAAATCTCTAAGTAACCAATGATTCCCTCTAATCCAGTTGCCTGTTTGTAAGTTACAATATCACAGTTTTTGGGATGATGATTATTTTTGGCATTCCGAGCCCGGCGATAAATGGCTTGCTCCTCTTCTGTCAATTGATTCCGATTAATTAGTTCTTGAACAATTTTAGCCTGACTCTTGGCACTGACGTATCGTAAAGATGCCGTTTGCAAATCGTTCACGTTCGCGATATTTTGGTGAATTAAATAGGTTCTAATATAATGTTCGTAAACACTATCTCCTAAATATGCCAAAACCAAAATGTTCATATTATTTGGATTCATAGATACTTCTCCTTTCTCATGCGTTTTTATTATATCATAAATGTCAATCTTTCCTTTACAAAAGAAAAAGTTACAGATGTAACTTTTAAATTCGTTCGTATGTTGTTCCTTCTCTCGTATCGATTAGGCGAATTCCTTTTTGCAACAATTCATCCCTAATCTGATCTGCTAAGGCATAATCTTTATTTTGTTTGGCAACTTTGCGTTTTTCAATTAAATCTAAAATTTCTTGGTCAACTTCAGGAGCCTCTACTTCTTCAATTAAGCCAAGAGATAAAACTTTGTCGAAGTCTTCAATTAAGTACAATTTTGAAAAGTCAGAAAGTTCCTCATCTTTTAATACATCATAAATTAGTGTGATGCAACTAGCAGTATTCAAATCATCACTTAGTGCTGCTTTAAACTTGTCTTGATACTCATCTAATTTTCTTTCTCGCAAATTTGGAGTCCGATCTAATGTTTTAATTCTATTTTTTAATTTAAAATATGCGTTTTGAGCACCGTCCAATGCTTCATAAGAAAATACTAATTGACTACGATAATGACTATTTAGGCAAAAATAACGATAAGATAATGGATCATAACCATTTTCTTTTAATAGGGAAAGGGTTAAAAATTCACCATTCGATTTACTCATCTTACCATTTTTATCATTTAAGTGCTCCCCATGAACCCAATAAGAGCACCATTTGTGTCCGAAATATGCTTCACTTTGAGCAATCTCATTAGAGTGATGTGGGAAGATGTTATCGACGCCGCCACAATGGATATCTAGATATTCTCCTAAATATTCAGCAGAAATACCAGAACATTCGATATGCCATCCCGGATAGCCAACTCCCCATGGAGAGTCCCATTTCATAATTTGATTGTTAAACTTAGAACTCGTAAACCACAGACCAAAATCGGCTGGATTTCGTTTGGATTTATCTTCTTCTACAGTGTCTCTCACACCAACCAATAAATCGTCCGGATTTTTTCCGGAAAGTTCATAGTAATTTGGACATTTCGATACATCAAAATAAATATTGCCGTTGGAAGAGTATGCATACCCATCATTTAACATTTTTTGAATCATCTTTTGATAAGTTGCAATGTGATCACTAGCACGTTCAACAATTGCCGGTTTGTCGATATTTAAACTAGCAAAATCTTTAAAAAATGCTTCTGTATAAAAATCTGCTAACTCTCTTACTGTTTTCTTTTCTTTTTCAGCACTCTTTAACATTTTATCTTCGCCTTCGTCGGCATCACTCGTCATATGACCGACATCTGTAATGTTCATTACACGTTCTACGTCGTAACCCAAATAACGTAACGCCTTTTCAAAAATATCTTCAAATATATAAGTGCGGAGATTTCCAATATGAGCATAGTTGTATACGGTCGGACCACACGTGTACATTTTGATTTTTCCCTCTTCGTGAGGAATAATCTCTTCTACTTTTTTTGTCAATGTGTTATAAATTTTCATAATATCAGTCCTTTTTCTAAAGGTATTATACCATATCGGATATGATTTAGAAATGGATTACCGAACTTTTCATACTTTTTTGGTTGGAATTTGTGAGACTTAATATCACTTTTATGATGGTGACTCTAATAATTGTCGCTTTTTGACTTTTTTCAGTGCTTCTGACAATGTGATTTTTCCTAATTTTAAATGAGTTTCGATTTCTTTCAATTGCTTTGAATCGATATTTTTATTTGCTTGTCTTATTATTTTCATTTGTTCTTTACTACTCATCGTTTCAAATGGAATCATAACATCGACTTGATCCAGTAATAGCTGCGAAATTTGTTTCGTCAGTTCTTTATCTGAACTGAATTCGACAAATCCTAAATTCTTTTTTTGCACAGAAACTGTGAATAAAAATTTCTGTGTCGCATTTAAAACACGACCGCGATTATCGTGAACTTTTTTGCTCTTTAAAATATCCACAAAAGTTGTTAGTATCTTTTTGGAAGCGAGATGAATGTTCTTGATATAAATTAATCCATACGGGTTGCTCTTTAAGAATGATAGAAATGGAGTCTCTTCTTCACAGCCACTGTATCCTAATGGTGCACCTAATAATTTGTTGACATCGTGGTCATGTTGATATTCGGACATGTCTACAGTAAAAGCGCGATTAGGATAGGATATCTTTATCCATTTTTCCGCTAGATAATTCTTCCCGGTTCCCTCTGGACCATAAAATAAGAAAGAGGATGCTTTAGGAATCGCTTCTATTAACTTTGCAATTTGATTCTCTTTATGAACCGAATCGTTTTCTAATTTTTTCTTCAATGCAGAAGACGACATCGGTTTACTTCGATATTTCTCATCAAAATAGATAGTCACATCTTCAGCAGTAATAGCATTTTCTGGAGTATCCATTTTTCGTTTTTCTAAATCTTCTCGCAATTTGCATTCTTTGTTACGCCAAAGGAGTGCTTCTCTAAAGTTACCTTGACAGACATTTTCGTTTTTCTTTTCCGAAACTTTTTGAATCGATTCTGTTAATCCAACTAAAGTTCGTTCAAACAAAAGATGTTTCGAGGTACATATCTCATCTAATAAGTCGAGAGCTTTATCTGGTTGATGACTGTCGTTATTCAATTGATTGGACAACTCCATAATTTTTGTAATCGTACTTTCTTCTAAACGAACGCTATGGTATTCTTCATACTGTTTTGCACTTGAAGTTAAAATATCTCTTAAAACTTCTTCTTTTGGCTCTAAAACATAAATCAACTCAAATCTTCTAGAGAATGCTTTGTCTTTTGAAATGTAGTGATTAAACTCTTGAATTGTCGTTGCCCCGATCAGTTTAATTTTACCACGAGCCAGAGCAGGTTTTAAAATATTCGAAGCATCGATAGCACCTTCCGCTCCACCGGCACCAATCAGGGTATGGATTTCATCGATAAATAAAATGATATCTGGATCTTCTTCCACTTCTTTTAATAATTGCCCAAATCGTTCTTCGAATTCTCCTCTATACTTTGTACCTGCTACTAAAGTAGAAGTCTCCAGAGAGTAAATCTTTTTATTTTGCAATTCAGTTGGAACTCTCTTTTGAGAAATTCTTCTAGCTAATTCTTCTACCAATGCCGTTTTTCCAACACCTGCTTCTCCCAATAAAATCGGATTGGATTTTTTTCTTTTGCACAGAGTTTTAATCAAGAGATTTAGTTCGTTTTCGCGACCAATTACAGTATCAAATGTGGGAGCATCTGTAATTAAATTACGGCCGAAAGAATCTAACATCAAATGTTTCTTTGGTAATACTTCTTTTTTCGTTGTATCGTGGAACAGCTGTGTAAATGCCGATAAGTCAACGTCCATTGCAGATAAGGTACGTAATCCTAACCCGTCACCTGCTTCTAACAAACTTTGAAACAATGTTGGCAAAGTAACGGGAGTATGGTTTTCTTTCGACTTTAAGATGGCACTTACTATAACTTGTTTTAAAAACGGGGTATACAGATTCCAAGTCTTTTTAGAAGATTGTTTTCCAACTAGTTTTCTCAATTTTTGTTTGTAATTATGATATGTGATGCCCATTTGATTTAACAACGACGAAATTGTATTTTCATTTTTTAAAATAGCCAGAATTAGATGTTCACTACCAATAAATTCATCTTTTAATGCTTCTTTTTCTTGAACTGTTTTTAATAAAATTGACTGACATTCTTCATCAAACGATTGATACATAGTTTTCTCCTTTCTGTTTTCTTTATATATTATGATGAATTTTCTATTTTTTACACAAAGAAAAAAACAGATGTTTTCATCTGTCTCTACTGATTTTAACGATAGAAAAAGAAGCTTAGCGCTCCTTCTTTTACATTAGTACTAATATTGTGAAGATAATTAGTAAAATTACTAATAATTCTACAAATAGTTTCCAAATGTGTTTTAACCATTTTCCGTATGGAATCTTTAAATATGCTAATGTACCAATCAAGATAACACTTGTCGGTGCTACTAACATTGCTAATCCATACATACTTTGGTAGATAACTGCGATAATTCCATATCCTGATGTTGTCAAATCTGTATATAGAGAAGCAACATAAGGAACAGTTCCTGCAGCAACATACATCGGATCCATATTGAATACACTTGCTAAGAATGTAGCAATTGCCATCGTAAATGAATTTAAGCCAGATGTAATGCTTAGGATTGCATCGATAATTACCAATTGGAATTGATGATATGTAGCAATAAACAAGCATATGTACAAAATCATCATCAAAGTTGCAGGTAATGCGAATTTCTTAAATCCATCACACATTGCAGAAATCCATTGGCTGACTTTCAACTTGTAGATGAAAGCAATAACGGCTCCAGCAATGAATAGAAGGACTGCGAAATCGAAAATTGACCATTGTCCAAAAGGTAAAACGGCTCCTAAAATCTTACCAAAAATTGGGAATCCAAATACTTCAAAGTCGGCAATTGCATCCGTCATATCCGTAAATAATGTAATTCCCCATTCTTCCCAAGGAAGTTGTGCAATTACCATGATGATTAATAGTAAATCAAAAATAACTACTAATGGCCAGATTGCATGTTTTCCTTTTACTTTTTCAGGGATGTAATCTTCTTTTACTAAATCTACATCATTTTTTGTTTTCTTTGCATATTTCAATACATTGAAAATTAATAATGCTAGACCAATAATTAAGATGATTACTTTTGGCCAGATTTGTGTTGTCAATTCAGTTCCTAGATAATAGTTTAAATAGTAAACAGATGTGTTACCAAATGTTGTACCAATTAAACCAACCATAACTGAACCAACCGTCGTTGCAGCCGCTGTTAGTTTGCCGTATCCCATCGAAAGAATCAATGCAATTAAGAATGGGAACACAAACATCAAGCCTACACTTAAACCTGAGAACGACGTGATCGCAGCAAGTATTACCATCGTAGTAGCCAAGAATAGAGATTCACGGCCCTTGAACTGTTTTACTAAGCGATCTACAAGTTCTCGGTAAGCACCAGTCTTAGAAAGAATCTCATAGAACGCACCGATCATCAATACAAAAACAAAGATGTAACCGAAATATGACATTGCTAATGATGGGTAGTTAAATAGTTCGTAGAATCCAACTTGTACTCTTTCTGCTTCTACTAATCCTTGTGTTGAACTATAACTTGCAGTTGGGAAAATCCAGCTCAATAGAACAAACACTAGGATGGTAATAGCAACTACCTTGATTAAATTATGCTTTTTCATTTTAACCCTCCCATATTCATTATAGCATTATCAAAATAAAAAACAAACAAAATCAAAAAAGTTTCTTGTGAAAAGTTCGTGAAAAAAAAGAAAAGATTTTCTCTTTTCTTATTTGGTATCTTCTTTTGATTTTTGCTCTGGACGAACCTTATTTTTCATCGTCGGAAATAATAGTACGTCACGGATAGATTCTTGCTCTGTAAATAGCATACATAGACGGTCGATTCCAAAACCGATTCCACCAGCTGGTGGCATTCCGTAAGACAATGCATCGATAAAATCATAATCGATATCGTTTGCCTCGTCATTTCCTAGTTCTTTTTCTTCTAGTTGTTCTTGGAATCTTTCTAACTGATCGATTGGATCGTTCAATTCCGTATAGGCATTGGCGAACTCTTTTCCACCGATAAATAATTCGAAACGATCGACGAATCTTGGGTCTTCCGGATTTTTCTTTGTAAGTGGAGAAATTTCTACTGGATGACCATACAAGAAAGTCGGTTGAATTAGTGTTTCTTCCACATATTTTTCAAAGAATAAATTCATGATATGGCCAACTGTGTGTTCATGATTTTGAACTTCAATCTTGTGTTCTTCTGCCAATTTCAATGCTTCTTCTACAGTCATCTGAGCCTTGAAGTCGATACCTGTTTTTTCCTTAATGGCATCGGCCATACTAACTCTGTTCCACTTAGCACCTAAATCGATGTCGTAATTAGACCAATGGAACTGCGTGCGATGGTAGACTTTGTTTGCAATCTCTTTGAACATGTTCTCTGCTAAATCCATCATACCTTCTAAATTGGAATATGCCTGATAGGCTTCCATCATTGTAAACTCTGGGTTGTGTTTTGGATCCATTCCTTCATTTCGGAATGTTCTACCGATTTCGTATACAGATTCCATACCACCGACAAGAAGTCTCTTTAGTGGTAATTCTAGAGCGATACGTAAATACATATCTTGATCTTCGGCATTGTGATGTGTGATAAATGGTCTAGCAGCAGCACCTGTCAACAAATTGTTTAACACTGGTGTTTCTACTTCGATAAAACCACGATTATCCATGAAATTTTGAATACAGCGAATGATTTTTGGTCGCTCATAGGCAACTCGTCTAGAGTCTTCGTTCATAATTAAATCTACGTAACGACGACGATAACGCTCTTCGATATCCGTTAGTCCGTGAAACTTTTCAGGAAGTGGTTTCAATGCTTTCACTAAGTGCGTGTATTGTAAACATTTTAGTGTTACTTCGCCAGTTCTCGTTTTCATTACTTTACCGTATACTCCAACGATATCACCAATGTCGGCACTCTTAAATAAGTTGTATACTTCTTCACCAACATCGTTAATTGAAATATAGACTTGTAATTTTCCAGTCCGGTCTTGAATTGTAAAGAACGATGCTTTTCCCATTTTACGAACAAACATAATACGACCAGCTACTGTATAACAGTCGTTCATCTGTTCAAAATCATCATGTGGAACGTCTTTGTATTTTTCTGTAATATCTTTAGCAAACGCATCCCGGTCAAACTTTTGACCAAACGGATCGATTCCCATCTCTCTAATTTTTTTTGCTTTCTCTCTTCTAACCAATTCTTGTTCTGTTAACTCTTGCATTCTACCAACTCCTTTGCTCCATCCATTACTACTTTTGTATTTGCCGCTAAATCGTGTAATCCGCGGGCATCTTTTCTATATAATACCATGACAAGACACGTTATCATAATAATAAATTGTGTAATTACTAAAATAATATTAACATAGCCGTACACCTGTTTATTCATAAATAGAACCATGCCCAAATCAACTAGATTTAAAAACAACGTCTGATTGATCATGGCTCTAATCAAGTACTGATTGGTCGTTACTGACTCTTCTTTTTCCATACTGACAACGCGGACTCGCATCAATCGTTTGCCGATTGTCTGACCGTTCATCTTAGCCTGGAAAACTACGAAATACCCAATTGTTAAAGCGATATAAATAATCATATATGGGACTTCCTGATAAGCAATATCATAACTTAAATCGTTTACTTGTGCAACATATTCATTGATTGTAATATCTTGATTCAAGTAACTTCTATAGGACTCTTCCAATTGTTGATTTAACTTCGTATAATTCGTATACTGTGGAAAAACTCTAAAACACAAACTTGCTACTAAACTAATTAAAATGGCATCGATTAAAAATGCGATTGCTCTTGGCAAAAAATATGCTTTCACTCTTGTTCCTCCTTTAACCAATCCTGATATTCATTTAATACTTGAATTATATCACTGATATGGTCTAGAGAAAAGATTTTATTTTTGACATCGTTTGCTTTTGGCAATCCTTTTAAGTACCAACTAATATGGGTTCTAATTTCTAAACATGCGATATGTTCGTTTTTTAATTCTTTCAATAAATTTAAATGGTACAAGCACATATCGATTCGGTCTTTTGGAGATGGTTTCGGTAATACTTCCCCTGTTTCCAAATACGTTACGCATTCTTTAATTAGCCAAGGATTTCCTAATACTCCCCGTCCAATCATAACGGCATCGCAACCAGTTTCTTCTAGCATTCGTTTGGCATCGTAACAACTTTTTATATCGCCATTTCCGATTACTGGAATGGAAACTGCTTCTTTTACAGATTTGATGATACTCCAATCTGCTTTACCGGTATAGCCCTGGCTTCTCGTTCTAGGATGAACACAGATTGCTTGAGCACCTGCTTCTTCACATATTTTAGCTACTTCCACGGCATTGATGTGTTCATGATCCCAACCAGAACGAATTTTTACCGTAACGGGAATTGGAAGTGATGAAACAACTGCCGATACAATCTCTTTAATCTTTTGGGGATTCTTTAGTAACGCTGCTCCGGCTTGACTTTTTACGGCAACTTTGGGAACGGGACAGCCCATATTGATATCGATAATATCTGGGTGTTGATGTTCGTAAATGTATTTTGCGGCCATGACAAACGACTCTACATCAGATCCAAATATCTGTTGTGTAATTGGTCTTTCTTCGTCTTCCATATATAACATGTCAATTGTTTTTTTACTGTTATAGAAAATTGCTTTATCACTTACCATTTCGGCATAGATTAATCCGGCACCCATCTGTTTGATAATTTTACGAAAACTAGAGTTACAAATTCCTGCCATCGGGGCCAGTACAATTTGATTTTTGATTTTTACGTTTCCAATTGTCCATTCCATCTTTATACCCTGCTCCTAACTTTTTCGATATCACTCATGATACTGTTTGTGTTTCTAGTCATTATGATTGCTTATTTATTATACCGTAAATTTAGGAAAAAGAAAAACGGATTTATCTTTTTTTCAAAGACATGATACGATCTTTTTCGGCTTGTTCACGTCTTGCGGCTTCAACAGTTGGTGCAATGAATCTTTGACATCCCGTTACGACAAAAGTATCCGGTACCATTGCTGAAACTTTTTCACGATCAGGAACCTTTTGTGCATCATCATATTTGCCTGTATCAAACAAATCCATTTGTTCCTCTGGAGATAAACGATATGTTAATTCTCCTTCAATAAACTTTTGGCTTCCTTCTGTAATCCAGCCATAGTATTCAATCGGTTGCCATTGTCTACTCATTTTAGGACACTGACTATAAGGACGTAAACAGTCTCCACAAAGATGATTTTTCTCTTTAATAATTTCTGCTGCTTTCTTTCCTAAATAAAGTTTTCCATTTTTTAAAGAAACAATTAATTCATCTGCTTTTTTTGATCCAGCCATATTTTCACCTCTTTACTCGAGTGCTTATTTTATCATTGTTTTTTCTAAAAGTAAACAAAAAAAGGAGTTTTATTCTCCTTTGTTTTGTTTTGATTTATTGTGTTGTTTCTTATTTCTTGATTCTTTCTTTGGACTTTCTTCTACCTTTTCAGTTGATGATTCTGTTACTTCTGTCTCTTCTACATCTTTTTCTTCTTTGTTGTCTACAACTTGTTCTTCGTCATCTTCAGGAGGCATCGTTCCATGTTCTACTAAGTAATCGATTTGCTCTTTTGTAATCGTTTCACGTTCTAATAGAGCATCTACGATTAACTTAATCATATCTTGATTTTCAGAAAGAATCTGTCTTGCTCTTTCATAACAACTGTTGACGATTTTACGCATCTCTAGGTCAATTTCATGAGCAACTTCATTTGAGAAGTCTTTCGTTTTATTGTAATCACGACCTAAGAATACGCCACCTTCTTGTTGTTCTAATTGAATTGGTCCTAGATCACTCATACCGTATTCTGTTACCATAGCACGAGCAATTTTAGTAGCACGTTCAAAGTCATTGTGAGCACCAGTTGTCGATTCATGGAACCGTAACTCTTCTGAAACACGGCCACCAAGCAAACCGGTAATTTGATCTAACAACTCTGTCTTCGTTGCAAAATAATGCTCTTCTTTTGGCATCATCATCGTATATCCGCCGGCTTGACCACGAGGGATAATCGTAATCTTTTGAACATCATCCGCATTTTCTAATTTAATACCTAATACAGCATGGCCCGCTTCATGGTATGCAACCAATTCTTTTTCATGTGGAGTATATTTTCTACTCGTCTTAGCAGGGCCACCGATAACACGATCGGTTGCTTCATCGATTTCTGCCATCGTAATACTATTCTTATTTCTTCTAACGGCTAGAAGAGCAGCTTCATTCAATAAGTTTTCCAAATCAGCACCACTAAATCCTGGTGTTCTCTTAGCAATTGCATTTAGTTGTACACTTGGAGCAAGTACCTTATTCTTAGCATGAACTGTTAAAATATCTTCTCTTTCTCTTACATCTGGAAGTCCTACTGTTACTTGACGGTCGAATCTTCCAGGTCTCAATAATGCTGGGTCTAATACATCAGCACGGTTTGTTGCCGCAATGACGATAATTCCTTCGTTTGCACCAAAGCCATCCATTTCTGTTAACAATTGGTTCAAAGTTTGTTCTCTTTCATCATGGCCACCGCCTAAACCAGTTCCACGTTGACGACCAACGGCATCGATTTCATCAATAAAGATTAAGCATGGAGCATTTGCTTTTGCTTGTTTGAACATGTCTCTGACACGGCTTGCACCAACACCGACAAATAGTTCTACGAAATCAGAACCACTAATAAAGTAGAATGGAACATTTGCTTCGCCAGCAACTGCTTTCGCAAGTAACGTTTTACCAGTTCCTGGAGGACCAACTAATAAAACTCCTTTTGGAATTCTAGCTCCAAGTTTTTGGAAACGTTTTGGATTTTTTAAGAAATCGATCAATTCTCTAACTTCTTCTTTTTCTTCTTTTAAACCAGCAACGTCGTTAAATGTTACTTTATTTTGATCCGTACTCAATCTTGCTTTACTACGTCCGAAATCCATTGATTTATTATTAGATCCCATTTGACGAGAGAAAATCCATAAAGCACCACCAATTAAGATTACTAATGGAACAACGTTCACTAAAATTAGTAACCATGGACTTGATTCTGGATCTTGTTCCGTTACCAACTCAAAATCATATTGTTCACTAGCGGCTAGTACTTGTTTGATAATCTCATCAGACATCGGTACTCTGGCAAAGAAAGTTTCGTTATCGTCGTAATCGGCTAAACTACCTTCCATCTCGTAAACACCTGCACTCGATCTCGGGGTGATTGTCATTTCAGTCACTTGTGCATTTGTAAGCGCATCGCTAAATTCTTGATATGTCAATACGTTTACTCTTTGATTCATTACGGCATAAACATAGTAGATACCGAAAATTAAAACCAGCAGTATCACGTATGGTAATAATCCTCTTTTTACAGTATTTTTATTCACGTTTTTTCCTCCTTGTTAGTAATATTTTATTATTATATCACAGTTTTCTTTCTGTGACTTATTAAATTTACTTTTCTTAATTCCTGGAATCCAGACAACTTCTCCTTTAGAATCGACGACGACTGGCCACAGTTCTCTATCTTTTAACGGGACTTTGTGATTGATGAAAATATCTTTTACCTTACTGTGTCCCTTCATATGGAAACCGGCGATTTTATCGCCATGACGACGGCTTCTAACATATAGTGGCAAGGCAAGGTCTGCACTATTTAATCTAGCGACATCGTTACCGTTGGTATCACAACTTGTAACCCGTTTTAGATGATGTCCATTTGGCAATGTCACATAGTCGTTTAGTTCAATCTCATACCCCGACACTTGATCAATCGACATGACAATTTTGATTTGATCGTAACTCTTTATGGCACGAATGTTATTCGGCAAATAAATATAGGAATTGCTTTTTCGAGATTGAATCAATTTTTGAATCAGTTCCACATGACGATCATTGATTAACATTAAATCATCTTTATAAATGGATTCTAAAATGGTATGAATGATGCGACTTTGCATAATCGGTTCTAGTTCTTGATACTTTTTAATGAAAAGTGTGTTGTCGTGATAAACCTTTGATAACAATTGATGCACTTGGCTTTCAATCAAGTTATCGTATTCATTTAGAATTTTACTGAATTTTAAAAATTTGAGATGGACATTTGGATCTTCCTTTTTAAAAAATGGTAACAGATGTTTGCGATAACGATTTCGCGTATGAATGGTTTTAAAGTTACTTTTATCGATAACGTACGGAATTTTATGTTTCTTATCGTACTGCTCCAAATCTTTTTTTGTGTAACGGAGTAATGGTCTTATGATTTGATAGTCTTTCATCGTGGCGACTTCCGCAAAACCGCCATATCCTTTTAGAGTAGAACCACGCGTCAGACGCATTAAAATCGTCTCCATTAAGTCATCGCCATGATGGGCGGTCATTAAGATTTTGGCTTGATACTTATGAATGACCTCTTCAAAAAAATGATATCGAATCGATCTCGCTTCGTTTTCAAAATTGTCATCTCCGTATTTGTCAATCGTCATCGTCTCAAAAAAAATGTTATGTTTCATACACCAAGACTCTACAAACTCTCTTTCCTTCGCACTCATTCTACGGACGTTGTGATCGACATGAGCAGCAATGATTTGAATCTCTTTTTGATCTCGATACTTTAATAGCATACTTAAAAGAGCCATCGAATCCGGTCCACCAGAGACTCCTACGACGATGGTATCTCCCATTTCAATTTGATATGGTGCAAATAAACTAACTACATCTTCCATTTTTATCACATCTCTTCTTACATTCTATCGAAACTTCTTTCGTCTGACAAGATTTAAACAAAAAGAAAAAATAGAATACTCTATTTTATGGTAGTTTGATGATAAATTCACCATCTTTAGAATATAGATATTTTTCTCTAGCATATCTAGCAACGTAATCTGGATCTTGTAAACGTTCTACATCGGCTTTCAATTCTTCCTCTTCTTTTTGCAATTCTTCTAATTTTGCAGTTAAAGAATCTTTTTGTTGATATTTTTGATAGATTTCAACCCATGTTTTGCCGAGCATTATGGTAAGTCCGATAATAACAGCGCAGCAGGTGATACCAAACAATACTAAACGCCGTTTCGTTTTGACAATATGCTTATTCTTTGGTTGCCGCAAGTTATAACACCTACCTTCCTAACATATATTATATCTGCTTTTTATGATCTTGTTTTTATTTTTTTAGATTTCACGAACGCTTTACGTCAAATAAATGATTTTGGCCGTTTTTGGCTTCTTTTTTATTGTACACTTAATCGTTTGAAAAAGTGCTTATCGAACACAGAATTATCACTATATTCGTCTAACCATAATATTAACTCATAAGTTTTGGTTTGATTTGGTCCCAATTGATCCTTTAATAGCAAGCCATTTTCTATATCGCTTAATGATTTGGGTGAACTTTGATTGATGCTAAATTTTACATAGTTATCTCTTAATAAACAGTCGTCACAATTTTCTAAAGATGCCATTGCCGTATCATCGATAATGGAAATGGTGTAATCTTTTACTGTGCTTGTTTGATTGGTTACCGAAAACACGTACGGTTTCCTTTGCATAGCATCCATATCAGAAATTGGATACGGCACAGTCAAATAGACGATATCGCCTGCGGACTCGTTTCCTTCATCATATTGAATTTGCAAATTGTTCGCAATCGTCGTATTTTGCATGTTTGTAGAATTTAATAAGGCATAACTACTTCCCGAAATAATCAATGTGAAACCAACAATAGCCAAACCCATACAAAATAATAATTTCTTTCCTGTTTTAACGTCCATTTTATCATCCTTCTTCTTTATTATAGCACACAATTTTGTAGAATTTTCTGATATTATTGGTTTACTAATACGAAATTCATTGCATTTTCGAAAGATTTGATATATGATTAATGTATAAAGTTTATACTTTAGAGGGAGGATATGCAATGAAAATTACATCTGTAAATGTTCGCAAGATCGAAAAAGAAGGATCTCGCATGAAAGGAATCGCATCAGTATTAATCGACGACATGTTTGCTATTCACGACATTCGTATTATCGAAGGAGATAATGGTCTATTTATCGCAATGCCAAGTAGAAAAACTGCTACTGGTGGATATCGCGATATTGCTCACCCAGTTAACTCTGAAGGTAGAGCTATGTTTCAAGACGCAATCCTTGAAGCATATGACAAGGCTGAAGATCCTGAACCTGCAACAGAAACTGAGGAATAAAACTAGAAAAACTTACCAAACGGTAAGTTTTTTTCATAGTTTCTTTTTTTTTGCATAAAGTTTAGGGAAAGGACAAGATTATGGATAAAGAAAACACACAAATTAACAATTTCAGTCATACACTTACCATGATAGAGAGAAAGACAGCCGTGATTACAGGAGTTAAGAAAATCGATAATTTCGATAATGAAGAGTTCTTATTGGAAACTGTAATGGGTTATCTACTAATCAAAGGAGAAGACTTGGAACTCGTAAAATTGGATACAAGAGATGGTAATGTTTCTATTAAAGGTTTAATTATCTCCTATTCATACTTAGAAGATCATAAAGAAAAAGACAAGGAAGACAGTATTTTTCATCGTTTATTTAAATGATTCTATCCATTCAAATTTACAGTTTCTGTATCTCGTTGGGATTTGGTATATTCCTTTATGGGATACTGACTCTTCATCAGAAACTGATGGCAAAGGCCAAAAAGATCGTGATGAGCATCTCTTGTATTATCTTATTTATCGATTTAGCACTTCTCTACTTCTTAATATTAAAACAAATAAACGAAGGTGTCATTCACCCTTACTTCCTATTACTAGTTGCACTGGGAACACTGATTGCCCATCTTGCTTGGAAACACCTTCTATCGCGGATAACCTACATACATTGTTCCCGTCGTCACTAAACCACCGATACCATCTGGTCCGTACTTCGTCTTAGATAAAATGTTCAGTAAATCGATCGGTTTATTTTTTAAAGAAAGACTGATACTACTAGCAATAATTGCTGGGTCTAGGGCATGAATATTAATCCGTTTTGGACTACTAGCAAAATTAGCACCGGCCTTAATAATCTCTTCATAGTTACTTTGACAAGCACCTGCTACGATAATGAGTTTATCGTGGCTTTTTTCGTATTTTCTAGCCATTTTGACAGCATCTACAAAATAATCCGAATTTTTATATTCATCTTTATTCCGGTAATATGCATCGTGACCAGTAATAACGACGATATCTGGATTTAGATCTTCTAGATACTTGGTGATGGAAGGTCCAATGGAACGTTCATTTAGTTTTACGCCGTATGCCATGATGTTTAATTTTTTATAAAATTCGATACAGCGATTTAAGTATTCATCGTCCGCATCAATATGAAGAATTTTACCTGGCAAATAAAAGTATTCGTTTCTATCTTGTGGTAACAGACTATCGATTCTACTTTCTAATTCTTGATCTGTCGATGGAATCGGTTCCGTCACTTTGACTAAGTCGTCGATATCGCTATCGGCAATTAAACGAACATCGTGACCTTTTAAAATAGCATACGTTCCCTGTAAATCGATAATCTTAAAAATGGTATCGTGATTGTGGGATTTTCTTGTCACATAGTCCCCAATATGAAAAAGCATATGATCACCTCTCTTCATCATATGCTTTTCTTTTCATTATGTGTTATCTTTTGTCAGTTCATTGCTGATACTTGCAAATATTTCTGGTTGTAATGATTCGGCTCGAACTTTCAAATCGTATCCATATGTCTTTAATACCGATTCTATTTTTTCTAAATCGTATGACTTTAAGTTGTTCCGAATACTTTTTCGCTTATATTGAAAACTATCTTTGACCAATTTTAAAAAATGTTCTTCATTATTTACTTGGAATTTTGTCTCTTTTTTCTTTAATGTTACAATGACACTATCGACGTTTGGTTTCGGTACGAAACAATTGCGACTCACAACAAATTCTTTCTTGACATCGAAATAATAATTTAAGAATACTGTTAAAGAGCCATAATCTTTGCTACTAGGTTTGGCACTAAAACGATCTCCAACCTCTTTTTGAACCATTACGGTTATAGATTCAAAAGGAAGATGAGATTCGATCAACTTCGTAATAATTGGAGTCGTAATGTAATACGGTAGATTAGCAATAAAATATAATTTTTTGTATTCATACTTTGCTAGATCTGCTGAAATATCTCGTGTCATAAAATCTTCAAATACGATATCGATGTTAGAAAACTCTTGTAAATTGGTTGCTAATATTTCTTCTAATCTAGTATCGATTTCATAACATAACATCTGTTTGACATGCGGTGCAATCTCTTTCGTTAACATTCCAGAACCAGGTCCTACTTCGATGACGAGATCTTCTTTTGTCAGTGGTACAGTCGCGACAATTTTTCGAACGATACTAGTATCTTTTAAAAAGTTTTGGCCAAAAGATTTGCGAAACGTAAATTGTTGATTCATAAAATCACCTATCTCACTATATCATAACTAATATAAATTACCAAGTTTATTTGGTTTTTTTCACTTTTTCTAACTGATTTTTTCCTTTTTTAACTAAGAGACGGCTAAGTTTAATAAAATCGTAAATGACGATGATTAAGAATGGTATGACAATTACAATTAAAAATCCATAGCTATTCAATAAAAACGAATGAATGTAACCGACGTATGGAATTTTGACTAATACTTTACCGATGATGTTCTCTTCTGGTACAAGCCATTCGTCTGCGGTTTGATTGGCATCCCCTTTGGTTCTGAAAAGATAACTTCCATCTGGTGCTTGCGTAATTGCTGCAACTCGATGCGTTATCGTTAGTCCGTTTGAAAAAGGAGATTCTGATAAAAACGTGATGACATCTCCGACTTGAATTTCATAGGCTTGAACACGCTGATTGATGACCATGTCATTCACATTAATGTTCGGCGTCATGCTTCCTGAAGCGATGATATAAGATGAAAAGATTGGCGTGGGAGGATTGCCATTCTTCATCGCACGATTAAACTCTAATACATAAATTGCTACTGTAAAACAAACTAAAATCATTAAAAAAAGAACCGTGTACATGAAGGCACTGGTTATGAAATAAAAAATTTTCTTCACTTTCTTCATGGTTCATCCGCCCTTTTATTCTACCTTAGCATAGCAAAGAAGGGGAAAAAAAACAAGTCGATTGATTAAAACAATTTCGACTTGACTAAAAAAAGACACTCGTCGTGTCTATTGTTGTTTGGCATAAATTCCAATTTTTAGATTACTCTCTTCAGATGCAGAAGAGTTACTTTCTAAAGTAGATAATGTGATTTCGTGACCATCACCATCGATTTCTGGAATCCACATTTTAAAGCGATAATTCTTTACGATATTATCTCCTTCAGAAGCGGTACCAACATATAGTAACTTTGCTCCCTCTTTGCTTTCAGATGCAGGAAGGTCACTTAAGTATGTCGGTTCTAGTAAGACTTTTTCGTTAGCAACATCTGTATTGCTATCTTCTACTTCTACTAAGTATACTTTAATCTTATTTTCATCTAAAGTATTGCTTTCGCTTCCTTCTAGAACAATTTCATAATCGATTGTCGTATTTCCTTTGATTGTCGATGTGACACCAAAATCGAATACATTTCCTTCTCCAATTTGATGAGTACCATCATAATCTGGAATTGGAACAGCATTTAATAGAGAGATACCAGATGATGGTTCATTGTATCGGAAATAGATTTGACCGGTTCTAATAATGTTATTGGTGGTACCTGATTTTGAGTATGTAAACGCTGCAAACGATACGCCTACGGCAGCAACTACTAAGATTCCCACTGCTAACACGGTTAGTAAGACTTGCTTTGTCGCTTGATTCGTCATATCATAGCCTCCTTATTGTTACTTATATAGTAACACATTTTTTCCGGTCTTTGCAATAAAATCAAAAAAAAAGATTGAGTTACCATCCCAATCTTTGAATTTCATATTGAACATTTTTCTGTCTGCCAACAATTAGAGCATCTTGTTCTGTTTCAAATAACAAGTCGAATAAGGTTCCTTTGATAGCGCCACCACGATCTAAGACAATTGCATAAAATGGTTCATCTGTAAATGTCACATTGCTTATTTTTACAATTGTTCCACAAGGAACACTAGCGTCTGCAGCAACAATTCTTACTGTTCCATAACTAGCATCGTTATAGGTAATGTTTCCATTTGAAACATTTGGATATGGAGCACATCCGACACGGCCAGAGCAACCAACACAATCTGGTCCATATCCTGTCATCGTTCCATTAAAGATTACATCGTTATCCGCAGCCAGTGATACTGCTTCTAATAATGAAGAGGCAAAAACTGGTGCTTTTGCCGCAACCGATGCATCGTATTTGGAAACGATGTGGACTGCTTCTAGTGATTTGGTTCGATTCATATCGTATGTTGTTACTTTATAATGCTTATTACCAGTTGCAATCGCAACTAAAGCCACCGCTACGAACATAATAAATATGAAACGTAAGCGCATGGCAGCTAAGAATTTTTTCATTCATTCGCACCTTCCAGCATCAATGTATAAAAAAATAGTAACACACTTTACTTCATTCTGTCAAATATTCGCCTGGCAGTGGCACTGGTAATTCTTGCCACCTCTTCGGTTGGAATTTGATATATTTCTGCTAGTGCTTGTGCAACATAAGGAACATAGTACGGGTGATTTGGCTTACCACGATAAGGTACAGGGGTTAGATAAGGACTATCGGTTTCTAAGACTAGACTGGAAAGTGGAATTTGTTTCAATGTTTCTTTCAACTTGCAATTTTTAAAGGTCAATACTCCACCAATTCCCAAACAAAATCCTAAATCAATAAATTTTTTTGCCATTTCCAAAGAACCGGAATAACAGTGAATAACTCCTTTTACGTCGTAGTCTTTTAAAATTTGATACGTGAGTTCTATAGCATCCCTAGTATGGATTACGACTGGCAACTGATATTCAGAGGCCAGTGACAATTGAGTTCGAAATAATTCGATTTGCTCTTTTTCATTTTCACGTCCATAATGGAAATCTAGACCAATTTCACCGATTGCAACTAATTTTGGATTCGATTGGATTTCATCTTTTAGCATTTCTAAATCTTTTTTTGTTACTTCACTTGCTGTTTCGGGATGAAATCCTAGGGCCAAATAGATATCTTGCATATCATACGCTATTTTGATAGATTCGCGAATACTTTCAAAATCACAACCACTGATAATAATCTGATTTACATTTGCTTCTTTGCATCGTCTCATGACATCTTGAACATCTTCTTCTAAAGATAGATGGCAATGTGTATCGATATACATAATCTTCACCTGCTTTCATCCATTATACCATAATAAAAACCAATGCTCACCCATTAGTTTTTATCAAGTACCTACTTAAAATAAAGATTAGAAACAACAAATATGCGATATCGATGCTATTTCTGGTTTCAAAAACTATGATTCCTATCACACCAATCAAGACACTACACCACAAAAAATTGCGCCTTACCTCTTTTTTCTTTTTTCTCATAATTGGCCCTTTCATCGCACTACCAACTACTGAACTACCATTCCACTATAACACAAAAAAGATGACAGTCCTATGATTTCTGCCATCTTTTTTTGCTTTTACAATTTATTTTACAGTTTCATCAATTCGTGAAAATAAGTGCTGTGGTGTATTTAATGTAATTGAACTTTCTAGCATACCAAAGTCTTTTGTTTCATACGTTCTATTCTGTGTATTTAACTGGTCGAATATCTTTTCTGAAGTATCTGGTAGGAACGGACTTAAGAAAATTGCACAAATACGAATGGATTCTAATAAGTTATATAAAACTGTCTCTAGACGACCTTTTTTGGTTTCATCTTTTGCCAATATCCAAGGAGTCGTATCATCGATGTATTTGTTACTCTTTCTTAAGACATCGAAGATTTCATCCAATGCTTCACCGATATGCAAATCATCCATTTTTGCTGTTACTTTTTCATCTAAAGATGAGATTGCTTGAATAAAATCCGTATCGACATCTTCGTTCACCTTCGCATTTGTAATCGTTCCATCAAAGTATTTATGTGCCATGCTGACAGTACGATTGACTAAATTTCCTAAGATATTTACTAAGTCGCCGTTAATTCGATCGATTAATAACTCTCTAGAGAAAATACCATCTGAAGCATAAGGTATTTCATGTAAGAAATAGTATCTAACGGCATCGACTCCAAATTCATGAACTAAATCGTCGGCATATATAACATTTCCCTTTGACTTACTCATTTTACCATCTGCCATAATTAACCAAGGATGTCCAAATACTTGTTTTGGTAATGGTAAATCTAAACTCATTAAGAAGCAAGGCCAATAAATCGTATGGAAACGAATGATATCTTTGCCAATTAGATGTAAGTCAGCTGGCCATAGTTTTTGAAACTCTTCGGTCGGATGATCAACTTCATATCCAATATTCGTAATGTAGTTTGTTAGTGCATCAAGCCAAACATACACGACATGTTTTGGATCAATACCTACCGGAATTCCCCAACTGAAAGAGGAACGTGAGACACATAAATCTTGCAATCCAGGTTTGATAAAGTTATTTAACATTTCATTTTTTCTAGCCTCTGGCTTAATGAAGTCCGGATGCTCTTCAATATACTTTTCTAATCGATCTTGATATTTTGATAAACGGAAGAAGTATGCTTCTTCTCTTTTTTCTTGTACTTCTCTACCACAATCTGGACATTTGCCATCTACTAATTGCGATTCGGTCCAGAAAGACTCACATGGTGTGCAGTATAATCCTTTATACTCTCCTTTGTAAATATCGCCTTTTTCGTACATCTTTTTGAAAATATCTTGAACAACTCGTTCATGATTTTTATCTGTCGTGCGAACAAATTTATCGTAACTTGTGTTCATAATATCCCAAATACGTTTGATTTCAGTGGCTTTTTCATCTACAAATTCTTGTGGAGTAACTCCAACTTCTTTGGCTTTTAACTCGATTTTTTCACCGTGTTCGTCGGTTCCAGTCTGAAAATAGACGTCATATCCTTTTAATCGTTTAAATCTTGCAATCGCATCTGCCAAAACAATTTCATAGGTATTTCCAATATGAGGTTTTCCAGATGTGTATGCAATTGCTGTTGATATATAAAATTTTTCTTTCATTTTTATCTCTCCTTTGTCGCACTTCCTAGTCCACCTTTACGAGTAGTTTGGGTAGGTTTATCATCATCCGTCACATAATATTTCATGAATATTCCTTGACAGATATTATCACCTGCTTCAAAATGTAATGTTTCTTTGCCTTCATTTTGAATCGCATAGTACATATGTCCTTCATTTTTTTCGTTATTATAAAAATCTGCATCGATGACACCAATCTGGTTGCACATTCGAACATTGTACTTAAAGCCCATGCTGCTACGGATGATTAAACAGAACATTTCATCCGGTTCCATACACACTTTAATTCCAGTTGGAACTTTTCTAATTTCACCCGGTTTTAAGGTAAAAGGTTCGATTACCTCAAAATCGTAACCTGCACTATATTTTGTCTTGCGCACTGGAATATGATAAGATTCATATACTTTTTTATCGTTGCTAATATCTTTTTGAAATTGTTCAAATGATATCTTTTCTAGTTTACGTGCCATAATATCCCCTCCAAAAAAAAGAACCATTATATCTAAGGACGGCAAAAGACCGCGGTTCCACCTTAGTTTATAATAGTTCTATTATACACTCGAATCGTTAACGCCTGGTACGGAGTTACCTACAATATCGATAACTCAGTTCAGAAGCCATACCAATCTGTTTTGAATTATGACACTCGCACCCATTCGTCATCTCTCTGGTTCAATTCGTTTACAAATTGGCTCTTCATCAAAACTTTTATGGCTTTATCGTACCACACATTTTTTTATTCTTCAATATTTTTGCATAAAAATTCTGTGATAAAACTTGCAATTTTTTCATCGGAATCCGTTATATTTGTCGGACTGGTCAGACCAACTAAGCCAATGACATCGCCATTGACGATGATCGGATTTAAAGTATAACTGATTGTTTCCGTGTGATTTCTACTTAGTTCAACTTCCTTCACTGGACTACTCACTTTTTTTCGATCAGCTAATACTTTTTCTAAATAACTACTGATTGGATTGTTATAATATTCCTTTTTAATAGAATTTGATGCTGCAACACATTGATCCCGATCAGTAATAAAAATATTTAAAGATATCGAATCGTAAACAGAGTCAACTAAAATCTGGGCTAACGTTCTAAAATCTGTCATTGGAGAATACTTTTTCAATGCAATAAAATCTTTATCGACGAATATTTCTAATGGCTCTCCATCACGGATTCTCAGGGTACGTCTAATCTCTTTCGGAACAACAATCCTACCAAGGCCATCAATTCTTCTAACTACACCAGTTGTTTTCATGTAATACCTACTTTCTATTCTAATATTTATTCTCCCAATAAATATTTTTCTTATACCCATTTTTTCTCTTCACTCAGATATATTATAAACAATTTATTCTGTTAATTTTGTTGGTAAATATTACCAATTATTTTAATTTGTTAACAAAATGAAACCAAAAAAAGAAAAGGTATTCACCTTTTCCTTGATTTTATCTATGTTTTTTTATTGATTTTATGAATGAACTCCGGTTGATAACTCATTCATTTTCTTGATTTTTTGATAGGATTCACGAGCATTATTTGAAATAGCACCATCGCGATCCTTTAAATATTCTACGATTTTCTTGGCAAGCGAATTCGGTAGCGTTTTCGTCAACAGATCTTTGGCACGACGATGGGCAATTGTCGTTTCATCTTTATCTTTCGCAAGGCGCAACAGATGTTTTGGAATCTCTTTATCCAAATACTCTTCAATCTCTTGTAAAAATTTTTCTTGGTAATTTTGAGTCGTATCACTAATCTTTTTACAATACTCTTCTATGGTAGATTCATCTAATGTCACATTCGATGCTGCTGCATGCATTTCTTTCATTTTATCCAAAATCAATTTTTTGGCAACACCCTGTACCATATTGGCATAGTTATTTAAAAATGGTGCCAATTTTTTATTTTCTAACACAGTTTCTGCACTTTGATAAATATCAATTAAATGAGCCCTTGTTTCGATAAATTTCTGTTTAAAGTAATTTTCTAATGCTTGAAACAAAGAGTCTTTGTTGTTGTTGATGTCGAGTGCTAATTTTTCTTTCAACATCGTCTGATTTTTTTCATTAAATTTTTCTACTAGCTCTTTATCCATCGCTATCACCTTTATTGTTTTACGTGTTAATCATATCAATTTTTGTAAATTTAGTCAACTTTTATGCATTTTTGAACTCGTTCTAACAAATCAATCAAATAGTAGATGTAATGTTTTTCTAACTTGATTGTATCTAAAACGATAATTAGGCAGTCATTTTTCATGGCAAATCGGAACATATTGCTAACCTTGAATGCTTCTTCAAATATCTTTTCACCATCAATCTGATGTGTCATTTGGTTGCTAAAAATCATTTCGATTGAGTTTCTAGTTTGACGAACTTGAATGATGTCTAAACGTTTTGCCAATTTTTCGAACCATTCTTCGTACATATAGATTTCCATAGTATCTGTAATTTTACCAAATCGGTCTTCGATTTCTTTGCGTACAGATTGTAGACTTTCATAAGAGTCGATTTCATTGATCTTACGATGAATTTCAATTTTTAAGTCCGTATCCTCTACATAAGAATCGTCAATGTGAGTAGCAACATCGATTAATGGACGTTCTTGCTCTTCCTCTTGGGATTCTGTTTCTTGCTTTTCACCCTTTAAAATCGCAACTTCTTCATTTAACATTCTCAAATACAGATCAATTCCGACTGTATCGATAAATCCAGCTTGTTCACTTCCTAAGATATCTCCCGCACCACGAATTGATAAATCTCTAGTCGCAATTGAAAAGCCGCTTCCTAATTCTGTAAATTCTTTGATGACATTTAAGCGTTTGATTGCTGTCTCTGTTAGAACATGCCCTTTTTGATACATCAAATAAGCATAAGCAATCTTGTTACTACGACCAACACGACCACGAATTTGATATAGTTGAGATAAACCAAAGCGATCGGCATCCAAAATAATTAACGTGTTTACATTTGGAATATCGATACCAGTTTCAATGATTGTCGTGCAGACTAAAACATCGTACTCGTGATTAATGAATTCCATCATACGGTTTTCCAACTCGTTCTTTGTCATTTGACCATGAGCGTATACTACTTTGGCATCCGGAATCAATAGTTCAATTTCTGCAACTTTTCGTTCGATGTTCTCAACTCGATTATATAAAATAAATGTTTGGCCATTCCGCGATAATTCTTTATAGACGGCATCGCGAATAATTTGTTTGTTTTCTTCTACAACATATGTCTGAATCGGATAACGATCGACCGGTGGCGTTTCAATCAAAGATAAGCTTCGGATACCAACCAATGACATTTGCAATGTTCTTGGAATTGGAGTTGCAGTCAAAGTCAAAACATCGACATTATTTTTATATTTCTTTATTTTTTCTTTATGAACAACACCAAATCGTTGTTCTTCGTCGATAATCAGCAAGCCAAGGTCTTTCGGTTTAATATCATCACTTAAAATACGATGGGTTCCAAATAAGATATCCAATTTACCAGTTTCTAAGTCATTTAATATTTTTTTGACGTCAGATGGTTTGGTAAATCGGTTTAGAAGTCCAATGTTAACAGGAAAATATTTAAAACGTGCTAGAGCATTTTCATATTGTTGATTTGATAAAATCGTCGTCGGGCACAAATATAAGACTTGCTTGGAATCTAAAACGGCTTTGAAAGCAGCACGGAAGGCAACTTCCGTCTTTCCATATCCAACATCTCCACAAAGTAGACGGTCCATCGGTCGAGGTGACTCCATGTCTTCTTTAATTTGTCGAATTGCCAATAACTGATCTTGCGTTTCTTCGTGTTCAAATGCTTGTTCAAATTGAATCATCAATTCGTTATCCTTACTAAAAGCAAAACCAGATTGTGATTCTCTCTTCGCATACAGTTGTAATAAATCTTTGGCAATATCTTTTACTTTATTTCTGACGCGTAATTTGGTTTTAGCCCACTCTGAACCACCCAGACGATTGATTTTTGGAACCATTCCTTCATTTCCAGAATATTTACTAATCAAATCAATCTTTTCTACTGGAATATACAGTTTATCTTTTCCAGCATATAAAATTTCTAGATAGTCCTTTTCTAGTCCCATTTTTGTTAACGTTTTGATTCCGTTATAGACACCAATTCCGTGGACGTTATGGACGATGTAATCTCCGATTTGAAGTTTATTGATATCTTTAATCTTTGATGCATATTTGAATTTTGTCTTATAGACATGCCTCGTCTCTTGAATCTTAAATAAATCTTTATCCGTCAAGATTACAAAGTCACGATATAGATATCCATGATTTCGCTCACTTGCAATAATATTAACCATCTGCGGATGTATATCATCTTCGCTTGTAAGGATATTCGGACAATTTAAGAATTTTACGAAGTTTTGAATTTGAAATGATTTTAAATAAATCAAAACAGTCTTCTTTTGGTGCAAAGACATATTTAGAAATTCGTTTATAGAATCTATATTTTCATTGAAATTGGTAATCGTTTTGGCATCGAATTGATAAATTTCATCCAATTTCAGTGTTGAATCTAAATTATTAATCGTAAAATAGTAAACTTCATTTTTTAATGGTAGTTCCTCTAAAGAAAATAGATATTTTCCATGAAAGTCCGTATCTTTGTTGTTTTGATATTCTGTAATTTCATGAAACGTTGTTTTTTCGGTTTCTAGTAATTGAAAATGATCTTTTAATACGATGATTGGATCATCTAAATAAGATGTAATGTTACAGATTTCATCATTTGTCAGTGATAAATATTTTTGACTATCCCAAGCCACTTCCTTAGTGGATGTTAAAAATTCTGTATACGGAGAAATAGAAATGGAATCGATTTTTTCTAATGATTTTTGAGTTTCCTCATCAAAATAGCGAATGCTATCAATGGTATCACCAAAAAATTCAATTCGGACTGGGTGAGTTTCTCCTAGCGGGAAGACGTCTAAAACGAAACCACGAACTCCTAATTCTCCTGTCGATGTTACCAAGGTTTCCCGTTTATAACCGATGTCGGTCAATTTTTGAACCAAGTCTTGCGGACTGATATCCTGATCAATCTTAAGATTAATAAAACTCTTTAAATACGTTTTAGGTGTCGGCAAGAATCTCGTGTAACCCATATAGTGTGTTACGACAATACTTGGCTCTTGATGCGTAATTGCCGTCAATGTCTCTAATCTTGTAATTAAAAAGTCCGGGCTGATGGCAACTGCTTCACTGGTTAAAAAATCGTCCATTGGGAATAAATAGACCTGATTGGTACGATAATTTATAATTTTTTGAAGTTGATTTGCTTCATATAACGATGGAGTCACTACTAAAATACTCTTCTTTTCCGTTTCAAAACGGTCCATTAAATAATCAACAAAAAGATCATCGGTCAATCCAGTTAAACCGATGTTACTTTTTTTCATATTCTCGAAAATTTGATGGTATTGTTTCATGGTTCCACCACCTTATTTTTGATTGTAACGATTCATCAATTGGTCGAAAGGTAATTGGATAAAGGCTTCTAAAATATCGTTTACTTTTGGAGCGATATTTTTTAGAATCTCTTCTTCATCTTTACTAAACTTTCCTAATACGTAGTCTGCGGTAGACATTTGTTTATTATTCGAAATTCCGATTTTTAAACGTTTGAATTCCTTTGTTCCCAACTGATCGATGATGTTTTGAATTCCATTGTGTCCGCCTGAGGAACTGCCTTTTTTTAACTTTATCTTTCCGGTTGGCATGTCTAAATCATCCTGAATTACTAGGATATGGTCAAGCGGTATTTTATAAAATTGAACAAACCTCTGCACTACAGTTCCAGAAAGGTTCATATACGACTGCGGTTTTAGTAAAATTACTTTTTCTCCTTGAAGCATCGTTTCTCCATAAATTCCATTCATTTTAGAACGATCCATTTCAATCTGATGTTCTTCACAAAAGAAATCTAGATAGCGAAAACCTATATTGTGCCTCGTATTTTGATATTCTCTACCTGGATTTCCTAGTCCAACGATTAAGTACATTTTATCACTTCCTAATTTTATGATATTCATTATAGACGATAGATTTTGGTATATTTCGTTCAATCGCCACTTTCTTTATTGCTTCTTTCGAAGATAAACCATCTTCCATATACAAATTTACATGTTCTTCAATTGTCAAAGTACTGAAATCTACCATTTTTTGATTTCCTTCCACTACTACAACGATTTCTCCTTTGATTCCTTCTTTGACTTCTTCTTGTACTTCTTCAATGGTCCCTTGATAGATTTCTTCGTATATTTTTGAAATTTCTCTAGAAATAGAAATTCTTCGATTACCAAATATTTCCAATAGCGATTGTAACATTTCTTCAATTCGATGAGGTGCTTCGTAAAAAATCATTGTATAGGGATAATTTTGTAGATTTTTTAATTCTTTCTCACGTAATCCTTTTTTTGAATTTAGAAATCCATAAAACAAGAATGGTTGTGGTGGTAATCCAGATACCGTTAAGGCAGGAACAAAGGCAGTTGGTCCAGGTAACGATACAACGTCGTATCCTGCTTGCATCAGTGAAGATACTACTTTATAGCCAGGATCACTGATAATTGGCGTTCCTTGATCTGTCACTAATGCTATATTTTGACCTTCGTCTAAATACTTTTTAGCTTCTTCGACCATATTGCTTTCGTTATATTCATGGCAAGATACCAATTTTTTGGTAATTTCAAAGTGTTTTAATAATTCCTTCGTTACGCGTGTGTCTTCACAAAAAACGATGTCCACCATTTTCAATACTTCGATGGCACGTATCGTCATATCGCCTAAATTTCCTAAAGGAGTCGGTACTAAATACAACTTATTTTTATTATCCCGATAGCTTTTCTGACTCATTTGTATCCCTTCCTTTGAATATTTCTAGTATTTCATCCGTATAACTACCATCATCCTTATGAACTAGGATTGGTGATAATATTTTTAAACCAGGATGCCCATTTTTGGTTCCTTCTAAAATCAACATATTCGCTTCTCTATCTAAATGCGGATAAATTAAACGTAATCTTTTTGGTGTTATATTATATTTTTCGAACAAAGATAACAACTCTGGTAAGCGTTCGGCACGATGTACTATAGCAAAAGTTCCATTGTTTTTCAACAATTTTCGCACGATTTTCAAAATCTCCTCCAAGGTAATTGTCACTTCGTGACGAGCAAGTGTTTTGTGAATATCTAAATTTTTAGTGGCATCTGGTATGTCCTTAAAGTATGGTGGATTACATGTGATTAAATCGTATGTATCACTTTCACATGACTTTTGAAATTCTTGAGCAGACTGCGGAATAACGGTTATTTGCATTTCCAAGTGATTGATTTCAACACTTTTCTGTGCTAATGTCGCAACATCCTTTTGAATTTCTACGGCATCAATATGAGCTTGGGTACGACGACTTAAAATAAGAGGGATCGGAGCATTTCCAGTACACAAATCTAAAATATGATAAGTACGAATTGGAACAGTAGCATAATGGGCAAGCAACACAGAATCTAGCGAAAAAGAGAACCAATCGTTATTTTGATAGATTTTTAGGTTCTCATATTCTAATAAATCATGAATTTGTTCCATTTTTACCTTCCGTTAAATCAACAATTACAGTAGTATGATTTGGTAATTCTACTTCTGCTTCCTTTTTAAATACATTTACAGATACTATTTTTCCCTTACCTTCTGGAGTTTCCATCGTTTTGCCCATTGGCGGAAGTTCTTTTTTTAGATCGGTATAAATTTGGTCTTCATATTTTAAACAACATAGCAATCTGCCACATACTCCATTGATTTTTGTTGGATTTAAAGATATATATTGATTTTTAGCCATATTGATTGAAACACTATCGAATTCTGTTAAAAAACTATTACAGCATAAAAATCTGCCACATGGTCCTAAGCCACCAATTTTTTTTGCTTTGTCTCGGACACCAATTTGACGCAATTCAATTCTCGTTTTATAAATTTGAGCTAATTTCCTTGCCAATTCTCTAAAATCTACACGATCGTCTGCAACGAAATGAAATAACAATTGTTTTCGGTCGAATAAAAAGTTAGCATCAATCATTCGCATCGGCAAATGCAGTTGTTCTACTTGCTTTTTTGCAACTTTTAATGCTTCTTGTTCGTCTTTTAAATTTTGTTCGTGTTTTTTCTTATCTTCTTTGGTTGCAATACGGACGATTGGTTTCAACGGGCTCCCTAGATTTTCTGGTGCAACTTCCTTTACTTCTGTTTTAATCCATCCGAACTGTAGACCTTTGTCTGTCTCTACAATGACTTCCGTACCGATTTTTAAAGGCTCATTTTGATAGGCAAAGTAGTAAATATGACCTTTTTCTTTAAAAATAACTCCAACTGCTGATTGCATTCTTTCACCTCCTATTGATTAGAATATTGTAAAATAAATTGATTCAAAAATAATCCTAAATTCACATTGGCGCGAATTCTAGATTCTCCTTCATATATTGTTTCTTGAGCATGAATTAGTTCTTTTAATGTATGCTTGTCCGCAATCTTTTTTAATTCCTCTGTATAAGATGCAAACACTTTTTCTTCATAAGAAGGAATACATTTTATATTTAATATTTCTTCATACATTTGATTCATGATTTTGAAGATTTCTAATAATTCATCCCGTTTTAAAGTTTTTAAATTAAAAATGCGATACAAATATGCGATAGCATGTTCCTTTTTTGTTTCTAATAACTTTAAAAAATTCATGGCAATATCATTCTGTTGATTATCTTCGAATGAATCTTGAGTGCCTTTTAATGATAAAATTTGACATCTAGATAAAATAGTATTCATCATTTTGTAACGATTTTGAGTTACAAAAATACCAATAATGCCAGGAGATGGCTCTTCTAAAAACTTTAGTATAGCGTTCGCTGCACTGGCATTTAAAGTATCCGCATTCATAATCACGTAAATTCTATTATGACCTTCTGGCATTGTTTTAAATTCATCTTCTAATTCTTTAATTTGCTCTTTTTTAATCTGGAGGCCAGTTGGACGAATGATTTTTAAGTCTGGAAACGTATTGTAGTCAATCAGATTACAGATATTACAGGTATCACATTCTTTTGTAGACGAGTTGTCCAGATTTTGACAAAAAAGAAACTTCACAAACGAAAGTACTAATTTTTCGCCTTCTTTATACCCATTTGTTTCAATCAAATATGCATGGGATGTCTTATGGTTTTCTTCGATAGAAGAAATAACATATTCATAAAATTCTGGTTGTTCTGTTTTAAATTCTTCTAACATGTTACCTCCTTAAAATATCAATAAATATAAGAAAATCAATCCTAATAGACCTGGTAGATCAAAAATCGTTACAACTAGGACTGTAATCATATTGATTGGAATAATTAAATTAAAGTTCTGAGCCAGTAAGTTATAACTATATAACGCAAAAAAGGCTAAAATTCCTTTTTCTGAGATTTTTATTAGTTTATCGATCATAAAACCTCCACTTCATTTTATGATCGAATCCCCGTTCTTTATTCTAAGTTCTTACGATCTTGAAGTGCACGCTCTAATGTAATAGAATCGATAAATTCCATATCTGCTCCCATTGGAATTCCGCTTGCAATTTTAGATACTTTGATTTTCATTCCTTCTAAGATCTTTTTGATATACAACGCTGTAGTTTCGCCTTCAACTGATGGTTTAAAGGCTAATATAATCTCTTGAAAAGATTCTTCTTGAATTCGTTTTAAAAGACTATCTAAACCAATATCTTCTGGATTTATTCCATCCAAAGGAGAAATTAATCCGTTTAAAACATGATAGTATCCTTTATAGGTACCTAATTTTTCAAATAGAAATACACTTTTTACATCTTCTACAACACATAACGTTGTCTGATCTCTTTCGGAATCTTGACAAATATCACAGATTTCTTTTTCTGTTAAACTATTGCATTTTTTGCATCTTTTTATTTTTTGCTTGGATTCTTTGATTGCATCAGATAGCAATTCAATTTTTTCTTCATCTTGATTTAACAATGCAAATGCGTATCTTTCTGCTGTCTTTTCTCCAACACCTGGTAAATATTTTAACGTTTCAATTAAATTTTTTAAACTGTCTGGGTACATAACTATAACAGACCTTGCATTGCATTACTATATTTACCTAGTTTTTGTTCTGTAACTTTGTCAATTTCTTTCATTGCTTGATTGATTGCCACAACAATCATATCTTGTAACATTTCTATATCATCTTTGCCCAATTCTGCATCGGAATCAATTTCCACTTTTTCTACTGTTCTATCCCCTCTTAGTGTTACCGTTACAAATGATTGTGTTACTGTGAATTTCATTTCATCAATTTCTTTTTTTGCTTTTGTTATATCCTTTTGCATCGCTTGTGCTTGTTTCATAATTGCTTGTAGATTCATTTTTTATCATCCTTTCTTTAATCCACTTTGACAATATTTTTTCCGAACATTTGTATGATTTGGTCTACACCTGTTAAATCTTCTGTATCTAGTGTTTGTTCGGTTTGAGAATTATTCTCCTCTTCTATTATAGCTGGTTCTTCGATATATTTGTACTCTATTTTCGCTTTATGGTTGTTAATGAACTCATTTCTATATTCGCTCCAAGATTCATTTGTCAAGGCAACAATCTGATATTCTGTGGAAAAGATTTTTTGTAACAATTCTTTAATCAATTCTGTATTTTGATTCATCTTTTCTACATAAGAAGGTAAATTAAATGTAAATACAATATTGTGAGTTCCAACAACTTGGATACTTGAATCTATTAAAATACATGCAACTGCTCCATATTTCTGATCAAACGTATAATCATTAATTTTACTCCAATTATCTTCTAAATCTGTCTTCAATTTCTTTGATGCAGTAGCAAAAGCATTGTTTACCCTAACTTTAATGAGTTCCGGGGACAGTTTTGAGTGAGAAATTATTTCCCGGGAAATAATTTTGCTTTTTTCCACAGTTTGAGGTTCCTCTTTTTTGGTTAATTCTGACTGTTGAGATACTGATAAATTTGTTGCATGAATATTAGGAACAGATTCTTTTGGTTTTTCAGGTATCATTTGTTTTTCCACTTTTTTTATTTCGGTTGGTTTGGCGCTAGAATCTGAGTTAGCAATATATTTTAAAACAGCAATTTCTAAAACCAATTTGGGATTACCTGAATTTTTCATTCGATAAATGACATCATTTAATTCATAAATCAATTCTGGATCAATTGGAATTTGATCATTAATATTCTTTTTCGTATAATATGCAATCAAATTTTTTTCAAGAATTTCTACAATATCTTGCGCTAGTATTACCATATCTTTTCCAGCAATATAAAAATCATTTAACTTTGCAACAATTGTTTCAATATCTTTATCTGTAATAGCTTTAATAAATTCTATTATACTTTCAGAATTCACTACACCGTTAATTTCTAACAAATCATTCATTGTAATATTATCTTTTTCATACGATGATAATTTATCTAATAATCCTAATGCATCTCTTAAACATCCGTCAGAATAATCAGAAATCTTATGTAATACTTCTTCATCGATAGAAATACTTTCTTTTTCACAAATATCCTTTAAATGTTCAACTAGATCTGTTTCTGCAATTCTTTTAAATGTAAATGTCTGACAACGAGATAAAATTGTAACCGGAATTTTATGTACATCTGTAGTTGCTAGTATAAAAATTGCATGTGATGGTGGTTCTTCCAATGTTTTTAACAAGGCATTAAATGCACTTGTAGTCAACATATGCACTTCATCGATGATATATACTTTATATTTCAAAGAAGTTGGCACATGGCTAATTTTATTTTTTAACTCGCGGATTTCTTCAACACCATTATTAGATGCGGCATCAATTTCAATAATATCTGGGCATTCTTTTTCTTTAGATGCAAGACAGGCCTCACATTCTTCACAAGGATTACCATTAACAGGATGCAAACAATTTACTGTTCTTGCTAATATTTTTGCAATTGTTGTTTTACCAGTCCCTCTTGGTCCAGATAACAAATACGCATGAGATATCTTATTTGTTTGAATTGCATTTTTTAAAGTTTGTTTTACAACTTTTTGACCCACAACTTGATCAAAATTTCGTGGGCGATATTTTCTATATAAAGCCTGATATTCCATGGAATCACCTCATAACAATTGTAATTATTATACCATATTTTCAATGGTTTTAACGTTTTTTTTGATAAAACGAATTCAAAATATTATTAGCGGCCAAATCAGAAAAATCAGTCTTTGTAATTTTCACTTTTGGATTAATATCTGTAACTGATAATATTTTTTCTATAATTTCTATATTTTGCGAATTACGATTAGATTCATTATAATATATCTCTTTAATCCGTGCTTGTCGAATTGCACTGGCACACATCGGACAAGGTTCTAAGGTAATATATATTTTGCAGTCATTTAAGCGCCAATTGTTCAATTTCTTGCACGCCTTGCGAATTGCGATAATTTCAGCATGATTCGTTACATCATTCGTTTTATTTTTTTTGTTGTATCCACAAGATATAACCTCATTTCCTCGCACAATCACTGCACCAATTGGACTTTCATCCATTTTATAAGCCTTTTTAGCATTCTTATAGGCCAATTCCATAAAATATCTATCATTCATACTTTTTTCCTCACAAAAAATGATGCACATGAAATCGTATGTTTAAGGCTGCTATCTTCCGATCCTGACCTGGTTCACACCTTTCTCATTGCATCGTGATTATAATACTATATTTCCACAACAAATGCAAGACTCTTTCAAGATATTCACATGATTTTACATCAAAATTATTTCCCGGGAAATAATTTACACAACAGAATTTGATGTTCCACGTGAAACATTTACTTATTTTATATCTTCGAATATTTTATATTGTGATATTTTAAACTGTTGATAACGTTTCACGTGAAACATTTAATCACAATCTCCGATTGAATATGTTTCTCATTGTTTTTCTTTTTAATAAAAATAATTCACAAAAAAATATCACTTGTTCTTTCGAAATTATTTCCCGGGAAATAATTTTTCAATTTTTGCACAAAGTAATCTCTATCTCCGATACACTTTTTTTCTATTTAAACTGCTAATTTCTTTTTTTCACAATTTTTGTGAATATTATTTATTTCCTGTACAATTCTTTTATCTCCGATTTCTTTTTTTTATCTCTCATAACCTCTTTCCTTTTCAAATTAGATTTACAAATTATTTCCCGGGAAATAATTTGTCCACAGATTATAAGAGACGAATCAATAAATAAAATTAATAATAATATAAAATATTTCTAAAGAAAACAATTTTATCTAATTGAAGTATTTCAAGAATTTGTTTTACTTAAAAATTCATTTACTACAACTATTGGAAATTGGTTTGTTTTCTTTTGTTATACTTTTAGGTGTGACAAATTATTTCCCGGGAAATAATTTGTCCACAAAAAAAGTGGATATTATCAAGTCACACCTTTATATTTAATAATTAGCAATTTATAAAAATTTTGTTCTCTGTTTACAATAATCATGATCTGCTTATTCATAATCAAGTATATATTTTATTTCATTCAAGATAAATTATTTCCCGGGAAATAATTTATCCACTGTTAATAATATTTATTTGCTCTCGCTCTTCTGTTCAAAAATATTTCCCGGGAAATATTTTCCACAAAAAAAGTGGATATTATTCCACTTCTTCTACTGGCTTATCTTCACTTTCATTTTGTTCTTCTTCAGTAGTTTCTTCTGCTTTTTCAACAAGTGCTACAGTTGCTACTTTTTGATTATCCTTTAAGTTGATTAATCGAACACCTTGTGTTGCACGTTTCAATGTTGATACCTGCTCTAATGACATTCTCATTAATACACCACTATCTGTGATGATGATTAAATCTTCGTCTCCGCTTACTGTCTTCAAAGCAATCATTGATCCATTCTTTTCTGTTACATTTAATGCTTTGACACCTTTGCTACCACGATGTGTTAATCGATATTCATCAATATTAGTTCGTTTACCATAACCTTTCTCAGTTACAATTAATATTTCTGCATTATCGTGAATAATTTCTGCTCCGACGACATATGCACCATCTAGATCAATACCTTTTACTCCTGATGTGCCTCTACCCATTGAACGTACCTCATTTTCATTAAATCTTACCATTCGACCATTACTTGCACCAATTACAATTTCATTATTACCTTTTGTTTTTCTGACTGCTACAAGTTCATCATCATCATGTAAAATAATTGCTAATTTTCCGCTGTTTCGAATCTTTTTGAATTCTAGAACATTTGTACGTTTTACTAAACCTTCTTTTGTTATAAAAGTTAAGTAATCAGAATCTTCAGTTTCATCATTTAATGCAATAATAGAATTAACAGATTCCTCTTTCTCAAGTGGTAAAAGATTAATAATTGGTAATCCTTTAGATTGTCTACTAAATGCTGGTACTTCGTATCCTTTCATACGATATACTTTTCCACGATTGGTGAAGAATAATACAGAATCATGTGTAGATACGGATACTAATTGACTTACAAAATCATTTTCATTTGTCGACATTCCTTTAATTCCTACTCCACCACGATTTTGAGAGCGATATGTATCGACTGGCATTCTCTTAATATATCCATTATTCGTCAGTGTAATAATTGATTTTTCCACAGGAATTAACGATTCATCCTCGATATAATCAATCGCAGTCATATCAATTACAGTACGACGTTCATCGTTATATTTATCACGAATCTCTGCCATTTCCTGTTTTAAGATTTCCTTCACTTTCTCTTCACTCGCTAAAATAGATTCTAATTCTTGAATTAATTGCTCTAATTCTGCTAGTTCAGCTTCGATCTTTTCTCTTTCTAATCCCGTTAATCTTCTTAGTTTTAACTCTAAAATTGCCTGAGATTGTGCTTCACTTAATTGAAAACGTTCTTCTAATGCCTTAATTGCTTCTTCATCGCTTTTAGAAGCCTTAATTAATGCAACAATTTCATCGATATGATCTTGGCAGATTTTTAATCCTTCTAAGATATGAGCACGTTTTTTTGCTTTATCTAAGTCAAATTGAGTTCTTCTAATTATAACTGACTTTTGGAAATCGATATAGCTTTCTAGAATTTGATTTAATGTCATTACTTTTGGTTGGCCATTATCAAGTGCTAATAAATTGATTCCAAAAGAAGATTGTAGTTGTGAATATTTATACAAATTATTTAATACAACATTGGCATTGGCTTCGCGTTTAATTTCAATTACGATTTTAATACCATTTAAATCGGTTTCATCGCGTAAATCAGAGATTCCTTCAATTACCTTATTTCTTACTAAATCAGCAATCTTTGTGATTAATACTGACTTATTAACACCATATGGAATTTCTGTTACAACGATACGTTGATGATTATTTTTTTCCTCAATGGATGCCTTAGCACGAATTACAATCGTTCCACGACCGGTTTCATATGCTTTAACAATTCCACTATTTCCTAAAATATATCCACCAGTTGGAAAATCTGGTCCTTTGATATGTTCCATCAATTCCGGAAGTGTAATATCTGGGTTATCAATTTTAGCAATACAAGCATTGATTGTTTCACCTAGATTATGTGGTGGAATATTGGTTGCCATACCTACGGCAATTCCCATTGTTCCATTTACCAAAATATTCGGAAATCTACTAGGTAGCACGGATGGTTCTTTCGTTGTTCCATCAAAGTTATCGACAAAATCAACGGTATTCTTATTAATATCTCGCAATAATTCTAATGAAATCTTAGATAAACGAGCTTCTGTGTAACGATATGCAGCAGCTTCGAATCCATCAATTGATCCAAAGTTTCCGTGACCATCAACTAGGACGCAACGATAGTTGAAATCTTGGGCCATACGAACCATAGCATCATATACAGAACTATCACCATGTGGGTGATAACTACCTAACACTGCTCCAACCGTCGTAGCACTTTTACGAAATGGTTTATCAGGTGTTAAGCCGTCTTCGTACATTGTGTATAAAATACGTCTATGTACTGGTTTTAAACCGTCTCGAACGTCAGGTAATGCTCTAGCGACAATAACACTCATCGAATAATCTAAGAAAGAAGAACGCATCTTCTCTGAGATATTTACATCGACTAGTTTATGATCCGTTTGAATTTCCATTTCACCTGGATTGGTGATTTCTTTGTTTTCTTCTTGTTCTAGTTCTTTTTCGTTCATAATTTACCCCCCATTTTAAATATCAAGATTTTGTACATAGACAGCATTTTCTTCTATGAATTTCTTTCTTGGCTCTACTTCTTCACCCATCAATAAAGTAAATGTTTGATCAGCAAAAATTGGATCATCGATATTTACTCTTAATAAACTACGGTATTTTGGATCCATTGTCGTCGCACATAATTCTTCTGGGTCCATTTCACCTAATCCTTTATTTCGAGAGATATCTTTCTTTGTATTCTCTGGTAAAGTTGCTAAAAATTCATTTAATTCAGCATCATCTAACAAGTATCTTGCTGTTTTTCCAATTACAACTTTATAAAGTGGTGGTTGAGCAATAAAGATATGGCCTTGTTCAATTAAAGGTCTAAAGAATTTATAGAAGAATGTCAATAATAATGTCGCAATATGGGCACCATCGACATCGGCATCTGTCATGATAATAATCTTATTATAACGTAGTTTTTTAATATCAAATTCATCACCAATACCAGTTCCAATTGCTGTAATTAAAGAACGAATTTCTTCATTTCCCAATACATGATCTAATCTCGTCTTTTCTACATTCAGTATTTTACCTCTCAATGGTAAAATTGCTTGTGTTTTAGAGTCTCTTCCACCGATAGCAGAGCCACCAGCAGAGTTTCCTTCGACGATAAACAACTCACAAATTGATGCATCTTTTGAAGAGCAATCGGCTAATTTTCCAGGTAATGAAGATACTTCTAATACATTTTTGCGACGAGTTAATTCACGAGCCCGTTTGGCAGCAATTCTTGCCCTTGTAGCAGTCGTTGCTTTTTCCACAATCGCTTTCGCTTCAGCTGGATTTTCTAATAAGAAACGTTCAAATGCTTCTGAGAAAATACGATCAGCAATCGCACGTACCTCTGCATTTCCTAATTTGGTCTTTGTTTGGCCTTCAAATTGTGGATTTGGATGACGACAAGAGATAATCATCGTAATGCCTTCACGAACATCCTCACCAGTTAATGGCTCATCATTTCCTTTTAAAAGGCCTGCTTGTAAAGCATATTTGTTTAAAACTCTCGTTAGTGCTCTTCTAACACCATCTTCGTGAGTTCCACCTTCTGGTGTTGTGATATTATTTACGAAAGAATAAATAGACGCACTGTATGATTCATTATATTGTAAGGCAACTTCAATTGAAATATCGTTTTCTTTTCCCACTACATCGACGATTGTTGGATGAATTGGTTGTTTATTCTCATTCAACATAGCAACGTATTCACGAAGACCACCTTCATATAAGAATTCTGCTTTTTTATCAGGTTCTCTATCATCAATTAGTGTTATTTTTAGGCCACGATTTAAAAAAGCTAGTTCGCGTAGACGTTGTTTTAATGTCTCATAATCAAAAATTGTCGTTTCCTTAAAGATTTCTGGATCTGGTTTAAATGTTACTGTTGTACCAGTACGATTTTCTGAACATTCACCAACTACTTCTAATGGTGCAACTGGATGGCCACCATTTTGGTAACGTTGACTGTATACTTTACCATTACGATATACTTTGACCTCTAACCAATCACTTAAAGCATTAACGACAGATGCTCCTACACCATGTAGCCCGCCAGATACTTTGTATCCGCCACCGCCGAATTTTCCACCAGCATGTAATACTGTATATACTGTTTCTACTGTACTTTTACCAGTTTTCGGATGAACATCAACTGGGATTCCACGACCATCATCTGATACAGTAATCGTTTGATCCGGATTGATACGTACTTCGATATTATGTGCATATCCAGCCATTGCTTCATCGATTGAATTATCTACAATCTCCCATACCAAATGATGTAATCCTCTTGCACTAGTTGTACCAATATACATACCAGGACGTTTTCTAACGGCCTCTAGTCCTTCTAGAACTTGGATAGATGAAGAATCGTAATTTCCTTCAACCTTTGCATCTACTTCTTCGTTTTCAACGATTTCAACGTCTGCTGTTGCCGCTTTTAGTTTTGATTCCTCTTCCTCAATTTTCTTTTCTAATTCTGTATTTTCCATTATTTTCCCACCTTTTCTGTGACCGTTCCATCTATCACTTTAAATATTTTAGCGTTTTCCACAATTTTTTTATTAATATTTTTTAAATCTGTCGTTGTAATGATTGTTTGTATGGAGCCATCAATATATTTTAAAAGACGATTTCTTTTTTTTATATCGATTTCGCTAAAAATATCATCTAACAATAATAGTGGATTTTTTTTAGTCAATTCTTTAAATATTTGAATTTCTGCTAATTTGAAAGAAATAACAGCAATTCTTTGTTGACCTTGTGAGCCATAAACTTTTAAATCCATTTCATTTAAATAAAAACTGAAGTCATCGCGATGCGGACCATATAAAGTAGTTCCTTGCATTATTTCTCTTTTTCTGTTTTTATGAAACTTAGATTGTAATATTTTACCGTATTCGTCATAATCAAAAGGATCTATCATATCACCAAAACCATTGTCATATACGATATGTAATCTTTCTAGCCCAGTTATTTTCTTATAAATTTCTGGAATTAATTTATTAACTCTCGAAATATATTCCATACGAAGTTCATAAATTTTAACAGCACGGACAATCAATTGTTCTTCTAATGTTTCTAAATAAGAATCCGTTTGGCGGTTACTTGTGGATAAAACTTTTAAATATTCATTTTTTGTTTTTAAAATCTTATTGTATTCATTTAACCATCTTAAATATTGGCCATCTAATTGACTAATTTGAATATTTAAATAATTTCTACGGTTTACAGGCGATTTTTTTAATAAATCCAAATCGTCTGGACAAAACATAATTACATTTAAGTTTCCAATATAGTTCGAAATTTTCTTGATTTCACTTTGATTCCTAAACACTTTCTTTTGAACAGGTGAAATATCTACTTCTAAATCTGTTATTAACTTATCTTCCTTTAATGTACCTGATATTTTAGCCGCTGAATCCCCTATTCGAATCAAGTTACTCTCGGTTCCTGAACGATGTGACTTCGTGATAGCAAGTATATAAATACTTTCCAAGATGTTGGTCTTTCCTTGGGCATTGGGACCAATAAAAATATTTAAATTTTTATTTAATTGTATATTTAACTTCTTATAATTTCTAAAATTTACCAACTTTAATTTTGTTAATATCATTTTTTTCGATTAAAAACCCCCATATTTTTATCATCCCCTGTATTTAATACTCCACTACCTACATACTAATTATACCATATAAATGGCTTTAAATCATTAAAAAAAGACTTTTTAAGCCTTTTTTCTTGAATTTAGAACCGATTCTAGTCTTGTGGAACGTAAAACTTGATTATCTAGCGATGCTTTTGAAATAGAAGATGGCAATCTATATCCATTTTTAAACTGAATTTGCGTTTTTCCTGCTGTTTCTTGTAAAGACTGAAAGTGTTTGAGAGAAATCCAGCAACATCCTTCTGCTTGTGGAGAAATTGTAGGAAAAAATATCATTTGTTTGCTTTCTTCCACAATAATTGGTACTTTATACTCGTATCCAAGCATTTTTTTAGCGCCTGATACCCTTCCTGTGTAACTACTTCCAAAATATTTACAACTTTCATCCATTACTTCATACGCATCGCAGTTAATTTGATATTCGTGATGTTCTTCAATAATCTTCGTTTTTCCTTTGGCTGTGGATATCACTGCCATCGTTTCTTCGTTAATTTCATAATTATTCATAAAATCCCCCTTAAAATCTACAAATCTCGATTTGTGCAACCTATATTAACACTGCTACTAGTCGAAATTACTCGAAATATGGGGAAAAATTAAAAATATTATCGAACAAGTGAGAAAATATCACTATGAAACTATAGATGTTGCTAATAATAGAAACGAAACATTAAATATGCTTTATGAAAAGATAAAAAAAACTACAAAATTTGTAGATTTTTTTAATACGTACGAATTGGTAATACTAGTTGTGTTAATGTATCATCATTCACATTCTTTAACAAAATTGGTTTAATTTCACCAACAAATGAAATTTCTACTTCGTCTTCATTGAAAGATTTCAAAGCTTCCATCATATATTTAGCAACAAATGAGATACGAATATCTTCATCATTATCTTTTTCCACAACCATTTTTTCTTCTACACGGCCGATTTCAGCAGAAGAAGATTTAATAAACAATTTATTTCCATTTGTTTCTAATGTAACAATATTCTTTTCTTTATCGCTTGTTAAAATACTAGCACGATCGATTACACTGTATAGTTCATTGATAGATGTAGTTATTTTTAATAATGATTCTTCTGGTAATAGATTAGCAGTATTTGGATAGGTTCCATTGATCAATCTAGATTGGAACAAAATATTTTGATATTTAAATAAAATCTTATTATTAAAGATGTGCATTTCAATTGTTTCATCTTCATCATTGATTATTTTAATAAATTCTAATAAGTTTTTGCTTGGAATTACAATATTGTATGTATCTTTGTATTCTGCGTCTAAAATAACCATTTTTCTTGCTAAACGATAAGAATCAGTTGAATTACATTCCAATGTGTTACCATTGATTTTAAAATTAATACCTGTTAATACTGGTCTAGATTCATCACTAGATGCAGCAAATGCAGTTTGATTAACAATATCTTTAAATGTTTCATTTTTAATAATAACTGGAGTTTTGCTTTCTTCTAAAGAAATAGATGGATATTCACTTTTGTTGATACCATTTAAATTAAATTCACTGTTTTCTGTGTATATCATAATTTTTAATTCATCGATTACTTCAATATTAATATACTCATCTGGTAATTTTCTAACGATATCCCCAATATATCTTCCTTGAATAATAATAGAACCTTCATCTTCTACAGTCATATTATCTTTGCTTTCGATAAATGTTTGAATTGTAATATCATTATCACTTGCTGTTAATGTTAATCCATTTTTTGTTAAATCAAATTTAATTCCTGATAATGCTGGAACTAAGTTTTTGGTACTGATTGCTTTTGATACTTTATTAATCGCATCTTCTAAAATATTTTTTTTAATTGTTAATTTCATATTTATTCCTTCCTTCTTTTAAAATGTTTTTATTATATTAACGTGGAAACTGTTAATAACTTTTTAAATCTATATGTAGCAAGCATTTTAACAACTTTTTGTTGTTGATAACTTGTTGATAAAATTTTATTTTTCCACAACCCTATCATGTGATTGTCTTCTTAATGTTCTCAATTGTCTTAACGAGTTCTTTATTCACTTTCATTTCTGCTTCTATTTTATCACAAGAATGCATTACAGTTGAGTGATCTTTTCCACCGAATTCTGTTCCTATTTTAGGAAATGATTCATCGGTTAATTGTCTACATAAGTACATTGCAACTTGTCTAGGGAATGCTAGATTTGCACTTCTTTTCTTTGATTTCATATCATCTACTGATATTTGAAAGTATTCTGCAACTGCTTTTTGAATTTTTCGAATGTTATTTTTCTCACTAATACCAGTGTTTGTATAATCTTTTAAGGCTTCAATTGCTAAATCTAAATCAATTTTTGAGCCACCCATAATGGTTGAATATGCTAAAAGCCGATTGATAGAACCTTCCAGTTGTCTTACGTCGCTTCCCATGTTAGATGCAATGTATTCGATGACATTATCGGGAATTTCTTGATTAATTGCTCCACCCGCTATTTTTTTCTTTAAAATATTGATTCTCAGTTCAAAATCAGGTGGATAGATATCTACTGTTAATCCCCAACAGAATCTAGTACGAAGACGATCTTCTAATAGTTTTAAGTCATCTGGTGATCGGTCTGATGTAATTACAATTTGCTTATTATCACTGTATAATGTGTTGAAAGTGTGGAAAAATTCTTGTTGTGTGCTTGTTGCGCCACCTAAAAACTGAATATCGTCTATCATTAATACATCAATATTGCGATATTTGTTCTTAAAGTAATCAACATAATCAAAATTATTTCCGTTTTCTTCCATTCTTCTGGATATTCCAATGAAGTCATCGCGAAATTGTTCACAAGTAACGTATAATACTTTTTTATTGGAGTTTTGCACAATATAATTTCCAATTGCATGCATTAAATGTGTCTTTCCAAGGCCACTGCTTCCGTATATAAATAACGGATTGTACATTTTTCCTGGATTTTCCGCTACTGATAAGGCCGCGGCATGAGCAAATTTGTTACTATTTCCTACAATAAACGTATCAAATGTGTAATTCGGTTTTAAATTAGAAGCAATTGGGTTATTGTATGGGACTCCGACCTCCTCTATTGGTGGTTCTTTTTGTACATTACTTGAATTATCATCATCAATTTCATCTTTTAGCAAAAATTCGAATTCAAAATTAGAACCAGTGATTTCATTGAAAATACGGGTTGCCATTTCTTTATAACTATCAGATAAATGTTTTTTATGAATTGGCATTGGTACGATAACACGTGCTTTTCCGTTATTCATGTCATGTAGTTCTGTTTCTGCAAACCAGGTATTGTAAGAAATGCTCGAAACTTCTTGTTTTACAGTTTCTAGAAATTTATTCCATAAAACTTTTAGATCCATTAGCTCACTTCCCTACTTTTTTGCTTTTTATGACTGAGAATTATTGTAGCTTAAAACTGTGCAAAAATAAAGAATAAAAATAAAAAAAATTATATTCCACAGGTTATTAACAATTTATTCACATAGTTATCCACCGTTCTTTTGTGCATAAAATAAAGAAATCAATTATTTTTCCACAGTTTTTTATCAATTGGGAATTTCACATGGTAAAAAAACTTATTCACACCCTGTTGATAATGTGAATAACTTAAAAAGTCGATTTCTTGTTGACAAAATCATAATTTTATAAGTATAATAATGTAGATTTATGTCTGGAGGTGGAGAAATTTATGAAAAGAACATATCAACCAAACAATCGTAGAAGAGCTAAAAAACACGGATTCTTTGCACGTAAGAAAACAAATGTTTTAAATAGACGTAGAGCAAAAGGACGTAAAGAGCTTGTTAAGTAATCCACTGTTTTACAGTGGATTTTTACTATATATATAATAAGGATAGAAAATTAGAAAGGATTTAGGTATGAAAAAAAGATTTATTGTTAAGAAAAATGATGAGTTTAATGAGATTATTCGTACTTGTCCTTCTGTAAAAGATTCTAATCTTGTTATATATTATAAGGATAGTACTCTTCCCTATGATCGATATGGCATTTCTGCTGGAACAAAACTAGGCCATGCTGTCGTAAGGAATTTATATAAAAGACGTCTGCGAATGATTATTAATCAAAATAAAAATAACTATGAAAATTTTAAAGATTATATTATAATTATAAGAAAGAACTGTTTAAATGTAGAATATGATGATATTCAGAGAAGTTATTGTTCTCTTATGAAAAAGATTCATCGTGTGAATAAAGGAGATATTAATGAAACATAAAAAAATAAAAATACTCATCTTGGCTTTGTGCGTTTTATGTTTAACTGGGTGTACAAAGACATTAAAGGATAGCGAAAATCATGTTGTTACGAATAGTACCGGTCAAAGCCTAACGGAAAATATTCTTTGTAAACCAACTGATGAAGCAACTTTGCAATTGTATCGTGATAATGGAGTCGATGTTGATAGCATGGTTTCTTGTGATGAATTTACCCCAATGGATGGTGGCTATGAAGGATTATGGGAAAGTATATTAGTTAAACCGTTAGCATTTTTAATTACATTTACTTCTCGTTATGTACATAGTGCGACGTTAGCAATGATTATCGTTACGATTGCAATTCGTTTAGCATTGTATCCATTGACTAATAAAACAGCAATGCAATCTGAATTAATTAAAAACGCTACTCCAGAGCTAAATAGAATTGAAAAGAAATACGAAAATAAAACTGATCAAGATTCCTTAATGAGAAAGAGTCAGGAAATGACGATGGTATATAAAAAGTATAATATTAATCCATTGTCCGGGTGTCTATTTAGCTTTATTCAAATTCCATTGCTATTTGCCTTTTTGGAATCGATTAATCGTTTACCGGTTTTATATGAAGAAGATTTCTTAGGGATGCAAATGGGAACGACTCCGTGGGTCGGATTAATTAATCAGGGGAATTGGATTTTCTTATTATTAGTTATCATAATTGGTTTGACAACTTATTTTTCTTTCAGTTTGAATCGTACAGCAGCTACTACCGAAGGAGATCCAATGGCAAGTATGTCTAAAGTAATGACTGGTATGATTGTTGTAATGTCTTTCATGATGCCAGCAGCATTGGGAATCTATTGGGCAATTGCGAATTTGTTCACAATTGTACAAAATTTAATTGTAAAGAGGAGTAAGAAGATTTATGAATAAACAAGTATTTACAGGAAAAACAGAAGAAGAAGCAATTAGTAAAGCAATGATTACGTTACAAGAGACGAGAGATCAATTGATTGTTTGTAATGTCGATAAACAATCTGGTGGTTTGTTTAAATCACCTAAAGTTGAGGTTGAAATTGTAACTAGAAGAGATGTTGTTGACTATATAAAAGAATTATTAAAGAAAATTACATCTAGTATGGGTGTAAAAGTCCAAATGGAATCTAAAGTTCGTGAAGGAATTCCTTCTATTACATTGTATTCTGATGAAGATGCAATTTTAATCGGTAAAAATGGTCGTACTTTGAATGCACTTGTAACGGTTGTAAGGCAATCTGTACTGAATTTAACTGGAGAACATTTTCACTTTCAGTTAGATGTTGCAGAATATAAGAAGAAACGCGAAAATAATTTAATTCGTTTAGCCAAAAAGACAGCTCGTGAAGTTGCTCATACAAAAATTCCTGTAAAACTTGAAGCAATGAATTCTTATGAACGTCGTATTATTCATACTGCTTTGGTTGACTATTCAAAAGTTACAACGGTTAGTGAAGGGGAAGAACCAAATCGGTGTGTGGTTATTAAACCAGTAGAAGAAGAGAATTGATTTCTCTTTTTCTTTTGCATAAGTTTACTTAATTTTTAAGTTCTGTTATAATCAGTATCGTTATCAAATTATTTCCCGGGAAATAATTTTAGGAAGGGTGAGTCAGATATGAAAGATACAATTGCTGCAATTTCAACGACACTTGGTGTTGGTGCCATTGCAATTATTCGAGTTAGTGGAGAAGATGCAATTTCTATTGTCAATCGAATTTTTAAAGGAAAAGATTTGAGTCAAGTAGAATCTCATACGATTCATTATGGTCATATTGTTGAAAATGGAGAAAATGTAGATGAAGTTTTAGTGTCTGTTATGAAATCACCTAAAACGTTTACGACAGAGGATGTAGTGGAAATCAATTGTCATGGCGGAATTGCTACAACGAATAAAGTACTAGAATTGGTTTTAGAAAATGGTGCTAGAATGGCAGAACCAGGTGAATTTACAAAACGTGCATTTTTAAATGGTCGTATCGATTTGACACAAGCAGAATCTGTTATGGATTTAATAAATGGAAAAAGTGAACAAGCACGAAAAGTTGCTATGCGTGGAGTTGATGGAGAAGTTGGAAATCTAATTCGTATGTTGCGGCAACAAATGTTGGAACTTTTGGCAGCTATCGAAGTTAATATCGATTATCCAGAATATGAAGATGCTGAGGATATGACTACTAATAAAATTGCACCGGTATTAAAGAGTATTCAAGAAAAGTTACATCATATTATCGAACAGTCTGAAAATGGTGCGATTTTAAAAAATGGAATTCAAACGGTTATTGTTGGACGTCCGAATGTCGGCAAGAGTAGTATTTTAAATCGCTTGTTAAAACAAGATAAGGCAATTGTTACAGATATTGCAGGTACGACACGTGACTTAGTAGAAGGTTCTATCACAATTTCTGGTGTTGCATTAGATATTATTGATACAGCCGGTATTCGTGATACGGATAATGTTGTTGAAAAAATTGGAGTTGATAAAAGTTTATCATTAATTCCTAAAGCGGATTTAGTCATTGCAGTCTTTAATTGCAATGAGGTATTTAATGAAGAAGATAAAGAATTGTTAAAGAAAATAGATGCTCATAAATCTATCATCGTATTAAATAAGAATGATTTACCTTCTAAAATCGATGAAAGTGTATTTGAGGGTTATGCAGTTGTTCATACAAATACAAAGGATGTCGATGGTATTGATACATTGAGAAACAAAATCGTCGAGTTATTTCATTTGGATCAATTAGAAAAGAACGATTACACTTGTCTTTCTAACATTCGTCAAATTCGCTTGGCCAAGGAAGCTTATCAAAGTATTTTGAATGCAGTATCTGGAGCAGAACAACTGTTGCCACCAGATATGATTGAAATCGATATCAAAGATGCATGGAGTACTTTAGGAGAAATTATTGGAGAAACTTATTCTGATGAGTTAATCGATCAATTATTTAGTCAATTTTGTCTTGGGAAATAGTTAAAATTATTTCCCGGGAAATAATTTTTATAAAAAAAGTGTCATTTTTTGTAAATTTATACTATAATATGTTTGCTAAAAAGGAGTGATTTCGATGGATTATGAAGTAGTTGTTGTCGGTGGCGGACATGCTGGATGTGAGGCTTGTTTAGCAACGGCACGAAAAGGTCATCGTACTGTTTTAGTGACTGGAAATTTTAAAAATGTAGGTGATATGCCGTGTAATCCATCTATCGGTGGTCCTGCAAAAGGTATTTTTGTAAGAGAAATCGATGCTTTGGGTGGTGAAATGGCTAAAGTGATCGATTCTAGTTCTTTACAGATGAAGTTATTGAATACGAAAAAAGGTCCGGCAGTTCAAGCATTACGAGCGCAAGCAGATAAAATCACGTATCCAAAAATGATGCAAGAAGCAATTCAGAAGCAAGAAAACTTAGATGTTATCGAATCGTTGGTAGAAAATTTAATTGTAGAAGACCAAAAAGTTTGTGGAGTTGTTTTAGAAGATGGAAGGAAAATTCGTTCTAAAATTGTTATTTTGACAACAGGAACATATTTGAAAGCATGTATTTTAGTTGGCTCTGAAAAGACAAGTAGTGGTCCTCATGGAGAAAGACCATCTCACTTTTTAAGTGATCATTTAAAAGAATTAGGTTTTCGGATTCAACGGTTAAAGACGGGTACACCGCCTAGAATTGAACGTTCTTCTATCGACTTTTCTAAGGCGAGTTTAGAACCAGGAGATTCTGTTTTACACACTTTTTCTTTCGATGAAGAACCCAAATATAAAGTAGAAGATCAATTACCATGTTATTTGATTTATACTAATCAAAAGACTCATGATATTATCAAAGCACATTTAAATGAGTCTAGCATGTATGGCGGATATGTGTCTGGTGTCGGACCTAGATATTGTCCTTCTATTGAAGATAAAGTAGTTCGTTTTGCAGACAAAGAACGTCATCAGTTATTTTTAGAACCAGAAAGTCGATATTTTGATGATATTTACATTCAAGGATTTTCTACAAGTATGCCTCATTCTGTTCAAGAAGAAATGGTACACAGTTTGGAAGGGTTGGAACATGCTAAAATATTGCGATACGCTTATGCGATTGAGTATGATGCTATCGATCCTTTGCAGTTACAACCATCTTTAGAAACAAAATTAATAGAAGGATTATTTACAGCAGGTCAGATTAATGGAACGAGTGGTTATGAAGAGGCAGCAGCACAAGGATTAATGGCTGGAATTAATGCGTCTTTAAAACTAGAAGGTAAGGCACCGTTGATATTAAAGAGAAACGAAGCATACATTGGTGTTTTAATCGATGATTTAGTAACGAAAGGAACGAAAGAGCCATATCGAATGTTAACATCTAGAGCAGAGTATCGTCTTTTGTTGCGTCACGATAATGCGGATTTGCGCTTACGTGATTATGGATATCAAGTTGGTTTAATTGATGAAGAGCGGTATCACAAATTTTTAACAAAGAAAAAAAATATAGACGAATGCATTCAATTGTTAAAAGATACTAAAGTTACTCCAACTAAAGAAAATAACGAATATTTATCCTCTTTATCTTCGGCACCTATTTTCGATGGAGTTAGTTTGTTGAATCTTTTAAAAAGACCTGAAATAAAAATTGTTGATTTGAAACATTTTATTGATTTGCCATATTCTGAAGATATTTTGGAACAAGTAGAAATTACGGTAAAATACGAAGGTTATATCAATAAGGAATTAAAAGAAGCGAATCGTATGATGTCATTAGAAAATATTTTGATTCCAAGTGATATCGATTATCAGAAAATTGTAAATATTGCTTCTGAAGCAAGACAGAAGTTGGAATTGGTTCGACCGATTTCAATTGGTCAAGCAAGTAGAATTAGCGGTGTTAATCCGGCTGATATTGCTGTATTGACGGTCTACTTAAAAAAATTGCATAAAGGAACGGAATCATATGACTAAAGAAGAATTTATTTTAGCAGTTCAAGATTTAGGTATTTCTTTAACTGAACAGCAAATATCACAATTAGAAAAATTTTATCAATTGTTAATTTCTTGGAATGAAAAGATGAATTTAACTCGTATTACAGATGTAGAAGATGTTTATTTAAAACATTATTATGACAGTTTAACGCTTTTAAAAGCCGTCGATTTGAGTCAAGTTTCTACTTTATGTGATGTTGGAACTGGTGCTGGGTTTCCAGGAATCGTTTTAAAAATTGTATTTCCAAATTTGAAAGTAACTTTGGTTGATTCTTTGCAGAAGCGTGTTACTTATTTGAATACAATTATTCAGGAGTTAGGATTGACAGATATTGTTGCATATCATGTTCGTGGTGAAGATTATGCGAAAGAACATCGTGAAGAATTTGATGTTGTCGTTGCTCGTGCTGTATCGGAATTGCGCATTATTGCAGAAATATGCATCCCGATGGTCAAAATTGGCGGACATTTCATAGCTATGAAGGGAAATGTTACAGAAGAATTACTGCTTGGTAAACGTGCAGTTGGCGTTCTGTCTGGTCGTATCGAAGATTTGATTTCATTTTCTTTGCCAAACGATGCTGGAAATCGTACTTTAGTAGTTGTTTCAAAACTTAAAAATACGGAGTTAAAATATCCTAGACCGATTGATAAAATCAAAAAAAGAGCATTGTAATATAGTATGTTTTACGATATAATGTTATATAGGGTAAAAAGAATAAAGCGAGGGAATTAGCTATGCAAGAAAATAATACACAAACCAATATTCGTAGTCAAGTTGTAGAATTATACGTTGATGATATTATTCCAAACCGATTCCAACCACGTGAAGTTTTTGATGATAAAGCATTACAAGAATTAGCAGCATCCATTAAAGAACACGGAGTGATTCAACCAATTATCGTCCGTCGCTTGGGTGATAAATATGAAATTATCGCTGGCGAACGTCGTTATAAGGCTACTATTATTGCAGGATTCACAAAAATTCCGGCTATTATTCGAAATTTAGATGATAAAGAAACTGCCAAGGTAGCCTTGCTTGAAAATTTACAACGAAAGGATTTAAGTCCAATTGAAGAAGCAAGAACTTATCAAAAGATTTTGGATTTAGATTCTATGACGCAAGAAGAACTAGGTAAAACGATGGGAAAGAGTCAAGCTGCTGTTGCTAACAAATTGAGGTTGTTGCAACTATCTGATGAAGTTCAAGAAGCGCTATTGAATAATCAGATTTCGGAAAGACATGCCAGAAGTTTATTGAGTGTTACAGATAAAGAGAAACAAGTTGAATTATTACACCGAATTATCAATGAAAAGATGACGGTTCGGGATTTGGATAATGAACTTAGAAATATAGGGGTTCTTTCATCTAACTCTAATGCAGTTGACCGTAATATCTCTGCTGGAATGGACGTCAATTTAGATGTTTTGAAGTCCCAAGCAGAAGATATTCAACCAGAGGTTGTTCAGACTAATAACTTGAATGAATTATTGCAGGGAACGAAACAAGAAGTAATCGATCCAAATGCGATTGGACCTAAATTTAAGTTCTTGGATGATTTTGAAAAAAATTCATCTACATCTGCTCCTACAGTCAATCCTGCACCTGCTGCTCCAGTTGTAGAGGAATCACAACCAATTGTTCCTCCGACGGTGGTTGCACCAGCGAATACTGATACTGGTGTTCAACTAGTTCCAGGCTTAGTTGTAGAATCAGATAAGAAGAAGCCAGAGCAATTAGCGACTGATATTCCTGGTCTTAATCCTTCTGGTGCTAAACCAAATCAACAATGGACGACGCCATCTGGAAATGAGGAATTGCCAATTCCTAACTTTAGAAAGAAACAAGAGGAATTGAAGTATACAATTCGTGATGCAATCAATGCATTTAGAGATTTAACTGAGGCATTAGAGAAAAATGGTGTTAAAATCGATATTGAAGAAATCGATTTGGATAATTCTTATCAAATTAATATTCGACTTGATAAGCAGGGTTAAAATTAGAAACATCAGAGCAAAAACATATTGGAGGACATTTGTCTTCCTTTTTTTCTCTTTTTGTTTCCTAATGACCTAAAATTTGATACAATAAAATAGACATATTATTAGAAAAGGTGATTCAGATGGGTAAAATTATTTCTTTAGTTAATCAAAAAGGTGGCGTTGGTAAAACCACGACAAGTATTAATCTGTCTGCATCGTTAGCTGTACTAGGAAAAAGGGTTTTATTAGTAGATTTAGATCCACAAGGAAATACAACTACTGGTGTAGGATTTAATAAAGGGGATATCAATTTAAGTGTATATGATGTTATCACTGGAAAATGTAATGTAGTGGATGCAATTAAAAAGACTGGATATAAAAACTTATATTTAATGCCAGCCACAATTAATTTGGCGGGTGTCGATATTGAATTGATGGAAAAGAGTAAAGAAGATTCTACGTTTGGGAAAGGAAAGCAACTGAAAAATGCTCTTGATCAAATCAGAGATAGTTTCAATTACATTATTATCGATTGTCCTCCTTCATTGGGACTTATTACAACGAATGCTTTGACAGCATCCGACTCTGTTATTATTCCAGTTCAATGTGAATTCTTTGCGTTAGAAGGAATCACACAGTTATTAAACACAATCATGTTAGCACAAAAAAGTTTGAATCCAAATTTAAATATTGAAGGAGTTTTACTGACTATGCTTGATTCTAGAACAAATTTAGGTCTAGAAGTGGTAGAAGAAATTCAAAAGTACTTCAAAGAGAGAGTTTATAATACGATTATTCCTAGATTGGTTCGCTTAACAGAAGCACCATCTCATGGAAAACCGATTATTGCATATGATCCAAAAAATAAAGGCTCAGAAGCTTATTTAAATTTAGCAAAGGAAGTGATTGAACGAAATGGAAACATCTAGTAAAAGAAGAGCACTTGGTATGGGTTTGGAAGAATTATTTCATAACGAACCATTAGATTACAGTCAACTAGAAGAAAAAATTGTCACTTCTACACCCAAAGAAGAAATTGTCGAATTAAATTTATCTGAACTTAGAAGTAACCCATATCAACCACGTAAAAATTTTGATCAGAAAGCTTTACAAGAATTGGCAGATTCCATTAAAGAACATGGTGTATTTCAACCGATTATTGCTAAAAAAAGTGTCAAAGGATACGAAATTATTGCTGGTGAACGAAGAGTAAAAGCCTCTATTATGGCAGGTAAAGAAACGATTCCTGCAATTGTGCGTGATTTTTCTGATGAAGATATGATGGAGATTGCGTTACTTGAAAATTTACAACGTGAAAATTTAAATGCTTTAGAAGAAGCAGAGGCATATAAAAAATTAATTACGACTTTATCCATCACCCAAGAAGATTTAGCCAAACGCATTGGAAAAAGCAGAAGTCATATAACGAACATGCTAGGATTGTTGACGTTGCCTGCCCCTGTAAAGGAGTTAGTTGTCAATGGTAGCATCTCGATGGGACACGCTAGAACACTTAGTAAAATTGAAAATGAACAAGAAATTATTTCTTTAGCCAACCGAATTATCAACGAGAATTTAAGCGTTCGTGATATCGAAGAAATTACAAGTGGTGATCACTATGAAAAGAAACAAAAAGTAGTAAGAAAGAATCCCGCTCATGAAAGCGATTACAGTTATATTGAAGAATCTTTATGTGAATTACTTGGAACAAAAGTGAAAGTTGGTCCTAAGAAATTAGTTATCTCTTTTGTAAACGATAGTGATTTGAACCGTATTTTTGATATTATTGAGAAAAACAATCGAGGTGAGTAGAGATGCAGCAGATTTTATTTTCTATTTACTGGTCGATTGGTTATATCGTTTTTGGAACCATTACTTATTTAATTATAAAGAAAATTAATAAAAACTTATTTGATAGCAAACAAAAAGGAATGCCTAAAAATAGTCATGCATATAAGAAATTAGAAACGTTAGAGATGATCATAAAAAATATTTTTAAATATTCTATTATCGTTATCGTGATTCTAATGATTATGGCACGATTTGGAGTAAATGTTACTTCTTTTGTAGCTGGACTTGGAATTGCTGGTGCAATTGCCGGACTTGCTTCTCAAGATTTGTTAAAAGATATTATTGGTGGAGCATCTATCATTATGGAAAATCAATTTGCAGTTGGTGATACGATAGAAGTTGGTGGTTTTGAAGGTGAAGTCATTAGTATCAGTTTAAAGAGTACACGCATTAAAAATTATGATGGCTCTGTTAAAATCTTAGCAAATCGAAATGTTGTCGATATCATTAACTATAATATGGCTCCTTCTAGAGCAATTGTCGATATTGGAGTATCTTACGATGCAAATTTGGATAAAGTAGAGTCTATTTTAAAAGATTTGGTACAAGAATTGTCGAATTCGTTGGATAACTTGAAAGGTCCTGTTGAATTATTGGGAATTCAAGAATTATCTGATTCATCTGTTAAATTTCGTGTTACTGCCTTATGTGTATCAATGGAACATTACGGTGTCGAAAGAAAAATTCGTAAAGCAGTGAAAGAACGGTTAGATCAAGAAAATATTAAAATTCCATATCCACAGATTGAGGTTCACCATGGAGAGTAAGACATATTCTTTAAATTCTGTGGTCATTATGAAAAAAGGACATCCATGTGGTGAAAATAAATGGAAAATTGTTCGGGTAGGGGCTGACATTAAGATTCAATGTCTAAAATGTGGTCGTACCGTCATGATGCCACGTTTGGAATTTAATAAAAAGTTGAAAAAAGTAATAGAAGGGGAATCCGTATGAAGGAAAAGCGAAAGTTAAAGTTAAAAAAATTTTATCTTCATCCCATAACCATTTTTATATTGTTAACGCTTTTAACGGTTATATTAAGTGGTATTTTCTCTGTTTTGGGAATTCAGGCTTCTTATAGTACGATTAACAGTAGTAACAATCAATTAGAAAATGTTTTGGTTACAGTAGAAAATTTATTTAGTTATGACGGATTAAAATACATCATTAGTAATGCGGCACGAAACTTTATTAGTTTTACGACACTTAGTACATTATTAATTTCATTAATTGGCGTCAGTATTGCTTCTGCCAGTGGGTTATTCGATACTTTTATTAAGAAGTATATGGCGAAGATGTCTAATTTTCAAATTACATTTTTATTGATATTTATTGCGACGATATCTTCGTTGATTAATGAAGTTGGTTATACGATTTTAATCCCTTTGGGAGCCATTCTTTTTAAGGCCGTTGGACGGAATCCGATGGCTGGTGTTGTAGCAGCTTTTGCCGGAGTTGCATTTGGATATGGTGCAACTGTGTTTGTAGGAAGTATGGAAGTCAATTTAATTTCTATTACGACGCAAGCTGCTTATTTGGTAGATACGACAACGCATGTTAGTTTGACATCCAATTTATTTATTATCATCGCTTGTAGTATTATTCTATCAATCGTTGGAACGTTTGTTATGGAAAAGTTGATTGTTCCAAAAATTGGTAGAATTCATGAAAAGAGAGATTTGGCAACTTCTGAATATAGTATTATTCCAGTCGATGAACAATCTAGATTAGAGCAGGAGTTATTGGAGAAAAAGGGATTACGAAATGCATTGATTGCAGCATTGATTGTTGCTTTTATCTTCATTTATAGCATCATTCCTGGATTACCGTTATCCGGTATGTTGTTGGATATGGAAGAAACTACGTATTTAGGCCAATTATTTGGATCGAACTCTTATTTCCAAGATGGATTTACTTATATGGTTTCAATCTTCTTTATGGTAACGGGTTTGGTTTATGGATTTTCTTCTAAAACGTTCAAAAACGATAAAGATGTCGCTTATAAAGCAGGAGAATATCTATCCGATATCGGAAGTTTAATTATGACTATTTTCTTTGCTGCTCAATTTATTGCCATTTTCCGGCATACGAATATTGGAACGATTATAACTGCTTGGGGTGCTAATATTATTAGTAGTGTTAACTTCACTGGTATTCCATTAATTTTATTGGTTTTAATAGTCATTGCTGTTGTCAGTTTATTTTCGACTACACCTGTGGCAAAGTGGACGATTATGGCACCAGTTGTTGTACCGATTTTGATGCAATCTAATATTTCACCACAGTTTGCGCAATTTATCTTACGTGCAGGTGACTCAATGACGAAAGGTTATACGCCTTTACTTGCTTTCTTCGTCATTTATGTAGGGTATTTAAATATTTATAATCCTAGAAAAGAAAAACCGATTACGATTGGCATGGCATTGCGTTGGTTGACGCCGTACTGCTTAATTATTGGTCTTACTTGGATTTTGATTACAGTGGGTTGGTACTTAATTGGGTTACCAATTGGTCCTGGAGTTTATCCGACCGTTTAATATTCAATTCTTTAAAAGCATGAAAGTGCTTTTTTTATATATTAGGAATTTGCTTTGCGGATAATGTAAAGAATATCAGAATAGAAAGGTATCAAAAAAATCAAAAAATTTTTCTATTTTGCTTGACTGGCATACGTTTGTTTGATATAGTCTTGTTAACCGTTAGAATGAAATGAGGGATGATAGTATAAAGATAGACTATGCCTCGCTTGGATATAATTGAATAGTTATTGGTTAGAGATTGAATCTATCCAAAATAGGAAAATTATCATGATATGTTATCTTGGCTAATATCAATATATGACTGAAAGAAAAAAAGAAATATAGAAAAGAGTTTATATCGTAAAAATGCAAAAAAAGGACAAAATCTACGGTAGCGACTGTCGGAAGTTAAGTCTGTGGAGAATAGAGGGGACTCTATCTAGGAAGCAGAAAGCCCAGGAGGTAACGACTGGGAGATGAAAATTTATTTTCATTTTGTTCTATGTAAAAAATGGTATAATATTTAGAGATTTAGGAGGTGTCTTCATGGGACTTACAGCAGGTATTGTCGGACTTCCAAATGTTGGAAAGTCTACTTTATTTAATGCGATTACAAAACAGAAAATTTTAGCAGCGAACTATCCATTTGCTACAATTGATCCCAATGTTGGTATGGTAAATGTTCCCGATAAGAGATTGGATCAGTTGGCAAGTATTTATAATCCAAAGAGAGTTGTTCCTGCAACCATTGAATTTACGGATATTGCTGGGTTGGTGAAAGGTGCGTCACAAGGAGAGGGATTGGGGAACCAATTTTTATCTTACATTCGTGAAGTGGATGCCATTTGCGAGATTGTGCGTTGTTTTGAAGATGGAAATATCATTCACGTCGAGGGAACCATCGATCCAATTCGTGATATCGAAATTATCAATTTAGAGTTATCGATAGCAGATTTGGAAATTGTTACCAATCGAATCGGAAAGATTCAGAAAAAGGCTGAGGCATCTAAAGATAAAGATGAATTATTGGAATTAGAAGCACTAAAAAAAGCAAAAGATAATTTGGAAAAAAATATTCCGTTACGCCTTGTCGATTTTACAAAAGAGGAGAAAAAAGCCTTGAAATCTTATCAATTTTTGACTTTGAAACCAATTATTTATTTGGCAAATGTTGGGGAAGATGAACTTTCTTTAGAGGACAATGCTTATGTCAAACAAGTGAGTGAATATGCTTCTAAGGAACATGCTAAGTGCGTTAAGATTTGTGCTAAAGTAGAGTCTGATTTAAGTGATATGGAAGCAGAAGAAAAGCAAGAGATGTTAGAAATGTTAGGTGTTTCTGAGAGCGGTTTAGACCAATTGATTCGTGAAACGTACGATTTGCTTGGCCTTGCTACTTATTTTACGGTTGGACCTGACGAGTGTCGTGCTTGGACGTTCCGGAAAGGAATGAATGCCAAAGAATGTGCAGGTATTATTCATACGGATTTTGAAAAAGGATTCATTAAAGCAGAAGTCATGTCTTATGATGATTTTATGACTGCTGGCAGTGAACTAAAGGTACGTGAAATGGGACGTGTTCGGTTGGAAGGAAAAGATTATTTGATGCAAGATGGAGATATTTGTCATTTCCGCTTCAATGTTTAATAAGAGGAGAATGCTATGAAACCAGTGATTGGAATTGTTGGTCGTATTACCCTTGTTGATGGTAATGTTCGAAATGCAGTTACAGATTCGGTACGTCGTGCAATTATTGGAGCAGGTGGCATTCCTTTTTTAATTTTGCCACCGCAGAATATCGATTATTATCATTTGAAAGGGAATGAAGTTCCACCTATGACAGAAGAAGAAAAAGCGATGTTAGATGAACAACTATCTTTTTGTAAAGGTATCGTCTTGCCTGGTGGAAACCGGATGTACGAATACGATTATTATGTTTTAGAGTATGCCATTTGCCACGATATTCCGATTTTAGGTATCTGTATGGGAATGCAAGTTATGTGGAATTATCCGCGTTATACTAAAAATATTAAAAATGAAACTTCTATCAAACATCATTCGAAAGAATCTTTTGCTCATTCGGTCACTTTGTTAGATTCTTCTTTACTTTGTAAAATTTGTGGTGAAGTTAGTTTTCAGGTTAATAGTCAACATCATTATCACATTAATGAAAAGGAAACAAGCAACTATTATCAAATTGTCGGATATAGTGAAGATGGTCTTCCGGAAGCAATTGAGTGTCCTAGAAACCGTTTTAACATAGGAGTACAGTGGCATCCCGAATTATTACTGGAGGAAAGTGAAATTAGCAAACGATTATTTACCGCTTTCTTATCCTATTGCAAAGATTTGTAGATTTAGATTCTATTTTTAGTATGGACAAATGAATCTTTCTTTGCTATAATACTAGCGAGTATTTCGGTACTCCTTGCTCATTTATGAGCCATAAGACCAAAGGGAGGTGTAAAGATGAAAAAATATGAAATTATGTTCATCGTAAAAACTGATCTAGACGAAGCAGCTAATAAAGCAGTTGCTGAAAACATGAAAAAAGTTTTAATGGATCAGGGTGCAACGATCGTAGAAGAACAAGATATGGGTCAAAAAGAATTAGCTTATGAAATGAACCATCATAAGACAGGTCATTACTATTTATTTGTAATTGAATCTAAAGATTCAAAAGCAGTTAAAGAATTTGACCGTTTGGCTGTAATTAGTGAAAATATTTTACGTCACTTAATCGTAAAGAAAGAAGCATAAGAGGTTTTTTATGAATAAAGTTTTTTTAATTGGTCGTTTGACTAGAGATCCAGAACTTCGTTATACGTCTAGTAATATTGCAGTAGCAACTTTCAGCATTGCAGTCGATCGTAATTTTTCAAACGCTGCAGGTGAAAGAGAAGCAGACTTTATCAATATTGTCGTATGGCGTAAACAAGCTGAAAATGTAAAGAATTATATGCATAAAGGTAGCCAAGTTGCTATCGATGGTCGTATCCAAACTCGTTCATATGACGATACGGATGGCAAAAAACGTTATGTAACAGAAGTTGTCGCAGATAATGTTCAATTTTTAGATTCTAAAGGATCTAGAGATGCATCAGTACCTACTTCTGCACCAGAGCCTACTCCATATGATTTTGCTAGTCAACCAGAACCAAAGACGACAGATGTAAAAAATGATCCGTTTGCTGATTTTGGAAACAATATCGAAATTAGCGATGACGATTTACCATTTTAATAAGGAGGAATGACGCATGGCAGAATTTTATAAGAAAAAGAAAAAAGTTTGCTATATGTGTACTGGAAAAGACATCGATTATAAAGATGTTGAAACGTTGAAAAAATATATTAATGATAAAGGCAAAATCTTACCTAGAAGAGTAACAGGTGCTTGCGCTAGACATCAAAGACATATTGCTCAACAAATCAAACGTGCACGTATTATGGGTTTATTACCATATGCTAAATAAAAGATATCTCTCCGATATCTTTTTTTGTGTTCTGTGTTATTTTGTAGTATAATTATATTGGATTAACAGCAATTGTTTTCCTATGAAAGTACGGAAAATATTGTTGTTAATATAGTTAGGAGGCAGTATGAGACAGGAACATCTAGAACAAGAAGTGCAAACAGTTTTACAAGACGCTTCGTCCGTATTTATTATGGGACATGCAGATTTGGACTTAGATGCACTGGGAGCATCTTTGGGTATGTATCATATTATGCAAAAGTATCATCCAAAAATTATCGTCGATGATGTCACACATGAACTTGGTGTTGCTAAAATATTAAAAAAGAGATCAAATGATGTCGATATCGTGAAAAGTAAGGAAGTAGTGGATTTAGTCGATGAGAAGAGCGTTCTATTTATCGTCGATACGAATAAACTTTCGTTAACACAAAATCCAAAGTTTGCAGAATCGGTTCCTACTAAAATTGTTATCGATCATCATGATGTTGGTGCGGATACGTTGCAGACAAAATACTCTTTTATAGAAACTCAAGCATCTAGTACATGTGAGATGATTGCACTTTCTTTGGCAAGTAAGAATCAAACGATTCCAGAAGATATCAGTGTGATGTTGTTAGCAGGAATTGTTTTGGATACGAATAACTTTGTCTTAAAAACGACTGCTAATACTTATTTTGCAGCATACTATTTGGCTAAGTGTGGTGCGAAAAATATCGATGTTCAGTATTTATTGAAACAAGATTTGGAAGAATACATCGAAAGACAACATGTCATTACAGATGTTCAAGTTAAAAATAAAATCGCAATTACAACAGGAGACGAAAACATCAAATATCGTCGCGAGGATTTGGCGAAGATTGCAGATACTTTGATTATGTTCAACGATATTGAAGCATCGTTTGTAATCGCTAATCTAAAAGGAAATGCGGTAGGAATTAGTTCTCGCAGTATTGGGAATCTCAATGTCGGTGAAATCTTAGAAAAAATCGGTGGTGGTGGCGATGTTCATGAGGCTGCTGCAAAACTAACGAATACAACGATAGAAGAAGTATCAATACAATTATCAAAATTAATTGATTAGGAGGTTTTTGTATGAAAGTAATATTTATAAAAGACTTACGTGGTCAAGGAAAAAAAGGTGAAATCAAAAACGTAAAAGACGGTTATGCTGAAAACTTTTTGATTAAAAATGGCTATGCGTTACAAGCGAATGAACAAAACTTAGCTAAAATGAATCGCCTTCAAAAAGCAGAAGATGCATTAGACCAAGAAAATCGTAAAAAAGCGTTGGAATTAAAGGCACAAATCGAAAAGAAACCATTGTTATTTCAAGTAAAAACAGGTGATCACGATCGTGTTTTTGGTAGTATCAGTGCCAAACAGATTAAAGAAGAATTAGATAAAAAAGGATATTCTGTCGATCGTAAGAATATTCAAATTGATTATCCGATTGCATCCCTTGGAATGCATCGTGTCACAGTTGTTCTTTATAAGGACATTACGGCAGTCGTTCAAGTGCAATTAGTAAAATAAATTGGAAAGGAGGCTTTTTATGGCTGTAAAGACATTACCAAATGATATCGAAGCAGAACAATCCGTTTTGGGTTCGATGTTTCTATCTAAATATGCATTGCAACAGGCTTGTGAAACGTTGACACCGGATTCCTTTTATTTGGCAAGTAATGCTAAGATATTTTCATGTATTCAGTCTTTGGCTGAAAAAGACGTTCCAATCGATTTGACTACTGTAACGGCAGCATTAAAAAATAGCAAGTTATTGAGTGAAGTTGGTGGCGTTGAGTATTTATCGGAAATTTTAAATATCGTTCCAACTGCTGCCAATATCGATTCGTATATTAAAATTGTAGAAGATGATGCGATTCGCAGAAAATTAATTGAGACAGCAACCAATATTTGCTCGATGGGATACGAAAGTGATCGTTCTGTTAGTGAGACGTTAGATCAAGCTGAACAAAAAATTTTGACGGTTGTAAAAAATCGTCGTACGAGTGAATTTAAAAGTATTCAGAACGTTTTGTTTAAAGCCCAAGAAGATTTGGAACGGCTAGCTGAAACAAAGAACGATATTACTGGTATTCCAACTGGTTGGATTGATATCGATCGCGCGACGACAGGATTGCATGAAAATGAATTAATTATTATAGCCGCTCGTCCTGCTATGGGAAAAACTGCTTTTGCACTCAATTTGGCAACGTCCGTTGCTATTAATACCGGTAAAACGGTTGCAGTATTCAACTTAGAAATGAGTGCTGAACAATTAGCAACTCGTATGCTAAGTTCTTTAGGACAAGTCGAGTTAAATAAACTTCGAACTGGTAATCTGTTAAATGATGATTGGAAACGAGTAAACGAGGCAATCAGTCAATTATCTGGTGCTAAGATGTACATCGATGATACACCAGGTATTAACATTGGCGAGATTCGTAGTAAATGTCGTCGTTTAGCATCTTCTGATGATGGTCTCGGTCTTGTCATTATCGATTATTTGCAATTGATCAGTGGTGTCGGTAATTACGGTGGTAATCGTCAACAAGAAGTGTCCGATATTTCTCGTGCATTGAAGGTCATGGCGATGGAGTTACAAATTCCGGTAGTCGCATTGTCACAATTATCTCGTAGTGTTGAGACTCGTGAAGATAAACGACCAATCATGAGCGATTTGCGTGAATCTGGTTCTATCGAGCAAGATGCCGATATTGTATCATTCTTATACCGTGATGATTACTACAATAAAGAATCGAAAACTTCTGATAGTACGAGCATCAGTGAATTTATTATCGGTAAAAACCGTAGTGGTTCTACGACGACAATCGATTTGCTATTTAAACGGGATATGGCTACTTTCTTAAGTTTTAGAAAAGATCCGGAAAGTAAAGGTGATAAACATGAATAAAAGAACCGTATTTTATATTCTTTTTTCGTTTCTATTGAGTGGTGCGCTGGTTTTTATGGGATTTGTTCCTGCTGAAGCGGAGACACCACAAGATGTGTACCGTGTCTATCTAGGTGGAAAGTCGATTGGACTTATCTATTCGGCTGATAAATTAAATGAGTATATCGACCAAGATCAAAATAGTATCAAGGAGCAATACGGGGTCGATAAGGTTTATGCTCCTACGGACTTAGATATTCAAAAAGAAGTTACGTTTGGAGAAAAGATTTCGACTGTAGAGGAAATCTATAAAACAATTAAAGACCAAAGTCCGTTTGCTATTAGTGGATACGCAATTTCCATCTCCGGTTCAGAAGATGCCAATGAAGATGGAACGACTACTGTTATTCCAGATCAAGTTATCTATGTTTTGGATCAAAATGTATTTGTCGATGCGGTTCAAAGAACAATTCGTGCTTTCGTTGATACTAATCAATACGATGCCTTTTTGAATGATAATCAAGCACCGATTGTCGATACTGGTACGATTTTAGAAGATGTTTACGTTAGTAACGACATTAAAGCTGTAGAAACGACGATTCCAGTTACTGAAACCATTTATACCAAAGCAGAAGATTTAGCAAAATATTTGATTTATGGAACGATGGAAGAACAAGACCAATATGTCGTTCAATTAGGAGATACGATTGCCGATGTTTCTTTTAATAATCGAATTTCAACAGAAGAATTTTTAATTGCTAATACGAATTTTAAAACGGCAAACGATTTGTTATTCCCAGGTCAAGTTGTTACACTTGGTATTTTACAACCGCAGGTTAAAGTTATTGAAGAGTCACATGTTGTAGAACGTCAGACAGTTAATTATGAAACAGAATATATTAACGATGATACTCAATATGTTGGATATGAGTCCGTTCGTCAAGAAGGTTCCAACGGTGTCAATTTGGTAACTCAAAAGATTCGTAAACAAAATGGACAGATTTTATCCGTCGTCGTTACGAATACTATTGAAGAAGTTCCTTCTGTTAAACGAATTGTCGTACGTGGTACGAAGTTGAAACAAAGTTATTCTAGTTCTACTATTGATGATAATGTTGTTGTACCAGTAGAGTTAGGTTCTTGGGGATGGCCAACCCGTCAAGGATATACCTTATCTTCTCGATATGGTTATCGTTGGGGAAAATTACATGCTGCTATCGATATTAGTGGTACAGGTGAAGGTTCACCAATTTATGCTGCTAACAACGGAATTGTAGTATTCGCTGGATGGCGAAGCGGTGGTTCTGGATATACAGTTTGGATTAAACATGCCAATGGATATTATTCTGAATATGCTCACATGCAACGAGTTACGGTATCGGCAGGTACAATTGTTTATACGGGTGATGTTGTTGGCGCGATGGGACATACTGGTAATGCTCAAGGAACCCACTTGCACTTTGGTATGTGGTATGGATATCCGTTTAGAAGTTCTTCTTTCAATCCATGTAACGTGTTAGGATGTTAGCTATGCGAATTAAAGTTTTGGCCTCTGGATCAAAGGGCAATTCCACTTATGTTTGTTGTGGAGATATGCGTTTTTTGATCGATATTGGGATTAATTATAAAACTCTATGCAATGCTTTGGAAAGTGAAGGAATTACACCAAAAGATCTTTATGGCGTTTTGATTACTCATATTCATACGGACCATATCAAAGGTTTGGCCTCTTTGGTTAAAAAGACGAACATGAGAGTGTTCGTCCCAGAACTCATTGCCAACGATTTACGAAAAGTTGTACCGAGTGATAATTTGATGATCATCTCCGATATGTTTCATCTAGCAGATGTATGTGTTCAGTTAATTCATACTTCTCACGATGTACCATGTTCAGTTGGATATGTCATATCTTATGGTTCATCTAGTTTGGTTTATATTACTGATACTGGTTACGTCAATCGGAAATACTTTGATTTATTAAAAAATCGTACGATTTATATTTTAGAAAGCAATCATGATGAGAAGATGGTTATGGATGGACCGTATCCATACATATTAAAACAACGTGTGTTGAGTGATGATGGACATTTATCAAATCGAACTGCTTCCACGTATTTACAAAATTGGATTGGACCGGATACTAGATATATCGTTTTGGCCCATCTGAGCGAAATCAATAATACCCCAGAAGTAGCAATGGATACGTTAAATGATACGTTTCAAGTATTTCCAAGTGAGTTGTTAGATGTCAAAATTGCGAAACAACATGAGCCGTTAGAAACAATCGAGGTGTAGTTATGATTAAGATTATCTGTGTTGGAAAAATTAAAGAGTCTTTTTATCGGGAAGCCGTTCAAGAGTACTTGAAACGACTTTCTAAATATACTCGCATTGAAATCCAAGAGGTGGCAGATGATGGTTCTTTGGAACCACAAACACAAGTTCATCGCGAAAGCGAGCGCGTCATGAAACAAATTCAAGCGAAGGATTATGTCATTTTGATGGATATTGATGGACGTGAGTTATCTTCTTCTGATTTTGCTCGTGAATTGGACCAGACGTTTCTTACGAATTCTAATATCACGTTTGTGATTGGTGGCAGTTACGGTTTGGATGATACCGTGCGAAGTCGTGCAAATGCTAGAATTTCATTTTCCAAAATGACGTTTCCGCATCAATTGTTTCGCGTTATTCTTTTAGAACAAATTTATCGTGCTTATAAAATTATAAATCACGAGACATATCATAAGTAGGTGAAAAATATGATTGGTAATGATTGGGATACCTTATTACAAAGTGAATATGAGAAACCATATTTTAAGAAGATGACTTCCTTTTTAACAGAAGAATATAAAAAGAAGACTATTTATCCAAAACAAAGTGAGATTTTTAAAGCGTTTCGTTTAACTCCCTATCAAGATGTAAAGGTTGTGATTCTAGGACAAGATCCTTATCATGGTGTTGGACAAGCAGAAGGACTTTCTTTCTCTGTTCCGGACGGAATTCGAAAGCCGCCATCTTTGATTAATATTTTTAAAGAACTAAAAGATGATTTAGGAATTGATCCACCGGCATCCGGTAGCCTTGTCAGTTGGGGAAAAGAGGGAGTTTTGTTATTGAATTCAATTTTGACGGTAGAGAAAGACATGGCTGCGTCACACTCTAAAATTGGATGGGAAGAATTTACTGACCAAGTAATTCAGTTAGTAAATAAAAAAACGACACCCGTTGTGTTCATTCTTTGGGGAAGTTTTGCTAGAAGTAAGAAAAAATACATTACCAACCCGATTCACTACGTTATTGAATCTGCTCATCCTTCGCCACTTTCAGCATTTAATGGCTTTTTTGGTAGTAAACCTTTTTCCAAAACCAATGCGTTTTTTAGAAGCAAAGGATTACCTGAAATTAATTGGAAGATAGATGAAAAAAAAGATGACAACTAACGTTTGTCATCTTTTAATATTTCGAACATTTCTTCTTTCTCGTCGATGTAGAAATCTTTATGTTTATAATGAAATAAAATAGCAATTAAGTTGCTTGGAAAACAATGTACTAATTTGTTGTAGATTGTTACATTGTCGTTATAGTAATCTTTCGATGCTTCTAATTCTTCCTCGTTATCTTCAAACTCTGCATATAATGTTGTAACAATCTCTACTTTTGATAATGTTTCATCTGTATCTAAAATTTCGTGCAATTCTTTTTTATATTTATCCAGTTGTTTATTCAGTTCAAAATTATTTAACTTTTTCGATTTTAATAAGTTTACCTTATCTAATTCTCTGCAATCTTCTTTTGAATTGTCTTTAATAATTGGGATGAATCTTGCGATATAGTCTAATTTTTTTTCTAGTAAAATATCGATGTTATTCTCGGCTTCGCTTATTTTAATCATACTGAATTGAAATTTATTATAAGTATTTACAACGACAATTAAAATGATTGCTAAAACTGTAACAATGGCGATGATAACAAATATCAGCAGTTCCATATATCCACCTCTATTCTTTTTCATTATATCAAAAACAATTTTATTCTTCAATATTGACTGTAAAATCTAAAAAAAAAGACTCGTTTTTCAGTCTTCTTTTTATTTTAATGATATACTTTTTTAGAGGTGGTATTCATGAATGTAACAGTAGGTGTTTCCAATCACCATTTGCACGTTACAAAAGAAGATTTAGAAATTTTATTTGGACCTGGTTATACGTTAGAAAGTGTTCGTCCATTGAATCAGCCTGGACAATTTGCATCTTCTGCTATGTGTCAGATTCAAACGGATAAGTGTACGATGGATAAATTTCGTATTTTAGGACCTTGTCGCAGTTATACGCAAGTGGAAATATCTAAAACAGATAGTTACGCTTTTGGAATCAATCCTCCAATTCGGGAATCAGGACACTTAGATGGTGCTGCAGTTGTAACAATTATTGGACCGGTTGGAAAAGTAACAAAGCCTTGTTGTATCATTGCGGATCGTCATATCCATATCGACCATGAGACACGTGCTAAATTAGGACTTTTGGATGTCAATGAAGTAAAATTAAAATGGACTCATCCAGAAAAAGGTGGTATTTTAGATCATGTTCAATTAAAGGAAACTAATCCGGCATATTTCGAAGTTCATTTGGATACGGATGATGCGAATGCAAATATGATCCGAAATGGAGACGTAGTCGAAATTATCAAAGACTAACGTCTTTTTTATTCGAAATCAGTTCCTTCTATTTCATCAAATACAGGATCCGAATCGGTTGGTTCTGTTCCTTTGATGTAATACATAATTTTGGTGTTTTTATCATTTTCAGTTGCTGGTTTTCCGGTAATTGGATTGACGAGTACTCCTGAGACATTATTTGGGATGTCGTACCAAACTGGATCTTTTTTGCTCATGTATGTTTCCATTACATTGGCCCAAATATTTCGCGAGTATTTATATTGGCTCGTGTCCAAATTCCGATTGTCATCATATCCAATCCATACGGCTGTAACGACATCTGGATTGTATCCGATAGACCAATGGTCCGTGTTTGTTGTTCCAGATTTGATGGAAACTTTGTGTGTTAAAATATTTGCAATGGTTAGTGCAGTCGGATACGTATAATCGATCATTTTCTGATCGTAAGTTCCTGTTAGTAGTTCACTTAAGATAAATGTTAGGCTAGGATTTAGTACGAGTGTTTCTTCTTTGGTGTGTTCATATAAAATATTACCATTTAAGTCAGTGACTTTTTCAATAAAGTAGGGATGGTTTAAATATCCGCTAGAAGCAAAGCATCCGTAGGCGGTTAACATTTCTAACATACTAATCGATGCGGTTCCTAAAGGTAGAGAAGGAATCGCTTCTAACTCTTCTGTAATTCCTAGCCGTTTGGAAATATCTACCAGTGTTTCTTCTCCTAAAAACATGTGTGTCTTTACGGCATAGATGTTGTCAGAGTAGGCGATTGCAGCTGCTAGTGAAATTGGCTTATTGGCATATACTTCACCGTAATTTTGAGGAGAGTACGTTTTATTGTTTGCAAATGTAAACGTCGTCGCTTGACTTAAGAACGAAGTAGAAGAAGTGAATCCATTTTCTAATGCGGCATAGTAGAGCAGTGGTTTCATGGCCGATCCGACTTGTCTTTTGGATGAAATCGCTCGATTGTACTGCGAGGTATTGTAATCTTTTCCGCCCATTAAGGCGATTACTTTTCCTGTTTTTGCTTCCATCATGACACTTGCTGTTTGCAATTCATCTTCTCCTGCTAAGGTGTTTTGGATATTTTCAACCATATTTAGTTGCGTCTCCATGTCTAAATTGGTGTAGATTTTGAGTCCTCCCGTTTCCATTAAATCTTCAGGAATTGCTTTAATTGTTTTTAATTCTTTCATGACAGCATCTTGGTAATACATGATTTTAGATAAATCGTTTTCACTTTTTTCACCGATAATCGTCAATTTCTCTGCATAGGCTTGATCGGCTTCTTCTTTGCTAATCATTCCGTTGTTTACTAGTGTATTTAGTACATATCGTTGTCTTTGCTTGGCAAGGTCATAGTTGCTGATAGGAGAATAGTTCGAGGGCGACTTTGGAATTCCTACTAACATCGCTGACTCTGCTAAGGTCAAATCTTTTGGCGATTTTCCAAAATAGAAATAGCTCGCATTTCCAATTCCGTACATTCCATGTCCATAATTGATCGTATTTAAATAACCTTCTAAAATTTCATCCTTGGAATAATGGGTCTCTAATCGTAATGTAATCCACATCTCTTTCCATTTCCGTTCCCAGGTTTTATCGAAATCTAAAAATAAGTTTTTTGCATATTGCTGCGATATCGTCGATGCACCTTGAACAGTTTTTCCACTGATAAAGTTTGTATACAATGCTTTGATGATCCGTAAGATATCAAATCCGTGATGATTATAAAAATGTTTATCTTCTGTATAAATGGTCGCTTGTATTAAAGTATCTGAGATCTGTTCTAATTCTGTCCACTCTTGACTACCACTTCCTTGATAAAAAACGGTTTCAGCATTATCGTACATGACAAACGCATTTGCGTTTTTTATTTGAATTTCTGGAGATAAATAAGCATATAGATAAGCACCAGTTACACCTATTAAAAAAATAGTGGTCAAGATGAAACCGATTTTTAATATTTTTCTTAAAATTTTCACGTTTCATCACCATTTTTATTATTTCTAAAAAAATAGTGAAATATGTATGCATTTTATGAATCCTATGTTATAATGATTGGCATGATTTGAGATGATGTTATGGCAAAAATACCAATTCGTATTCATATGATTTCTAATGACACTGTTCAAGATTTTGAAACTTTTGGCATATATGATGCCAATTTGGGTATCTTAAAATATGTCGATTGTGATTCTTCTAAAACGCATGTATTATTGGATTTTCATAATGGTACCTTAACCAGGGAAAATAAAGACATAAAATTTATATTGACATTTGATATAAATAAAGATAAAATCTTGAATTGTAAGTTAAAGGAAATGAATCAAATTTTATCTTTTAACTTGAAAACAATTTCATTAGAACAACAAGAACATCTCTTTCGAGTTTCTTATGAGATTATAGTCGAAAGGGAAACGATTTCTAAAATATATTATGAAATTAACTATTAAGATAAGCAAAAAATGATACATTGCATATAATTATCGTAGTTATATGTATTCTTGCTATTGGAGGTTATAAAAATGGGTATTAAAAATATGTCAAAAGAGGAGTTGGAGTTGTTATCCAATAAAGACATTACGAATTTATTATTGGAAGAAAAAGGAAATCAGACGACAGCAGAGTTATATCAGAAGATTATCGATGCTCTTGATTTGCCGCAATCTACTTTTGATAGTAAAATTGGAGATTACTTTACGGCACTTTCGACAGACAAACGTTTTATTTTATTAGAAGATGGAACGTGGGATTTGAGTAGTCGTCATACTTCTGATCATATTTTATCTAATATCGATGATGAAGATGAAGATGATATCGATTTGGATTTGGAAGAAAAAGATGATGAAGACGAAATGATATCTGAAGATGATGAGGATTCTGTTTACGATTCTGCAGATAACGAAGATGACGATTTTGATGATGACAGTGACGATTTAAAAGATTTAGTTGTATTAGATGAAGATGAACTAGAATTGGAACAATAATTCTAGTTTTTTTCTAGCTTAGATTGTGATATAATAGTAACGTTATTGGGAGGGACGACTATGTTTGAAAGATTAGATGCAATTGAAAAAAAGTATAATGAATTGAATCAAGAACTATTAAAACCTGAAACATTGAGTGATATTAACAGAACACGTGATCTTTCAAAAGAAATCTCATCTTTAGAAGAAACGGTTTCTTGCTACCAAGAATATAAAAAGGTAGTTACCGATATGGAAGAAGCAAAAGAGTTGCAACGAGATCCAGAAATGGCTGAATTTGCAAGGGAAGAATACGATACTCTTTCTGTAAAACAAAAGGATTTGTATCATCGTTTGGAAATTTTGCTAATTCCGAAAGATCCGAACGATGGTAAAAACGTTATCGTTGAGATTCGTGGTGCTGCAGGTGGTGATGAAGCGAACATCTTTGCTGGAGATTTATTCCGTATGTACCAACATTATGCCGAAAGTCAAGGTTGGAAAACAGAGATTATCGATGCTACAGAAGGCGATGCAGGTGGCTTTGCTCAGATTGAGTTTATGGTAAAAGGGGACAACGTTTATTCTAAATTGAAGTATGAAAGTGGTTCTCACCGTGTTCAAAGAGTTCCGGTGACAGAATCTAACGGTCGTATTCAGACGTCTACAGCAACTGTTTTGGTTATGCCAGAAGTAGAAGATGTCAGTATCGAAATTAATCCAAACGATTTACGTATCGATGTTTATTGTGCTAGCGGTCATGGTGGCCAAGGAGTTAATACGACACCATCTGCTGTTCGGATTACGCACTTACCTACAAATACGGTTGTAACGTGCCAAAATGAAAGGAGTCAAATTCAGAATAAAGAACAAGCTATGAAAGTATTGCGGGCTCGTCTTTTTGAAGCAAAACAAAGAGAACAAGATGAAAAATTAGGTAGTGAACGGAAGAGTAAAATTGGTACGGGAGATCGTGCTGAGAAGATTCGTACGTACAATTATCCACAGAATCGCGTTACAGATCATAGAATTGGGTATACGACCAATACCTTAGACCGTGTTATGAATGGTGACTTAGAAGGTATTATCGATGCTTTGATTACAGAAGACCAAAAACGTCAGTTAGCTGGTGAATAATGACAGTTGAAGAATTGATTGTCTATGGTAAAAGTAAGATATCTAGTACTCATGCTAAGATGTTGTTAGCCATCTTGTTAGATGTGAATTCTTTGGAATTACTAACGATGTTGGACTCGGTTGTCAGTGATGAAATTGTTCAAGATTACAAGGAAAAAGTTCAGAAAATTCGGGATAATCAACCGATTCAGTACGTTGTTGGTACCGTTAATTTTTACGGAAATATTTTTCATGTAAATCCAAACGTTTTGATTCCGAGATTTGAGACTGAAGAACTTGTCGAGAATGTGCTAAACTATATTCGATATGAGTTTTCAGATGCAAAGCGCGTAATCGACTTAGGTTGTGGTTCTGGTGCGATTGGTTTGACAATTAAGAAAAAATGTCCAGAATTGGATGTGACGTTGTTAGATATCAGTCCACTTGCTTTGGAAGTGGCGAAAGAAAATGCCGCAAGCCTCGAGTTAGATGTCTGCTTTATTCAAAGTGATATGTGGAGCGAGGTCGATGAAAAGTACGATATTATCATTAGCAATCCACCTTATATTCGTAATGATGAAGAAATTCAAGATATCGTTCGTGATAATGAACCAGCTCTTGCCCTTTATGGGGGAGCGGATGGGTTAGATTGCTATCGTAAAATTAGAGAACGTTTACTAGAACATACCTGTAATCAGTTTCTTTTAGCGATGGAGATTGGCGATTTGCAAAAAGACGCGGTCGTATCGTTATTTTCTGATATTCCAAATGTTCAGATTGTCACAAAGAAAGACTTACAGGGAAGAGACCGTATGGTATTCGTTATGCGAAAATAGAATTTCTATTTTCTTTTTGTATAGAAATTTTCTTCCATCATCAATATGAAATAGGTGATTGGATGAAAAAAATAATCTTGTGTATTGGTGCTTTTGTTATCTTGCTTGGCAGTTTTAAGCACGTTGTCGAACCGGTGATTCCAGAGGAGTCTTTTCGATTTCGTATCATTGCGAATAGCAATAGTAGTTACGATCAGGAAATTAAAATGCATGTTCGTTCTCTGTTCAATCAAAAATTATCCACTGTCATGTCATCAGCTTCTAGTATTTCGGAAACAAAAGAAACGATTTCAGCTATGTTACCGGATTTAGAACAGATTTTAGAGGAAGAAGTTCCATATTCGTATCGCATCTCACTTGGTCAAAACTATTTTCCAGAAAAAAAGTATAAAGGTGGTACGTATCCAGAAGGATATTATGAATCTTTGGTTATTACATTAGGAGAAGGTGCGGGAGAGAATTGGTGGTGTGTTTTATTTCCACCGTTTTGTATGTTAGATGCAACGGAAACAGAAGAAGATCAGGTAGAATATGATTTTTTCTTATTTGAATTATTTGATTACCTCTTTTGATACTTACTTGACAATGAATTGCGGAACACTTCTTGCTTTTCTAAATGTTCTATATTATGATTAAAACGGGTGATAATATGTTAGTAAATTCAAGAGAAATGCTGCAAAAAGCAAAAGCGGGAAAATATTCAATCCCACAATTTAATATTAATAATTTGGAATGGACGAAGTACATTTTAGAGGAATGTAACCGTGTCAATTGTCCAGTTATCTTAGGAGTAAGTGAAGGTGCTGCTAAGTACATGGGTGGATTTCAAGTAGTCAGTGCAATGGTTCATGGCATGATACAGGCTTTCAATCCTAGTATCGATGTTGTTCTTCATTTGGACCATGGGCATTCGGTAGAAAACTGTAAGGCTGCTATCGATGCTGGATTTACATCAGTTATGATTGACGGCTCTACCCTTCCTTTGGATGAAAATATTGCTCTTACGAAAGAAGTTGTTCAATATGCTCATTCTAAGGATGTGACTGTAGAAGGTGAAGTCGGTTGTGTCGGTGGTGAAGAAGACGGGTTTGTATCTGAAAAGTTGTATGCAAGATACGAAGATGTTATCCGCTTCTGTGAGGAGACAAATGTCGACACGATTGCACCAGCATTGGGTAGTGTTCATGGTATTTATAAAGGCGAACCAAAGTTAGACTTCGATACGATGAAACGCATTTCAGAAAATGTCGCGATACCGTTAGTATTACATGGTGGTAGTGGAATCCCAGATAATATGATTCAAAAGGCAATCTCTTGTGGAATTTGTAAGATTAATATCAATACAGAATTGCAACAAGCTTGGCACAATGGTGTCTTAGAGTTTGTTGCTGAAAATAAAGATGTTTATGATCCGAGAAAAGTCATCGGTAGTGGAGAAAAGCCAATGAAGGCAGAAATCGATCATAAAATTCAAGTTTTTTTGAGCAAATATGATGGTGATTAATACAATATAATAGTGTATTAGTCTGGAGGTAAAAATGAAACAGTTAGTAATCGATGGAGGCGAAACTCTATCAGGAAGTATTAGAATAAGTGGGGCGAAAAATAGTGCAGTTGCGTTAATACCAGCTGCCTTACTAGCGAGTGATACTGTTACCATTTGTAATGTTCCGGATATCACAGATATTGATGCATTATCAGAGTGTTTAAAGTTTTTAGGGGCTTCGGTTAGAAGAGCGAGTGAATCGATGGTCATCGATCCTAGTCAGATTGAAAATAAGGAAATTCCAGAACACTTAGCAAAGAAGTTGCGTGCTTCTTACTACTTTATGGGAGCATTGCTTGGTAAATATCATCATGTTGAAATGTATTTTCCAGGTGGATGTTCGATTGGAAAACGACCGATTAATTTACATTTAAAAGGGTTTGAGGCATTGGGAGCAACGGTATCTAGTGAAGGTAACAAGTATGTGGTCGATGCCGAGGAACTACGTGGTGCTAATATTTATTTGGATATCGCATCTGTCGGAGCAACGATTAATATTATGTTAGCGGCTGTTTTGGCAAAGGGAGATACGGTTATTGATAATGCTGCTAAAGAACCTGAAATTGTCAACGTTGCTACTTTTTTAAATAATATGGGAGCTTCTATTTCTGGAGCAGGTACATCAACAATTAAAATTCATGGCGTCAGTGAATTGCATGGTTGCTATCATGAAGTGATTCCAGATCGAATTGAGGCTGGCACGTATGCCATTATTGCTGCTTTGACTGGAAATTATTTAAAAATCGACAATTTGATTCCAGAACATATCGATTCTTTATTATCGAAATTTGACGAAATCGGTGTATATTATGAAGTTGGTAGCGATTATGTCATCATTAATCATGAGGGAGAATATCGTGCTACTAACATTACGACAGCAGTGTATCCTGGTTTCCCAACTGATTTACAACAACCGTTTTCCATTTTATTAACACAGTGCAAGGGAACATCTAAAATTCAAGAAAAGATTTTTGAAAACCGTTTTATGCACATCCCTTATGTATGCAAAATGGGCGCAGATTGTAATGTAGAAGAAAATACGGCCGAAATTACGGGTATTTCTAAATTGCATGGCGAGGAAGTAGTAGCAACTGATTTACGTGCAGGGGCTGCTTTGGTTGTTGCCGGTTTGATTGCTGACGGTACAACTCGAATTTCAAATGCAGAACATATTTTACGCGGATACGAGAACATTGTTGAAAAACTTTCCAATGTCGGTGCAAAAATTCGAATCGAGGAAAAATAATTGTTAGTTAAACAGTAAAATGCAAAACATCAAAAAATATAATAATTACAAGGGTTAATGCAAATTAATCCTTGTATTTTTGTTAAAATTTAGTAAAATAGTATTAAAAAAAGGAAATTATTGCATACCAAAAAGAAGTTGTAATAATTTTTAAAAAATTAAATGCAACTTTTATTTTAGAATATGAGAATCAATTGTTTTCTTTTTAGGGATTATTTTTGAATTAATTTATATCCCAAATTAACTTCATCTTTCTTGATTTTCTTAAGATGAAGTAATTTAGATATATCTTCGCCATATTGATTGGAAAAAATAGAATATGGTGTTTGATAATCTAAGGTTTTGCGTTGAACGTTGTTGATATGATTCATCATATCG
>QAMK01000011.1 GCA_003149915.1 Bacillota bacterium
GTATAAGTAAATTCTTGACCATTATCTGTTTGAATGATTTTAGGTTTATAGCCAAAATAAACAATCGCTCTTTTTACAAAATCAATAGTAGAATAGGAAGATTGTTCTTTGTAAGGATAAATAAACCTTTCACGTGATGCTTCATCAATTATAGTGTATTGATAAAATTTGTCAGGAATTTGTCCAGCATAACATTCTTTTGGAATGACTTTAACATCCATTTGCCATTTCATACCAATATTGGTAGGAGTATCATATTTCCTGGGAATATACTTAGAATGGTGTTCAGTATTCACTTTATACTTAAGTTTTCTAACAATTCTAAATAAAGAACAAGCATGCCTAGAATAGCCCTTTTCAGTCCTTAATTTTCCATAAAGTTCACAAAGAGAGATTGTTGGATTTCTTCTAATATAATTTTTAATCCAATATAATTCTTGTTTTGTATGAGCTTTTGGATGAGGAGATAAAGGTTTATGGGATTTATCTGTTAAAGATTCTTTTGTACCATTAAATTTTTTGTTCCAGCGCATAAGAGAGGCTTTTGAACATTTATATCTTCTGCAAACAAAAGATATTGGATTTCCATTTCTATATAATAAAACAGCATAATATTTAGTATTTAAACTATGTGGATAATGTGATATACTTGTCATAGCAATAAGTCCTTTCTAATGTAAATGTTTTGTCTTAATTACATTTTACTAGACTTATTGCTTTTTTACTATATTGAAAAGTCTCACATCAATTGTAACATTACAATTATTAATGATAACTGGTTTTTTGTATATTGATTTTTAAAATAAAGTATGCTATATTAAATGAGAATTCTTAAAAAACAAGTGCGAAAGACGGATAACTTTTTTTCTTTTTAGAGAGTCTAGGGTAGGTGCAAGCTAGATAAAGAAATGGTTATCGGATCACTTTCAAGTGTGTTTTATGGATAAGATAAAACCGGGTCGTTCCCGTTACCAATAAGATGAGTATAATAAAGGTGGTACCACGGAAATTTCGTCCTTTGCAAATATGCAAGGGACTTTTTTAATGACTTGGAGAAGGAGGATATATGAAATTTAAAGAACTTGATAAAAGACCAGTAGAAGAGGTAGAACAATCTATTTTACGTTCTTGGGGCGGTATCATGGGAATTATGAATCGTCAAAATGAAGAAAGAAGAGATGCAAAACCGTTCGTATTTTATGATGGACCAGCATTTGCTAATGGATTTCCAGGACTTCATCACATGGTTGCAAAAAATCTAAAAGATGCCATTTGTAAATATCATGTTATGAAGGGTGAGAAAGTTATTCGTAAAGTTGGTTGGGATACGCATGGTCTTCCAGTAGAAAACCATGTAGAGAAGAAGTTGGGTATTTCTTCTAAGAAAGAAATTGAAGAGTTAGGTGTCGCAAAATTCAACGAGGAATGCCGTAAAAGTGTTCGTGAAAACGAAGCAGCATTTACCAATTTGACTTCTCTAATGGGACAGTTTATCGATGTCGATCATCCATATTTAACTTATAAAAATGAATACATCGAAACAGAGTGGTGGATTTTAAAGAAATTTTATGAAGAAGGCTTGTTCTATGAAGGAACGAGAGTCGTTCCATACTGTCCACATTGTGGTACGGGACTTGCTACTCATGAAGTTGCACAAGACTATCAAAGTGATGATACCGATACGGTTTACGTTCCATTTAAAATTAAGGGGCAAGACGTCTATTTCTTAGTATGGACGACGACACCTTGGACGTTACTAGCAAACGTTGCTCTTTGTGTCAATCCGAATGAAGAATACGTAAAGGTAGAATCTAAGGGAAATCAATTCATTTTAGCAAAAGCACTTGTTTCTACTGTCATCGGAGACGATGTTACTGTTTTAGAAACTTATAAGGGAAAAGATTTAGAGTACACCGAATACGAACAGTTGATTCCATCTTTACAAGTAGAAGGAAAAGCATTCTATGTTACGTGTGATACGTACGTTACGATGGAAGATGGTACGGGTATCGTTCATATGGCTCCTGCTTTCGGTGCTGACGATGCAAATGTGTGTGAGCGATACGGTATTGCAGGATTAAACCCAGTTGGAAAAGATGGCTGCTATACCGAAGGACCTTGGAAAGGAACTTTCGTGTTCGATGCTAATTTAGATATCATCAAGTACTTAAAAGAAAATGGCAAGTTATTTAAGAAACAGAGAATCAAACACGACTATCCACATTGTTGGAGATGTCATACACCTTTGATTTACTACTCTATGCCAAGTTATTATATCAAGGTTAGTGCCTTTAAAGATAAGTTAGTGAAAGCCAACAGTAAAGTTCATTGGTATCCATCTTACGTTGGTGAAAAGAGATTTGCTAACTGGTTAGAAAATGCTAAAGATTGGAACGTTTCTAGAAGTCGTTATTGGGGTTCGCCAATTCCATATTGGACTTGCTCTTGTGGTCATGCGGAGATGATCGGTTCTATCGAAGAGTTAAAGAGTCGTGCCATCGAGAAGGTTTCAGATGACTTAGATCTACACAAACCGTACATCGATGAGATCCATTTGAAATGTCCAAAATGTGGCAAAGAAATGTCTCGTATTCCAGATGTCTTAGATTGCTGGTTCGATTCTGGTTCAATGCCTTTTGCGCAGTATCATTATCCATTTGAAAATCAAGAGTTATGGAAAGAACAATTCCCGGCTGACTTCATCTGTGAAGGAATCGATCAAACGCGTGGTTGGTTCTATACACTTTTGGTTATCTCTACGTTCTTGGAAGGCAAAGCACCGTTTAAAAACGTTTTGGTTAACGACTTACTACTAGATGCCGAAGGTAAGAAGATGAGTAAGAGTCGTGGTAATATCGTAGAACCGTTTGCAACAATCAAAGAATATGGTGCCGATACCGTTCGTTTCTATTTACCATATGTGTCTCCTGTTTGGACGCCATTAAAATTCGACATGGATGGTTTGAAAGAAGTCTACTCTAAATTCTTCAATCCATTAAAAAACACATACAATTTCTTTGTGACGTATGCAAATATCGATGATATCGACATTACGTCATTTAAGGTTCCGGTAAGTAAACGAGAAGAAATCGATCGTTGGCTACTTTCTAAATACAATGGTCTTGTTAAGAAGGTTACGGAAGCATTCGACGAATATGACTTGAACAAAGTCGTTCGTGCATTATCTTTGTTTGTATCAGAGGATTTATCAAACTGGTACATCAGACGAAACAGAGATCGTTTTTGGGGTAGTGAATTGACGTTATCTAAGAAGAGCGTTTATTTGACGACTTACGAAGTATTAGTAGGACTTTCTAAGTTGATGGCGCCAATCGTTCCATTCTTATCAGAAGAGTTGTATCGCAACCTGACTGGAGAAGAATCTGTTCATTTAGCAGATTATCCAGTTTGCAAGAAGTCTTTGATCGATGAAACGATCGAAGAGAAGATGGATTTGGTCCGTGACTTAATCTCTTTAGGTAGAAATGCAAGAGAAGAAGTTCGTATCAAAGTTCGTCAACCACTTAGCCAAGTAATTATCGATGGTAAATACGAAAGTGTCGTAGGAGATTTAACGAATTTGATTCAAGAAGAATTGAACGTCAAAGAGGTTTTATTTGCTAACGACTTATCCACATACATGGAATTTGAAATCAAACCGAACTTTAAAGTTTGTGGTAAGATTTTTGGCTCTAACATGAAAGTATTCCAAGAAGAACTTGCAAAATTAAATAATGAGCAAGTAACGTCTCTTGCAAATGGTGCAACGGTTTCCTTAACGGTTGCAGGAACCTCATACGACGTCGATGCCACAATGGTAGATGTACGCATCCATGCCAAGGAAGGATTCGATGCCGCTCATTCCGGTAACTTATTCGTTATTTTGAATACCACTTTGACGAAGGATTTATTAGATGAAGGAATCGTTCGTGAATTAATCAGTAAAGTTCAGCAACTAAGAAAGAGTAAAGATTTCGAAGTAGCAGATCGCATTACATTGTATTATCGCGGAGATGAAGAATTCACTTCTATCGTAACCCGTTATCAAGAGATGATTCAAAGTGAAACGTTAGCAACAGAAATCATTGCCAAAGAGGATTTAAGTGAAGAGTACGACTTAAATGGTAAAAAAGTATTCTTAGATGCCGTTAGAAGATAGAAAAGATATCCCACTGTTGGGTATCTTTTTTGTTTTCATAATTTCCCACAATTCTTTTATATTTTTGCGTGTATTTTTTCTTATACTGGTATCATGAAAGGCGGTGATAAGACTATAAAAAAGAAAACCACTTAGATTCACAACACTCGCGGTTTTCATAAAGAAGCAAAGCAACAACTCTCGTTTTTATAATGAAAACGTGCTATACTACTCGTAGGTGATGAAATATGTATCATATTTGTTTGGTTGAAGATGAAACGGATTTAGCCAATTTGATTCAAATGTATTTAGAAAAATCCGGTTATCAAGTAACCGTTTTTGATAAAGGAAGCGATGCCATTCACTATATTGGTAATCCGGTAAATCTTTGGATATTAGATATCATGTTAAAAGATGATTTAAGTGGATACGATATTATCAAAGCGATACGGGCGACAGATTCCAAAGTTCCAGTTATTTTTACTTCTGCTAGAGATCAAGACTTGGATAAAATTATTGGATTGGAATTGGGAAGTGATGATTATATCACCAAGCCTTATTCCCCAAAAGAATTGGTACTTCGAGTCAACAATATCATCAAGAGGGTTTATCAGCCAGCAGAGATGCATATAATTCGATATGCCAATTATGAAGTAGATACTGTGAAACGAATTGTAACGTCCGGTGATAAAGAAATCAAACTTACAACTTTAGAATTCGATTTATTGTTGCTATTTTTAAACAACTTAGGAAAAAGTTTCTCACGTGATGATATTTTAGCAGCAGTTTGGGGCGATGACTATTTCGGTAGTGATCGTGCCGTCGATGATTTGGTTAGACGTCTTCGCAAGAAGATGCCAAAATTGAACATTAATACCATTTACGGATTCGGGTATCGTTGCGCATGAATTACATCAAGAGTAAACTAAGCCGACAACTATTATGTTTGATTGTAGTCATCTTTGGACTTGTTTTTATCTCACTTGGTATCATTTTGCCACAACTACTTTTACCAGTTTATGAAGAAAACTTATATAATTATTTAAAAGAACCATTGAGTTTGGTGGGCGAAGATATCAACGACAACCAAAACCCAAATATCGATACAGAAATTGCCTATGTATATATTTATCAAGATAACGTCGTGACCTCAGAAAACCTAACCTCAATCTTACCAGTTTCTTCGGTCGACGAAGTCATTCCCAAAATGACCAACGAGTATGGCAGTTTTGTTTACAAATTACAAAAATATTACTACTATCAAGAAAACTCAAACGATATTACGAAAATTGCTCTCACAAACGATCGTTATATCAATAAAACAAAAGCGGATGTCTTATATTCGGTTCTCCCTATAACCCTGATCACTTTTATCATCATCTCGTTTATGTTGATCATATGGAGTCATATTATCGTTCGAAGAATCGAAAAATTGAAGGAAAAAATCGATCACATCGACGATGATAGTTTTAACCATCATGTTGATGAAAATCAAACGGATGATGAAATTAAAACGTTAGATTATGCAATCGAAGACATGCGCAATTCCCTTAAACATCAAGAAGAGTTACGTAATCAAATGTATCAAAATATATCACATGATTTTAAAACACCTCTCACCGTAATAAAATCATATATCGAAGCTGTATCTGATGGCGTCGAAAGTGCACCTCAAGCTTTGGATGTCATTCAGGAGCAAACCAATAAGTTAGAACAAAAAGTTCACTCCCTATTATACTTAAATAAACTCGATTACTTAAAATCTTATAATAATGTTAAAATGGTACCGGTCGATATCAACCGTTTGGTAAAAGAATCGACTGAAAAATTCAAATTTTCTCGCAAGGATGTCAAATTCTCTCTTTCCTTGGACGAGAAGGCCTCATTTATTGGTACCGATGACTTATGGGAAACAATCATTGATAACATGCTTGGTAATTTCATTCGGTATGCCAAGACAGAAATTAAAATTACAACGAAGAAAAAAGAAATCATTTTTTTTAACGACGGTCCAAATATCGAAGAAGATTTAAAAGAAGGAATCTTCATTCCATTCCGAAAGGGAATGAAAGGAGAGTTTGGACTTGGTCTATCGATTATCAAAAAAACTGTCGATTTGATGGGATATACGATTGAAATCCGAAATTTAAAAAAAGGTGTGTCATTCATTATTAAAGGAACGAAATAAAGTCGTTCCTTTTTGTTGCCATTTGGTAGCGGTAGTGGTATAATGTACAAACACACTTTAAAGAGAGGAAAAAACATGAATCATACAGATATTAGTAGTACAGCAGTTTTAAAGGAGTTTATCAACTGTCCAACTTTGGATAGTTGTTTCAAAGAATATTGGAGAGTGCGGAAAGAACATCCAGAATTGGAAGCAGTAATCGACGCTACTTTCGTTGGAATTATTTCGAAGTATGTTGGTCAGGATGATATAGCACTTTCTATCAATCCGAGTTTCCCGTTTGAGAGTGGAAAACAAAGACAAGCATATTATAAGATGAAAGAGTTTTATTATCGTTTGTCATTACAAGATATTATGAATCGTTTGAAACCGATTCAAGAAGAGTGCTTAAATTATCAAACTCAAGAAATGAAATTGATAGAGAAACAGAAAGAATTAAAAAAAGAGCAGCATGATATGAAAGAAGAGTATCGTTTGAAACGGTTTCCAAAATTATGGCAAGGAGTAGTTAAACAGTATTATCGTTTGATGGATTTTAATAGGGGCATTTCACTTGGTGTTAGTGCTGCTACGGTTGGTGTCGGTGCAGTTTGTTTGTCACTTTTTCCGGCAACAACTAGTTTAGCAATCGCAGCGTTGTTTGGAGTGACAGGTCTTCATGAAATGGTGACTTCGAAGGATGGTGGATTTATTACGGATCGACGTCGTCTATTGAATACTCAGATGGACAATTTAAGAATGAAATTGGAGAAGAATCGTTATCGTTTGCAAAACTGTAGAGAACGTATTTTGACAGATCGAAACCAAATCGAGTGTGCGATGTTACAGATGGATAATATTCAAAACAATGCCGATACTTGTCATATCCTTCAGAAGAAGGATTCTAAACCGGAAGATAGTAATACTTTTGAAGTTAACCCGACAATGCTTCCTAAGAAGAATACTCCAAAGCAGAGAACTCTTCATCTTAGTCGAAGACTATCGCATACTTCTAAATAGCGGGGAAGAACGAAAAATAATCGTTCTTTTTTATTTGATGTTAGTTAAACAGTAAAATGCAAAACATCAAAAAATATAATAATTACAAGGGTTAATGCAAATTAATCCTTGTATTTTTGTTAAAATTTAGTAAAATAGTATTAGAAAAAAGGAAATTATTGCATGCCAAAAAGAAGTTGTAATAATTTTTAAAAAATTAAATGCAACTTTTATTTAGAATATGAGAATCAATTGTTTTCTTTTTAGGGATTATTTTTGAATTAATTTATATCCCAAATTAACTTCATCTTTCTTGATTTTCTTAAGATGAAGTAATTTAGATATATCTTCGCCATATTGATTGGAAAAAATAGAATATGGTGTTTGATAATCTAAGGTTTTGCGTTGAACGTTGTTGATATGATTCATCATATCG
>QAMK01000020.1 GCA_003149915.1 Bacillota bacterium
CTCTTAATGTTGGGGTCCAGGGTTCGAGCCCCTGAGGGGGTACAAAGCAAAAGACCGATAATCAATGATTATCGGTCTTTTTGTTTTTGTGCGTCTGCCCTGTTATCGGGTATTTTCGGATGGAAAAAGGGCTGTTTTCGGGGAAGTGTTATACACTTTGTTATACACAAAATCGGTTGGTTAAACTTGTTTGCGCAACAATGCAAACAAATGAATATCAGCATTTACACCGTTTTTCGCACGATGGAGAAAGAAATGAAAATATACAAACCCGAAATAAGCTCTCCGATAGCAATTCCGCTTGCCGAGAGCAACTTCATGCCGGGTTCGCCTCCCCAGCCGATGATTTTCTGAAGGACAGCTCGATCTGAACCACCTGGTCGTAAAGTATCCCGAGGCGACATTCTTCGCACGGGTCGAGGGCGATTCGATGAAGGACGAGGGGATTGCCGAGGGCGATATTCTCGTGGTGGATAAAAGCATCGAACCGTACAACGGCTGTCTGGCCGTGGCGTTCGTCGATGGGGAGTTCACCCTCAAGCGTGTGAAAATGGAACCGGACAAGATTCTGCTCATCCCGGCCAATCCGAAGTACAAGGCCATCGAAATCTCCCCGGACAACGAATTCGCAGTTCGGGGCGTAGTCAACTACATCGTAAGAAAAGCCTGATCCGGGCAACCTATCCGGCCTACTCACAATCAAGGTAATACAAGCATCCGAAAAGCACCGTTTTTGTAGTTCTAACAGCCCCAAACAATACAAAGGGAGAACAACCCGTTTGGTTGCCGGAATAGTATGTTTGGACTTTGTGACGCGAATAACTTCTATGCGAGCTGCGAGAGGGTATTTAATCCGTCGTTGATTGGACGCCCTGTCGTGGTGCTTTCAAATAACGACGGCTGCGTTATTGCGCGATCAAATGAAGCCAAGAAACTCGGTATTGAAATGGGTGCGCCCTACTTTCAGATCAAGCAACTCGCCCGCCGCGGCAATGTCGCTGTTTTCTCATCGAATTTGTGCTCTATGGCGACATGTCCCGGCGGGTCATGGGGTTGTTGAAAAAGTTCGTTCCGGCAACCGAGGTCTATTCTATCGACGAGGCGTTTCTGGATTTTTCGGGGGTCGATCCTGCGGCGCTCGATGGACTCGGCCATGAGATCGCTCGAACGGTGAAACAATATACGGGCATCCCTGTCAGTATCGGCATTGCGCCGACAAAGACCCTTGCAAAGATTGCATCGAAGCTCTGCAAACAATACCCGAAATTAGATGGCTGTTGCTTCATGCACCGCCCGCAGGATATTGAAAAGGTGCTGCGCAGGTATCCTATTGAGGATGTTTGGGGTGTGGGCCGACGCTATGCGAAGATGCTCAAGGCAAACGGCGTCAACACAGCCTGGGACTTTACGCAACTTACGCCCGAGTGGGTGCGCAAACGCATGTCTATTGTCGGGCTACGCATGTGGAAAGAGCTGCGCGGCGAGGCGTGCATCGGGTTCGAGCAGGCTCCGGCAAATAAAAAGCAAATCGCCACGACGCGGACATTCGCCCACGACATCGACGACTTCGGGGAACTGCACCAGAGCGTCGCCCAGTATGCGGCCTCATGTGCCGAGAAACTCCGCAAGCAGAACAGCGTATGCGGGGAGATCGTCGTATTCATTTTGACCAACCGCCACAAGGACAACATTCCCCAGCATTATGAAAGCCGCCCGTTGAAACTCTCCGTCCCGACAGACAGCACGCTGGAACTGACGAAGTATGTCTCCTTGCTGCTCCGGCAGATTTTCCGAAAAGGTTATGCCTACAAGCGGACGGGCGTGATACTCTCGGACATCAGTTCAAAGACCGGAACGCAGCGCGATATGTTCGACGCCGCCGACCGGGATAAGCATGACAGGCTGATGAAAGCGATAGACGGGCTTAACGCCGCCTATGGCAAACCGAAGATCGTCACGGCTGCCGAGGGTTTCGAGCGGTTCAAAATGAACCGACAGCACTTATCAGGCAAGCCCACGACGGACTGGAGCCAGATCATACGGGTAAAAGGCTGACAGTTTCCTGTCAGCCTTTTACATTCAATATATTTACGGAAGGTATTCCGTTAAACGAATCGCTATTCAAACAACTCGCATCCCATAACGATGCCGATACTACTCAAAATCGCAATCCTTAAAGTTAGCGATAGTACTTAGGGGTGAAACGCTTTCGGAAACAATATGCCCATCAATGAAAACAAATGTCCAAGTAATGACTTTATCATTGATGACATTGATTATTGTTGCTCCATAATCAGCAAAACTTTTTGTGAAAGCTGTATGTCGAAAGAATAAATTATTTTCCGCCTTGAATGTGTTATCTAAAAAGAAGAGTTTATTTCGGTACAGCACACACCCGACATATTTTTTTGCAAAAAAGTCATTGAGACCGATTCCTCTCAATGTCGAATCATAATAAACCTTTATCGAAGTTAATGAGTCCGAGTAAATTGATTGTGTTAAGATGTAAGTTCCCTTTTCATCAAGCCACTGATGTTCCGAATTAAGTAATTTATCCAGAAAAACTATTCCCTCTTCAGTCGGGGTATAGATTGACAGATAAACAGAATCTTTTTTAAAATCCTGGCCATGACAATATTGCGTACCAATGTATGACATCATCAAAAATGAAATGAAAAACACTATCTTCTTCTCCATGGGGTCATCGGTTGTCTATTATTATATCTAATCGAAGGAAAACCGTTGTTCATTTGAATACTATAAGGATATATAGCACCAGATCCGGTGTACTGTAAATAATTGGGCTGTCTTACACCGTTATTATGGTAGATATAAGTAGGAACCTTACGCCCATTATTCAATGCAGTATGAAATACTCTATCATTGTCCGATGGCACTGGAGTACTGGGATGACTATGTGTATGTTCCCTTATAGTATATCCATTGTTAATTATATAAAGAGAGGATGCTTCTTTATAGGGGGTATGCGATGTACTTACAAAACCATTGCCTGAATCAGCAGTACCCACTTTAGTGTGGCTCCATTCAATATCATTCTGATTATTAGACATAACTTCAAATAATTTCTGGCCGTTATCATCTCCTGCAATATTAAACAGAGTAAGATTGTAGTTCTCCCCGTCTATTTCATAACTCACTTCACTAACGCCTTTTACAGTACCATATTCAAAAGAAACGGAATACATATCACCCTCCATTCTTTTTCCCTCATTATTCACCATAAAAAACGCATCTTGTGTCTTATCTTTTATGCGATTGACAATCTCTCCATTTTGATTGATCTCCCAAACATCCTGCCCATCCGGATCAACATACTTAATCGGATTACCGGCACAATACGCATACGGTGAAATCGGATGATACCCGTAGGTCAAATCTACTGAAAATAAAGCGACAATGCAAATCGCAGCGGTCAAAAATTTAGGTTTCATAATAATATAATTTTAGGGTTACGTGTACTCGTGAAAAATGATAAACAGGAATGTTACGATGTCGGGTACATTATACAAGGAAAGTGGCATTCCAAAGTCGGCAAAGTTACACATTGGAAAAGATTTGCTTTATAGCATTTGAAGATAACGATTCTTTGGGAAGATGGAACCCAGGTTATTCGGATTAATGTTGGAATAAAAAAGCTGATAGTTTTCTATCAGCCCTTTCTGTCAATCTGCTTTATCGCAAAGTTTCGCCGTAAACAGACCCTCCATGTTTTTCAAACAATTCCTCCATTTCCCGATCACTGATTCGTCAAGGGTAGCGTTCAGTATTTATATCGGATCGGTTTTACAAAAATATATCTGTAAATTAATTTAGCAATTAATTAGGTGAGATATTTTTTCGTGATATAGGATTGACCTTACACAAAACAAAAGACCTAAAGCTGAATTCTACCTTTTACAACTTTCACAACACTTACGACCTCATTTTTTTCGGGCTTACCAATGGGATATTTCAGCACCAAGCTATCACCTTTCTGCGCAACAGGCAATTTATGCGTGGAGTAAACTCCTCTTATCGTATCACCTTTATACTCGAACTCATAGCTGATATTCATCTTGAAATAGTTATCCCTTAACGGATAGGTCTTCGTTTCATACACATACGCTCTTACATATTCGTATTCTTTTGGCCGGCAACCAAATACCGACAATAACGATACGAAAAAAAGTAAAGTGATGATCTTTGTGCTTTTATTTATATCCATAAGCCTTGAGATAAGCGTTCCATGCTGCTTTTGTATTTGAACCGCGTCCTTTATATCCACCGAACTGAGATGATACCCGGATGCCAAATCTACCGAAAATAACGCAGCAATGCAAATCGCAGCGGTCAAAAGCGCAGTCTCCATAATAGCGTATTTTCAAAGTTTATAGCAACTTACATTGCTATAACTTCAGAGCAGGCGGTCGAAGGCGGTTCATTTCGCTTTGCAGAAACCTGTTCGGTATGTGAAGATAATTGAACCGATAGGTTATTCGGAATAAAGTCCTCCATTTTTTATTTGGAATATCCAAGTCGGAATATCATCTTCAAGCGAGAAAATTGATGGTTGTACATAATCTCTATACAAAAAAGATTTTGTTTCTGCGGTTTTATCAAACATTCCCTCTGGTATATTGCCGGACACGATGAAAATCCGGTTATTATGGGTAAAACAACCTGCTGTTTTTTCTCTTTTTCGACCGGGGTATTTGGCTTAATTCGACAAAAAAGTCTGTTCCGTTCTCAATAGGTTTTATGCTTACTCTGAAATATTTATATTCGTTGTTATTTACATCCGGATCAGGTGATTTCTGCAACAGCGAATCCAAACCGACTAAAAATGTCGAATCCACAACCGCCAGAACAGGCAAAGAATATTGTGCTGTTTCCATCGTGGGATTACGTTTCCCACCGACCTGGGCCAGCAATTCTCCGCTATATGTCAATAGTGCCAATATACAAAGGAACTTTTTCATCGCCTATATTTATTAAAATTTATTAAAGTCGGCTCTTTTCGATCTTGAGCCGAATGGTATCTTTTGTTGCGTCGGGACATAATAAATATGGAATTGGGGGGGGGTATTCAAACCGCGCTTCCTGTATTCATTAGTGAGATGGGTTGCCGCGCCCATGTCTCCCGTCTTATTATTACCAAAATCTGATGGAAACGGATTATTCGGATGACTGTGATTAATTTCCCGAACTATATATCCATCTCCTACTTGTCCGTTAATTAAATTGGGGATGGCAGCCTCTTGGCGTGCAGTATGCGAAGTAGTGATGAAATTCAATCCTTTGTCACCTTCAATCCCAGTCATAATCTGGCCTATTTCAACCTTGCTCTCACTTCCGGAAATATGATCCGCCATGAAATTGAATAAAGCCGTTCCATTGTCATCGCCTCTCATCCGAAAAACATCATAAGAACCTACCGCAACACCGTCGGGAGAATATGTGTAAGTTTTTTGAGATTCAATAGTCTCATATTCATATTCCAGTCCATGTCCCGTGCGTTGCCATTCGCCATCCACTTGTTTCACCATATAAAACGCATCGATTTTATCTGTTTCTATATGGTTGACAATATTTCCTTTATTATCAAATTTCCATACATCTTCCCCATTTCTCGATCATCTCTTTTATACTCCGATTCATTTCCTCACGTTCGGTGTCAGTCAAATTCTCGGTGGCAAATTCACGCCAAGAAGTTTAGGATTAAGCCCTTCCACGGCATCCAACATCAATTCCTTTGAGACATATACATTCTCTCGGGGATTAATTGTTTTGGGGTCAATACAGTCCGGTATGTTTTAATTCTGTGTCGTATGAAAAAAGAGAGTTACAGCGTATCTTCAACCTACCCAGAGATAATTTCGGCTGGCGTACACGATAAATATAACTTCGCAAAGTGTCAAAATGAAGATTAACAGCAGATAAAAATACCAGTATTCAGGTCTGCACCCTTTTTTATTTATGACAAATAATAATACGAATGAAAGAATGGGCATAATGCACAATAAATCCATGATATTGGTTCGGAATAACACTCCCGCACAAAGACAATAGATAGGGAAAACTATGAACCCCGCAATAGCTATATTTGCCAATGTCCATCCCAGAGGAGGATATTTTGTAAGATTCAACAGCCCGATTACAGCACACAGAGCAAAAAACATATCCTGGGCAGAGTAAAGATATGATTTATAACTGACCAAGCCCAAAATACCTTCCTGAAAATATCGGTTAAGCGGATCAAGCAATATATACAAGCATGACAAAATAATTACGGCCCAAATAAAAATACGCGTCTTCTTACCAGTTGGACACAGCATTTCGGTAGTCTTTTTCATTGTCGTAAAATCTATAATTTATATTTTGATCTTTGTCGATATAAACTTCTATGTAATGTGTTACAGATGTATCTCCCGAGGTGCTGACATAGCTAAATCCGGCTTTGTTGCCGTCTTTGCTGGAATCTATATTCGAGAATTCGGATATTTTCGCATCAACAGGAAAAAAGGCCGGGCTAAAATCAGAAAGGCCGTCGTATTCGAATCTTATTGGCCCTTCGCCCCAAGACGAGCGTAAATAATTGGCAAAACCTACTGCTCCTTCTTCAAGACGGGTTACACCTTTTACCGCACCATCATACCGCCCCATATTACCTGTATCATCCTGAAAACCATGAAACAGCTCGTGTCCCATCGCCGTTGCGCTTGAAAGCGATCCTCCGTCTACTCTTGGACGCCAAGGATTTTTGACATAAGAAATCGTTCTGGATTTATAGTCGTAAGAGGAACTTCCCGTCCAAAAAGTTCCTTCAAGGTTATATGTCTTACCAGAGCCTATCATTCGATCTGCAACCATTCTGCCCCCGCTTGTAGCGACAATCTTTGCCATATTATACATAGCTCCGGAAGCATTATTTGCAATCTTTAATTTGTTACCATTCGGATCGACATATTTAATCGGATTGCCGGCACAATACACATACGGCGAAATCGGATGATACCCGTAGATCAAATCTACTGAAAATAAAGCGACAATGCAAATCGCAGCGGTCAAAAGTTTAGGTTTCATAATAATATAATTTTAGGGTTACAGTATCGGTGTTTTATTGTACGGCTGCTTCCTGCATTTTCTTTCCCTCCTCGTTGCCCTTTTCGAGTTTGTCATACAACTCCTCGCTCATATCTTCCCAGCCCAATGCTTGCAGCTTTTCGAAAAGGGCGGCCGATTGCGCTTCAATCTGCCGGGTACAAGCGTCCTCCTTACACCCGTTTTCCATGAGATGTTTTACAAGGGCCGCATCGAGGGACTTCCCCAGAATGATGCACGTCTTGGGATACTGCGGATAGTACTCCAACGATTTCTCCGCGCAGAGGCGGGTAAACTCGTCGTAACATTGGAATTTGTTCCGGTACCCGAACGCGAGGTCGGCAAGCTGTGACGCAACGGTTTCACGGTCGGTCAGCGGGGCGAGGTAAACCTTATTCTCGATGGTCTTGTCGCCGACTTGGAAATGCTCCTTATAGAAAAATTCCGGGGTGATCTGGTGCGTGGTGAGTTCCACGTTCACCCACTCTTCCGGGTACATCTTATCCTCGTTCCGATAGCGGATAAACACATGGGCCGGGGCATACGCTATATACGCTTCCGCACCGAGGGATTCGGCCAGCACCTTAAAGTACATCGGCAGGGAACGGCACTGTCCGGTATGCGTCCGCATGACTTTGGTTACGAACTGCTTTGTAAAATCGTCCTCACCTCCGGTATCGGCAAAATCATAGATAAACGGTTTATGCCCGTTCCCGGAATAGGGTCGGAAAAAGTATTCCGTGAGTGCCAGATTCTTCCCGGTCTTGTAGCGTTCGAGTCCGTTTGCCGCAATGAACCTTTGCAGAAACGCGACGGTTGTATCTATACCGAGGCAATAAGCGTCGTAATCGAGGTCGCCGTCGAGGTAAGCCCACTCCGCAAGGAAGACCGCACGTTTTATGCTCAAGGGAATTTTCCCGTCGAGCATATCGGCCATTTCGAGATACGCCTGCCGGTAATGCCGGCTGCGGGATTCGCCCGGCGCTCCGTTCTGCGTCAGGCCGATCTGCTGGCCGTTCGTCCGATGCAGTGAGAATCCACAAAACAGAACGAAGATGCAGATTATTCCTTTTTTGAGCGACATCTTTTCCATAGGTTTATCAGCCAACGTGCAATTCAAAGTTAGCGGATAAATCCCGAAACACCAAGCCGCAACAACCTTACAAAGGCCATCGTACATATTTAATAATCAACAAATTGACAAAAATATTTTCTTACATTGAAATGACAGGCTGAAAATGTCCTGAAAACGCCCTGCAAAAAAGGGTAAATTCGAATCTGCCCGACAGGTTGCATGGCATAGATTTAGCTGTTCGCAGAAAAAACGTTATGTGTTACCACACCGCCTTAATCGCAGCACCGAAACAGCTATCTCTGCGCTTTGACCGGAAAGCAGATCTGATTCAGGTGTTCCGGCCGTCTTACCATGTTTCAGCATTTTCCCATGCGCAGTATCCGATCGTAACGTCCGAGGAAGAGATACAGTTCTTGCGCTGGGGGTTGATTCCCTTTTGGACGGACACTCTGGAGGATGCCATAGCAATCCGCAACCGCACGATAAACGCCCGGTCAGAAACGATCTTCTCGAAGCCTTCATTCCGGGAGCCGATCCGCAAAAAGCGTTGTTTGGTTCCGGCTTCCGGATTCTTCGATTGGCGGCATGAGGGTGAACGCAAAGTTCCCTACGACATTACCGTGCATGACCTCCCCATCATAGCTTTCGCAGGGATATTCGATTGCTGGCACAACAAAGAGCTTGATGAATACGTCGGAACTTATTCGATCATCACGACCGGGGCAAACGAAATGATGCGTTACATACACAATACGAACTTCCGGATGCCGGTGATTCTGCGACCGAAAGACGAGCAGCGATGGCTCGACCCGGAACTGTCCGAGAAAGAGATTATGGGACTGCTGAAGCCCTATCCCGACAAGGCTATGGCAGGGAATATCATAGATAACGATTTTATCCGGAAATCGCCTTACGACCCTTCGATCTTGAGCATGGCGATTCCCGGATAGATCGCTCTACGCTGTGGCCGCGCCCCCCCTAAATATGGGGCAGGTGGGATTCGCGCAGTATCGGCGCAAGCGCCTCGCACATTTCAAAGGACGCCCGGTTCCGGTCGTCGATGCGAATCTGGCCGAAGGCCATATACAAAGCCGAAACCTTTATCAACCGAAACAACCTTTGCTGGATTGTCGGATGCAGTAATGCAATGCTTTCCACAAAATTTTCCGTATTGAACCCATAGTTGTTCAAGACTTCCGCAAGCGGTTTGAGATTGGAATTCGATGCTACGATTTGATCCGACGCATGAGTTCGCCGGAAATCTCGTGCAGTTCCCGGCTGCGGGTCGGTTCCATTTCCCGGGCAACGGCCGTCAATCCCTGTGTCAGTTTCCAAAGGGAAGGGCCGCCGGAAAGCCCGTCTTCGGGATTACCGTTCATCAATAATTTCTGAACGCTCTCACCTTCGGATTTAAGGAGCTTATTTGCCTTGACGAGTTTCTTGAATTCGTCGTCGAAGTCCACCTTGACGCGGCCTGCCGCATGATGTTATCCCGGCTATACAGATTCTTCGTAAAGTCTTTGGTTGCCGACACCGTTGTTTCCGTTTCAAGGGCATAAGTGCGTTCGGAAAACTGAAGGTTATCGGGCAGCCGGGAGCCGAGGTGTACCTGCTTCATCAGGCTCTCACGCACCATCCCGTTCAGGCAGACACCATTGAGCAGATATGCCCGCATATCCACAGCCCCGTCCCCGTAGTCGGAGGTAGAGAACCGTGCGCCCATATAGACCATCACCGTTCCGTTGAATTCCGTCGGGATACTGATAGGTTCCGGGAGGATCGTTTCGACCCAGATTTTTGTGTCGCTCATATAAGCATCGCAGGGAACGGCGCCCTGGCTCATGGCTTCCGGCAGAAAGGCCGTAAGGATCTGCTCGCTGTTCAGACGCCGGTAGCTGTCCGACAACACACCGCGCACCTGGTTGCCGACAGTCCGCACCAGCACGCGCGTGCGCTCCGTCCACCCGGAATGTTCGTTGAGAATCTGCGTCGCAAGCTGCCGCTGCCACTCCGTACCTTCTGATAGCTGCCGGAGGTATTTCGAGGGGATATTCATCTTCTCGGCCAACTGCCCTACTGCGTGCGGATGAAGCGAGTAGCGGTTCTTATTAACATTCATCGTAATATATCCCTGTTCGGTGAATTTGATTACCGGAACCGTATCTTTCTTTTTGAGTTCAACCCCGATCGGGGCAATGAAATCCTGCGCGGAACGGTGTTCCGACATTAACCGCTGAAGCGTTTGTTTCACGTTGTTCTGGTTGCGGTCGATCATACGTTGCACCGTGTTCGTCACAACGTCGTTGAGTCCTTTCTGCAATTCGATTTTATTCATAGTTTCGGCCCATATTTAACCTGCCGGGCATGGCAGGGGTTAATAAATTAATAATTGATATTTTACCGGAATTAAATCGAATCAATGTCTTTATAAGACATTTGATTATCCCGGCTCTCGGAGCAAAGGGCAATAACAGGCGGCAAGGCCGGAGCCGGGGATCGAGGTATAAAAAAAGCACCTTTACGGTGCTTTTTTTGTGCCGAGACTTCAGCCTGCCACGGCGTAGGCTGCGCGTCTGTTATCTTTGCGCAGGAGCCGGAAGAATGACAAGAATATAAAATTTAGCAACTATTGGAAAAGAGAATTCCGAGAGAAACGACCAGCTTTCGATGCTTGGGTAGCACGTCAGTCAAACCAGCCAGCCCCTGAACCCGTAAGAGCGGCCGAACAGGAATAAAACACAAACAGATAGCTGCCTTTCAGCAGCTATCTGTTTCCGGGCTACCGACAAGGCCCCGATAGCTTCATAAATCGTCTCAATGTCTTTTTAGACATCCACACTCAAATCGTTTATCGCTTCCAGATTATCTCTTACATAGCGCTTAACCAACATAAGTCTGCGTCGTATTTCTACCTGGTAAAGTGCGGCGAGGTCGAAATCGAGCATCACGCGCTGGCCGCAGATCTCGAAGATTTTATTTTGGATAGGTTGAAGTTCCATTGTTTGGGTAGTGACGGGGTTCCGTGGTCAAAGATAGTAAGAAAAACCCGAACACGTTCAGAAATTGAAGCCCTATTTCTTGGATGGTATATCAAACCCCTCAACATCGAAAAACTCGCGGAGAGTAATGCCGAAGTACTCGCAAAGAATATAGATCGAATCCAGAGAAGGGGTGCGCAGCAAGGCTTCGTATTATGTTATCAGCCACGAGAAATAAGGGGACATTCCCCTAAACGACAGGTCGGAACAGCGATTGTTTTAACAATTCCTGTTCCGGCCTTTGTTCGTTATAGTATGCCCTAAAATCTGGTAGGAACCACTACAACCGCGGTTTCGATATATGTAACCCTGGCCGTTTTTTCTTCGATCTGTTCACACAAACGATATATGCCGCCGTTCTCCGCTCGGTTTCAGCCTATGGCAACTCGGACGGAAAGGACAGTCTTTACGGGTCGGCAGAGACTTTCGCACCCCGTCCCGGTTTCAACGGTCTGAAAAAAACGGCGGCACAACTCATCACGGATACGGTTCCAGCTTCACCGACTTCACCGCAGGACTGCTGCCGAACCTCCGGAACCGTATCCGTACTTACATTCCCGGCCAGACGCCCGAACGCAGGCGCAGGCCGGGCAGCGGCGGTGTACAATGTCCGTTCCCGCGTTTTGACCACAGCAAAACGAAGCTCCGCCGCCACGTGTGCGGATTACACTTGCTTCCCGGCCGGGAGCAGGCGGCGGACTTCGTTTCTTCGTCTTCCGGCTCCGCGCGGCGGAGTGCGGCATCCTATCCCCGTCCGGCGTAAAGGTGCGTCACTAACTCAAGTTTATTCCCCCGGACGGTTCCGGGTCGGCCGCCGCCGTGTGCAGTCCCTGCTGCGCACGGTCGGCCCCGGCTCGGTTTTTGTCGTTTCACTGCCAAAGTCGGGAGTGGTTAAACCCGGCTTTTTTTAATGTTTTTCCCCGGTTCGCCGGGTTTTCGGCGCCGGAGTTTAGCGGCTCCAACGCCTGTACGGATTTCGTCTACTTTTTTCTTGAAGTTCTGTTCGGCAAACTCTTCGAGCAATTTCATCTCCGGGTCTTCCATTTCTACCGCTGGGACAACAACTTTCGATAAGTATGCTTGAATATACATCCGGAGCACCATATTGAAATACTGGGGCGTGAATCCTTCTACGGCGGCGAGGTGCTGAACGTCGCTATCCTTGCTGTTGTCCCACTCAAGCCCCAATTCCTCAAATCTCGAATTCGAAATTTAGGTTTTAAGCAGTGCGAACAGGGCAACGTTCTTCTCCTCTTGTTTGAGGTTGGCACGGGTAACTTTCCCTTGCTTAACAACCTCTCGTATGTCCGAATAAACCGCCTGAACGTATTGGTTTCGCACTGTACGATCCTGCCGTTTCAGTGCCTCGATCGGCCGCTCGGGTGCAATCATTTCATAGACCTGCCGACCCTCGTCGTCTACCTCGCCCGTGGCGACCTCCTCTTCTTCGACTTCCTCGTAGATCACCCGGACATCGCGGTTCTCGATCAGGGCGTATTTGCGGATTCGTCCCTCCTCGACGGCGTATTCGAAATCCGCGTATTCGGCCTTAAAATCCTCCGTTTCGCTTTCGTAGTCCGCGAGGGCTTCTTGTACTCCTCCTCTCCTCATAGGCGTCCGGATCGACTGTTTCAGGAGGTTCCGGGGCATCGACCTCTCCGGAGATATACATCGGGATCTTCGTGACGGTGTAGCCCTGCTCCTCCAGCGTTTCGAGCACCATTTCGCTCGAGAAATCGCGTTGTACTGCGATCATCGCGCGCGGATAGCCCTTGAGAGCATCTAGATAATCAATGATTATCGGTCTTTTGCTTTGCAGGGCCAGATGCCGGAGCGGCATCTCGGATACGCACGGCTCCGGTGCCCCCTCCCCCGGCTATTCCCCATCCTGGCGGTCAGGGCTGTCGGAACCTTTGCGGCCTGCCTTTTTCAGGGGAAGCCGCGGGAAAAGTTTTCTGAACCGCAC
>QAMK01000033.1 GCA_003149915.1 Bacillota bacterium
TGGAGATTCGAACTCCAGACCCTTTGATTAAAAGTCAAATGCTCTACCGACTGAGCTAACGGAACAAATGGCTGCCTCGGCTAGATTCGGACTAGCGCATGTAAGAGTCAAAGTCTTATGCCTTACCACTTGGCTACGAGGCAACAATATGGTGGAGAGAGATGGTTTCGAACCATCGAACCCAAAGGGAACAGATTTACAGTCTGTCGCGTTTAGCCTCTTCGCTACCTCTCCAAAAAAATGGTGCCGAAACCAGGAATCGAACCCGGAACCTACTGATTACAAATCAGTTGCTCTACCAATTGAGCTATTTCGGCACTCATGGTGGGCGATATAGGACTCGAACCTATGACCCCCTGCTTGTAAGGCAGGTGCTCTAACCAACTGAGCTAATCGCCCGAAAAATCAATTGGACGATATTAAATATATCATCTAGTCCCAGCTTTGTCAATAAAATTTAATCTTTTTTTTCATTTTTTTTCATTATTTCTTTATATTTATCATTAATCCAGCCATTTAATCTGTTCTTTAAAGGTTTAAATCCAGATGGTGTCTCAATGATTTTTAGTCTTTTCTTTTTTACTACTTTATAATTAATATTTTTTATGCTCAGTTTAAGATGATAAGATTCCTCATCGATGCTTAATACTTTCGCTTTAATTGTCTCACCTACTCGGACATAACTATTTATGTTTTTTACAAAATCATCAGAAATTTCTGAAATATGAATCAAGCCACTATAATATTCATCTAAACCAACAAAAATGCCATATTTTTCTATACCAGTTACGCATCCTGTTACTATTTCATTTTCACTATATTTCGTCATAAAATCATCTCTTTTTTCTTTTTCATTATATCAAAGTTTTTTTAATCCATCAATAATATTGCAGTTCTTTCATATTTTGAGTATAATTTTCTTTAGGTGATTTTATGAAAACAAATAATGAGATTGAAGAAAAAATTATTTCTATCATTGATAAATTACGTCCTTTTTTAGTAAGCGATGGTGGAATGATCGACTTCGTTAAATTTGAAGATGGGATTTGCTATGTCAAATTAAGCGGTGCATGTGCTGGATGTAGCTTAATTAACTATACTTTAAAAGATGGCATTGAATTAGCTATTACAAGCGAAATTCCAGAAGTTATTGAAGTGCGCAACGTTACTGATGAAGATAGTCTGGCATAGGTATTTCATAATAGCTACTAGCTAATTTTATAATTTCATTCATGGTATCTAAATAATAACTCGAAAAAGTTATTATTTTTTTATTGGCAAAACTATTTTCATCTTCTATAAAATCAAAATAATACGTTGGAAACATAATGCGTGATACGATCAATCCTATTTCATTAGAGTTTATTTTCATAATTTCTATTATCTCCTTCAGTAATTTCTTATAATTTTTACCTTCCAAAATATATTGCTTTATTAACTCGCTAATATCTCTTACGCGAATGTCAAATATTATATAAAATGGATTGTAAAACATAATATATTTTCGAGTTTTGGTATTTAATCGTTCATGTTGTAAATGTAATTGGTAAATTTTACCAATATTTGAAGAATGATATTTTACATACATAATAGCATTTTCACTTATGCCTAAGTAATAATCTAACGTTTTTTCCAACGTCACATTTTTTGATAGTAATTCACTTCGATTAGATTCTAAAGCATCTGTCTTTTGAGTCCATTTGTCAATCCATCTTAGTTCTGATGTAAAGTTTAAAGTTAAATTTGCAAATAATAATAGGTCATTTAAATCAATTTCTTTTTCTGTCTTTTCTACTAAGAGTTTTAATAAAACATAACTTTTATTATCTATTAATGTTATATACTGGAAATTTTTATTTACAATAAAATCATATATATCTATTTTATTTAACTTCATGATTTTGTCTATTAACATTGCTTGTTGAAATTTTCCATTTTCTAACATTAAATAATAATGGTCATTATTACTAATAAATTCTATATATTCTGCTCTATAAATTAAGTTTTTTGGAATCATATTATAATAATATTGGATTTTTTCTTTCATGAAAATCACCTAATTATATTTTAATATATATTTCATAGATAAAAAAAATGCAAAAAAAGCAACCATTAGGCTGCTTTTCTAATAAACGAATAATTATCTTCATTAGAATAATCATTATCGTAATTATTATCATTCATAGCAAATAAATTACCCTGCTCTGCTTCTATTTTATCCATATCAACAGGTTGTAATTGAATGTTTCCAGCCTGGATACGTGCTTTTGCTTCATCTAATTGTTTTCTGATCTCCATATTTTTTGTACTATATTCATCTGCTACTTTATTGTGTGCTTCAGCACTTTGTAAAGCCACTGCTGTGGCATCTTTATCTGCTGCGGCTTTAGCATTTTGTTGTTTTGTATCATCATCTAAGTGACGAGCTTCCTGTTGTAACTCAGCTGCTTTCACTTCAGTTGCTCTCGTTGCATTAGAAATCGTTGAAATCATCACTCCAACTTGAACTGTTAAATTTTTATTTTCTTGTTTTGCAACTTTCTCTGCCTGTTTAGCAAGTTCTTCTTTCTTTCTTGCTTCTTCTAAATCCGCAGCAGCCATCTCGGCAGTTCTAATTGCTTCATCATTTGTTGCTTTGGCTTGATCACGAATAGCTTGATTAGCTTGTTTTTGATTATTGACTGATATTAAATTTTCTGTACTAGTATGTAATTTATTTAACATTTCTTTGCTTTCATCAGTTGCTTCTACCGGTTTTTCCTCTGGTGGTATATTAGCATTGTCGACTGGCGTTTCTTCGTGACGCAAATTAGCTTCTTCCGGTGTTGTGGTAACAGCAGTTTCTACTGGTGTTTGCATCATTACAGTATCAGAAACAACCAAATGGCTCTTAATATTTTGTTTGCCGGCACTTCCAAGTCTTACCCCACGATGATAATCTTCATCGGCAGTTGCTCTCGAAAAATTTAGCGGAACGATTTTAGATAATTTTTGACTAGCACTTTGCGTATTTTCAGCGACCGTAGCTTGTTCAACTGGTGTTGATGTGGTTTCTGGTTGTACATTTGATTGAGCTGGAGCGGGTGCATTTTGTTGCATAGCTTGAAATGCATTTCTTAAATCTATTATATTTGCTTTTACTCCACTCATAGACGTTGGGGACAATTTAATTAATCGAGTCCCATCTCCATAAACCTTGTCAGCATGTCTAAAATCTACAACAGTTCCATTTGTACTCAATCTTTCTGCTACATTACTCATATCAAACGGCCTCACTTTCTATCATATATCTTTATGCTTTTGATAATTCTCTTAATACTTCTTTAATTCTAGTCCATTCTTCTTCTGTTTCAATATTCGTTAAATGAACATTATCATCGCTACCAGTTACTGTTGAAATATAAATCGTAACATTACCATTTTCATCTACTTCATTTTTTGTATATACAATATATTGTTTTTTTAAATCAACCAACTCGAACGTCAATAATACTTCCACTTCATCGATGGTTCCATCTTGTAAAACAATAGACATCATTTTTTTATCATTCATAAAAAAGATCCTCCTCTTCTATTCTTCTTATATATAATTGTACCATATAATTATCAGATTTCAACCACTTATTTTTCTTTTTTTAGTAAAAAATAGTTGCAGTCGTAAGCACAATAACTCTTTACGTATTCTTTCCAACGAGATACGTCATTGATTTTGGTTTTTTTGTTACTCGTAGAATCATAGAAACCTTTTAATCTCAATTTACCATATGAGTAATCTCCTAGTACGTAGTCGAATGTATCAAAATATTCTGTAAACTTAGGAATTACATCTTCCTCATTAAAGCAATTACTTTTGTTTTCGATTAATTGGTAAATTTTACCATTTAATGTCACTTTTTTCATCTTATCATGTCCTTTACTCTCTTCTACTCTATATTTATTTTATCACGATACTCGTCAATGTTCAATTCTTTTGATGCAGTAACACTATTTGGTAAATTTTGGTAGTAATCCGGAATTAAACCCTGTACCATTTTTATCGCGATTGGAATTTCTGTTGATACTGTGCTTTGTTTTACTGACATTGGTAAAATAACGGAGACATTTAATTCCAACTTTAAGAACAGTTTAGTTATAATATTGTTAATTCCGTATTCCTCTGTTTCAAAATCGATGCTACTGTTAATATTTCCGATAAAATTAATTCGCAATGGGACTTTGGCACCAAGGTTTTCTAAAAATAAATTTCCAGTTACGTTACCCATTCGTAAGTAGTATTGATAGATGTCATCATCGTGATTTTTAATAATACTCGTAAAATAGATGTTATGTTTCTCAAGTTCCTCCATGTTTCCTTTTTCGAGTGCCACTAAATAAGTTCCTAAATTCGCAGTAATTCTTTCCAATACCCTATTTACTTCACTTTGATCAAAGTCAATCATAATAATTTCATCGTTGGCATTTTTTTCTACAATATATAATTTTTCAACATCATAATCTTCTTCGGTTGCCAATGCATTTACCATTTTTGAAATGATATTCTCCACTTCTTGAACTGCCCTTCTTTCAACGCCGGGCCAAACTCTTGTGCTAATCCAATACAGGTAACCCACGGTCATTGCAATAATCATTACCATCGTAACAACAAAAAAAGTGGAGCGTTTCACATATCATCACCACTTTATTATATGTTTGTTTATCTTATTTTTTGTTTGATTTCCAATTACAATTGATTAATTAAAATAAAGATTAAAATACCAATGCCTACTACTAATATAATGACAAGAAGTATTTTTATAAATAGCCATACAGAACTTTTTTTCTCTACAAAAGAATCGTCTTCTTCGGTAAAATCGGCATCACTTAAATCCATCGAACGTGTATAAAAGGACTGGTCGACATTTTTATCTTTGAATCTCGTATCCGTCGTTTGTTCAGTCTTCTCTTCCGTCGATTCGGTTTTCGACATTTCCTCGATTACTTCTTTACTGATTTCCCCTGTTAACACTGTTTCCGTATTGCTACTAGGCATTAAATCGCTTAATAAAGAGGCATCCTGTTTATCTCCGATTACTGGGGTATGTTCTTCTTTATCAGCAGATGCTTTTTCTTGTTGAGAATCTTCTGTCTCTTGATCTGGTTCGCTTTCTTTTTCTTCTTCCATCTTAATTTTTTGCGTCATAGCGGCATCGTAAATTGTATGAATTAACTCTTCTAAATTCTTGCTCTCTTCTTCATCTAGTCCAGAATCTTCTTTCCGTTTTGGAGGTTTCTTCCGTTCCTCCTCTTCTCTTTTGTCAATGCTCGTCAAAATATTTAGACTTTCATTTCGTAGTTTTCGTTTTTGCTCTAAGTCATCTGTTTGACCACGATTTTTCTTTGCTTCTGCCAAAACACTATTGATATCATAAACCTTATTTGGTTCTTGGTTTAGGATAGATGACAGGGAATCAGCATTATCTGTAACATGATCCAAGAGCATTTCTACATCTTTGTTGCGTTGATAATCCTCTCTATTTTTCGGTTCCTTTTTGATTCCACTCAAATCAATTGGAATACCATTGTCGACGTTTGTATATTCTGTATACCGTGCATTTTGACTAAAGTCATCATATAAAGAATGATGTCTAGCGATACGAGACTTTGATTCTGGTTCTTGTGGTTTGTTATAGCGATCCATTCTACTTGCCATGGTCTCACATCCTTACTTTCTGTTATTATCATACCATAACTTGACACAAAAAAAAATAGAGTTTCATTTATTTATTGGTATTTTGTACATTTTGATTTATAATATTTATGGAGGGAAATTATGAAAGTAAAAGTAAATCAAGATACTTGTATCGGTTGTGGTGCATGCCAAGCAATTTGCCCAAATGTTTTTGAAATTGGCGACGATGGACATGCAGTTGCAAAAGTAGATACAGTTCCAGAAAGTGATGTTGCCAATGCACAGGATGCAAAAGAAAGTTGTCCTGTAGGTGCCATTACAGAAGAATAAAACACTAGTCGAAACTAGTGTTTTTCTTTTTGATATTTTTCGGGGTGTGTCAAGAAGTATAGTTCTTTTAACTCTTTCGGTGTCAATCTACGATACTCTCCTGACTCTAATCCTTTCAAGTTTAAAAATGCAATTCGCTCTCTTTTTAGTTTAATTACTTCTAAGCCAACCTTTGCAAACATCTTTTTTACTTCATGGTTTCTACCTTCGTGAATGGTAATTTCTACCATCGATGTGTTGCTATCACGATTTACTTTACGCAATTTTACTTTTGCAGGGGCAGTCTTTTTGCCATCGATCACAACTCCTTCTGATAGTGGGATGATGTGTTCTGCCTTAGCAATTCCTTTTACCTTGGCAACATAAACCTTTTCAATTTGATTTTTGGGATGCATCATCAAGTTGGCAAATTCACCATCATTCGTTAAAAGTAAGGCTCCTGTTGTATCGTAATCTAGTCTGCCGACTGGGTAAATTCTAGCATCCGTATCAATTAAGTCGACTACCGTCTTACGATGTTTATCATCGCTTGTCGTCGTCACAACAGAACGTGGCTTATTCAATAAAAAGTACACCTTTTCTTCTTTGTTTAAAACTTTTCCATCGACCATAATGGTTTCTTTTCCCGTTACCTTAGTTCCTAATTGCGTTACTACGACACCGTTTACTTTTACTTTTCCTGCTCGTATCAGTTCTTCTGCTTTTCGTCTAGAAGCAACTCCTGCCTCTGCTATTACTTTTTGTAACCGTTCCATTTGTATCACCTAGCGATATTATACTCGGATTTTAGTAATTTAGCAATTAAAATAAATCTTTTAAAAAATCCCAAAATGTTCTTTTCTTTTTAATTTCTACAAATACCGGTTCTTCGTGAATCTTTTCGTCATTTAAATATACTTCGACCTTACCTACTTCGTCACCATCTTTTAATTTTGTCTTTTTCGTTAAACTTAACAAGGTAGTTACCTCTTCTTGTTCTTCTTTCGTTAAAGGATATTGAAATGAGTTTTTGATATAAATTTTATCTTGATAATAATTATCGGATACTTCGAAGTGGTCTTTATCTAAAATTGTGATTCGTTCATAATTGGAAAACGCATAATCGTACATTTCTTCTTGATTCAAGTACATATTGCCATCATTTAATGTTACTGCTGTAAGATCTAATCCGTTGTAAGATGCAGTAGTTACTAGTGTATGGCCTGCTCGTGGTGTATAACCGGTCTTTCCGCCTGTGGCATAATCATACGTTTTTAGTAATTCGTTACGATTGTTCCAGATGTATAGTTTTTCACCTTCGACACGATACTTTTCCGTACCTACAATTTCGCGATATGTTTCGTTTTGATAGGCATATTTTGAAAGCAGAGCCATGTCATACGCGGTCGAGTAGTTTTCCTCATAATCATCTAATCCAGTTGGATTTCTAAAAATGGTGTCCCGCATTCCAATTTCTTTTGCTTTTTGATTCATCATTTCAACAAATGTCTCTTGATCTTTGCCAATATAAGTAGCAATTACTGTAGCAGCGTCGTTTCCACTTCGTAACATCATTCCATATAAGAGATCTTTTAGTGTCATCTTTTCACCTAACTCCAAGTAAATGTTGGAGCCGTACATTTTTAGAACCTCTTCGCCAACTTGAACCGTATCGTCTAAATTACCATTTTCAATTGCTAAGATACAGGTCATAATCTTTGTAGTCGATGCGATTAGACGTTGTGAATGGCTATTTTTTTCATACAGGATGCGACCGGATGAGATGTCCATGACAATGCTGGAAGATGCTGTATCGTTTAAAGCGTAAACTGGATGTATCGAAGATATCAAACCTAAAATCAGAGCCATAAAAAAAACAAGGATATACTTTTTCATTCAATCACCTAACAAAGTATATGCTTGTTTTTTGCGTTTTTTAATACAATCCGTGTATTTTTTGTCGAGTTGTTTCCGTAATCGGGTCTAATTTCCATGTATTTCCTTCTTTTGTACAAGAAAATGTAATCGTGTATTTTACTTTTTCACTTGTTTTATTCATCTGTTCGATTTTGTAAGCAGTTGCTTTTTCTTCATTCAGAGTACCATCTTCGTTTAGAAATTCATCTTGATGTTCTAGTACATAACTATCGCCATCGTCATTTATCTTTTTATAGTTGTAAACTTCGATTTCGACTTCGACGGTTGCATTGCTGCCGTTGAATATTTCATCTTTCACCTTATAACTTAAGTTCTGATACTGTCTCTTTAGAGCTTTTTCATATTCTTTTTTAGATTCATCATTTAAATATGGATTATCATCTAAAACCGATTCCAAATCATTGATGACTTCACTATCCATTGTTTGATATTTTCCTAAAAATTCTTCTACTCGTTTGGTTGGTGTGTTCATTACGTCATCGCAACCAGTAAATAATAAAATTCCCAATCCTATAATAATTATCTTTTTCATAATATCCTCCGTTTATAGTATGGGAATTCAGCACTTAAAATATACCAAATTATGGAAAATCATAAAAAAAACCGGCTTATGCCAGTTTTCTTCTAGTATTCACAGTTTCCTGGAGTTCTTGGATACGGAATGACATCGCGGATGTTATCGACTCCTGTTAAGTACATTAATAATCTTTCAAAACCGATTCCAAAGCCGCTGTGGACGCATGTTCCGTACTTTCTTAAATTCAAGTACCATTCGTAATCTTTTGGTTCCATTTTTAATTCTTTCATACGGGTGTATAGTTTGTCATAGTCTTCTTCTCTTTGAGATCCGCCCATCAATTCTCCTACCCCCGGTACTTCTAGATCGACTGCGGCAACGGTTTTGCCATCAGCATTTTGTTTCATATAAAATGACTTGATGTCTTTTGGCCAATCCGTAATGAATACTGGACCATTAAAATATTCTGTAATATACTTCTCATGCTCCTTGGCAATATCTTCGCCATATTCTGGTTTAAATTCCCATTGGGTGCCATTCTTCTCAGCCTCTTTTAACAGTGTGATTACATCTTCATGGGTAATTCTTGTAAATTTACTGTTTACCAATTTCGTTAATTTATCAATCAGACCTTTTTCTACAAATTTATCTAAAAATTCCATCTCTGATTTGGCGTGTTCTAGGACGTAAGAGATGATGTATTTTAAACATTCTTCTTCGATGTCCATGATGCCTTTCAAATCACAAAATGCGACTTCTGGTTCAATCATCCAAAATTCGTTGGCATGAAATTTAGTATTGGAGTTTTCGGCCCGGAACGTAGGCCCAAATGTGTATGTCTTTTTAAATGCTGTAGCAAACGTTTCGGCTTCTAATTGTCCAGAAACAGTAAGACCTACACTGCGACCGAATAATTCTTTTTCTGGATTGTTCTTTTTGTTTTTTGCAATCGTATCCAAATTTTGCGTTGTAACATGGAACATTTCACCGGCACCTTCACAATCAGATGCTGTAAATAATGGGGCGTGAAAATACACGTAACCATGATCTTGGAAATAAGTATGGATGGCCATAGCTGTTACACTACGCACTCTAAAAATTGCTTGGAATAAATTCGTTCTGGGACGTAAGTAGGCTTGCTCTCTTAAAAATTCAGATGAGTGTCTTTTCGGCTGCATTGGGTAATCTTCTGGGCAATCTCCTTCTAATTGGATTTGACTGACCTTAACTTCAAATTTTTGACCGGCACCTTGAGAAGCAATCAACGTTCCTGTTACTGTGATGGCACTGCCGTTACGATATTTTTGAATTTCTTCAAAATCTTTTAATTCGTGGTCGTACACCAATTGTAAATGTTCAAAACAAGTACCATCTGAGAAATCGATAAACCCGAACTCTTTTTGTTTTCTATGATTTCGGATCCATCCAGAGACAGTTACTTCTTGATCCATGTACTTGTCTGTATCTTGATAAATTTCTTTTACATCTAATTGCATAAACATTCCTCCTAATCATCTTTTTTGGAAACAAAAAAACAGAAACTCTATCCACTAGGGACGAATTTCTGTTTAATCCGCGGTACCACCCTGATTGTTGCAAACGATACTCTTTTGCAACCTCTCATTTTTGGATAACGGTATTTCCCGGCTTGGTCTACTGATTTCTTCAAGCAACTCCAAAGTGTTCTCCGATTTCTGAATGATTCGTTTCCACCAGCCACGAACTCTCTATCCATTCTATGAAATCATCGTCTTTTTCAACGTTTTTATTAGGTTTAATTATAACGATTTACTTGCGCTTTGTCAATAATACGTGTAAAATTAATTACGAGGTGAAGGAAACATGAAAAAAATCATTTTGACAGGAATTAGACCGACTGGAAAGTTACACATCGGACATTATTTTGGGGCAACTAGAAATTGGGTACTGTTACAAAATGATTATGAATCTTACTTTGAAATTGCAGATGTGCAAGCTTTAACTGATAATTTTCATGATCCGGAAAAAGTTCGTATCAATACGAGAGAAGTTACGATGGATTTGCTTTCGATGGGAATTGATCCAAAGAAAGCGACAATCTTTGTACAATCTAGAATTCCTGAAATTGCGGAGTTGACTGTTTTTTATTCTAATTTAGTTACCGTTTCTAGATTATTCCGCAATCCGACCGTAAAGACGGAAGTTGCGCAGAAAAAGGCACTTTTTGGGGAAAGTGGTGAGTCTGTTACTTATGGCTTTTTGGGATACCCAGTTAGTCAAGCTGCAGATATTACGGCATTCATGGGAGAACTCGTTCCTGTTGGAGAAGATCAACTTCCCCTTTTGGAACAATGTCGTGAGATTGTTCGGAAGTTTAATTCTATCTATGGAGATACATTAAAAGAGCCAGAAGCATATTTAAGTGAAAATAAGAGAATTAAGGGACTCGATGGAAACGAAAAAATGGGAAAAAGTTTGGGTAATGCCATCTACTTTGCAGATACTCCTGAGGAAGTAAATCGAAAAGTGATGGGCGCTATTACAGATCCGAACAAGATTCGTAAAGATGATCCTGCCAATCCAGATGTCTGTATGGTTTACTATTATCATAAACTGTTTAATGAAGAACATTTATCTACCGTTTGTAAAGAATGTAAACAAGGTAAACGAGGATGCGTCGCATGTAAACGAGAACTTGCTGCAGCCATCAATCAATACTTACAACCGTTCCGGGAAAAGCGTTCTTATTATGAATCTCATCCAGAAGAAGTAGATAAGATTTTAGAGGAAGGCACGAAACGCGCAAGAGAAAAAGCAAAACAGACGATGAAGCAAGTTAAGAAAGCAATGCAAATCGATTATGGAGATGAATAAAGACCGCCTTTGGCAGTCTTTATTTTTTTACTAATTGCAATAAGTCATATAACTTTTTGTGTTTGGAATCAATTTGTTCTAGGGAAGAAGTCAATGATTCGTACATCGTTTTGATATCGGTTTCGTTTTGGTTAAAGTAATCTTTGTATAAATACGTAAGTTTATTTTTGTCTTCTTTTTGATAGGCTTTTAAAAATTCGGATTTTAAATAGGTTTTGATCGTCATTTCTTTTCTTGTACAAAATCGTTTTTGATAAGTTTTACTTAATATTCGATATTCTAACTTGGTAAAAGGTAAATCGTCTCCTAGTTGGACGATGTCATCTTCATCGTCTGCTAAAAGTTCACTTCTCATTTCTAATACGGATTTGCTGTTAAAGGCAACGGCAAAAACTTTCATTCCATCAGTCAGCAAGAAGGTCGTTAAATTTTTCTTGCCGGATGCTTTTGCTTTGCCTTGTAATTTGGCCCAGATAGCATCCTGTAACCGGATTCTATTTTCATAAATTTCTTTCAACTGGTAATTTGGTATTTTCAGTAAGGGTATTTTTTTGACGTGTGTTAATTCTTTTTTATTTTCCCATTCAAAAAAGTTTAAATACGTATGCACATCCGTAAAATTCAGTAATATATCGTATACATACAACATAGTTATCCCCTCTTTCTCCATATTATCCATGAAATCATGCCGAGTCCAATTAGCAACAGATGAAATGGTACGGATTTTATCATGTAGCATAGGTAGTCCAGCAATGAAAATCCTACTGTCAAGAGATTCAAATAGATGATAAAATAGGAAAGTCCATATACACATAGACATACGCCTAAAATATATAATAAAACGCTTATAAGTGTCATTTATATTTTGGCACCACCATATCTTTTTATACACATTTTGTTTATTACAGTATATGAAAAAAATTAGAAGATTTTCTACTCTTCTAATTTTTTTTCGTTTTCCATATTATCCGTTTCGAATTCTTCTACTTTTACACTGTTGATAGCATCGAATTTTTTCGTGATTTTATCGGTGGTAATGTTGACACTTTCGATATCTTTGTTGACTGCTTGAATACTTTTCGATAAATGATTCCATCTCGCTTTGTAACGAGCAAATTCTAGACCAAGTTTGTTTAATTCTTGATGAATAATCGATGTGTAACGATCTCGTTCCATATTCTTTAAAATCATCTGAATGACCGTCAAAGTAGAAATTAATGTGGTCGGACTTGCAATCCAGACACGTTTTTTATATGCATAGTCGATGATATCGGCATGGTATGCATTTAACTCGGCAAAAATCGCCTCAGCTGGCAAAAACATGATGGCTTGATCTGATGTAACGCCTGGAATTATGTATTTGTTTGCGATGACATCGATGTGTTTCTTGACATCAACTTTAAATTGTTTTTCGTACATCTCACGTTCAATCGGTTGAATTTTTTTGTCGACCATATGACGGTAGTTCTCTAACGGGAACTTAGAATCGATGACAATCGTACCTAGTGGTTCCGGTGCAAATAAGACAGAATCAGCAATCGTTCCATTTGGTAACGTATACTGCAAAGCAAAAATCTTATCGTTATGTTCTCCAAAGACGTTCGTCAAGATATGATTTAAATTAACTTCGCCAAAAATACCACGGCTCTTTTTATCCGTTAAAATGCTCTGTAGAGAAACGATGTCGCCACTTAAACTGTCGATTTTTTTCTGGGCTTCATCGATTTTACTCAATCGTTCTAAGACAGAAGTAAACGTTTTATTCGTTTTCTCAAAATTGGCATCTAAACGCATATTGACTTTGTCATTCATCATGTTTAGTCGCTCTTCTAGTCTATCATTAATGGTACTAAAATTTTGATTTAAGTTTCGACCCAAATCATCTTTGAACTTTTGAATTTCTTGATTGATATTCAGTTCAAAGCGACCGAGTCTTTCCGTCATATCGGTTTCATTTTGTTTTCTCGTCATTAAAAAAACTAAGATTGCAATCAACAGACAGATTGCAATGACCAGTAATATTAGTATTGCATATTCCATATCTACACCTCATTCTAACTCATTATATCATAGATTCGTGTTCTAGATATGCATAATATCCGTCCTTTACACTATAAGTATGATAACCTAGGCGGGACAAAGTAGTTGCAACGCGGTTCGATATAGCACCGTATTCACAATACAGATAGTAAGTGTCATTATAATTTAGATGCTCTGCTGGTTCATCCAAAAGGTCATCTACTAATACGTGTTTTGCTCCTGGAATGTGTCCTAATGAATACTTGTACTTGGAACGAATGTCGATGATGATAGCATTGGATAATTGTAAAACTTGTTCAATGGTAACTTCGTAGTTCATAAATATCCTCCTACTACATTTTATGAACCAAGAAAAAAAGAGGTTTCCCTCTTATTCATCATCTGTATCAAAGAAATCATCGAAGAATGTATCATCGCTTGCTTCTAATTCAACAGGTGCAATTTCATTTTCATTAATATGTTTAATCACTGTATCCTGTTTTCTTTGGATTGGTGCAGTTCCTAAGATGTCTTCAGCCGTCAATGGCTTGTGTTCTACAACTGTGGTTGGCTTTGATACTGGAGTAGTTGGTGCAGCCATCAAGTCTGGTTTTGCAACTTCCTTCGTAGGTCCTTCCGTAAACTTCTGATTGACAGCATTTGCAATCTTAGATGTCTGCGTAAACGGTGCCAATGTTTCTGTTTGAGAAACAGTTGCTGTACCAGAAATTGGTATTTGCGGTTTTGCTAACAAATCTGGTTTTTGATTGACAACCGGTTCCATATCGGATTTTGAATCCAAAATAGATGGTGTTTGTTGTCCTTTTGAAACTTGTGTTGGCGGAGCAACAGGCGGTTTCTTTTCTGCTTCACTACTCTGTTTTTCTAGTTCTGCAATCTTGGCATCGATTTTACGAACCAATTCATCGACATTAAATTCATCCTCCACTTTCGTTGCCTCTGGTTTCTTTGGAGTTACAGTTGCACTTGCAGCTTGGGTACTAGATACTGAGGAAGTCGGTTGTGATTTTGGAGATGATACCGTCGGATTTGGAACATTCGGATTTACAGTAGAAGCAAACGGATTTGGTTTTGGAATGCCTGCTCCTTGTGTATTTGGTAGTCCCATATTTCCAAATGGTCCTGGTAGGCCACCCGCAAAGCCTCCTGGAAGAGAGCCTCCGGCATTGCCGCCAGATGATTCATTTAACATCTGCATTACTTTTTCTTTCTTTTGCTTCTTTACAAACTCACGGATGTCAAATGTATGAACTGGTTGCTTTTCCCGTTCTGGATAATCTGCCTTCGGATACGTTTTTCCCCAATTCATTTTAAAGTTTGGTGTAAATTTTGTACGGAACGGCTGCATACGAAGTCGAATAATGATAACTTCGAACTGTTTCATACGTTGTAAGTCACTAACTGTAACCAGTGGTGTAGAAGCGGTTTTATCGTCTTTTTTCGATTTCTTCTCACCGCACATCTTGGAAATTTCTTCCAACGCTTTTAACTCTGATGTAATCAAATAAATAATATTACCACAGTTACCTTTTAATGTTTCCGCATTTTCTTTTCCATATACTTCATCCAACTGGGCAAAGTTCTGGATAATCATCGTAAACCGAATCAATCTAGAACGAGCGGCTGTAATCATTGTCGTAATATCTTTTAATGGTGGCATGTTGGCAAACTCATCTAGTAAGAAATTGGTTCTAACTGGAAGTTTTCCACCATTTTCTTGAGCAACAGCAATTAGAGTTTCGTAACATTGTTTTAGCAAAATCGTTACCAATGAGTGATATGTCTTCTTTTCATCTTGAATAACGATAAACAAAGCTGTTTTCTGTTTACCGATACTTGCCAAATCGACGTCACTGTGAGATAACATTTCACTTAAATTTTCACGAGATGCGAACAGTTTAATTTTCTGTTTAAATACGGCTAAAATAGATCCTTTTGTTTCATTCGGTGCCATGATGGTACTGGATGCATTAATTGCAGCAGCACTGCTAGGATCTTTGGCACCAAAGTATTCTTTAACATAAGTAGATCCACCAAATTTTTCTTCTCCGACGGTCGTCATCAAACTGATGGAGTTGATGTTAATCTCATCTGGCTTGGCATCTTCAAACATACCTAAGGCAATACCTGAGAAGTAGTCTGCAGATGTTTTCTCCCAGAATGGGTCGGCATTTGAACTTTTTTCGTCGTACAAGATGTTGGCAGCAAGGTCATCCAACAACTCGATGGCTTTATCTTGATTGCCGTTTTTATACATTTCATAAGGAAGTGCTAACGGGTTCCAAGAACTACCACGTTGCGGATCACGGAAATTCAAAATCAAAATTTGATATCCTTTTTCCCGTAACATATTGGATTCTGTTTCGTAAATTTCACCTTTTGGGTCTGTGATAATCATAGATTCACCATGTTTGGCTAGTAATTGCACCATTGGGAAAATGACGGTCTGTGTTTTACCAGAACCAGTAGCACCAATTACTAAAGTGTGGTATTCACCATTGTCTACATATACCTCATTTTCTTTTAGTACTAAAGGAACCCCGCCAGCATTAATATGGTCAGCATGTGGGTCAACACGTTCGATTCCTTTATCACTCGTAATTTCCTTTTGCTTAGCCCATCTACTGTAACCTTCTGTTTTCTTACCGAAACCGAAACCAATTCCGGATTCCATTTCAAAGAAATAGGAACTGACGCTAGCGAATATTCCACCCAATGCCAGTAAGTAAAACATGATGGTGGCCGCAACATGGTCAGAATCAAAGGCATCGATTGGATTTAAGCCATAAAACGTTCCTTCGGCAGCAAGATTTGGCAAATTCAAAACTGCTAAACATACAATATACAATAAGAAAATGGCAAAGATGATAAATATTACAACATCTTGTGCCTCTGCTTTAAACTTTAATTTCATGAGTTTTCAACCTCCTGACATGATTTCACAGTTCTTAATGAATTAAATCCATCAAAAGACATTAAGATTGGACAATCATTTAGTCCGCCCATTGGGCGATATCCATTAAATACTATACTATATTTTTCAGAATTTGAGAATTGTAAAACTGCTAAAAATTCATATTGATAAGCATCTAGGTATTGCTCTGAACGAAGAACTGATTCCTTTACTACTTCTTGAATGGTACCATTATCATCTTCAAAAAGAACAAGTTGGAATACATATTCGCTATCTGAATACTCGTCATTAAATAGCGAACCAATACTATAGACTATTTCATTCATTCCATCTTTATCAAAATCGTAAGTTAATTTATAATTTGTCATTAGCTCGTTAAAGATATAAGGAGTTTTTGCCTCTTCTGGAATATATTGTTCTAATCTTGTAAACTCATCACTTGTAACAGGTCTCGAATCCAGATTTTCAACTACTTTAAATTCTGTATTATTGATAGAAGAATATGCAATCAAAGTTGGATAGATATCTACTAATACTCTTCCATCATTCCGATATTGAAACATACCATTATCTAAAGGAATTAATGCATAATGTCCAATGTAGTTGGTGTTTTGGTAAATATCAAAAACTCTTTTACTGAAAACTTCGGCACGATCTTTTTGATCTACTGTTGTGACCTCTTCGCCACGAATTCGCCACAATTCATTATAACCTACCATTAAATAATCTGTACGTGCTTCGTTCCAGTTGTCGCTATTGTTGCGGAAAAACAGTAATGCCATAATAATTAAATATAAAACAATTGCGGCAATGACAAGTATAATAAAGTTCTTATTGAATTTCATAATAAGTCCTCCTTTTATCCTGATACAGAGAATACTAAGAATCGCAAGTTACTCAACCCATCATAACTGCTACTGATTTGTGATAATGGAAGAGATGTCGTATGAGTAACTCCTGGATCGTATACATAAATATCATTTCCAGAAACATAATCAACTGCTACCCAGTGTTGATTTACTTTTGCTCGCAATACAACATATTTACCAGCACTTACGGATTGACTAATATACTCGATAGTAGCTGGACAAGTGCCATCTCGTGTATCACATTCCATTGTCATTCCGGCTGGTAAAGCAGCACGCAATGGTCCCCATTGTAATGCTCCGCCGGATGAGAATCCACCGGTGGCATTTAATTGTGTTACTAGTACACCTGGATCAAATTCTCCTGGCCATAAACCAGACCGAGCAATTTGAATGGCGATGGATGTAACTAGACATCCGTGCGAAGAAATTGTGGCCGAAGAACCTCCTAGTGAAATAGAAGACCAAGGTTGTCCAAATTGTGTCCATGTTTGCCACGGACCAGAATCACCTGGAATATACGATGTAATATATCCACCTGGTCCAGAACCTGCCACGTACATTTCGTATTCTTCTTCAGAACCAATAATAGAATACAATAAATCGTAAATACCATCGGCAATTTCCACAATGGTTTCTTCTTTTTCTTCTTCTGTTGCATTTTCAGAGGTTTCAATATAATCGTGGTAATAATCTTCAATAAATGATTCTTCTTTTCCGATATTCAAAAAACTCTTTGGTCGCGTCATCAATTTATAATAATAAACTTGATATTTTTTCCATTCAACTGAATAATATCCTTCTACTTCTTCTTGTTGACATTCTGAGCCATTCGAAACATCGAAAGAAGATGGACAAGTAAAATCACAAGAAGTTCCAGAGCTACCATTATGACCAATGCTGATAAATTCACCAAACTTAGTTCCACTTTGTAAAGAACTTTCTTTCTGACTAATTTGAGATTGTAAACTATTACAACTAGAAGGCCTTTCATCTTCATCTGCTGATTCACAACCAATATTTACAAAACGACCATACAAACTGCTAATACTTCTGTATAAACTATTGTTTACGCATAAATTCTCAATTTCATCTCTTTCTTTTTGAGACATATTATCATACATACATACTGGATATGACAAAGCATTTCCATTCGCATCTACATTGGCTTGATATGTCGTGTAAATATCTCTCGTGGTATATCCTTCAAATAAACCTTGTGTATTATCTCCCCATTCCCAAGGCTTTTCTGCTAATTCCCTAGCTGCTGCAGATTGACATTCTTCTGATAAAATTCCATTATTCGCTTGATTTTCATTGGCACACTCCGGTAAAATACCACTACCATCTGGGTCATATCGAATTGTACCCGGTGTTGTTGTGATTAAACCTTCTGTACATTCGGTTGGAAGTGGTCCTCCTGGATAATAAGGACTATTTGGATCACAATAATTATTACAATGTGTTTCAGGCCTGTTGTACACAACCATGTATTTAGCAAGCGTATATATATAGCCACGTGCATTTCTGTAAAAATCGCCCATTTCTTCGTCGGAATTAACGGCACAATCATCAGTGTCACTAGATGGATCACAAGAAGGACTGATATAATCATCTTGAAGATCTCCACCAGCTTTATTATAAAATAACGTTGCTGTGATTAAAGAGGTGTTAATCTTAATATTATCGAATGCTTCTGAGTTATACTTTTCATATACGTCTGCTAATTTTTGATAATATTTTCGTTCTTGTTCGTCGCGGTATTCCTCATCTGTCAACCAGCCATTTCCATCAAAGAAATTGCCAAGTGTCTCACTCAACGTACCACTGCCATCAGAAATACTTACAGTCCATTCGAATACCATTCCGGTAATTGAAATAATAACAAATAAGATAGCAAGAACAATCGCAAAACAACCAAGAAAAGGTAAACAACTAGTTGTACATCCTAATTTTACAAAACTAGGTATCTTCTTTATATAATCTAATATCATTTTTAAGGAATTGCCCTCATTTTTATTATTCACTGTTTACCTCCTCTCTTACAAAGAAAGGATTATAGAAAAACTATAATCCTCCACCTGAGCCAAAAGAATCTAATTCTTCTTTAGTTACAATAACATTTATTCTCATACGCCTATTTCCACAAGCAAATAATGCTTCTCCTTGTGAATAACGTTTAATACTTTCTTTTTCATTATCATTTAAGTCAATCAATTGACCTAAATCTTCTGTAGCTTGTTTCTTTAATCCCATGATTAGGTAATAAGAAGCATTATCGAAGATGGCTTTTCCTTGTGTAATAACTGCTGGATTAGCAAAGTCACTTGGTTGTTGCGTAATGATAATAGAACCTGTATTGTATTTTCTGGCACGACGTTGAACTTGTGCTAAGAAATCCGCACCAAGAACGTTATTTCCAGATAGCAATACGTGGGCTTCATCAACCATTAAAATTGTATTTTTACTTCTATCTAGACATAATCCCCATGCAAACTTCAATACATTGAAGAATAATGCATTTCTGATATTTTCATCGGCATTCATCAATTCACGGATGTTGAATACCATAAAGTCACTATCAGTAGCAACAGTTGTATGTCCATCAAAGTAATACTTCAATTCTTTTGTTAATGGACGAATCTTAAGTTCCAAACGTTCCATGATATCACGTTCGTGTGTCTTATCCGTCATCGATAATAACTTACCTTTGATTGTTGCATAAACATCCGAGAACGTCGGATAATCCTGTGGTCTATAATTTGAAAAGTCACTTGTAAAGTTAATACCAAATCTAGCATATGTATCTTGAACGATTTCACTAAACAATGTCAATACATCTTCTTCTACCGTTGGATCATAATACTTCAAGAATGCTTTTAAAAATTGTAAGGTACGAGTAAGAATTGTATATCCCATACCTTGTGATACTTCTTCTTCATCAGCATCTAATACGATTTGCAAAGGGTTAATCATACCGAAATCTCCACCCTTACCGATATCAATAACATCTCCGCCAAAAGCATTAGCCATATCGGCAATTTCGTTTTCAGGGTCGATAGCCACAATCTGACACCCATTTCTGATATGTCCACGTAAAATTAGTTTGGCAGCGGTTGATTTACCAGATCCAGAAGTACCTAAAATGATTAAATTGGCATTATTTCTATTCGGTTCTTTCTTTATTTGGTATAAGAATTGATTAAATAGAATAACACCACCAGAAAAATCGACACCAAGTAAAGTTGATAATCCCGGATCTTTAATCGTATCAAAGATAAACGGATACATTGCTGCTATTGTTACAGAAGGAATTGGCGTACCAATACGATCTTCAATATCCTGTTTTGGGAATATTGGAAGAATTGATTTTAATACTTTTTCTTGTTCAAATCGTAACGGGATTCCACGTAATTCCATCGCATCAAGGTAGTTCTTAACGTTAACTTTCTTTAACTCTAACTCTTCTCTCGTATCTGCTGTAATCATGATGTGCATTTGGAAGTCGAAAATTTTTGATTGACTTCCAGCTAACATCGATACGAACGATTCCAAAGATTCATAATCTTGACGGATTCGCTCTCTCGTTGTATTATCTTTTTCGTCTTGATAACGAACTTTTAAATCTGCAATCTGTTTATTTAACATTTTAGACATAGAAGAAAAAGGAACTGGAATGTGTTTTACAACGATTTTAATTCCAGACATACTGGTAAGCTGCGATAAATAACCAGGTGAGATGTATTTTGGATAAGAAACAATTGTTAAAATTGTCGCATACTTATCGCTAATAAAAAAGTCGCTAGGATTAAAGTGTAATCCTTTCGGAGCAATTTGGGATCTGATATCTATCATATTGGCATCACCGTTCCAAACTCTGTTGTTCTTCCACCATTTAGGAAGTTATCTAAAATAATTCTGGCATCTTCATTGCTGATTTGTGCAGCAACCAAACCACAACTTGAAAGGCCGTTGATTAGTAAACGAACTTTCTTTTGTAGAATCTCCATATTTTTTTCTTTGAAAAGAATAAAATATTCTGTATCTACAACGTTGTTATTCATAAAGCTATTTCCTTTTTGAATATCTTCATTAATCAATTTTCTTCTAGCAGGATCTGATGTATTATTGTAAAGAAGTTGCAATTGCGATAAGTAAACAGAAATATCAACCGGTCTATCTGCTACCACCAACCAGAATTCAAACTCTAACGTATTGTAGAAGTTTTTTAACGCTATCAATATATTTGTTTGTGAATCTTCATCTAAGATAAAGATATTTCTTGGAGTGATTTTTACACCTGTGACACGCATTTGACCAGGTAATAAAATCATACCATTATTAATCCCCTGAATTGGCAACCAGTCTTCTGTATAATTACTTTTTCGCATCTGTGCCATCTTTAAAACACCATCCTTTCCAAATTAATCGTTGGTTTGTAGAAATAAATTCGTATGCTTCCTGAATAACCGTTATTACATTGTGGTAATAAGGAACAGGAGCAACTAACAAAGTTGAAATCATAGCAGGGCAAATACACATGACTGCTGTCATGGTATCTGCTAGCTGTTGCTGAAATGCCAATAGCATTATAAACGTTATTCCGATTCCAATACCAAATATAATTAAGTCACTTTCACGAAATAGACCAAATATTAAAGTACCTTTTTTGGTATTTGCTGGTATCAAGTATCTTCCCATTTATATCATCTCACTTTCGCAATTATGGAGTTCCACCTATGCCACCAGTGCCAGGACCTCCTTGACTATTATTGTTATTATTACCATTATTTGGTTGATTGTTTATTGAATTTTGTACCCTTTCGTTCATCATATCCATCCAATCATCATCGCTATAAGCTTGTTGAGAAGTTGGGATATCGTAATTTCCAACATTATCATCACCTAAAGGCGCAGACGAAGTTGATGAAGGAGTTACAGGTGTAGAAGTTGTAGAAGATGGTGCAGGAGTGTTACGATTGTTATATTCATCAATTGTTGCGTAATCATGTTGATTGATAAATCCTCCACCATTTACACGATCTTGTTCGTATGGATTATTACGAGCATTCTCTTTCATATTTTGAACTCCTCGATAAACTCCAGTAGATGCTATCGCAGCAGCTGCTCCAGTAACTGGTTTCGAATGTTGTATATTGTGTTTAGCAAGAGCTATTGCATAGCCTGATCTAGAATAAGCATCGCCACGTGCTTTGGCAAGTGCTGGATTCTTACGGATTTCTTTTGCATCTTCTACAGCCTTATTAGCTCTCTTGCTTCTAGCCAAAGCAGCTCTGTATGCTTGTTGCTTTTCTACATTTGTTGGATCTGCTTGCATTTCTGCTTGAGCAATTGCCAAATCTTCTTCTGCCGCAGAGGCTTCCTGTTTTAAATCACTCATACGAGCATCATCATATCCCAACTTAGCAGCTTGTCGTTCTGCTTTTCTTTGAGCATGGGCTTGACCTTTGGCAGTTTTAGCAGCCAATTCTTTTCCTTTGTTAAAGTTACCAAAGCTAGCTTTTCCTTGAGCGCCATCAGAAGCACCTTGCATCATACCTTTAGCCATTCCAGCTATACCGCCACCGGCAAGTAATGCACCTGCACCTCCCATTAACATTCCAAGTCCAGTTCCCAAGCCTTGGTCTTTGATACCAAAAATATTTTTAATAAACGCGGAGGCTTGCATTGCAAATAATAGCATACCAATAATGATAAATACTGTTGCATACATCTGTTCACCAGCATCTAAACCAGCATTATCAAAGAATCCACCTCCAGCTGAAGTTAATTCATTGATGATGAAGATAATTATATAAATAACAGCTACTTTAATAAATAACTCTAAAAAAGTAGATATCAAAGATTTTAACCAATTATTAAATGCTCCATCTTTGGCACTTTTGGGATCTACATAAGATATAATTGGAATCGGGGCAATAATTCGTAAAATCCCTAATTTAATTGCACGAATTGCAATATCAACTGTAAAGAAAAGCATTATAACTAGCATCAAAAGACCTACAGCTAATCCGAACAACCAGTTATAGTCATATGCAAAAATACTACTCTCTCCCCCATCGACAACATCTGAGCATCTTGCATAAGTTGCATCCGCGATATCGCTAATCGTTGCAGTTGTCAGTGAAGGGGCATTGCATCCTTCTCTGGGTTGAACAAATGCAGAAAAGGCGGTTGCAGCCATTGTTTCTCCCATCGAACGTCCAACATCTGAGTTGCTAGTGTCAACATTACTTCCTAAAATAATTCGAGGAATTGACCTTGCTATGATTGCTTGATAAGTATGATCTGGGGAAGCGCCTTCTGGGCCGAACACAAATTCGGTAAATATAATTGGAACTCCAATTAACATAATAAACGCCGTGGCAGTCCGACTTACCATTTTTCCCATACCAGCTTGTTTATCATTTACTTGATCAGGATTGACTAAATATTGAATCAAGGAAAATGCAAGTTTAAAAATCATAAACACAGCCAGTACAACATATAGTCTAGCTGTAATTTGTTCCACGACATCAGATTTAAATATTTGAATATAAGACAAGTTAAAAAAACCTTGTGTTACTAGGGATACCATTCCATAAATTAATGAACTAATCCAACCTAAAAATTGTAATACTAGACTGGAAAAATAATTATAGGCACCGTCATTCATATTTTTACCTCCTCACCAAGTCAAAGCCGAACAAGTTTCACACTATTATTATATCATACCTTTTACAAAATCTAACAAAAAAGAAAACTTTTATGTTTTCTTTTATACATCGCAAAAAATTATACCTCTTACAGCATCCATTCCTGGGAAGCTAAATATTAAATTAACAAGCATTGGCAAGAAGAATATTGCCACCGCCACAATACAACGCGTTGTAAATCTCTTAACAGCCTTTTGCATTGCTTCTTGGTCGCTTGATAAAACTGCATTTGCAAAATCTACACTTCCAAGTACAATTAATATGATAGGTACGGCAATGCAAATGATACTAAATATTCTTTGAATCAACGCTTGTGCTTCTGAATCAAAGATAGCATCACAATTTGCATTCAAATCCCCTCTTAAATCTTCTAAGTCTTCTCGTTCACTGTTTGAATTGTTTTCACCAGTTGCATCCGTTCCGGCGCTACCACCGGCTTCATATCCGTCGTCTACTACTTCTTGAGCAACATAATAGGAGCATGTATAATTTCCAGAATTATGAGCTTGTTCTTTACAGCATGTGGTCGTATTGGCATTTTGAGAAGTTGTATCGCTAGTACTAGACTCTGTATAATCATACGTATACCCATCTAAACTATAATCGCATGTAATTGCATTGTCTGGATCATAAACTCGGTCATCATTTACCTCGTTACCTTCTTGGTTATCAATTAACGTATAAATATCACATAAAAACTGTTGTGTTCCAGCACTAACAGAACCGATACTACAACACATTCTTCCAGAACTTCCCATATCATTAAATACGCCGGTCACATCATCCTCAGTACCGTTTATAGTCTCAGAAAACTGCCATTTTCCAGCATCAATTCCTGAGGTGCTGCATCTAGCTGCAAAAACTGTATTTGGTATCATCAATAGTATTAAAGCTAAACAATAGAGAATCAAATAATTTATTTTCTTCATTTTATCCCACCTATGCGTTATTAATTACAAATGGATCGTCAGAAGCACCTGTTCCAGATACATTTGAAATGTTTGTCGTAATATATACAATCGGGTAAATTCCATATGCGTAACTCAATTCATAATATTCGATAGCTCCACGTTCTACGATGAAACCAGTATGAGAATTGATATCACTCGCTGTGATTGTCCAGAAGTTTCTTAATGTTGATAAATAATTATAGTTTGCACATGTACTATTTAAAGAAGTACAGTTGGAATCCAAGCTCGCTCTCATATATTCATATAGTGGAACAGAAGAAATTAGTTCACCCGTAATTTTTGTCGCACATTCGCTAGAACCATCGACAGATAAGTCATTAAATGGACGAATACCTGCACAGACTGTGTGAGGTACGACATAGTCTTGATAATCTTTATCAACAATCTTACTATAATTTTGATTCAAATACTCTCTCATACGACTTAATGAATAATTATTGATACCATCATTAGCATTCGTATCTGTATTGAATCTGTCATCAAATTCATTATTATAGATTGCTGAGGTATAAATTAATTCTACAGAATCTTCATTGAAACTTACAATTCTCCAAGTGGCTCCAGAAAACTCCATATAATTCATTGGATTTTCACCCTTAAATACCCATTTTTTTGCCATTGTTCCATCCGCATTTGCTGGAGCAGATGGATCATCCATTTCATAGATTCCGCTGCCATCATATACCTGTTTTGAATTTTCTAAAATATAATCTTTAAAGTTTTTTGTTTGGTAAGTATCACCACAATCAATATTGGCAACATATTGATATTTTCCACTGTTATTCATAACACGAACTTCGCCTGTACAACTTGTTTTTTCGTCTTTACTAAGTGTTGCAATGCTATCCATATATTCACCACTTACCAAAGTGTCTACAGAAATAATTACAGTTGCACCTGCCTCAGTTGGCAATTCTTCTGCATGATCATCATAATAACTTTCAGCGGCATTTTCCATAATCGTTTCAATAGCTGAATAACTCTTTTTGTTTCCAAAAATAAAATAATACGCAACACAAAGACCTATAACCAATAAAATTACAACAACTGTTATAATAATTATTTTATATAATTTACTACGGTCCATAATAAACCTCCTATACTCATCTCATATCTATTATAACAAAATAAAATAAATTATACAATTGTTGTATAATTTATTTTTCTCTTAAATATTTCAAATTTTTAATTTCTAGCTGCTGACCAACATGCTGCCCATCCAGTTGTATCACCATCGTCACCATCGACAGCACCTGTGTTTGCTAACATATCCATTAAGATTGTTACAATTGTCGTAACAAAGAATACTGCAACGGCTGCAATAGCACGTTTGATTAAACGACCAGTAGCACCTTTAATTTCTTTATCATCACTTGATAAAACTGCTTTACCTAAATCGATAGAGCCCATAATAATCAAGATAATTGGGATACCAATTTGGATAATTGGGAAAATACCTTGTCTAATAAATTTAACAATTGGTAAAATTCCACCGCAAGCATCTGTTGCTAGTACTTGGAATAAACTCAAATCCATATAATAACCTCCTATGTATAAATCTATTATACTTGATTCGTTATTTTATTGTCAATAAATTTTATTTAAAGAAGGAGAACATGCCACCGGACTTGCCGCTAGAGCCACTTCCTACTTTCAATACTCCAATTGTACTTAGAAAATCATCTAGTACATTATTGTTGATTCGATCGTTTAAAGGAGGCAAGGAATAAAAAATCTTTGCCTTTGCCTCATATTCCAAATCAGCAACATCAGAAGATGATAAAAGACTACGATTTAAAACAATCTTTTTTGCTTTCATTTTTTGGAATACATTACGGTCTCTTCGTAGTAATTTATTTAATTTTATGGTAGAAGGTTCTAATAAATAGAAAACGTCACCACAAGATTCCTCGCTATTTGTATCATTAATGTCTAAAAGAATAACTTTTACATCCTTATGCTTTAGAAGTTCTGCTGGCAACTGTTCTACTGAAAGAGATAGCATCGATTTATCATTGAAGTACATAAAGTCACGTTTGTTCAGTTCGATCGCAATTACTGGCACGCCATGATGCTCCAACTGCTTCTTAATCATATAGATTAAAGAAGTAGCACCGGCATGGTCTGTTAAATTCTTGAATCCAAGAACAGTTGCAGTTTGATTGACATCTCCTTGAACTGTAACATTAACTACTGTACCAGTGCCACCATCTCCTGTTTCACCGGCAGATAATTGCCCAAGTTGTTGAATATGGGCAACATCTCGATACGTATTTGGATGTTCAAATAAGTACTTTAATCCTTCTAAATTAGTTGTAAAGTTATATATTCCCATTGAAATCAATTGGGACAAAAAGGCATTGGATGTACATTCCGGATCACTAGCAGGTAAAAGAATAATAATTTTTTCTACATCTAATGCCATCGACAATTTTTGAATGTTTTGTAAATTTTTGTAATCTCTTACTGCTGTCAAATCCAAAATCATCTTACCGAAATAAAAGTTTTGGAACATACTGACTAGTTCATCAGCATCAAATTCACCATCTAAAGATTTTATAATGTCAATATCTAAGCCAGCAATGATTTCTTTTTGTTGATTCGCTATAATTACGTTCATTTTGTTCCTCTCCTTTTATTTTTTGTTTTACAATTCTGTAAATATGTTCGTTAACCCAGACGAATAAATCGTATTTGTTTCACCCTGAATTCGGAAAATGTTTGGCATTTCTTTAAACAGGTTGTTAATTACTGGGATATTGATGTTGATATATGTATAAACAGTGTAATAAATACCGCTGTACGATTGACTGGCATTTGAGTTTCCAGCAATATCTTTTTTATGTGGTATAATACACAATCCAAATTGCTTTCCTTTTGCCCCTTTTGGACAATTGTCATCATTGTCTGCAAACTCAACTCCATTGTATCCAATTTGGTTGATATAGCTTACAATTTGACAAACCGCACCTTCTGGATTATCAGCTGTACATGTACTAACCTCATCGTACATTGGATATCCTTCGTTATTTTCGATAATATTAATTACTTGATTTTTCATCTTAAATGCTCTCGTATAACTTACTGAAAAAGCAAGATATGCATTAATCAAAAGCATAAAGATAACAATAATTTGAATTGTCATAGCGCCGCCAATCGCTTCTCTCATATTTCAACACCTACTTTATTTTAATCATTTACGATGTTGTAATCATCATCGTTACTAATTGCGCCCCATTGGTCATTGATTGTATTTTGAATATTTGGCCACATAATCCAGAAAAATGCAATGATAGCACCAATTGCAATGATGGTTACAACTGTCATATTTAATTCACCTGTCGCTTCCTTCATCCTTAACTACTCTCCTTTCTATTATTAGTTATACCATAATTTTCTTTTTGAAACAATATTATTTACATTTTACTAGACAATTTACATCATAAACATCATAGAAACTAAGATTAAAACCATGACGCCACCGCCAGTAGCAACTAACATGTACATGGTCTGTCCTTCCATGTGATTTAATCTTTCTTTATATTTTGTTTCACGGGCTTTGTTTTGTAAGTTTGAAACCGTTCTAGAAAACATCAATAGTCGTTCTTGTTTCTTCTCTTGAGAACCGATTCCAAGACGATATAACAAACGCATCATACGCATGGAATCTCTTACAGGATATGTATTAGCAAATTCCATATACGGATCGATACTAGAGTCACCAGCATCGATTCTGGAAATCAAAGTACGAAGGCCTGGTTTAAAAATATCAGGTGCATCTTCAATCGATTTGCCAAGCGCTACTGGTACAGTATAATGTTGTACTAAAATTTCCAACCCTTTTAAATAGTATGGCAGCATAACATCAATATCATGTAAATGTTGCTTATAAAAGCTACGCAAGCTATTATATGGCATTTTAAAAACTACGAACCCTACAACAATTGATAAAATAATGTTAATTAAATTCAAATCTGTTAAGAAAATAAATAAGAAAATAACGATCGTCACGAATCCATATGTGATTCGTTTGTTGAATAATGTATTAACATCTACACTTTCACCATATTTTGCATAGACCAAGAATTCATAATCGTCTTCTTTTAACATTTGGAAATATTTCTCGTTGTCACGAATGAATTTCTGACCGTCGATTGTTTGATTATACAATAACACAAATAATAATATTCCACCGATTATAATTATTTCCATTATTCAGCACCTACATTCTCGTTATAGTATTTTTCACCTTTAATTAAGAAGTAAGAATTAACAATTAAGATTCCGTGTAATAACAGTTGCATGTACCATAAATCTAGAATCTTAATGTACGTCTCATTTCCTAAAAGGTATTGTACTAACATTACCATTAAATATAGCATCATACCATATTTTAAGAACGATTTGTGGAATGTTGCACGTTCGATTCGGTCACGATAAACACTTTCAACAAGGTTATCGATATCCATTTGCATGTTATCTAGCGATTCACCAGTATCTCTGGCACCTTCTTTGGTGATTTGTAAGAACAATTGATGCATGTTTTTTACAATATAATAATGGTATAAATTATCCATATATTTTAATGATTCATCGATAGATCCATTTTCGTATGCTAGATCAATCATGTGTTGAACATCTGTTAAAACAGGATCTTCCAAGACACCACTATTTACAACACCTTCCAAACTTTTAACGAAACTTTGGGTCGTTGCAAATTCCATAATCGTGTTGGTCGTATAAACTTGAACTTGTTCAAAGATAAATTCACTATATACTCTTTTGCATCTCAAGAATGCTAAGTATGGAATAAACGATACGGCAACGACGATATAGATAATGGATACGATGATGTTGTAAAAGTACATATAAGAAATAACACCGGCAAACACAGCAAACATAGCAACTTGGGTTGCGTATTGTCGCGGTGTATATTCTTGTCCTAACTGTTTGGTTTTCTCTCTTACCACTTTAAATGAATAAGGAGCAAACTTATCATATACAACACTTACTTGATCGACAATATATTTATACACATTATTACCGCGATAACTACGGTATAACATAACAAACACTGTAATGACCAGTAATATAATTAATTCCATAATATCAACTCCTTATTAGAATAAATCGCTAACTGTTGGATTCATTGGTGCCACCGGCGGTGGTGTTACTACAGGAGCCGGTGTTGGTGCGACATATGTTGGATTTGGATTATTTACAACAGGTTGCGATACAGGCTGCGATGCGGGTTGTGGTACAGATACAGAAGGTGTTCCCATACTAATTGTTGCTATCATCGTAGCAGGTGTTATCAAATTACTTGGTTGTGTTGACGTCGGTTGAGTTGGAACAGCAGATGGTGTATTCAACGTCTCTACTCGATTTGGATCATACATCATCGGACCATCCGTTTTCATTGCCGGAGCATTCTCTGGGGTTACCATTGTAAGTTCAGTTCCCTCTTCTGCTTTTTTGGATTCTTTCATTGCTTCATCGACAGTGGATTCACCAGCATTGATATCTGTATCCAGACTGACATTTTGTCCCATCAAGTACTCCTTAAGGTGATTACTTGGTGCTTTTCTGATGATTTTATCACCCATTTTTTGATAAATTGTATTGGTGACACATTTGTTATCATCATCTACATAAAACTCTGTTACTTCGTCGATTTCACGATGGAACTTTTTATACTTTTGACTATAATATGCTTTAATATGAACACCCAATTGAATGTAACGATAAATCGTATTTAAAAATTGGTCAACATCTACATCCGTTTCCATCAAACTGTAAAGACGATATGGAATGGCACTTGCTTTATCAGAGTGGATGGTCGATAAGATATTGTGTCCTGATGAAATGGAGTTACGAACTGCAGATACAGCTTCTGCACTACGAACCTCGGCTAATAGAATCCATTTGGGATTCTGTCTCATACAGGTTACTAGTACATCGGTATAACTTGCAATGTTGTTTGTTTTCATAGCAACGATATCTCGCGTTGGATAAATCTTATCCAAGTGAAGTTCTAGTGTATCCTCTATCGTAATCAACTTCTCGTTTGCTTTTGTATGACTCGCTAAGTATTTTACAAATTCTGTTTTACCAGAACCAGTTTCACCACATACGATGATATTACAGTGACCTTCGACACATTTGATTAAAAAATCATGGACATCTTTGGTAACATAATCTTCTTGTAAAAGGGTGTCTTCTTTCAATCTGATTTTGGCTGGTGTTTTACGAATAACCAAAGCAATGCCGTTCGTTGCAATGGATTCATGGACGAAGTTCATACGCAATTCACTAGATTCAGCGTCCAAAAATGGCTTTGCCATATTGAATGTCGTTCCCATTACGTTAGAACATTGGAATGCCAATTTTTCAACGAAGGCATTGTTGATTTTTGGATTTTCCACACGAACAGAACCTTGAGTAAGGGATCTGATCCAGATTTGACCATTATTACTATAAGAAATATCGGTAATATCGTCATTATCAATGTATTCTTTAAACGGACCAAAGTCCATCTGGTCAAAGATATTTTCTTTCATAAATCACATCCCTTTCAAATTTTATTCTTTTTATTGTGTCTGAGCTTGATTTTGATTATTATCAGTTGTTGCACTGATGTTTCCACCTGACATATCTTCTGTCCAGTAAGTTACACTATTAATCCAATCTCTTAGTTCTTCGCTAGCAATTCTAACTTCCCCTTTTTCCTCTTTCAAAGATTCATCTGTTGGTACGATGAATAGTGAAGCATCGTAACTTCTCAAGTACATTGCTTTGCGAAGTAAGATATGGTATTCTTCTGGAACTGCGAATATGATCATTGCTGGTGTCTGTTTATCTTCAAGGTTAGCAAATACGTTGTTACCTGCACTATCTAATACGGCAATAACTTTTACGTTTTCAATCAATTTACCAACCATGATTCGGTCTTCTTCGTTAGAAGTTCCTTCTTCTAGACGATTCGTTGCTCTTAAGTAAATATCGATATAATTTTCTGGATATACTGAGTTACCATACGTACTTTGTGTATCTACTGACATATTTACCAATACGTACCCATCTGGAATATCTTGGATAATTGCATCAGCAAGTTGTGATTTTTCTACAACACTTCTTGAATAGAACAAACTTCCAATCGGAATTACCGTGTCGTTTGCTACATATTTACCAACAATGTTAGCAACCTCTGTAATTGGGCTACCTTTTAACATTGAAGGTGGAACTTGAATAATTTCAATCATATCCTCAGTAATTCTTGTACCAGGACTAATTGTTTGTGTCGCACATGGAATATCTTGTGGATTAACTGCGGCTTGAACACGCATGTTATAACCAACGTATAGTACGACGATTGCTACTAACACACCAATGATGGTTACCGTATTTTTGTTGGATAAGAATTTTTTTAATCCAATCATTATGTTTCCCATTTTATCATCCCTTCCTAATCATAATTTGTTACTTCGTCCAATGTTCTTGGATCCGTATACTTTGTTTCAATGATAGCATCTACTCTGTTTTCAATATTGAAGCGAAATGGTTCTTCTTCACCTGGTACCTCAATAGACGCTAATGTCTTGGAGCCCACGCGAATGCTTGCTTTCGGAGGTGTCTCATTGATATCGTAGAATTCGATTAAATAGTCTCTATCGTTGTTGACACTTTGGGCGAAACGTCTGATAAATCCTTCGACGAATTTTTCTTTATCCATTCTAATTTGTCCACCAGATGTTTGAAAAAAGCCAAGATCAACGGCGTCAAGCATCGCTGACTCCGCCGTATCTCTTAACAATTGAAAGTCCAATTCATTTCCACTTGTATAATTTGAAATAATGTTGATTAAGCCGAAGGTCAGCACTCCCAACATAATAATACCTGCGGCCATTACACCTTTACTCATTTGCATTAACCTCCATTCGTAATTGCATATTCAGAATCAATACACTGACCGTTAGCGCCTTTCCCTTCTTGGTTGTTGCAGCCAGATAAACCTTTGGCTATCATAGTCATGTATTCACTTGAACCACCTTGAGCAGGTAATAAACTACTCGTACATACAGAAATGCCTTTTATCTCATCATACGTACATGTCATATCTTCGAAATCCGTATAACTTCCATGAGTGGCATTATAAGAACGAAGATTGCGAATATTTTCTCTCGTTAATTGAATCGCATAGTCTAATTCCTCTTCATTTCCATAAATGGTGTCACCTTTTGATTCAATATTTTCTATTACTTTGTCTGGATTAACAGGATAACGTTGGTTTGTCACATCGATTGCAGCTAAAGACCAATTCCAACGTGGCTGTCTTTCACCGCCATCTAGTGTCTCATTAGCAGGGAACATATCATACAAGTCAATTGTTCTCCAAACGTAGATTAATCCATTATTATCGCATATATCATTTGGTCCGCACGGTTGATTATAACAATTTTCACCAGTACACTCTGGTTCAGGAGTAAATGTCGAATTGTCTGGAATTCCATAGAAACAATCGATCGTCGAATTTTGAATTTGGTTCCAGGTACCTAAAGAATAAGTAACCTTAATGTTGTTTGTAATCGTATGTTCGCGTTGTAAATCGCTTACTGTTGTATAATTGTCCCAAACTAATACGTCATTAATTCCTGGGGATAAGATATGAGTATAATACTTATTTCCACCATTTGTGTATCCTGATTTTTCATCGTTTGTCGTCAATCCATATTTATAATCACCAATGTTGACATTTGATACATACATTTCAGGTAAAATGATTTCGTAAGATTTATTCACTTCATATCCTTGAATTGTAATAGATTGATAATCAGCTCCCTGACCGTGATTTGCATATTGAATCGTTTGAGGAGAGCCGTATGTTGCTGCAGTACCTAATGTTGGATCAGTTCCCGTTTTCTGTTTGTATTCTTCAGCCGTTAAATAGCTTTGTTCGCCTGTTGCCTTGTCTACATAACTGTATTTAATAACCGCTTCATAACCGCTTTCCGGTCCATGAGTTTCACCTGTGTAAGAATCTTTAATTGCAACGTCAATACTATTTTCGTTATCTTTAAATTGCTGCATAGCAGCTTGTAACTTACTATATTCTAAATTAGATTGTGCAATCAATTTTTCATATTCCTGAATTGCATATGCATCAGTATAAGGTGTGTTTGTATTACCAACATACCAAGTACCACCACGATTAAATACTTCAATACAATTTGGCAATGGTGAGCTCGTAAATACCTCGTAACATGCAGTTCCAGAAATATTTCCAGTTGCATTACAAGTATCTAAGTATGTATAAGTAATACCATGTGTGGAAGTACATGTTGTATCTGTACAGCTTCCTCCGCCAGAGTGGATGTTTCCGGTATCATAACTACAACTTGAAAGCGGTAATCTCGTTTTACCTGGCCATACTTTTCCGATGTTGCTTGAAGTACATTCACTGATAGAAGCCGTCTTTTCTGTTGATGTATAATTTTCTGTGAAGAAATTAAATGATGTAATCAAAGAATCTGTTGCTTGATTTTCATATACACTGTTATAGCATGAATCAATACAATTTTGAGTATAAGAACCGCCATCACATTGCATAATGCAAGAATCAAATTCATCGTTTGGTCCTGCTCCAGCTTCACCAGTATGGTTTGCTGGGCCACCCCAACATTCTACTGTGTATTTACATTGAGTTTTGAATTGTGGAGCAATAACTTGATACGGAGTACATTGTCTGCTGACGGTAATCGTCGACGGGTACGTAAATGCTGCTCCCGCTGCAGATAATGCTTTTGGTGTATCAAATGTTACTGTAACCGTTTCCGTACATAACGCATCCCAATAAGTTCCGAATTCTCCTTCATAACCAGCAGAACTCAGCTTTGATGCATAAGTATAGGTTTGAACATTTTTTTCTGGATTAAAATCACATTGTGAGGCAATTGTTGTTGTTCCAGTCGTAGCATTTTGTGCCGAAGATGCCACAGATTGTAGCACTGATGTTGCACGATCAACTTTTCTTTCATATTCATCAATCCGAGTATAATCGATATCTGCTGAACTATAGCACTCTGGAACTAAGCTTTTATAAAGGCTAGAAATGATACTATTGTTTTGTGTCAAGGCCCAATTTGTATACGTTTGACACTTTGTACCATTTGTAAAAATGGAAGATGGCACCATTGTCGACACGCCACCAGTTACATGAGCAACTTCAAGTCCATTACAATCACTGTTACCATTATTTAACATAAATTGAATGTAGTATTCGCTACCTGGTGTCATATAAAATACTAGTGTCTGGGTACCGTCGCCATTATCTGTTACTCTTGCACTTCTATATAAATTGGAAACGTAACCGGCTGAAATCTGAGCACTTGTTAAAGATGTATTTTGTGCTGTACCATTTACAGCTACATAGCTTGTATTTGGAATTCCTAAATCGTTCACGAATCTGATATTATCATTTGCACTAGCTCTTGTACCGTTGATTAATCGTACAGAAACATTTTTAAGTCCTGTTACAGTAACTCGCCATAATTGTGTACTTGCATCAAAATCTTGTGTAATCTTATCTGAAATATCTAATGGTCCCCAATCATCCGGTTCGATTCCTTCTATGTTGGAATCTGAAATCGGGCATGTTTGATACCGGTAATCTGCATCAGGTCTGAATTCATATCCAAGGAATTTATTTGCATCGACATCGACACTCGATTTACAACTCAAACGATTTTGAGTATTGTCAACTCTAAATGTCATATCTATATTTGTTCCATCATAATGTCTACATTGTAATGAATATTTTCCTGTTCTTTCATTTAAGACATACTCTTGCAAACATCCCCTCGCAATATCACTTGAGTCGATATATGCAGCATATTGTTGAAGTTGTTTTTGATAGCGCCAGTTCGTCGCTGTAATTGTATAAAGATAACCGCCTACACAAATTTGGTCATTATTGCCAACCTGCGGAGCAGTATTTCTAAGTGCACTTACTTCTTTGGTTAAAAAGAAAGAAAAAATTGTTAATGTTACAAATACAAAACCAAATAAGTAATGCGATGACTTGTCTATTTTACTTTGATTCATTTTAAGTTCCTCCTATCTTATTTGATTATATCATAATTATCTGTAGTTGTAACCTTGCTTTTTGTAATTTTTTCATCGTCACGTACTTTTCGCAAATCGACTCTAAATTGAGTTGGTCCATCGATTCCAAAGTATCTTGTACATGTTACTAGAGAAATAATTTTATCATCTCCATTTACATCAACATCATAGTCGTATAAGCTGTTTTCTTTAGCTTGTTTGATGTAGGTTTCCGTTTCCTCTTTATTTTCTGTATAATACCCAGTGTCTCCTTCTTCTGTCACAAAACCAACTGCGTAAATTTTATATAAAACGTTTTCTCCATTTAATGTCAATTGTACATATTGATTTTCCTTAGCAAAATCGTAATCTGTAAAACTCATCAATTGCTCAAATCTGGTATGTTCCGGATCTGCTATTAAAGGATTAGATGAAACATTTCGCAAGTTGTGACCGTAAACAACCATACGATTTTCTTCGCCTTCTGGTACATAAGTTGTCCATATATAATCGGTTCCGCTCTCATAGATACTGATGCTTTCATATACAAGTGGATAATCGATATCTGTTCCTTGAACACGAATCCATCCGATTGGATATTGTGTTCCTAATGTGGTCTCATCAACTTGTGTTAAGCGATCTTCCACTTCATAGTATGGTGTGGTATTCGAGTATTCTTGATATAGTTTTGTTCCTTCCACCGCAAGTAGAATTACAACTGCTATCAAGAAGACTGCCATCACAATGATATTGACTTTATTATTGTTCTTTTTCTCTCTTTTCTTCTTCATATTTACACCTCTCTTATTTTAAATAGTATGGGCTGTTTACAGTACCATTACCGCTGCTGATTATGGCGGCTTTTGATAAATAAATTTTAGCTTTTACACCGTTACTTCGATATTCGTCAAATGATACCACGAAGCCATAACCATTGACTGCATTTACAACTGGAACAACTCCAGAGTACATCGTAATGTAATCTGCCAACCAATATTGAGTGATTTTAAAAAGCGGATCACTATTTGTTCCGGAGAACAAATCCGAACTATTTGGAATACTCACATAAGATGTAATGGTTGTGGTTTCCACCTCGTCATAATATGCATCCGATAGTTCTTTAATCGTCCAATCATGACGAATTAAATATTGACTACTAATTTGTAATGCTACTTGTTGATCTAAAACATAACCTAAGTTGTATTGCATTGTTGGATCTAATTTTGGATATTCTAATGTTTCGCCATAAGAAGCATAGATATCGTGATTTTCACTATCTCGGATAATTCCAGCGCTTGTTAATTCAATATTACCATCTTGATCAATACTAGTAATTCGCCATGAGTTGTTGGAATACATTACATATTCACCAATTAGTCTTGTATTCAACGCATCATTTTCTTTGCCATATTCATAGTCATATAATTTATATGGTTCTGTATAGGAACCGATTCCACTTTGTACATATAACTCATCAGTATTTAGATTTACTACTGGTCTTACAGCACCCAGATTATCTTGTTCATAATCCATCGGATTTCCTCTAAATGATGCCCAGACGTTTGTATCTGTTCCCGTATGGTTCGTAAACCAAAATCCAACCATATTGAGTAAGTATGATTCGCCATTGGCATCCAAACTATTTTTATAATCCGTTGCAGATAGCATTCCAACTGGCGCAGGAACACTCAACTCATTACATGTCGGATTATTGATATCCGTTACAGTATCAATACAGAATGTACTATCTTGTTTGATGTAGTCTTTATTATGAATCGCATTATAAAAGACATTATTCAGCCAACGCTTGACATTAGATTCATCATAAGAAGAAGCACCATATATTAGATTCGCCGCACTGTCTTCTAGGACAATTTTAATCGTTCCGTCATCGTTGATACCAACGATTCGCCATAACATTCCAGAAAACTGTAAATAGTTATTTACGTCGAATCCTTTGTACGTATTGGTATCATCAGTATTGGCTTTTACCAAATCCGTTAAATTACTTACGACTGTTACATCTCTCGTTACTTCACTCCTATTTCGCATCTTATCATATGCAACATAAGTAACTTTGTAAGTGCCGATTGCTTGGGTATTTACTTTACTCGTGTCGATTGTAACAGATGAAATATCCATTTCTCCATCTTTGTTATCGATTACACTCTTAACTCCAGGATCTTCGTAAGTGCCATTGAAATATACCAGTACAGGACTTTCTCCTTCTAGGGTGATTTCTGGCCCTTCGTGATCGGTACTAGATTTGTAGAATCCACATTCCAAATACGTATAATACTTGTAGTCGTCGCCTTCTTTAAATACTCTTACCCAAGAATTATCAAACGAACAAATTCTTTTCGTATTCGGAATAAATAACGTTTCTGATAGCATTCCATTGTCGTATGCATCTTGCAATGTCATCGTCCGATAATCACCATCGTTCTTTGGTAAGTAACCTGGATTTCGGTCATAGTATTCTTGGATGGCATTGGTAAACTTTTTCTCATTTCCTTTAAATTCAATCCAAGGTCCAATTACAAAGATGTAAAGAAGTACAAGTACTAGTATGGCTGCTAGAATAATACTAGCAATGATAATTTGACGTTTGTATTTTTCTATCAAATCTCTAAGTCGTACTTTCATCTATCTCACTTTCCTTTCCTTCACTCTTTAGTACATAGTGATATAGTTTATCTCTTACTACGAATTGGAATTCAATTTCGGTTGCATTCTCCAGTTCTGCAGGTACTACTAAATATAAGAAGTTACCACGATAGTTTCTAGTTACAGCTGATTTTATAGTTGTCGTCTTCGTCGTATCTCCTACTTTATAGACTAATTTCCCTTGTCGGGTGATAAAGTTACTAAATAATAATCCTGTACTGTAGTTCGATGTGTATGGAATATACATGATTTTGTTGCTTCCAGCAAATGACGATGCTAATAATTCACGATAATATACACCGCATTCTTTAGCGGAAGCGCAGCCTTCATAGTAATAACCACTTTGATCAACTAATTGATATGCTGTCAAGTTAAATATCGCTTGTGTGTCATCATAGAACGGAATTGTCATTTCTTCACCAATATATTTCGTATCCGTTTCTTGATAGTTTGTTAAATCAATCGGGTTGATTTTGACTTTTCGATCATAGACAGAATTGGCATTTTGAACTTCTTCATAATACAATGTATAGTTGCTTCCCAAATCTTCATTTTTAATTTCATAGATTAAAAGAAATGTATATACTTTTTGGTACTCTAACAAATCATTTTTATAAGTCGTACCTAAATCTCTAAATTCATCACTTTTGGAAGTGGATGGAACATAACGATTTCGATCGGTTACCAAAGACCATCTCTCATAATCGAATGTAATTGGTGATTTACTTGCCACATTTTCAATATCTAAACTTACGATAATATATTTGTTTGTTGTACTAATTAAGTTACCGGCATAATCCTTATCCGTAAAATATACATTATTTACTTTAAAACGATATGAGTTCGCTTTGAAATATTCATTTTGAGCATAGACGCGGTTTGTAACAAATACGTATGTATAGCCTTGCCACAATCCAAACGCAATAAAAGCAATCAAAAGCACATTGATTAACTTTTGATGCTCACCATAAAAATATTTTAGTTCTCTTAGCTTTCCTTTGATAAATCGTAATGTTGCATGATAGTCAAATTCGACATCCAATTCAACTTCTTCATCATCACCTGCTTCAGCAATAAATTCACGGTCTTCATTGAATCCGAATTTTTTTAAATCTAGTCCAATACTTCTGATTAGTAAGAAAAACAGAAAAATGTACTGTAAGACCATTGTAATTAATGTAAAATCATGCAGAGCTCTAATTTGGGCAACGTCTCCCAAGGTACTTGCTGTATCAAAATAGTTTTTAGTAAGAAGCATTATCGTTAATGTAAAGCCGTATTGAGCAATTACTAAAAAGTAAAAAATAACAGGTTTTTTCTTATAATACAATAGATAAATTAAGACACCTGAAATGATTATAATAGCAACTAATGCCAAAATCGTCGGTGTCGATACGTACGTTAAAACAGAATTTACGGTTTCATTATATATCATCAACTGTTGGTATTCTTCAATCATCGAATACAAACCATTTGTTTGATACAGTACAAAGCATCCCAATAAGAAAAGGATGATGTGAATCATTTTAAAGTGCTTAATTAAAAACGCATACGGTTTTCTAAGTATCACAAGTATCCCTCCCTATTCTCTATTTTGTCATATAATAAGTATATCCTAACTTTTCAAAAAAATAAAGAGGTATTCTGCCAAATTAAAAAAGTAACAACATGTGTTACTTTTTATATTAGTTGTGAGTTTCTTTTCCTGTCATAATATAATCTTTATCCTTATGTGGCTCTTCTCTTAGTAAATCACGGTAATCTTGTTGCCTCAATACTTCGTACGTTACAATTGCCACACAATTTGAAAGATTTAATGCTCGGACGTGATCCGTCATTGGTATTCTCATACAATGTTCCAAATCTTCTTTCAGAATTTCTCTTGGAATACCGGTGGATTCTTTGCCAAAAATCAAATAGATTTCTTCGTCTTTATTACTGTAATCAAAACTCGTATGAGGTTTATGTCCGTATCTCGTAAAATAGTAATAAGTGCCAGGGTTCTTTTGTTTAAACGTTTCAAAATCCGGATAGACATGATAATCTAAATGTTCGATGTAATTGACGGCACTTCTCTTTAAATGCGCATCATCTAATTTGAACCCTAAGGGCTCGATTAGATGAAGACGTGAATTTGTCGCTACACAAGTACGCATGATATTTCCTGTATTTTGAGGAATTTCTGGTTCATAGAGAACGATGTTAATCACGGTTGTCACTTCTTTCTAATACTTCTTTGACTTGGTCGATCGTAAGGTTATCGCCTTTGTAGATTTCGGTGGCTTTCCCATTTTCAAAAACGACAAAGGCAGGAACGGAATCTAATGCTTCCGTTGTCATATAATTGGTGTTAAATTCTTCGTAGAATGCATCTGTTTCGGTACTGATGTTCAAATAGATGACGTGATCTAATTTGCTCATTTCTTTTAGAGATGTCTCCAATTCTTTTTGGAATGTACGACAGTTTTTATTTTCACTCGTACCAACATAGACGAATGCATGTGGGGACTCTAGCAGGTAGTTGTACAACTCTACGTCGTTTACTTCTTTTAAAGAAGAATCCATCACAGCAACACCAGACTCTACTAGTTCGCGGTAAGAATGATACCAATTTCTTACAAATACAGCTACTAAAATCGTCAAAACGCAAACGATAATTAACAAAATCCAGTTTTTTAGCAACTGCTTTTTATCTTTTTCTTTTTTCTTTAACATGACGCATCACCTTACATTTATTTTATCATATTTAGGGATGAAGTAAAATCTTTTTCAAACGATTCACAATTTTCTTAGCCGTTTCACCGTCTTCTTCTAGTAAGTCAATTCGAAATGATCGAATCTTACCAAGCCACTTGGATACTTGGTCGATTTCATCTTTTACTTTACTGTGATATAAAATCATGGCATCTTTGTGAAACTCTAAGGGATAACAAGCATGATTACGGTCTTCTAATTCGTACTTTTTCTTACGGTCTACTTCGCTAAAGTCATTTTTTATCATCATCAATTCGGTTCTACCGTAGACAAGTAACTCTACTGCTGGTAAGATGCCATAAACATCGTAATATGTCTCTAGAAGTGTTTCTATTTCACCATCCGTTAGTTCCACAGATAAACCTACAAGATTCGCCTTTTTTAGATATTGATGGACCGTTTCATGATTGTATGCATTTAACGAGTAATCAGTAATCATCTCTTTTGGGTTGTTCGTAAATCCACCTAGTTCACCTATCACTACTCGTTCTTTTTCTTGATAATTTGGATGTACTTTTGGATATCGGTAGTACACATCATTTCTTTCTCGGTACTTCTGGTACAATTTTTCATCTGTTACATACACTCTGTCTGGTTCTAACGATAAAACTGCTTCTAATTGTTCTTTGCTTTTTACTGAAACACTAATCGTCGGTTCAATATTCGTAACCATTTTGGATGTCCGTTTTGGCAAATGCCAGTTTAGTGACACAGTTTTCGTTTTTGTCTCTTGTCTTTCTAGTTCATCGATTGCTTTTCTTCGTACATCGTTTAAGTTTCCAATTGGAATAAATGCATTGGGAGAAGAATTCACGTGAATTTCTGTAGCAACGTAGGAAGTACCTCCTAACTTCTCCATCTGGTATGCGATTCGTTCTTTCGTGACAGGCGCTGTTTTCGCTTTTTCTACGATATAGGAACTTGCCATAGCAGTATGCGTGCCATCGCTCACTGTTACCTTTAGTGGTTTCCCAATGATTGCTTCGACAGTAATTTGAATGGCTTGTTTTCTTTCTGGAACTTCTTTCATCTCTTTTTCTAACTTAGCATTGTAAGTTTTTCGTACCTGGCCTGTCTCGGTTAGATTTACTTTGTTATCGACTTCTACGATAGACCCGGTTTTTCCTTCTCTTACTAAGAGACCATTTTGATAAATTTTATTGGCCACCATACCCGTGCCATTTGCAAACCGAATGCCATCTTCTTGATACAAATCTTCCGTCAATAAAATTTGAATTTTATCTTTTGTCACCTTTGTAACTTTTCCTAACTCACTACCTAAGTGGTTGGGAGAGTTGGGATTCATCAAATTTCTTTTGCTATCTTTAAAAAAGTGTCCGAGTGTGAATTCACGGTTGAAAAGAGATTTTAAATTGTTCTCTTCTGTTGTACTCAGCAAGTACTCTTTCTGATTATAATAAGCATCGATTGCGGTACGATACAACTTTGTTACATAACCAACGTACGTGGCATTTTTCATCCGTCCTTCGATTTTGAAGCTGCTAATTTTATCTAAGTCTAAAATTTCTTTTAGTTTTGGTAACGTCATCAATTCCTTTGGGCTTAATAAGTATGAACCTTCCTTTTTTTGAACCGTACCATCTACTTTCAAACGGTACGGAAGACGACACATTCCAGCACATTCACCACGATTTCCACTTCTATTTAATACCAAACTGCTAAATAGACATTGTCCGGAATAAGAAACACACAACGCGCCATGAACGAATACTTCTAATTCCAAATCTTTGTCAAGAGAGGCAATCTCTTCTTTTGTCATCTCTCTTGCTAAAACGGCACGTTTGATTCCTAATTCTTTTAGTTCTTGCAATGCTTCTTCATTCGTCGTATGCATTTGCGTAGATGCGTGTAGTTCCAAATCTTTCAAATACTTCCTTGCCAAGCGAATCAGTCCGATATCTTGAATGATGACGGCATCGACACCGATCTCATACAAAAATTTTAATTCTTGCAATGCTTCTTCTAATTCTGTATCATGAATCAAAGTATTGACTGTCACATACAGTCTTGCCCCATGGGTGTGACATACTTGAATCGCTTCTTTTAATTCTTGCTCATCAAAGTTGTGGGCAAACTTTCTTGCTCCAAATTTTTTACCACCGATATAGACGGCATCGGCTCCGTTGTTTACTGCTGCTAGGAGAGAATCCATATCCCCAGCTGGTGCTAATAACTCAACTCGTTTCATAATATCACCAACTGTATTATATCATTAAGACAAGTGAATTAAAATAACATCATCGCCAATTTTTTTGATGTTTGACCAAGAAAGTTCCATAAATTCGGTCTTACTAAAGAGTCCTCGTTGGGGTTTACATGGAGATAATATTACCGATGAAATTCCTCCTGTCGAAGGATTGATTTTAATATCGACGATGTGACCGATGTTTTTCCCATTCATCATATTGACCACATCTTTATTCTCTAAATCTGATAACTTCATTCTATCACCAGTTTATTGTATGAAAAAAGAGAATCCTTTATGAGTGATTCTCTTTCCATAATCGATACTGAATTTGACTAGTTGCTGGTTGTAAGACTTCATTCCAATCTAAGTGGGATAGACGTTTTAACAAATATTTGTCATTTTTTAAATCCTCTAGGTTGTCGCTCGTACCAAATTGTAAATTTGGAATGTCTGCCTCTTTTTCCGATAAAGCAAATTGATACGGTCTACCCTCTAGCGTAAATGTAATTCGTTTTAATCCTTTGATGCTTTTTTCTTCTTCTATCAATTGAATGTTTTCTGGTAGTGCATCAATTTTTAACATACGATTAGATTCTAAGACACTCAGTAGTAAAACGATTCTTTCTAATGTTGCATCGTGTGTGGTATGATACTTTCCTGCGGTATCGATTGTAATGTCATAGGAATGGAATGTGGGATCTAGTGGCAGTTCCTCTACATTCCAATTCATCGCATCTAAATACGGTTTGAAATGTTCGCATAGTTCTTTTAGAGATTTCCTAGGGCCTTCTTGTTGCATCTCATATTGTGGATAAAATGCACTTGTCAGATTGTTAAAATAATCTTGTACTTCTTCTACGGTCGTCTCTTCATTCACTGGATAGCGCATGATAAAACCACTGTCGCTATAGTTGGGTGTATTTAGTTGCACTTGATTTTCGATTAGGAATGAGTCAAATTCCCACGATTCGGGATTGTTACTAATCGTACATAAAAATCTTCTTTTTTGAGAATCTATTTCAGTATCTTGACGATACCAAGACTGAACGAGTTCTCTGTTTTCTTTACTCAAAGAACCATAGTCGATCCACATCCAAGCATAGCCTTCCCCGTACGAGTAGCAATTTTTTACACTTACATTCATTTTCTCTAACCCGATGACGTTATAACGATTCGCACTGGTCATCAGAGTACGAATCTTTTTATCATATAGACATTGACAAGCTTCTAAAAGAGGACGTTCGATAATTTTACTCAAATCGTCACGACTTAGAAGTTCTACATAACTTTCACAAATTGGTTCAATTTCTGTTAATTTCATACTATCCCTCCTCTAGGGGGCTATTTTATCATATTTTGACCAATTTGTAAAACAGATGCTACTTCGTCATCATCCATTGGTGCCATTTTTCTAACACTTCTCTATCACTAGGATACGTGATCATGTTTTTGGCATCTAAGTAGGAATAGAATCCTAGTAATGCGACATCTTCATGAACTGATAGTAAATTTTCGGAGTTTGGTGTGGCAGCAAAATAAACGACTTCTTTTTGCACGCCAGGAGCGGACTCGTAATGCGTCGTTGCACGAAATGTTTGATTAATTGTGGCATCCAAGTTCGTTTCTTCTTTAATTTTACGAATCGCTGTTTCTACTTCTGTTTCGCCATCTTTCATATGTCCTTTAGGAAAGCCCCAATGAGATGCATACAAGGATGGTAAAGTAGATGCGGTATGTTTTACTAATAGGACGTACATTGTATCATTTTGTTTTTGGTAGATGACTGCACCAACTGATTTTTCTTGTTTCATATTATCACCAACTTCATTATACTCTATTTTACTAATTTTTTAACCATGGCAATCGCACCTTTTTCCAGTCTTGACACTTGAGCTTGACTAATTCCTAACGACTCTGCAATTTCCATTTGGGTTTTGCCAAGTACAAAACGATTTTCAATGATCATGTGCTCTCTAGGTGTCAGTTTCTTTAAAGCTTCTTGCAAGGCCATATTAGTTGCAACATCTTCTCTTCCTTTTTTATCTTCAATTTGGTCGTACAAGTAGATGGTATCACCACCATCGTTATAGATCGGTTCAAACATACTAATCGGTTCTTTTAGGGAATCTAACGCATGGATGACGTCGTATGGTGTTACTTCTAATGCCGTGGCAATTTCTTCTGTACTAGGACTTTGACCGGTGTTGGCTAAATAGGATTCTTTAAATCGTAAGGCACGATATGCCAAATCTTTTAGAGAACGACTGACACGAATGCTAGAATTATCGCGCAAATATCTTTTTACTTCGCCTTCGATCATCGGAACGGCATAGGTACTGAATTTCACATCGTAACTAGTATCAAAGTTTTCAATCGCTTTTAAAAGGCCGATGCATCCGACTTGAAATAAATCATCCATATTTTCTTCTTTTTTGGTAAAGCGTTTTAAAATACTCAATACCAGTTTTAAGTTTCCGGTTACCAGACGATCCTTCACCGTTGTGTTTCCTGCTTTGTACTCTTTTAGTAACTTTGTCATTTCTTCACTACTCAGTACTTCAATATTCGCTGTATTCACGCCAGTTAGTTCTACTTTATGGCGTGACATAAAAAAACTCTCTCCTTTCATCTTTATCTTGATTCTAGGATAGAGTTTTTATTCGTTAGGCAAGAATTCCTACATTGTAATATTTCATATTCTCTTCAATCGTATCCATCAAATAGGCATCGTTTTGAAACACTTCGTTAGAAAGTTGAATCAATATATATATTTCATCACTGTCATTTTCAAACAAGGACAACTGAAATAAGTAAAGACTTCCTTCTACCTTAGCACGAAAACTAGTCGTATAGTAAGTCATAAAAGTTGTTTCGTGATGGGATTTTGGTTCTATCACTTGATAGCCTTCTTCTTCTTTCTCATACGTTGCCAAGATGGCTTCGAAGTACGACTCTCCTTCTTTGTCGTTTAATTCCGTTTTGGTGTAATAAATTAAAGAAGTACCAAACGTTTCGTATGGATCATTACAAGTCATCGTATTATCTACGGTTTCACAGGTAAAGTCTTTTGGTAACTCATATTGCATATGATGAAACGTCATCGTTTGCGATAGGGTATCGTCTCTTTCCATTGGTGTTTGTATCCATAGCGTAAAGTCTATGATAAATAAAATTACAAAAATAATGATAAGAAAGATTTCTATGATTGGTACCACTTTTAATTTTGGAGTTCTCATCTTTGTCGCATAATAGTATGGTACATAGAAAGGTTTTAGAAAAATCGTCAATAACAGCAATTTCAATTTATGAGCAGAACCATCTTTTATGATGTGAGAAATGACTACTACAAAACAAGCAAAGTCACTCAATATTAATAAAAAACAAACCAATAATAAAGCAGATAACAACACATAATCGGTGCTTCCCATCCAACTAAGATGGATAAAGGCCCAGACTAGCAACTGCAAGGATAGTGGCAAAATAAAATAAGCGATGTCTTGAATGGTTCGTTTCATATGATTCACCTCTTTTATCTTACCATAAATCCTTACAAAAGAAAAACCCTACTTCCGTAGAGTTTATAAAACATAATGGCGGAGCAGGAGGGATTTGAACCCTCGCACCAGTTTATTCCCGATCTACACCCTTAGCAGGGGCGCCTCTTCAGCCTCTTGAGTACTGCTCCAAAACCAAAGTTTTGGGAATCCATTTGGCATTCCGTAGTTATAATATTACCCTAAAAGCTAAAGTGTGTCAAGATTTTTTTGATTTAACTTCTTTTTTATGATTCTACATTGCTATCCATAATTTCAAAATGAAAGTGCATTTGATTGATATCGAAATCGATTGTGGAAATTTGTTCATTAGATGTTGTTACTGTTGCAACAATTTTTGTTTGATTATCAAAGTCAAAGAAACTTGGGAACATCTGAATTAGATTGTTAACCGCAATTAATTTGGTTGCTAGTAAATTGGTTTCTAACTCGAATGTACCATTTTCATCGTTCCATGTATCTACTTTGATTATTTCGAAAATATTTGTTACGTTTAGACTTGTGTCAAAAACCTGTGGGTTTGCATTGGCAATATTTTGTTGCATTACTTCGCCCGTTTCATAATTCAATAGATAGTACGATGTAAGTGGCATTCCCTGTCTTGTCAGTGTCAATGCTACATCTTGCATATTTGCATGAATATCGAAAGTAGCATTGACAGACGTTTCTTCATCGATACTAATATCTAACTTAATTTGATAATTTTGCAACGACTTTGTATTTTCAACGTAATTTACTTCATTTGGAGATTGTTTATTTGATAACAATAAAAAGAGTCCTGTTCCTATTAAAGCAACTGATATCAGCATAATTAAAATAGTAATAATTTTCTTCTTCACTTTATCACCTGCCAACAATTGTAAGTTTTGCATATCCACTGCCATTTCGTATTCCAGCTAACGATGAAATCAAAGTGCCATAATTCGTATCAAAAAAATTACTTCCTCCTACTGCAGCACTATAATATCCATCGCCACCAGAACCACCAGCATATCCGCCGCCGCCTCCGCCGCCGCACGGTGCAGTACCTAAGGTTCCATCACCAGTGTTTATTTTTCCTCGTTCTCCAGCACCAGAGTAAATGTTTCCAAGATTTCCAGACCCAGGTGCACCGCCGGCACCACCGTAAGTTGCTTGCCATTTACCATCCGCATCACCAGCAACACCAGCACTGCCGCCGCCGCCACCTGCCACAATAATTCTGGAACCATTATAGCGAATATCGGTACCGCCGCCTCCGCCACCAGCACATCCTTCTAAGCCAACAGCACCTCCATTATATCCTATAGCACCAACTACTATTGTTAAAACGTCTCCCTGTTTCAAACTAACTTCTCCTGCTACGTATCCACCTTTTCCACCAGGAATATCTTGACTATATCTATGTAAATCGCTTTCTCCTTGGGAACCCCAAACCTCAATTTTATATTTTGCTGTATATGGTACACTAAATGTTTGAAAATTACCAGTATAACCATATTCCCAACTCCTACCAATTGGAATCTGGCTGATTATTAAATCAAACTCCATATAGTTATCACTAATATTTCCGGCTGTATCTACTGCCTTAATATAAAAGTGCCAAGAGCCATCCCAATTAATTAACCAAGGGTTGGTAAGGTCACTCCAACTATTTAAGTCATGAGAATAGATGTATTTTGCAATTCCTACATTGTCGTGTCCAACAGCAGTAATTGTCACTGGGACATCAGAAGTAGAACCTGAAGAATAACTACCACCACTATTTTTAGTTAAATCTACACGGTCCATAACAGGTTTATCCTTATCAATTTTAATCGTTTGAGAAGTAGTATTTGTATTGCCGGCATAATCTTGAATGGTCAATGTAAATGTTGCACTTGAATTGCTTGCTGTATAACTTTCTGGATTAACCGTACAAGATGCGATACCCGATCCTGATCCATCATTTTGATTTGTACAGGTTCCTGTGACAGTTGAAATATACCAATCATTATTCCCTTTGGTTCCACTTAAAGACAATGTGGCAGTAGGTTTATCGTTGTCAATTTTAATTATTACAACCGTATCTCCTGAGATATTACCATTGGTATCTACTGCTCGGAAATACACTTTTTTGTTCATCGATGCTTCAAAAGTTACTTGGTTTCCTGTCATTCTTACATAACTGGAACCATCTAAAGAATACTCATAATGGTCTATATCATAAAAGTATGGGTTTACAGATGATACCGTAACGATTACTTTTCCTCTCGTCCAAGTATCAAACGTATAATCACTCGTTACTCCATCCACTACTTTTACGGCGCTATCGATATTGACAATAAAATTTCCATTGACTCCTTTACATCCCGTTGGAGCTGTACCAGATTCATGAAAGACCTCGCCTGTCGTACGATCGGTACATGTTAAGAAGTATTGATAAGTAAAATGGTTGGTTCCTGGTACTCTCGTTGCTTGAACGATTCCTTGTTGTCCTTCACTAGAAAGACACGTAATATCACTTTCCTGAATTAATTCTTCTTCGACTAAACTATCGTATGGAATGTCAAAACAGTTTTCCGTTTCATCAAAACTTTTACCATATTGCTCCACATATAAGTCTGCAGCTTCACCTACAATTGTTGTAAAGTACTCAAATTTTTTTGCATTTTGACTTTTCTGTAAATTGACTACTGCTGGAATTGAAATACCTAACACAATTCCAATTAACATTATCACTACTAATAATTCTATTAATGTAAATCCTTTTTTCTTGCGTTTTGACTTTAATTGCATATCGCACCACCTTTTTATTCTTTTTTTTGATTTAAATTAGAGTGGTTTGCCGCATAAGTAACAGAACTTTGCTTCTGGCGGTAATTTTGCACCACAGTTTGGACATTTTTTACTATTATCTGTTACAACAGTCTCCACAGGTGCTACAAATGAATTTTCTGTTGGAGCTTGAGGCTGTAGAGAATCCAATGGTTCTGGTTGACCTACAAAACTTTGAATTTGTCCAACAGGAACATCCGTTTGTTGTATATTTGGTTCCGCATCCATTTGATTATTCGATAGGAAATTATCTAAATTAAAACCATCTGGAGTAGGTGCCGTCGCCGGTATGGTTTCTGCGGCAGCAGCCGCATTGTTAATCATTGCTTGTGTTGTATCAACTATATTTGTAACTTCTCTTGTCGTTTGAGATACTGGGTTCTGAACAGAGTTTTGTGATGTATCAAAAGCGGACGGAGTTGTATTATCTAGTCCTAATAAACTATTAATATCAATATCCGTCGGTGCATTTGGCGAAGATGATTCTGGTTTGACAGATATATCTTGAGAAGGCATAGGTTGTTGCGGCACAGTTTCATTAGGTTTTGTCACTGTTGAAGTTGAAGATGGTGTCATTGGAGTAACATTTTCAATTGGGGCACCAGTTTCAACAGGAGCAGAAATTGTTGCAGGTGTTGTCTGAGAAGTCTGCGGTTGTGGCATCGAATTTGATTCTGTCATATTAATTTCTGGCACAACTGGCGCATCCGGCGTTAGTGGAACTGCTTCCAATTCAGCTGGATTAATTCCTAAAATTTTACTGATATCGTCGTTAAAGTCAGCAGATGAGACATCATTTTGTGGTTGTGTAGTCTGTGTTGGTTGTGATGCAGGGACTTCTGGAACTGCTGCAGATGGTTGTTCTAATGGAACAGCTTGCAAGTCATTGGGATTGATTCCTAAAATTTGGTTGATATCTTGTGATACTGATTCATCTTGAGAAGGCATACTTTGAGATGGTGTATTTACTGGTGCAACTGCAGGAGCTGGCATTGTGGTATCGAGTGGAACGTTCATGATTGCATCCGCAGAAAAAGATTGACTCGGCACTTCTGGTGGTGCAATTACCTGGGATGACTGGTCCATCTGTGGTGACATTTGCTGTTGAGACATTAAATCAGGTGCTGGTTGCGATATTGAAAAATCAGATGTTGGTTGCGTGACTGGTGCCGGAGCTACAGGTTCTGCTTGTAACTGTACGCCAAATACGTTATCTGCATTAATATTGGATTGTTCAACAGGGGCTTTTGGTGCGTTAGGTCCTGTTGTAGGTTGTAATCCTAGTAATTGTTCGACTGTCATTTTAGCAGGGGCTGCTCCAAATTTGCTTTCTGTTTCAGTTGATTCCATTTGTGCAGGTGCTACTGGCGAGACATTTACGTCTTGACTAGCCTCTGGCATAAAAAATTGATTTGGTGTTGCACTATAAGATCTAGGTGGTTCTGGTGTTGGTGCTATCATTCCTGCATCCATTTGTGGTGTGCCAAGTTCTGGAACTCCTCCTACTCCATTTGCATTGTTCATTGCCGCTTCGCTCATATCTTGAAAAGCCATACTGATTCCCTCCTTATTCATATCACTTTCAAACATTTCATTTGTATCGTTCGTCATCGGTGCTGCCGTTACAACGTCATCAACATTTTGAGCCGGGTCAAAAATGAGTCCTTGATTGTAATCTTCAAACACCATTCGATTCGGTGCGATGACTTCTTTCACTGTAGGTGTTTCTTCTACTTCTGTATAGTAATAATTTCTGTCATACTCAGAATCTCCAAATCCTAATATAATTGTAAATATCGGATTTAGGAAGAATAATCCCCATCCGAACGATGGTTTCTTTTTAAATACTTGTGCTAAATTCATCGAAAGACGATACCAAGAATACAGTCCTACGACAGGAATACACAATAATATAAAATGATATGCTTTTAACTTTGCTAAGTTTAATAAACTGATAATATTATAAATCGGAATCAAACTAATAAATCCCGGTTTTTTTGCTTTGGTAAAGATGCCCCAAAGGGCTACTAGTTCGATGATAACAATCAATGCAGCAACTAAAACAATCGTCACCATAATCTTGTTATCTGTCGAATTAAAAAAAGATAAAGCATTCATGAACCAGCCAGTATCCGAGTAGCTAAAGATATCGTATGCTATCATGTGGAACACCTCTTTATTCTATTTATAATTATAATGGAAAGTAGATGAAAAGGCAATAAAAACCCGTTCAGCTTCATCAATCTAGGCAAAATAAAAGTCCTTATTACTAAGGACTTAATTCTTCATTGGTGACCAGTACGGAATTCGAATCCGTGAATGCTGCCGTGAAAGGGCAGTGTGTTAAGCCACTTCACCAACTGGCCATATATGGCGCCCCAACTAGGACTTGAACCTAGGACCCCTTGATTAACAGTCAAGTGCTCTAACCAGCTGAGCTATTGAGGCAAATAAATGGTGGGCCTGAATGGACTTGAACCATCGACCTCACGCTTATCAGGCGTGCGCTCTAACCACCTGAGCTACAAGCCCATTTATGTTGCTTTTTCATGCAAGTACTACTCAATAATACTATAAAATTACATTGAAAGCAAGCATTTTTTTTGCATTTGTCGCAAAAATATACGTTTCTAAAAAGAAACGACAATCTATTCACTTAGTTTCCTAAGGATTGCCAAATTGGTGTCCCCTTGGAGGCTCGAACTCCAGACCCACTGATTAAGAGTCAGTTGCTCTACCAACTGAGCTAAGGAGACAACTTGCTTTTTTATCGAAAGCAAATTTATTTTATCGCATTTTGTCTTATAATGCAAGTCCTATTTTCACAAAACATATTTTATTTTTTACAATATGTCTTAAATTCTGTTTGATTTCTAAAAATATCTTTTGCAAGTTCCGTAATGCCAAAGTTCACATCTTTGTTTGTCATTTTCTTACCATGACAGTTGTAAGTATCTGAAATACTTGCTACAACTAACCTTGCCTTTTGAAATGGAGACATCTTCTCATAGTCCTTTTGATTACTTGTATAGGCAATTAAATTGGCTAGAATTTCATCTTTATACTGATATTGTTTTAAATAATCGATTAACTCGTTATTTACTTGTGCTGGATCGATTCTTAAACTTTCTAGTGGTACGGTCGAATTAATAACAGCATCTATATAAGAATAAAAGTTATCTGGTGTTAACTTACTCAATTCATTTGTCAAATCAAATTGATTCATCAATGTAAATACGATATCACTGTTTTCTTCATGATTTCTTTCAAAAAATGTCATATTCTCTCCTCTTTTCTGCGGACTTCGTATTATAGCATATTATTTTTCTTTTTTCAATATGATTTTTCTTGTGTTACACGATTTTTCCCGTTATACTATCTTATTAAGAGAGGTTATATTATGTTTGAAAATTTATTACCAGTTCCACGTAGAAAAACAGAAATGGTGATTCAAAATGGAACAACTTATATTACGCAGGTACCGTTAATACAACCGACTAAAGTTACATCAACCAACTATGAATTATCTGACCGTGTCGATAAATTAATTAAATGGGCTACCAAATGTGTAGCACCAAAGGGACATACGGATACCGGTGTCTTTCATTATCCAGAACGGCTTCGAAACTTGATGGAAAAAGTTGCTTGCTGGTATGAAATGCGATACACCAGAAATGAAATTAATCAGATGTGTTATTATGGTGCTAGTGAAGATATCAATATGGATGAAATTTTATTTCATAAAAAATGGAGTGATGGTCAAACAATCTGGTCGCAAGGATTCGATAAGGATACGTTCTTAGAAACTCTAGAACATGAAGAAAAGTACTTGCTATACGAACCGACATTTCCAAGTAGAATGATGGAAGGTTTATCGAACAGATACCAGGTTTCTTTTCGAAAAGTAGTCGATTCTAAGACTGGGCAGGAGAACATTGTAGCAGAATTTCCTACTCTTCGAAATCCCGACGACCTAGTTGCTTTAAAAAATAAGGTTTCAGATGTAATTAATGAGTATAGTGATGATTCTTATTTGCATCATGAGTTATTGAATTGTATCATGTATCGGATCATCGATCATGACCCAAACCGTGTTGGGCCTAGAAGAGCAATGCTATTTGCCAAAGAATTTGGAACAGATATTCGTATTCCGATGCAATACGGAGTCGATACATCTGACCCGGGCTTAAAAGAACAGATCGAGTTCTATCTTTCTTTAGGCGGATCAGAGGACGTCGATTGTCTCATTAACTATTGCTGGAGAGCAAAGAAAAATCAACCGTTAGAAGTAGAACCACTACGAAAGATTATGGCAAGAGTTGGTGCGCAAAGGCCAAGTCCTGAGTCTTTAGAGTCTGGCAAAGTCAAAGTACTCACGAATCAAAACAATCCTTCTTTACCAAAAAAAGTCTAATAATCTAGGCTTTTTGTTTTGCATGTAGATAATGGGCAACTAGATGTAAGACTCTGTCTTTGTGATGTGGTTTTTCATTTGGATACATTTTCTCTAATAACTTCTGCTCTAGTTTTGTTACTTCTTCATAAGATAGGACACCTAGAGTGTTTCCACGAAACATTTTTTCGGCTTCCTTTTTATCTGGGTAAAAAGCATTAGAGGCAATATCTAATACTTCTGTGCCGTTCGTTAAAAAAGCATGGTAATATCCTGTTGTAAAAAATGTTGGCAAGTAAGACAAAACGACACGATACGTATCTTGATTCTCTTTTAAAAAATCAAAACTTCGCGCATAGCATTCTTGCAATAATGTCCTTTCAAAAATATAAGATGAGTTCGTATTTTTAAATACATCACTTGCTTTTCGGATGTGAATGGTGCCAATTTTTGTATCCAATTGATACAATTCTCCATCTTGGGAAATTTGCTTTACACCAGGAAGTAACGTTGGACTTAGATAATTCAAGTTGGAATTTGGTAGTGCCATCAAACGACCAGTTGCTTCGCGAATACAATATGGATAACAAATATCATTTGCTTCCATCAACATCGTTAATAATCTTTCCGCTTTTTCATCATGAATTTCTTTTACAATTACATACGTTTTTAATAGACTTCGCATATTGGGTTCCACTTGCGTAGCATCTAGATGACATAAATCATAAAACTTTATTAAAATTTCTTGTGCGATTTGATCTTCTATCTTTTCAGGAGCGATTTCATACTGTCTAATTCTTTTTCTTAAGACATCCCATGTAAAATCTTCTAAGAGTGTTGGTCTATCTTGTTTCATAGTAACCCTTCTTTCAGAGTGTCTACTATATCCTAAAATAAAACACATGTCAATTTGTGATATTCATTTTATTTTGATTGTACTCTGTACATTTTTCTTCTAACAATTTAAAATTGCAACATCTTTGCATGATGGAATTTGGTAAACGGTTTGCAATTTGTTTCTGATACAATTGAAATGATTTTTTATATAACTGATTACGGTTCCTATTTAACCAATAAATTTGTTCTTGTAGTAGCTTATAATATGCACGATCTGAACTATTTAAGATTCGTTCAAAATTAATTTTTGTAATATTTTTAGTAGTTACCGGTAACATATTATTAAAGTTTACTGCGCCTAATTTTCCACCATCTAATTTCAAAAAATCAATCGTATTATGCATTTTTAAATGTTTTCGTTTTGGGCTAGATAAAGGTGCAAAATAGTGATAAGTATCTACACGAAACAAAACACCAACAAACGGTCGATTTAATTTCTTATCATAATTGTATGGTACTCTTTTATCAAATGTTCTTAAAAAGTCACAATAATCACTATTTATTTTTACTAAAATTAATCTTTGTTTCATAATCCTCCTTTCTTTTTCTATTATTATATATATCAAACATATGTTTGTCAATCAATTTCAAATAAAAACTAGAGTGTGCTCTCTAGTTTTCTTTTTTCAGTTCCTCTTATGGTGGGAATCACCGCTTTTTTCAGTTCCTCTTATGGTGGGAATCACCGCTTTTTTCAGTTCCTCTTATGGTGGGAATCACCAGCTTTTTGGATTATTATATAAGATTATTCTAAATTTGTCTACTCTTATTTTAATTTTCCTTTTAGGCCTTTTGTTCCTTTTAATCCTTTGGCACCGCCATGATATCCTTCTAGAATGTTCGTCTCAAACGAATGGATTTTACTAATTCTACGTTTGTAATCTTTAATTCCCTGATTAATCATGTCATCTAATAATTCTGTATAATCTTTATTTAATGGTTCCCATAAATAGAATGCTAAAGATCCTGGAATGCTGTTTACTTCATTAATGTAAACTTTCTTTGCTTTCTTATCGATTAGAAAGTCAAATCTTGCAACACCAGAGGAGTTCAATGCTCGAACTGCCATGCTAGCAACACGACGAACTTCTTCTTTTAGTTTATCATCGATAGACGCTGGAATCTTGTGAGAACTTCTCGCATTTTTGCTTCCTTTAGAAGAAGTAATCGTACCACCTTTTTTACCATTTCCTAAGTATTTCTCTTGATATGTTAAGAAATCTTCTGCTGACATTACTTCTTCGATTTCACTTAGTTCAAAGTTTTCGTGGTTACCAAGTGTGCTGATGTTTACTTCCACTAAATTTTTGACTAATTCTTCTACCAAAATCTTTTCGTCATATGTGATGGCATTATCGATTGCTTCTTTTAACTCTTCTTCTGTATGAGCGACAGAAATACCGACACTACTACCTAATTTTGCAGGCTTTACGATGACTGGTAACTCTAATTTCTTTAAAATTCTCTTAATTTCTTTTTCTGGGTCTTCTAAATATTCATGATCAAAAAACCAAGTATAATTTACAATTGGCAAGTTCTCACATTCGAGGATTTCTTTCATGAATACTTTATCTTGCCCTACTACGGATGCATATACGTCACTTCCTACGAAAGGAATGCCGATACTTTGTAAATATCCTTGTAAGACGCCGTCTTCTACATTCGTACCATGTACGATAGGGAAAGCTATATCGATCGTATTGACTACTCTTCTAAGCAATCCTTTGCTTTGTAGTACGAACTCTCCTTTGCGGTAATACAAGACTACGTTTTTAGCATTTCTCTTTAGTAATGCCATATCTTTATAAATCTCTATATCTTTTAAACATTCTCCTGTATACCATTCTCTATCTTTCGTAATATAAATTGGAATTACCTCATATTGATTGGTATCCATTTTATACATTGCTTGAACAGCAGAGATAATACTTACCTCATGTTCAACACTTTCTCCTCCAAAAATTACACCTACTCTAATTTTCATCTTTTAAACCTCCTACTCGTTGTATGTGTCAGGTAAATCATTTTCGAATAATGCATAAATGTCATCCTGACCTTTTAATTTATTACTAATTAATGGGTACGCATCCCGTACATCATTGATAATGAAAATGTTGTCTTTTTCGTAACCAGCATCCAATAATCCTTTGTAAATTGGTTTGGTTCGTTTTTCTCCTACTAGTACAACGTAATCTGCCACTTTGGCAATCTGTGTACCAAAGATACGATTGTATTCTTCTTCTTTTTCTCCTAGTTCAATCATTCCTGGAGTGACAACGACTTTCGTTCCTGGCATCATACCAAGGACTTCTGTTGCCATTTTGGCACCGACTGGATTGGAATTATATGCATCATCGATTTGATACATATTTCCTAACTTTTTAATTTCTAGACGATGTTCCACCGGCTTTACACGATGGACGCTCGTCTGTAAATCTTTAAATTTAATACCAAATTCACGACCTAAAGCGATGCCTGCTAGAATATTGTAAACACTGTATTCTCCTAGTAATTTCGTCTCAAATTCGTATGTTTCTTTGTCTCCTTTGACGTGAAGTGTGAACTTTGTTCCTTTAGAATTACATTTGATGTCGGTCGCATAATAATCGACATCATGATTTTTGATACCAATCCAAATTTTCTTACATGGATTTTGAATCTCGTAAGACGTCTGTTTTGGATCATCTCCATTTAACACGGCCACACCATCTTCAGGAAGAGATTCGATCAGTTCAAATTTTCCTTTTTGTATATTTTCTTCACTACCGAACGATTCTAAATGAGCCGTCCCAATCGTTGTTAAAATTCCGTATTTTGGATGAACCAAATCGCAAAGTTGCTTGATATCTCCTCTTGCGTACGCACCCATTTCAGCGATAAAGACTTCATCGAATTTATCCAAATAATTGTTCACTGTCACCATTAAACCAGGATACGTATTAAAGTTTTTAGGGCTCGGTTTGGTGATGTACTTAATACTTAAAATGTCATTTAAAATATTTTTGGAACTGGTCTTTCCATAACTACCTGTAATTCCTACGATTTTTAACTGTGACATGCCAGCCAATTTCTTCTTGGCTTGATGCGCAAAGTGCATGTAAACACATTTTTCCACTGGTTTATTGATTACGTTTGCAAGGAATGCCATCGGGAATGCTAGAACGATTTCTATCATCATGATTGCAAACATGATAAAGCGTAATTCTTCGTTCACAAAAATTAAGATGGCAGGTACTAAAAATAAAATAAATAATGTTATCCACAAGCGCTTAATACGAGCGGTTGTTACTAATGGCTTTTTCGTCTTTTCATTTTTTAAGGCGTTCATTAAATAATACAGTTCTGTAATTGCAAATACAATCATTAAAATCATGAATATGTTGCGATACACTGGCACTTCTTGAACCAAAACAGTTGCTAACAACAATACGATTAAGAAGATATCAAAGTATCCAAATGCAATGCGCTTGTTTTTGATTACCCATTTTACATAACGGTTGTTTTCGTTATATAAGTTTTGCTGTAACATATGAAGGGCTCTTCTTTCTTTCGTATAATAGTAAAGAGTTAGTGCAAAAACCAAAGCAATTTCTAATAATAACATATGAACCTCCTATATAAAATTTTTCAATATGTTTACGACTTGTTGTAATGCTTCTAAATAAGCATAATGAGTACATCCTTCTAGAGTAATTAATGCACCGTCTTCTAGTAAAGCTTCTAGTTTCTTAGCATCTTCAATCGGTGCTTCCGTATCCAGACTTCCCCAAATCAGAAGAGTTGGTGCTTTTATTTTTTTAGCCTCTTCACTCAAATCTTGATTGATGACGTTTACTAGCGTTTTGCGCATGACTGGTGTGGCATTTCTATAATCTGTAGAACCGATGTACTTCTTTGCAAACTCTCCAATTTTGTCCATTCCCGGTAATTTTTTTGCTGTTTTTAAAATACTTTCTTTTAAACTCTTGCGTTCACTTCTAACACAAGGTGCCCCAAATAAAACGACTTTAGATACTTCATTTCTTGAGGCATAGCAAATAGCTACTCTGCCACCGAATGAGTGACCGATTACAATTGGATTTTTTACGTTTACTTGTTTCAGAAAATGTTCTAGAAATTCGGTGTAATCCGTCATATTCCAATCACTTTTTGGCTCCTCACTTTCCCCAAATCCCGGAAAATCCAAAATGGTATAACGATATCCTGGTAAGGCATCAGCAAGAGGTTTCATCATTTCAATATTTTGACCCCAGCCGTGCAGCAGAACGATATCGGTCCCTTCTCCATATTGTATGTAACGAATCTTTAAATTGTCTACCTGAATCGTCATAATCTTCACCAATTTCATTATACCACGATAACTGCAATTGACCAATAATTCAACGGATTTTTCAAAAAAAAAGCAAACTTTTGACGGTTTGCTTATTCTATTTATATTTTATGCAACTCCTTCATAAAACATTTTTCCTGTCGTATAAGAATAATATTGCGTTTTATTATTTAAAGATGTTGTAAAATATTCCTTTCTCATATAAGGTTCTCCATCTACTGTTACCATTTCTTGCATATTGCTTAAATCATAAATGCTATATGTTGTATCTCGTTTGACTATGGCATAAGTTTTTCCATTACTTGCAACTTCTGTTCGAATTTCATCACCTGTGATTAAATCATCGCCATTGATTTTAAAAATCGCTTCTAGTCCATCTTTTCTCGTTGCACGATATAATTCTGGCATTCCATCAACTGGATAGATTTTGTTATAACTATTATCGTCTGCGTAATCGCCCGAGATTCTTTCGCCTTGAATATTAATTAAATAATAGTTTTCACGGTCTTCTGTTACAACGGAATTTCCGTTTTCATCTGGTCCGTATGCCAATTCATAATTTTTATCGTTTACTCTCGTACCATCCGAATTGAATAGTATTTTTTCACCAGAGATGGATCCTGATGTAAAACGCTCATCTGTACATTCTAACCAATATACACTATAATTTACATTCCATTTCCATAAATAACATTTTAAGTTGTCTTTCAAATTGCCATCTACATATAAATGTAAAGTATTCCCATCATCTTCATCTTCGATAATATAGTTTTTATCGTCTATATAAAAAGCATTCGAAATTTCAAGCACTTTATTTCCATTTTCGTCCAACATCCAACTAGATTTCCCTACTAAAATTACATCATCTCCGCTAAACTCTAATTTTTCAGAAGAATCCAATGTTGTAGAGTATATTACTTTTCCATCTCTTATCCATTTATACTCACTACTATATTCACTATCAATTGGGCCACAAGCATAAACAATCATGTCATTGTCTTTGATGCTATCGATGCAATAATGTTGATCGGGGATTTCTATTTCTACTTGTTTTGTAGCAAGATTGATGATGTAATTTTTTTCTCCGTAAAAGATAGATAAGTAATCGCCTTGGCTATTCATATAGCTTTTACTTAGTTCTTCATCTTCTTGTTTGGGTAAAGTTAGTATGGTTTCGCCATTATAATCTATGATTGTATAGTCATCTTTTGATTCGATAATCGAATATGTATAACCATCTACATAGTCGAAAAATTCTTCGTCTTCTTCTAACATCCTTACCATTTTTCCTGAACTATTTAAAATATAGGAATTATGATCTGAATCGGTTGCACGATAGTTACCTCCTTCAGAAAAAATATATTGGTATTGCCCTAAATCGACAACCAATTTTCCGGTTGTATCAATTAATCCATATTGGTCATCTTTGGTTTTCACCCAAGTGACTCCATTTATAAAAAAAATATCATGCGAATCATATATAAAATCCGTCAATTGGTTTCCATCCATATCAAACAAAGCCAGAGTATCTTTTTCAAAATCTGCTACCCAAAAAGAAGTCGTATGTGTAAGACTCTCAGATAGTCCACCGTCTTCTTTAGGTGATTCAAAACTAGATAGCATTTTTGGAACCCACTGGATACCAAGGCCAGCGATAATCAAGATTACTCCTACCAAACTACATATTTTTGTTATAAGAAACTGTTTTTGATTTCCTTTTTGAAATTGTTTTTTGTTCATTTTATACCTCTCTTATTCTCTTCTAATATTTTATTTATCACAAATGATTTCAATTTGTCAATCGTGCAAGTAGATTTTTGCGAGAAACAAACTTTTGACGGTTTGCTTATCCTTTTATAAATCATCTAATGCCTTTTTAATTTTTCTATCTTTGATGGAAATAATCAATTTAATTACAATCCAAATGAGTAGAACAATAGCAAGAACAAGACCTGCAATCATCAAGTATTTTTTATTGAAAGAGAAAGTTGAAGTCTCTTCTTGTTCTTCTTCTACTGGTGCTGCCACTGTTTCAGTCGATGCTTTTTCGGTATAAATCGTATAGGTAGAAGTCGTTCCATCTTGAGCAGTTACCAAAATCGTAACTTGGTTGTTGTTTGAGGCCAAATCATCGGCACCTGTAATCGTATAACTAGCACTGGCATCTTCTAATCCAACGTGAATGGTTAAAGAATTGACATCGCTTCCCACTACTACTTGATATTCTTTCTTTTCTTTTTGAAACGTGAAGTCGACGCCATCGATCATCAATGAACTTAAATTGCTGTTACTTGATTTCGCAGGTGCTGTATAAGTAGATTCTCGTGTTTCTTTTTCTGTTACAGACGTGTCTTGTTTCGTTTCTACCTGTTCCGGAACAGAAGTTACGGTTCCTTCTAAAATTTGAACTGTTTTGGTGGCAACTACTTCACTATCTTCTTCAATAATATCTTCTATCGTGTACTCTCTATCTTCTGTCATATCCAAAAGAGCAAGTGCTACGGGACCTACCGTCACATTGGCTGCACTCAAATTGGTATCGTCTATAAAAAATTTTAATGTCGCTTGATAATCAGAGCAATAAAGGGTTCCGTTCACACAAGTATTAGCACTGCCTTCGATTACTTCACTCATCACAAAATATCCTTCCGGTAATTCCACTAAATAAGAATTCCAGTTAGAAGATGCGATATCCGTCAAAATAAGGGCATCTTGATCATACTGAACACCATACAAAACGTACCAAATCCCTTTCGTATCGGCACTATTTTGAATGTCACTTACATCAATTGTGAGTGTGAGCGATAACTCACTCCCAATTTGCACGCTGTCTTTTCCCGTTAACGTAGCACCATCGATACTTGCATATACTGAACTCGGTAATAAAAAACAAAAAATACTACATAAAATAATTCCAATTTTTTTCATTTTACAACTCTCACCTATATTAATTTTAGTATAACAATCTATTTAAAAAAATTCAATCTCTTTATCTTACTGTACGCCATCTATTTTCTTTTCTTCCGACATCGGTGATGTGATTTCTTTCTTTAACTCCTGTAGCACTTTTGGCCAATTTGGATTTTCATGCCATGGATTTAGAATTGTATTTGACTCAATATACTTTAGTGCTTTTTCTTTTACTTTTGAATCTAGTCTTCCATATCGCCACTGTGTATCTGCTAATACATACCAAAATAATTCACCATCTTCATTATAAATGATAAATTCGTGATACCAACGGAGCAACACTTCTATCGCTTCGTCGTTTGTTTTGCCAGAACGCAACAATTCTAAATAATTCCTTTTGATATCTTCTGCGATATCATCTTGATACAGTTCTTCTAACCAGTTTTTCATGTATACCTCCTTTTATGAACTTCTGAATCATATTACATTTATCACTTTATCGACTCATTTGTACTATCATATCAGACGCACATCGCAATTGTCTGATTATTCAAAAATACAAAGATTTTTTGTATTTTTCTACATTCATTATACTACACTATTATTCTTACAAACGAGTGATTAATTAAAATAAATAAAAAAGCAATATTCCATAATTACATTGTAACTATATCATATTGCTTTTTCTTTTTATTATTCTTAAACTTTTTTATTTTCTATTTTCCTACGACAATACTGGCAAGTTCCAAACTTTTCACTTAGTAAATTATCCGCACCACAGTAAGGACATTTTACATAATTTGTGTTTTTCGCTTTTTCTTGTTTTATTTTTATTTTTAAATCATTTTCTTTTGAAATTTCCGCTTCTTGCTTTAAATTTTCTTTCGCATAATTTTGAATACTTTTACCAATTTGATGACCAACTTTATCAAATATTGCTTTCAAAAGAAGAGATAAAACCAACAAGATTACGCCGGCGGAAATTAAATATTTAGCATAAGAAATCAAATTATTTTGATAAAATTCCAAATTTGAAATATTTTCCACATAAATCGTATACTCATTTTCAATGTTTAATGATTCAAAAACAAATTTTGCGATTTCAGGAAGAAAAAGAAAAATTCCTACACAAATTAAGATAATTGGTGTCGCTATTTTTCTTTGATTCCGATAGAATAAAGCTCTCATGAAAATTAATAGAATGCCAATAAACGGGAAGAAATATAAAAACAGTAAAATACTAGGTAAGCTGCATATTAGTTTTAAAAATAGATTTTTCATCTTTTAACGCTTTCTATTTCATTATGTTGTTTATGATTTGGGAAGCAAGTGCATCTGGATTATCGCCACGAATACTAGTGTTGTTAGCACCTACCATGTAGGAATTGGTAAGTTTTGTTCTTCTACTAATTAATTTATCTTCTTCTTTTAAATTAGAAATTTCTTTTTTCGTTTCGACCTCGTATTTATGCCTTGCATTATCGTTTCTATACCTTGTATAAATGATGATAAAATAAATGACTCCCAATAGCAAGAATAGCCAATCGTAATCAAAATCTACAAACAACATAGCAAGGACTCCACCACATTCCACTAAGAAAGAAACTCCTAGTAACTTAGGCATATGAATCGGAACACTTCCCATTGTCTCTTTGGTTCTTGCATTTACTGCAACGTAGTGCAACAATTTTTTATTTCCTTTGACTTCTTGATAACTATAAAGCCAAACTGGTAAATAAGCAGCCTTCCATTGTTGACCTTTTATTTCTAATTCTTCGCTAGACCAAGCAACCCCTCTATCGTATTGCTCTAATGTATCATTTGCAGCAAACCGTGCGATATCTTTTGATTGTGCTTCTACTAATGTTTTTACTTGTTCAATATTGATATCTCTTTTTTCTGAAGAATACCCTTTTAAATAATTGGCATTCCATTTTACGGCATTTTCGATATCAAAAGGCATAATAGAGTTAATTACATTCGTTGTTTTATCAACTGCTTTCTTATTTAACTTATCTGCACTTGCTTCTATCGTTAGACCCTCGATTGCAATATCGAATTCTCTTTCTACATGATACAAATCAGCATCATAATAAGTTTCACTATGATCGCCTTTACGAATGGTATAATGTCTTACTTCTTGTTCGCCTTCGCCACTCATTTTAGAATGAGCATTGGTATCGACAACCATATACGGAAAATATACTCCCATAATGTTTTCCGTCGTGAATTCTTTTTTAAATTGTGGGTTTGCATAAAATTTTCTTTTTGACACAAACTTTTCAATTTGGGCTCTCGCATCTTCTTTTTTGACTGTAAATGGTAATACAACATCAGGAACACTTCCATTAGGAATTTGCTGATTTACTGATAATGTATTACGACACCAGTGACACCTTGCTTGGGTCACTTCTGAAGTATCTATCACTACTTCTGCACCACAACTACTACATTTAAACGTTACAACATCATTTGTATCTGCAACAATATCTGTTGCACCCGAACCAATCACCTCACCTTTTAATTGACTGATATCGGTTTCTAACCCTGCTACTTTTTCTGGTTCAAATTCGTATCTACAAAAATTACATCTTAAATGGCCATTATTTACATTGACAGATATATCAGTAGAGCCACATTTTGGACACTTGTTTTGTCCATCTTTTGCCCCTACGTCTGTTTTTACAATCGTAGGAGCATCTGATGAAACTAGATTTTTATCTTCAGGCATCTAACTATAATCCTAAAATTTGTTTTTTTACAGCATCATAATCTTCTTGCGTAATCGCACCGGCATCCAAAAGTTTTTTCATTTCTAATAATCTTGTCGTTGGATCTTGTTGTGTCCCAGCAGGTTGAGCTGATTGTTGTGGTTGTGTAGGTTGAGGTTGTTGAACTGGTTGTGCAGGCTGAGATTGTTGAGCAAATGCTGGTTGATAACTAGATTGAGTAGCTGGTTGTTGCATTCCACCCATCATTCCTCCAGCTGCATTCATGCCCATTCCCATAAATGCCATTGCTGCACCGCCACCATTTTCTCCGGCAGATTGCATTCCTCTAGCAACTGCTTGTTGCATAAATGAATTGCCGCGAGCGCCAGATAAAGCATCGGCTTTTTTTACATCTTTCATTAATTCTTTTGTATCTTCATCGTATTCAATTGAAAGAATAGCTGTTTTGACAATTTCTAATCCACGTGTCGTTTTCCATTGATAAGCATCTTCTACAGCTTGTGCCATTGCTTGCGCAAAACCGATTTGATCTCCTTGGATTTTTGAAATTCGGTTACCTTTACTAGGATCATTCGTGTAATTTGAGAAAGCAGCAGATAATGTTCCTACAACTTCGTTAAACAATTGTGTACCTGCTTCATTATCCATATCTGCAAAATCAAATACTGGTGCTCCTGGTTGTAAATATTTTGCTGGAACAAAGTTTTTTACAAACAACAATGGATCTACAATTTTTAATGTATAAGTTCCTCTTGTAACTGCACCTACTTGTGTTCCAAAATATGCATCATCCCAATAAATTTCTGATTGTGTACCAAAACGATTATTTGGAATCTCTTTTAAGTTTACATAAAATGCTAATTGTTGAGATCCTGGTTGACCTCCAAATTTTACTTTTTCCCAAGTTTGTTTCCATAATTGAGAAAAAATACCATCGCCAGCAAACATAGATTGAGAATTTGGATCATCCGATTTATAAATAAATCCACCTGGTTCTGCAATCATACCTGTAATTGCACCATCTTGAATTGTAATTAATGCAGTCCCTTCTGGTACAATAATTTTACTTCCGTTACTAATGATATTTTCACTACCTTTAGTATTTTCTCCACGACCTGCATTTTCTCCTTTTGGAACAGCCTCAAATATTGCTGCCGTCGCAGGAACATTTGGTCTTGGCATATAAAAATCTTGCCATTGATCTGCAAAAGTTCCGCCTAGTGCTCCTGTAAAAGCTTTAATAAATCCCATATTTTTACCTCTCTTTTCTAAAAATACTTTTTTTGAATAAGCGCTTTACAATAGAACAAGCTTTTTTTAATTCTATCTTACCTACTCCTATTCTAAAGTAATTGTATCATATTTATTTTTCGTCTGGCAATCTTTTGAAAGAAATAATTATTATATAAAAACTACTGACAATTTAAGTTGCCAGTAGTTTGATTTATTTTGTTTGGTCGTTTAGGATGCCCATCTGGTCTGCATGCTTTAATTCTTTTAATACCATACATGCAAAAATATTAGGATTGATACAATAGTTCACAATTTCTTGTTCCTTCTCTGACGGCTGTGGATAAGACGCATCGCTTTCCAATAATAGTAGTCCTATTTTTTTATCTTCTCTTTTAGAATTCCAATCTACAAAATACACTGGTTCATCTTCACGCATACGACTAGGAAGAAAATCCCAATGTTCCCATTCTTTTTCGGATGGTATTTTGTCTCCTACCCAATTATACATTTTCAAAACATTACTAGAATGGTAATATTCTTTCATTGGTAAAGATCCAATATTACTGCGAGTAATTGCGACAACTCTAAATAAGACATATTTCTGTTTCCATTTGCTATGTTCTACATCATCAAATTCATATTCTGTAGTACTATGAATTTGATACAATAACAAATCTCCAACGTTCCAATTTGCTTTGAATATTTTTAACTTTCCTACCTTTTTCTCTGGTGGCATTGGTGACTCTAATCTTTTCTTTAACTCTTCCAAAACCTTTTTTCGTTTCGGAAATAATTTTGGATTTTCTTCTTTCCATCTTTCTAAATTGGTTCCGAGTTTTAGGTACCTTAATGCTTCTTTTTTTACTTTTGGATTAAGTCTTCCATACTTCCATTGTGTATCTGCTAAAGCAAACCAAAACGGTGGTGCATCATCTTCGTCATCGATATAATCTTCATAATACTCTAACATTAATTCTGTTGCTTCTTTATTTGTTTTCCCTACTCGAAGCCAGTTTAAGTAATTACTTTTTACATCACATGTTACATCATCTTGATATAGTCCGCATCCCCATATTCCCATATAGCAGCCCCCTTTAGTATTTATAACATATTTAAGATATTCTTTTCCGTATTGACAACTTTCAATTTTAAAATTCGATCCATTATTTTCTGATCTGTTAAAGCAACTATAAATGCATCAATTGGCATAAGTGGAAATAATATATTTCTAAGAAATAATTTGACTCTGCTGGGCTTAGAACCATCTTGATTTACGATTTTTAATCCAACTAACTTCTTACCAACGCTCCCTGTTGTAAAAGGAATATCTTTAAACAGTACTAAGCAATATTGAAAAAACATCAAAACAGGCATGTGGGTATATACTAATTCCATTTGGCCTTTTGTAATAATAAGAGAGAAGAACGATGCTATCAATCCTAAAATTGGAGTATCAACCCAGAAAAACGCTATTACTCTTTTAAAAAACATTCTATCACTCCCTTATTAAATGCACAGTTACTCTCATTATTAATTTAATCTACTTTGTTTGGTCGTTTAGGATGCCCATCTGTTCATTGTAATCTAAATCGCGAATAATATCTTCTCCAAACACATTATCATTTACCCAAAAAGTATTTAAAATTGACGCTTCTTTTTCAGTAGGTTTGGGATACTTATTATCTTCCATTACTAATTGAAATCCTAATTTTTTTATATCTCTACCCCAACCAGGAAGAATAAATGATGACCATCTGCTATGCCATTGAAATCTACTAGGAAGAAACTCTAATTGGTTGATTGTCTCTGGTTTCGGTGGTTCATTTCCTACCCAATTATATACGATGATTTTATTTGAAGAATTATAATATTCATCTCTTGGTAAAGATCCGATATTAGAATAATCTATTGCAATCACTCTTATCAAAATGTATTTTCCATTCCATTTACTTGCATTTACAAATTCTTCTTCACTTTTAGAATTGCTGTGAATTTGGTATAACAACACGTCTCCTATTTTCCATTTTGCATGAGACATGCGTAATTTCGTTACCTTTTTCTCTGCTGGCATTGGTGACTCTAATCTTTCTTTTAACTCTTCCAAAACCTTTTTTCGTTTTGGAAATAATTTTGGGTTTTCTTCTTTCCATCTTTCTAAATTCGTTCCGAGTTCTAGATACCTCAATGCTTCTTTTTTTACTTTTGGATGCAGTCTTCCATACTTCCACTGTGTATCTGCTAAAGCAAACCAAAATGATGGTGCATCATCTTCATCATTAATATAATCTTCATAATATTCTAGCATCCATTCTGTTGCTTCTTCATTTGTTTTCCCTACTCGAAGCCAGTTTAAGTAATCACTTTTGACATCACACGTTACATCATCTTGATATAGTCCACATCCCCATATTCCCATATAACAGCCTCCTTTTATGGACGATTTAATTCAATATTATATTTATAATTTTAATGACTCATTTGAACTGTCGTACCACATACTTTATCACCGATAGTTTGATTATTCACAAATACAAAAATCACATAAAACGGGAATGTATATGTACTATGAAATACTCGTTTCACTAATTTCCTTTTATCTGTTACTCGATTTCCTTTTTTGTCATATATTTTTAATCCCATTATTTTTTTACCAATACTCTCATAACCAAACAATACATCTTTGAAACAAAACAAGATGAATATTGCAATCATCAATGTTGCACCAATAATGACATCTGTAAAAGCCATAGATAAAAATTGATTTACAATCCACAAAATAAAATAACAAACATAATAAATTATAAAATAATCTAAGCAATTTGCTAATACTCTTGCTATTTTTGTGCGCATTTTTTCCACCATCTTTTGAAAAAAGTATCATTTAGTTGCCTTAATGTTATACATTCTACATTCATTATACCATATATAAAAACTACTGACAATTTAAGTTGCCAGTAGTTTGATTTATTTTGTTTGGTCGTTTAATGTTCCCATCTGTTCATTGTAATCTAAGTCGCGAACTATATCTTCTCCAAATACATTATCATTTACCCAAAAAGTGTTTAAATCCGAAGCTTCTTCTTCGGTAGGTTTCGGATACTTATTATCTTCCATTACTAATTGAAATCCTAATTTTTTTATTTCTCTATCCCAACCAGGAAGAATAAATGAAGCCCATCTGCTATGCCATTGGAATCTACTGGGAAGAAACTCTAATTGGTTGATACTTTCTAGTTTCGGTGGTTCATTTCCTACCCAATTATATACGATAATTTTATTTTCGGAATCATAATATTTATCTCTTGGTAAAGATCCAATATTAGAGTAACTAATTGCAATCACTCTTATCAAAATGTATTTTCCATTCCATTTACTTGCATTTACGAATTCTTCTTCACTTTTAGAATTGCTATGAATTTGGTATAACAAGACGTCTCCTACTTTCCATTTTGCATGAGACATGCGTAATTTCGTTACCTTTTTCTCTGGTGGCATTGGTGACTCTAATCTCTCTTTTAACTCTTCCAAAACCTTTTTTCGTTTCGGAAATAATTTGGGATTTTCTTCTTTCCATCTTTCTAAATTGGTTCCGAGTTTTAGGTACCTTAATGCTTCTTTTTTTACTTTTGGATGTAGTCTTCCATACTTCCACTGTGTATCTGCTAAAGCAAACCAAAATGGTGGTGCATCATCTTCGTCATCTATATAATCTTCATAATACTCTAACATTAATTCTGTTGCTTCTTCATTTGTTTTCCCTACTCGAAGCCAATTTAAGTAATCATCTTTTACATCACATATTACATCATCTTGATATAGTCCGCATCCCCATATTCCCATATAACAGCCTCCTTGATTTCATTAACGAGTACAATCTTCTTTCATTTCCATATCAATATTTCCAATTACAATGTCATTACAACCGAACGTTTTTTGATAAGCGATAATCTTAAAATCATCATAGAAGTATTCTACTGTCCCACCATCCCAATAGGATTCAGAGCGATTTGCACTATTGAATACTTCATCTAGGGTAATGACATTACGAAGGATTGCATCTTTGAAATCGTACTTTTGTCCATTTTTCTCTATCGTTATCTCTTCAATGCAATCTAAGTAGATATTCCTTCCTTCTTGTTCAAAGTAAAATCTTTCATGCGCACAAGAAGTACTTTCTATTACTGTAAACTCTAGTGACTTTCTAGTGAGTATTTGAAATAGAACAATCAATAAAATACATACCAAAACGACTCCTAAAATAATTCCTACTCTCTTTTTCATAAACTCCTACCTTTAATAAAAGAATACCATAAAAAAAGAAAACGCACTAGGCGTCTTCTAATAATTTGTGGATTCGTTCCTGCTCGTTTGGCTCTGCTATGATTTTTAGAGAACCTTCTTTGTCGTTTTCTAAGTGTCCCATTTGAAGTGTACGGATAACTCGTTTGGTAATTCCGATTCGGCCATCTACAAAAGTGACATCTCCTAGAACATTTTTGATTTCTTTTTCTACAAACGCAAAGTGTGTACATCCTAAAACGACGACTTCAGTCCCTTTAAATGGGGCCAGTTTTTCTTTTAGATACTCTTCTATTTTGGGACTATCTTGTTCGATCATCGCTGCTAGTTCATCCACTTCTACTACTTGTGTGTTTTTGGTTTGATATAAGTTGCAAAGTTCTTGGAAGCGTTCTGAATACTCCGTTCCTTTGGTTGCAAGTACGATTGTTTTACTATCTGGATAGTGATCGTGAATCACTTTTAGAGCAGGTTCTGTTCCAATGAATGGAATGTTTTTGTACTTTTCTCTAATCTTACCTAGCACCATCGTCGTAGCGGTATTACATGCGACGACGATTAATTTCGGATGATACGTTAATAAATCTTGAACGTGATGATCGACAATTTGAAATAACTCTTCTTTCGTTTTGGTTCCGTACGGATTATTTTTAGCATCTGCTAAATAGATGTAGTTTTCATTTGGCAAATAGTGTTTGACTACTTTTAAAATCGATACTCCGCCAATGCCGGAATCTAAAAATGCAATTGGACGTTCTTTCATGAAATTCCTCCTAAAACAATGTCATTTGACTGGATTCAGGTAAATCTTCTAACATTCCCATCAAACGCATTTTATCAATTAAGGTACTACTAATTTTGCCACGTTTTTGTAAGTCTTCGATACTTAAGAAATACTTTTTCTTTCGCTCTTCGACAATTTGGTTGGCAACGTTTTCACCTAGACCGTCGATGGTTTTAAATGGCGGTATTAAAGTGTTTGGATCGTTTTCATCGATTACGAAATATCTAGAGTCGCTCTTTTCAATCGAGATGTTGGCGAATTTAATTCCTCTTGCGGTTGCTTCCAAAGCGACATGAAGAGAATCTAGAATGCCTGACTCTTTATTCGTTGCTTCGAATCCTTTGGCATTAATCATATCCATTTTGGCTTTGATGGCATCGTATCCTTTAATCATCGTTTCAATATCGAAGTCATCGACACGAATTGAGAAATATGCGACATAATACCAATTTGGATGATGGACTTTAAACCAAGCGATACGAAGGGCGCTCATAACGTATGCACAAGCATGGGCTTTTGGGAACATATATTGAATTTTATGACAAGACTCAATATACCAGTCCGGAATGTTTGCTTGTTCCATCTTTTCTTTCCAAATTTTCCATTCGTCTGGAATCTTTTTGGCTTTGCCTTTTCTTACAAATTCCATAATCTTGAAGGCATCTTTTGGAGCCATACCGTAGTTCATTAAGTTTACCATGATGTCGTCACGACAACCGATAACGTCTTTGAATGGTACGACGTTGTTTTTGATTAGTTCACTGGCATTTCCAGCCCAAACGTCAGTTCCGTGGGAAAGACCTGAAATTTTTACTAGTTCTGAGAATGTCTTCGGTTTGGTTTCTACCAACATGTTAATTACGAATCTCGTACCTAGTTCTGGAAGTCCTAGAGTTCCCGTTGGACATTCGATTTGTTCTTCGGTTACACCAAGTGATGTTGGACTCGTTAATAGAGAATATACTTCTTGATCATCAAACGGAATCGTTTTGACGTCGATACCTGATAAGTCTTGTAGTTTTCTTAATACGGTCGGATCATCGTGTCCTAGAATATCTAGTTTTAAAACGTCTTGGTCGATGGCATGGTATTCAAAGTGGGTTGTCTTCCATTCGGCCGTTGGATCATCGGCTGGGTATTGGAATGGTGTAAAGTCATATACATCCATGTACTGTGGAATAACGACGATTCCACCTGGGTGTTGGCCAGTCGTTCTCTTGACACCGGTACAGCCGGCGGCAATTCGCTCTACTTCAGCCGTTCGCATGTTCGTGATACCTTTGTCTTCGCAGTAGCCTTTGACATATCCGAAAGCGGTTTTTTCGGCAACGGTACCAATCGTACCGGCACGATATACGTTTTCTTCACCAAACAATACTTTGGTATAAGCATGAGCACTGGCCTGATTATCACCAGAGAAGTTCAAGTCGATATCGGGTACTTTGTCAGCATTAAATCCTAAGAAGGTTGCGAATGGCATGTCTTGCCCTTCCTTTCCTAGTGGTTCGCCACATTTCGGACAAACTTTATCAGGAAGGTCGTATCCACTTGAGAATGTCTTAGAATATGGAACACCATCTGGGCCGATAAACTCAGAATATTTGCAGGATTCGTTTTTACATAAGTAATGAGCAGGAAGCGGATTAACCTCAGTAATTCCCATCATCGTTGCGACGAAGGAAGAACCGACGGAACCACGGGAACCTACGATGTAACCATCTTCATTCGAATGGCGTACCAATCTTTGAGCAATTAAGTAAATCGGATCGAATCCACCACCGATAATACCACCTAATTCTTTCTTTACTTTTTTGGCAATCTTATCATCTGTTTGTTCGCCGTCTTCTTCCGTCCAATTCGCTAGAACATGTTCTCGTACTAGTTCTTTGACGGAATCGAATCCTTTTAAAATGGTCTCGTGCAATTTGGCATACGATTTTGCTTCTTTTTCCTCGTCTGTTAGATCTGGTTCTTCTTCCTCCACCTTTTGCTTACATAGACGGTAAACAATGTCACCGTAAAGTTCCGTTGCAATCCGTGACTCAATGTTGTATGGAAGTGGATTTCCGTACCAATCAGCTGCTTTCGTATAAACTAGTTCCGTTACGACAGCTGGACAGTCTAGATAACTTTTGCCGTCGTCACTGCGCACTTTTGGTGAAAATGGAATACCACCCGTATCGATGATAACTTCTAAGATTTCACACATATCGGCAATCTTGTTTGGATTTTCGATTACGATTTTGTGTCGTTCTTCTTCACTGATGAATGGGAACGCTTCTAACATCTCATCAGTCGTTCTAAAGTATTGATTTGGTATTTCTTTGATATCGCTTTTTGCTAATGGATGACGTCCTCCACCTGGTACTTTTTGGTTGACGATAATCTCTCTATAGATTCTGTCTTCGGGATTCAATTGATGAACGTCGCCCGTTGCTACAATCAGTTTACCAGCTTGCTCGGTAGCAGAGATAATCTTCTTGATGTTTTCCACAACTTCTTGTTTGGTATCGAAGTCATGGGTATCCACCAAATGTTGGTACACTTCTGGTGGTTGTACTTCGACATAATCATAGAAACTGATAATGTTGGTAAGTTCCTGGTCGCCTTTACTTCTAGCGGCACTGAAAACTTCACTTTCATAACAGCCGGAACCGATTAAAAGCCCTTCTCGCAAAGCTTCTACTTCACTTCTTGGAATGCGTGGAACTTTGTATAAGTATTTCGTATTTGCTAATGAAATCAAACGGAATAGATTTTTTAATCCCGTTTTGTTTTTTGCCAAAACGTTGATGTGATGCGTTACACCATATTTATAAATTTCGTCTTTGGCAACGAGACGATTAAAGTCTTCGATGGTCTTGTAATTGTTGGCATCTAACTTCTTTAACATTTTATAAAATACGAGAGCCGTTCCTTCGGCATCGTAATCTCCTCTATGGTGAGCAGATTCATCCCAAGGAACGTCGTAACGTTTTACTAAGGCACTCAAGCTGTGTCTTGCATACGTGTTATCCAATGTTTGAGATAGTTTCAACGTATCGATAATCGTATTCTTGAATTCGCCTAAATTGTATTTATCCATAGCTGCTAGCACGAATGAGGTATCGAACTTAGCATTGTGAGCGACGACCGGAGCATCTCCCGTCCAGGCAAGGAACCGTTTGACAGCGTTTTCTTCATTATCTTTATCTTTTAACATCTCGTCGGTGATGTTCGTAATTTCTGTAATCTTCGTAGGTAGTTTTCTACCAGGATTGATCAGTTCATCGAAGCGGTCGACAATCTCGCCTTGATGCATCTTGACAGCACCAATTTCGATGATAGAATCTCCGCCCGTGGCATTGAACCCAGTCGTCTCTAAGTCGAATACGACGTAAGTTGTATCTAGTAATGGTAGAGTGCTAGGTCTAATGACGATATCGACAGAGTCATCTACCATCATGAACTCGGCACCGTAAATTGCTTTGAACGGTTCTTGTCCTTCTTTTAAATGTTTGTTATAGTCCGTTACATAATGGAACACATCTGGGAATGCTTGAACGGCATTGTGATCGGTTACAGCGGCTGCTTTGTGGCCCCAACTCACTGCTTGGCGGATGTATGCTTTAGCATCCATGACACCATCCATTTGACTCATTTTCGTATGAGCGTGTAACTCGACTCTCTTTTCTGCATTTTCATCTTTTCTGCTTTCATCCGGGTGATCGTACTTCATGATATCTCTTGCATTTAACACGATTTCTTTGGCAAACGCATCATTTTTTGTATACCCTCTGATGATAAACCATTTACCTGCTTTCAATTCTTTTTGTAGTCTTGCATATTCTTCGTCATCGCGAACGAACACTTTGCAATAAATACTGTCGGTGTAATCTGTAATCTTCAGTGTAATAATTTTAAAATCCGTCTTAGATGACTCAAATAAATCGACACCAAAGACGTTGGCTGCAACCGTGATGTTGTTGTCTTCGCCCACGATACTTTGGATAGGAACCGGTGTATCTTTTATCGTTCTTCCTAGTACACAGTTTTCATCGGGAGCCGTCTTTTGGGCACGGAAGCCGTTACTCTTCGGTTTTTCTATTTCTACTTTTTTAACTGGTTCGACAATTCTTGCCGATTCGACTGATTCTTGAATTTTTTGTTTCGTCTCCGCACTTTTTTCTTCATTCATGATGATTCCAATTTTAGAAGTGAATCCATACTCTCTATAAAAGTCATTGATTTTATCGATCATTTCTTCTACTTGATGACGTTCTGCTACATTGGTAACTTCGATATTGTACGTATCACCATCGCTCACTAAATTATCTTTAAAGATCATCGACATCCGTTGGACATCTTTTACTTTTTCTAATGTCCGTTCATAGTACTCAGGAATTTTAGAAGAATCCTCTTTTTCTACTTCCACTTCTAACCGAATGTTCAGTACCATCTTGTATGCTTCTTTTAGGGCATCTTCCAAGGCAAAGAACAACTCACTAGAAAAGTTCGTCGGATTTTGCAACACGAACGTCCATTCATGATTTTTTTGTTTTACATGAATCTGCTTTAGAGAAGCATATAGTAATTCTTGTTTATATTTTGCATCTAATGAAATGTATCCTAATAACTTATTTAATTCTTCCATACGGTACCTTCTTCTAGATGATTTCTAAGTCATCGATTCTTAAAATTTGTTTTTGATTGCGGATACAGAAATCGATAAATCCAATTAAATCGATTTTAGATAGTTCTTCTTCTATTTTATACTCTTCAATATCAAATGCAATTTTGTCTCTCATCATGTACTTTGTTAACGTATCTTCTGTTGCTCCTAAATACATTAGCCAATACGGATAAATTTGTTTCTTTAAAAACTTTAATGTCGGGTCTCCCATTCCTGCGGTGTAGTTCGATTTTCCTGTAATTCTCGTATAAAGTTCATTATTGATAGCAAGTTCTAAGACAGCTTTTAAGATATCTTTGTATTCTGGTTTGTAGTTTCCAATTTTATATCTTACTGTCGAATAGACGATACTTAAGATAGCACCTAACCCACTTTGCATATCGCTTTCTCTACCCCAAACGATGATGTTTTCTTCGTTTGCATAATCGTAGTAGACGACATTCATCTTGGGTGGTACGACTAAAATTTGATATTCTGTATCAAAAGGCATTCTCGTAATTTCCAATAAATTTTTGGCAATCGCTTTTTTATTTTTATCCCAGACTTGCATCAAAAAGATACGGTGCTTGTCGGCATCTTTTTTGATTTTTTCATACATTTTCGATTCCAATGCTAAATTGTAAATCGTATCGTCGTCCGGAATGAAATTTTTGATGTTGCGAATCATTATTCTTTGATCATTTTGTAAACTTTCATACTGCTTTCTATATTTTTTCCAAACGGTCGTTTTAAAATCTTGACTTTCCGAAGAGATAGAGGCACCAAACAGTAGGTTCCAAATGATAATAAAATCGTTTGTCATAAAATTCAATACCATAATCCCACTTCCTTACTAACTATATATAAATATAACATACTTGCTGCTCATTTGAAAACAAAACTTGCTGGTTATTTGAAAATAATAACCGTTTTACGACTGGTTCAAATGAGAGTCCAAAATGAAAAGACTTTTGGTAAAAAGTCTTCCCTATTTTACTTTGTTAAATGAGTGATGTAAGCCTCTTCAAATGCTAAGGCTTGCTCTTTCGTTACCGGCTTCAATTCTTGTCCATTTTGGAAATAAGCCGTCAGTTTTTCATCTAATATCTCTTCTTGTAAATTACTTCGATCTTCTAAATAATGAATGATATCGATTCCATCTGCCACAATATGTCGCATGTATTCTTTGGCTAACTTTTTGGAGTTCGTCATGTACTTGGTTACAAATTGCATTTCTGGTCCTTTTTCCATCAGTGCCGTTGCATATTTACCTTTGCCATCATCTAGGAACGAGATACCTAAATGGCGCATTACTTTTTTGGCAATGACTTCACAAATTTCACGATCTAGATAATCAAGAACCGTAACTTCGCCTGTACTACGCGTGTATTCCATCGTCGTAAACCCTTGATAATAATCTTCTTTTAAGGTTGTCTTTCCAGTAAAGAATAAGCGGTCTCCAATCGTAACGGGATCCGTGTATGTCGTACCGTTTACTTCTAGTACGCTCAAATTCTTATGAGGAATAATTGTCGTTCCCATATAGCTTGCTAGTTGAGTATAAAACTCTTTTGTTACAGCGACCGAATTTGAGAAATCGATACCACCAATTTTTTCTAGTTTTCCAGATAGTAAAATTTCTTTTTCTTCTAATATTGCAATTATGCTTTCGTAACGATTATCCGCACCTTGATAGACAATATTTACAGATGCCGGACGAATTTTTTTATAATCTAGACTCGTTACGGATACGCCGTTTACTTGAATCGAATCATCCTCTCCTGGTACGAAGTCCTTTAAGCGAATCGTCTTTATTTCCGATAGTTTTGCTAATGTGTACCTGGCGCTTACCATGCCATCTGTTAAATGTTCAATGGCAATGGCATAATCGATTGCTTGGTCAATGAAATCGATGCTCGGTTCTACTGATGGATTCCAGTGACTATTGGGTCCTAAAAAGTGTTCAAACTCCTTACGCAATTCTTCCTTCATCTATAATTCCTCTACTTTCATAAAGTTGGTGTATCCGGCTGTCGCTGGAAATCCTCCTGTAATAATTACTAAATCTTTTTCTTTTAGAGATAGTTCTTTGGTAATCACTTTTTTACATCCAATTACGATTTCATCGGTCGTTAAGAAATGTTTGGTTTTCGTCGGATAAATTCCATAATGAAGAGTCAAAGAACTGACTGTCTCTCCATCTGGAGAGGTTGCTACTACAGGCACGGGTGGTCTAAACATACTCATTTTTTTAGCAGTATAACCAGTATTCGTAGCAAGAATGATTCCTTTGATATTTAAGTGATTTGCCATATCTACGACTGAGTATGCGATGGAAGATGTGACATCTTGTAAATCTGTCACGTTCATATCGCGCAATATTTTTCCGTAATCTAGTTCTTCTTCGGCTACTTCGATGATATTTGTCATCATCTGTACGGACTCTACAGGATGATTTCCAAGAGAGGTTTCCTTATTTAAACAGACAGCATCGACACTATCCATAACGGCATTGTAAATATCGCTAATTTCAGCCCGAGTTGGAATGATACTCACCATCATGGAAGTTAACATCTCGGTAGAAACAATGGCTAGTTTATTTGCTAGATGTGCTTTTTTTACAATCTGTTTTTGAATTCCTGGAAGACGTTCCAAAGACACTTCGATGCCTAAATCTCCTCTTGCAATCATAATTCCATCACAAAGATTAATAATTGCATCGATATCTTCTAATGACTGTTTATTTTCAATTTTTGCAATCAATTGGATGTGCTCGTCATCTTCTTCGATTAAAGCATCGGTAATATCTAATATATCCTCGTGACTACGAACGAAAGATAATGCTACAAAATCGACACCTAAACGATGGGCAAAAGCGATATCATCACGATCTTTTTGACTCACATATGGAGCAGATAGATGGATGGTTGGAATATGAACAATCTCTTTGTTCGTCAATTCACCGCCCTTGACTACTTTGCAAATTAACGTTTCCGTCATCTTTGCTGCCACCTCTAATTCGGCGGTGGCATCTCCAAATAATAAATGCGTTCCTTCACGTACGTCTTTTAATAAATTTGAATATAAAATGGAGAATCCTTCTTTCGTTCCAACACGCGGTTTATTATAAATTTCTATTTCACTACCTTCTTTTAAAGTGATATGTCCATTATCAAGTGTTCCGACGCGCAATGTAGGGCCACTGTTTTCCATCATAATTCCACAGACAAGTCCTAATTTGGATGCAATGTCACGAACTTTTGCAATCATTTTTTCACAGTAGTCGTAGCTTAACGAACCTAAATCGAATCTTGCCACATTCATGCCATTTTGCAACATCTGTTTGATTTCTTCATCGGTTTGATGAAGGCCAATCGAGCATACAATTTTTGTCTTTTTCATACTTGCTTCCTCCAATCGATTCTACATTCATTATACTATAGAAATTTCATTTCTAATGAAAAAAAGTCTTTTTTTGAAAGACTTTTATACAGGACTTTACGAAATTGGTTCGATTTTACGAACAATAATTTGATATTGGTCGAGACGTTTTTCGACGTTTCCTATTATTTTTAAAATCATTCCCTTTTGGATATCTGGGTAAATAGCAAATACCTTTGGGAATAAAGTGAACTCCATCGAACCGGATTCATCGCTTCCAGTTAGGAACATCATCGCGTCTCCTTTTTTGGTCGTAATCTGTTTCGTATTATCGACAAGAACAATTGTCGTTACGATCTTATTAAAGTAATTTGGCGTATCCGTTAGATGAATGGCATTTGGAGTTTGTTTTAAGTAAGATGTCGTCGGGTGATTATTTAAATAAATTCCAAACGTTTCTTTTTCTTTCACTAGTAAAACTTCTTTTGGATACTCGGAAACGATTTCTAGTTCTGGTTTCATGATGAATTCTGGATTTAAGTCCTTGGCTAAATCGACGTAATTCATAATGGCATCTAGATTGTAATATAAGGTTGCCGTATTATAATGAAACGATTTGAAACATCCAGCATCGATCAATGTCTCCATGACTTTTCGTGTTAAGCTTCTAGAAGCCGTGCGAGAGGCAAAGTCAAAGATATCTTGAAATGGATGATCATTTCGGGCCTTTATGATTTCTTCACTAGTCACAATGCCGACATTATGAATGGCTGATAAGGGATAGCGGATGCCATCACTTTCTGGAATATAGCGAATTCCTGATAGATTAATATCGGGTGGTAAAATGGCCAAATGACGAGCTTTTGCTTCGTTGATGTACTCTCTCGTTTTGTTATCGTTACCAATGACACCGGAAAGTAGATTGGAATAGAAATACTTCGTGTAATGTGCTTTTAAATAAGCCATTTTAAAGGCGACTACCGAGTATGCGACAGAGTGTGATTTATTGAACCCGTAGTTTGCAAAACGTAAAATCAAATCGAAAATTTCTTTTGCTTTCGCCTCTTGATACCCGCGATGAATGGCACCGGATATAAACTTTGGTTCTTCTTTTTTTAAGACGTCCATCTTCTTTTTACTCATTGCTCTTCTTAAGACATCTGCTTCGCCAAATGAGTACCCAGCGACGACGTTTGCAATCTGCATGATTTGTTCTTGGTAGATGATGATTCCGTTTGTGCTTTTCAAAATATTTTCCAAAGAAGGGTCGATGTACGTCACCGGTTCTTCTTTGTGTTTTCTTCTGATGTAGGAATCGATATTGACGGCAGGACCTGGTCTAAACAAAGCGATGGCGGCGACGATATCGTCGAATGAGTCTGCTTTTAAATTTCGTAAGAAGTTTTTCATACCAGCGGACTCAAACTGGAAAATACCGGTCGTATCGGCCGTTTGAAAGATTCGAATCGTATCTTTGTCATCTAAAGGGATATGGTTAAAATTGATTTTCTTACCCTCGTACGTTTCAATATCCTTTAAAATATTCATGATCGTCGTTAAGTTGGTAATTCCTAAAAAGTCCATTTTTAGAAGACCTAATTCTTCTAGGTAATTCATCGTGTATCCAGTTAGATACATATCGTCACTTTTGATTAATGGGACTAACTCATCCAGTTCTACTTGCGACATGACGATTCCAGCCGCATGGGAAGAAGTATGACGTGGAAACCCTTCGATTCGCATCGCCACTTTTAACATTTTCTTTAACGAGTCATCTTGGTCTATCTTCTGTCTGAATCGCTCGTTTTTTTGATAAATTTCTTTTAATGACTCCTTACTCATGGCTGGAATTTCTTTACAGACAGAATCGACTTTGTAAAGTGGGATGTTAAATACACGAGAGACATCCCGAATGGCTTGCTTAGCGGCTAAAGTTCCGAAGGTTACGATGCCAGCGACTTTTTTATGACCGTATTTATCTTTTACGTAGTCGATAATTTGATCTCTGTAAACATCTGGAATATCGGTATCGATATCGGGCATCGTAATTCGTTCTGGGTTTAGGAATCGCTCAAATAGAAGGTCGTACTGTAACGGATCGATTTCGGTAATCCCTAGACAGTATGCGACTAGACTACCGGCAGCACTTCCTCTTCCTGGACCTACTAAGATGCCGTTTTGTTTGGCATAGCGAATAAAGTCGTACACCACCAAAAAGTAGTTTGCAAAACCCATTTTTTCAATGACAGACAATTCGTATTCCAACCGTTCTTTGTCTTTTTCTGTAACCGCACCACTTCTTCTTTTATAAATGCCTTTTTGACATAGCATTCGTAAGTATTCTGGGGCAGGTACACGGTCTTTCGTCTCATAAATGGGAAGAGATAATTCGTATTTTGGAAACTCTAAATTTATCATCGAAGTGATGACTTCAATATTTTTTAATCCTGTTTTTCCTGTATAATGATGCATCTCATTGGGAAGTTCTAACGGAAGGGCGTGAATGTTGTAAGATGGATGATCGGCAATCGTCTTGCCATCACGAATACAGTATAAATACTCTAGTAACTCTCGTTCATTATCCTTTATATAAAGACGTTTCGGAGCAAATACGACTTTATCCGTTAGAAGAAGTTCTTCTTTGGCCTCTTCCAAATCCTGATAAGCCAAATAGATATCCATTACTTTGTTAGATAACGTATTCCAAGTACGCATATTTGCAAATGGAATTAAAAAGATTAAGTTCTCTTGATATTTTAAAACGTCTTCCATTTGGATATCTCGTTCACAAAGAATACTAGATAACTTTAGTAACCCTTTATAACCGGCATAGTTTTTAGCATAAGCGATGATTTCGCCACCGTCTATCGTCATCGATAAACCGATGACCGGCTTGATGTTTTCTTTTTGACATGCCTTATAAAACTCCAAGCAAGCGAAGAGGTTCGGATCATTGATTCCTAACACCGTGATGCCGTTTTCTTTGGCATAAGAAATTAAAGAATCGATGGAAATGAGACTCGATAGTAACGAATAGTTCGTTTCAATGTTTAAAATTTGATTCATATTCCACCTTCTTTCTATTCATATTTTATCATACTTGCTATCTTTTTAATCATATTTTTGGTTTGAATCCCCTGTTTTTTCGTTTCAAATAAGCGGGTTCCCTTTGATTTTGTTTGACTTCTTCCCAATATTATGGTAAAGTTATAGACGCAAGTAATTTTTAGTAGAAAAAAAGGAGGAATTAACATGGCAGTAAACGTTTCAGAAAGAAAGCCATCTTTTGGAAATAGACGTTCTCATTCTTTACGTGCTACACGTCACAAACAAAAATTAAATTTACAAACTGTGAGATTAGAAGATGGTAGTAAAGTTAGAATGACTACAAAGGAAATTAAAACTCAAAGAAAAAACGTAAAAGCTGCTTAATTGCAGTTTTTTTGTGGCATTTTTGATTCACCTGTGATACGATTTTATTATCATGAGGTGGATTATGAAGAGTAAGATTTTTTCTAGTAGTATCATTTCTTATCTTATCTGGTATTTCGTAGGAATCATTACCGTATTGTTAATCTCTACTATAGTCCCACTGATTCCTTTTTTTGTAACAAATATTTTTTTGTTTATACCAGTCGATTTAATCCTTCTTTGGGAACTCGTGCGAGTTCCTGTTGAGAAAAAACAAGATGCATTGTTTATGAAATACAAGAACGCTTTTATCCTTTGGTCTTCTCTTTTATACGTACTCGTATATTTCGTTCTCGATTTGGACCATTTGCATTTGATTTTAGATATCATCGCTCATATCATTTTAGCAATCGTTATCATCAGGCCAAAGTTTGCAGTGATAGAAAGTACCATTCAAAAAAACATTCAAGAGTATTTTAATGAAAGTAAAAAATAGTATGGTGTTCATACTATTTTTTTATCGTAACTTCGTAATGGCTTCTTGGTAATTATCACTATTTAAAACATAGCTACCACTCACTAAAATATCGGCATCCCTCACATCATCTTTCGTTTCCGGATTGATACCTCCGTCAACTTCTAATAAGACAGGAATGTGTTCCCGTTCAATTTTTTCGCGTAATTTATGAAGTCTTGCCGTCGTATCTTTTAAGAAATCTTGACCGCCTTTACCTGGTTCGACACTCATGACTAGTACTAGTTCAATATCGTCGATATATGGATAAATCATCTCGACATCCGTTCCTGGTTTAATAGCGATTCCCGCTTTGATTCCATAACTGTGGATGAGATCAATTAACTTTTTGGTATCACTCGTTGCTTCTAGATGAAACGTGATGAACTCTGTATTGAGTAACGCATAATTTTTGATTTCTTTTTTAACATCCTTTACCATCAGGTGAACATCTAGTCGTTTCGATGTGTATTTGTATATATTTTTCATGTCTTTAAAACGAAGTGTCTTTTCTTTTACAAATTTTCCATCCATAACGTCAACGTGAATGTAATCGGTATCGGTCACATTCAGTTTCATCAAGTCAGATGGAATTTTTTTACTACTCAAAAATGAGATGGAAGTTTTTTTCACCATTTTCGCCTCCTTTTATCCGGACTCATGACGAGACGTCTGTAACTATCGTAACGACTTTTTAAAATTGTTCCCTTTTCTACTTCCTTTTTGATTTGGCATTCTGGTTCGTTCGTATGACTACAGTCTCTAAAAGGACACGGATAGTTTTTGAATTCAATCATCGCACTGGCAATCTCCAAGGGTTCATACTCCGTAAACTCCAAAGCAGAAAAACCTGGTGTATCTAATACTTTACCACCGAATAAGTTCCATAGTTCGATGTGTCTCGTCGTATGTCTACCACGACCTAAACTTTCGGATACTTCACCAGTTTCTAAATTTAGATTCTCGTCTAGCTGATTTAATAATCTGCTTTTACCTGCTCCCGTTTGACCAGTGAATACGGTCGTTTTGTCCTGAAACAGTTTTTTAATTTCTTCTAGTTGCGTATTTTCTAGCACCGTGTATCCGATCTCTTTATAATACTTCATCGTCTCTCTTACTTTTTCTTTTACTTCATCGCTTACTAAATCTAGTTTTGTCAATATGATGACCGGTGTAATGTGATTTAGTTCTAGTTGGACGATTAACTTATCCAGTAAGAACGGATCGAAGTCTGGTGTCTTTAAACTCGTTATGATAAATCCTTGATCGATGTTTGCAACCGGTGGACGTTTGATTTCGTTTTTCCGTTTTAACACTTCTGTAATTTGTTTTTTCTCTTCATCAAAAAGAACAAAGTCACCCACGTATGGATTAACTTTGTTTTTGCGGAAAATTCCTCGGCATGTGCAAGGAATCGTTTCATTTTCTGTACTTACAAAGTGAATGTCACTTAAAATCTTTACAATTTGACCTTTCATAAACTCCCCTTACTGTGTGTTGTTGTCATCTTTTGAATCTTTTTCTGTATCGGATGTGTTATCCTCTTCTTCGTCATCTGCTGGTTTACCGGAATCCGTAGGTTCTGTTGCAACTGTAATCTTAAGTGTCGTGCCACTTACAATCGGTGTATCGGAACTTCTAGATTGACTTAAAATCGTTCCGGAAGCGTAATCGCTCGTCTCTTGATAATCGATTGTCAAAGTGATGTTGTACTGATTACAGAAGTTTTTCACATCGTCGACTGTCCATCCTTCTGTTACGAAATCTGGATATCCATCGATGATGTTCGGAATATACAATGTGATGGAATCGCCTTCGCTTAACGTTTCTCCGGCAGCGACAGATTGACCAATGATCTCTTGTTCTTCGTACTCGCTTGCGTTGTCTTCGATGTCTCGTTTTTCAATATTGACTTTAATTTGATACATACTTTCTAATAACGTTTTAATTTCAATATAATTTTTACCCGTATAGTCTTCTACTGTTAAAACGGTTTTACCGGTCGATTCTACAATCGTAATCGTCGTACCTTTTTTTATCTTACGACCGGCCTCTGGATCGGTACGAATGACGAGTCCTTTATCGACATCTGCACTTTCTTCCTTCACAGTCGATGTTGCCACTGCAAAGCCAGCTTCTTTTAGTTCATTTTCAGCATCGATGACACTCATGTTAGCAACATTTGGAACAACGATGTCTGGAACTTTGGTAAGTTCTGGAATAATTAGGAAAATACTAGCGATTCCAATTACGATTAGTGAAAATAAAATTGCTAAGGCAACGACGACTTTAGTCGATTTAGAAGATTTCTTAGGGGGTTCCTCTACCGGTGGCTCGTCTGGGACTTTCTTTGCAATCTCTTCTGTGTTTTCTTTTTCTTCCTTCTTGACTTCTTTTTTCTCTAGTTGTTTTTTGCTTTCTTTCTTCGTCTGTTTAACCGGTGTATCGTCATTCGATTTGATATCTTCTTCGTGTTCTGGATATTTGTACGTTATCTTCGGTTCATTTAGACGATCTTCATCTAGTGCCGTCAACAAGTCTTCGTGCATTTCTTTCGCATCATGATAACGGTTTTTCGGATTTTTAGCCGTCGCTTTTAAAATGATGTTTTCAATGCTTTGTGGAATGGCTTCGTTTTGTTTCCTGACACTTGGTAGCGGTTCTTTAATCTGTTTCATAGCAATTTCTACGGCATTTTCTCCTTTAAACGGAAGTTTACCGGTTAATAATTCATAAAACAGAATTCCCATCGAGTAGATATCACTACGAATCGTGGCACCTTTTCCCAAGGCTTGCTCTGGTGGTAAATAATGAACACTTCCCATGACGGAATTCGTCTGTGTCAGTTGTGTCGAATTTAATGCCATGGCAATTCCGAAGTCTGTAATTTTAATTTGACCATCGTCTTTAATCAATATATTTTGTGGCTTTAAATCGCGGTGAATAATGTAACTATCGTGTGCATGAGAAATTCCATCGGTTAATTGTAACATGATATCCAAGGCTTCCGACAAAGTTAAACTGCCTCGTTTTTTCACGAGTTGTTTGACTGTTTTCCCTTCTACATATTCCATGACAATGTAGTAGATACCGTTGTCTTCTCCAACATCGTACATTTCGACAATATTCGGGTGGGATAAGGAAGAAGCGGCCAAGGCCTCACGTTGAAAACGGCGGACGAACTTTTCATCGTTCGATAAATCGCCACGTAGTACTTTGATGGCGACATCCCGATCTAAAATCGTATCGTGTGCCAAGTACACATTGGCCATACCACCTTCTCCTATGCTTCTTACAATTAAGTATCGATCACTAATCTTTTGCCCTTTTATAATCATTCTTTATTCACCTTCTTCATCTCTAATCAAATAGGCAATAGAGATATTGTCGGTTCCTCCTCTATTGTTTGCTTTTCTGATTAGTTTAATGACTTTATCCGGTACATCTAAATCACTCAACAGTACCTTTTGAATAGATGCTTCGTCTAACATGTTCGTTAAGCCGTCGCTACAAAGTAAAATTGCAGAAACTTTCATATCACAATCGAAAATATCGATATCGATTGGATTGTTTGCTCCCAGTGCTTTCATCAAGACATTTTTCTTAGGATGATCTTTTGCTTGTTCTTCGGTCAGTTCACCTGCCGATACCAATAAATTGACTAACGTATGATCATACGTAACTTTATGTAGTTTATTATTTTTCATCACGAATCCAGAGGAGTCCCCAATATTACCACATAGTAGATACTCTTTGGTTAGTATTGCTACAACTAAAGTCGTGCCCATTCCTTTGCTTTCTGGATGCGTTTTTACGTGATCAAAAATCAACGTATTAATTTCCGTAACGGCTTCTCTTAACCAATCGACTGCCTCTTGTTTCGATAAATTTTGAAAGGTATCGTTAAAGTGTTTTCCCAAATACCCAATGGCGATGGAAGATGCAACTTCCCCGGCGGAATGTCCACCCATGCCGTCTGCAACAGCCATCAAGTATTCGTTATTTCTATTTCTTACAATGATGACACTGTCTTCGTTGTGATCTCTTACTTTACCGGAATCCGTCAAATAAAACGATTTCATTCTTCCATCTCCTTTTTACTTCTAAGTTGCCCGCAGGCAGCACTAATTTTGCTACCGAACTCTTTTCGTTTGGTTACGCTTGTATGATTCTTCTTTAGTATATCATAAAACTCGCGAATCGTCTCTTCTTTACTTCGTTTATATCCAATATTTTCTGTTTCGTTATACGGAATTAAATTGATGTAACAATTCATACCGTTCACTAGTTTTGCTAAGCTTTCCGCACATTCTTTGGAATCGTTAATTCCTTGTAATAAGATGTACTCGAAAGTTACCCGACGATTCGTTTTGGCAATGTATTTTTGAATCGTTTGCATCAAGTCCTTTAATGGATACGCATTGGCAACCGGCATAATTTGACGTCTTAATTCATCAGTTGGAGCATGTAAACTGATGGCAAGATTTACTTGATACGGGAAGTTCATAAACTCTTTAATCTTAGGAATCAATCCGCAAGTTGACACCGTAATGTGTCTGGCTCCTATCGCTAGCCCTAAATCATGATTGATGATTTCTATAAACTTCGTTACTTCATCGTAATTATCAAACGGTTCGCCAATTCCCATCAAGACGACGTGAGAAACGCGATCCCCAATATCTTCTTGAACTTGTAAAATCTGTTCGGTCATCTCACCGGCCGTTAAATTACGTACTTTTTTAAGACGTCCACTTTCACAGAATTTGCAGCCCATATTGCATCCGACTTGGGTTGAAATACAGATGCTATTGCCGTAGTCGTGACGCATCAAAACGGCTTCGATTTTCTCACCGTCCTGTAAATAAAACAAGTACTTATTTACTAGGGTATCCCGTTCTACTTTCTTTAATTCCAATGTCCGCAAATAAAAATCGTTCTTTAATAATTCTATGACATCTTTTTTTAAATTTGTCATATCATCGAAACTTGTTACGTTTTTTCGGTACAACCAATCATATATTTGCGTCGCCCTAAATTTTTTATCGTTATGACTTAAGAAGTATTCTTCCAAGTCTTTCAAACTCATTCCATATATACTTTTCATAATAATCTCCACATCATCATTATACCATATCTCCATTTATTATTTCGTCGGATTTCCGTGCTTCTTTCTATTTTTTGTCCCTTTTTAAAAATTCCAATAAAAAAGACACTTTCAAAAGTGTCAATTAGTGTCTAATTACGATCCAATTGAGAAATCTTCTACAGTACCGAAATTAGAGTATGTCAAGTCGATTGTCAATGACGTAATGGCACCAGATGTGCTACTAGTGATGAAATTGTTTAGGTCATAATGAATGCTAGTGACTTGATCATCTTGAACGGTAAAAGAAATGGTATCCGCTGGAACAGTAATGACACTCGTTGGATCATAATAACTTTCCGGATAAACGATATCGTAAATGTCACTTGCATAAATATTAGCTGTCACTTGACTTCCTGTATTTTCTTCAATCGATGCATAGTCTAATAGTGATAATACATTATCGATATCCATAAATTCTTGGTACTGATATGGATTCTCTACAGTTGCATAATTACTATTAAAATAAGAATCATTTAATTTGTAGAAAGCAGATGCTACACCATTTTGAACTCTTGTAAACGATTCTTTATTATGATACGTTTTACCAATATAAGTTGTGGTAGAACCGTTTGTTGTAATCGTATAACTAAATTCGTAATTAGCATCTAAAATATTTTTAAATTCTTCTTTATTTTTCTCTACATCTGAAGTTACATCTGGAGTTTGAAATGGATTGGGGGTAGCAGTAGTAGTCGGATTATTCGTTGAATGATTGTTGTTGAATCGTAAAAATAGCAATAGAACAACAATAATAATCATGCAGACGGTAAAACCAAAAATAGATCCTTCTCGTGTGTTGGTATACTCTCTGGTCTCTTTCATCTTGTCTTTAGCATCATTCCATTTATCTTTCATTGCACCCATTATTCAAACACCTTCCCTAATAATTCGTTGGCATCCGTTCCATTGAAGTAATCTTTTACTCTCATTTTCTTTTTACCGGCTGGTTGAAACTCCGTGATTACAATCTCACCATCCCGCGTACTGACACCGAAGCCATCTTTATAAATTCTAGAAATTTCGCCATTTTTTTTGCTCGTATAAAAACTGTCGGTGCGGTAACATTTATAAATTTTGACAATGTTTCCATCTAACATGGCGTATGCTCCAATCTCTGGATCTAGGGCCCTGATGTGATTCCATAGTTCCAGCGTCGTTTCATGTTCAAAGTCCAAATGTTCTTCTTCCCTCGTTACATTGTATGCATACGTTACTTCACTTTCGTCCTGGGGAATCGGTTTGATTTTCCCTGCTATTAAATCTGGAATGGTATCCAAAAGTAATTCTTTCCCAATTTTACTTAACCGGTCTGATAAACTTTCCAAGTTATCATCTTGTGTGATGATCGTACTTTTTTGCGTTAAAATATCACCAGCATCCATTTTCTTAACCATTCTCATAATTGTGATTCCAGTTTCTGGGTACCCGTACATGATGGCTTTGTGAATTGGAGCACCACCACGAAGTTTTGGAAGTAAAGATGCGTGTACATTGATGGCACCGTACTTAGCACAAGTTAAAATCTCGTCTGGAATGATTTGACCATAAGCGCATGTGACGATTAAATCCGGTTTCCATGTTTTGATTTGTTCGTTATCGTTTTTGATTTTCTCTGGTTGAAAAACTGGAATATCGTAACTTTCTGCCAATTCTTTAATTGGCGTCTTTTGAAGTTTATGATGCCTTCCTACCTCTTTATCCGGTTGGCTCACAACTCCAACTACTTTGTAATTTTCAATTAAACCTTCTAATATTGGGACTGCAAATTTTGGCGTTCCCATAAAAACAATTTTCAACATTCTCATCACCTAATTTCTATTATAAGTATAGCAGAGTCCCTTCGTTTTAACAATGACCAGGATTAAAATTAATACTGATTGTAAGTTTCGGATTTCCTTTATAAGCATCGATCATTTTGGTCAGCGCTATCATTAAGTTAGGTTCTTTTTGATACTTCAAGATGATGCCATAGCGGTAGACGTTATTTACTTTATAAACCATTGCTGTGGATGGTCCTAACAAAATGGTATTTTGTAAATATTTTGACAAAGCTTTGGCAATTTTTAAAGATTCTCGGTAACACAGTTGTTCTTCTTTTGATGATATTCCAATCGATACTAAATAGTAGTATGGGGGATACTTTAAAATTTTTCTAATTTTCATCTCTTCTTGGTAAAAACCAATGTAATCATGGCTGGTCGCATGAACGATGGCATAATGCGTCGGGTTAAATGTCTGTAAGTATACTTCGCCTTCTTTTTTGCTACGTCCTGCTCTTCCTGATACCTGAGATAAAAGGGAAAATGTCGTCTCACTACTTCTAAAATCTGGAATATTTAAAGATGTATCAGCATTGATGATACCGACTAGGGTTACGTTTTCAAAATCTAGTCCTTTGGCAACAATTTGAGTTCCTAAAAGGATATCGTACTCGTGATTTTGAAATGCCGTTATCATCTTTTTATGAGAACCTTTTTTGGAGGTGGTATCGATATCCATCCTTAATACACGTGCGGTTGGCAGATACTTCTTTAACTCTTCTTCGATTCGTTCTGTTCCAACTCCTAGACGAGATAAGGAATGTTCATGACATGATGGACATTCATCCGGAAGATTTATAGCATAGCCACAATAGTGACAACGCAAATTGTTACTACTTTTATGATACGTAAGCGTAATATCACAATGGGGACACTTGATGGCATAGCCACAGTTTTTACAAGAGATAAACGATGCATAGCCGCGTCTATTTAACAGCAGAATCACTTGTTCTTTGTTTTCTATCTTTTTTTGAATGGCTTCTAACAACTCTTCTGAAAAATGGCCTTTGGCGTGTTTAAAAGACTCGTTCATATCGATGATATGTACCGTTGGTAAAGCATGATGGTTCACGCGATGAGGGAGTTTCAGTAAATGATAGACGCCCTTTTGAGCTCTTGCATATGCATCTAATGACGGTGTTGCACTACCCATGATTACTTTACAACCCGGATTTAATTTTGCTCTACAAATCGCCATGTCTTTAGCATCATACCGCGGATTTACCTCATCTTGTTTATAAGAATCACTGTGTTCCTCATCGATGATGATGAGTCCAACATTCTTTAACGGAGCGAATAAAGCACTTCTTGCGCCGATTACAATTTTGGCATTTCCATCTCTAATTTTTCGCCATTCATCGTATCGTTCGCCATCACTTAAAGCACTATGTAAAACGGCAATAATTTTGCCAAAACGGATTTGAAACCTACGAATCATCTGTGGTGTCAAACTGATTTCGGGTACTAAAACGATTGCGGTTTTATTTTGTAATAGCACATCGTCAATTAATTCCATATAAACTTCTGTTTTGCCAGAACCAGTGACACCATGTAACAGATAGACAATATCGTTACTTTCTAGTACTTCTCTAACAACTTTCTGTTGTTCATCCGTAAGAGGTTTCTTTTCTGTCGCAACTTCTTCTTGTTCCAAGCGATATTCTTCTTTTTTGATTTCTTTTAAGACACCTTGTTTTAATAATGTCTTGATAGCAGAAGAAGATATTTTTAATAACTCTTCTCTAGAAACTTCTTTTCTATTTTGAAATGATTCGATTATTTTTTGTTGAACCGTATTCATCTTTTCTGGAATAAAGACCAATTCGTAAAAGGTTTTATATTTTTTCGAAACAGTTACGCCTTCATGAGCTTTCAATGCCTTTGGAAGCATCGTTTGATAACAACTAATCAACGTCGATAACGTATGTTCTTGCATGATTTTACCAAGTGCTAGCAGTTCATCATTTAAAACGATTTCATCATCCATGACGGCTTTGATTTCCTTTAAAGAGACAGATGTATCGGAATGATCTTTTTCATTTAACACGAATCCCTCTAATGTCGTATTTCCAAAGGGAACTTCTACTTTCATGCCTCTTTTTACTTTGTCTTTTAAAGTATCTGGAACTGTGTACTCGAATGTCTTATCGATATTCTTGTGGGATAACTCGACTAAAACTTCTGCTACCATAGACATTCCTCCTCACTATAAATTATACCAAGAAAAAAAGAGTTTACCCTCTACTTTTTCGTAAAAAAATCTCTTTTATTCCATGCGCAAGTCATAAAGCGAAAGGCCGCTTTGCGATTTGTTAACCAATTGATTCTTGCAAACGGTTTGTTGTTCTTTAGCATCTTTTCTACCAAGAACTTAGCAATAACATCCGGATAATCGCCTAAGATATTGTAAACTTTCTTCGTCTTTTCAGGAAGTTCAAATTCATCTTCTCCCAGTGAATGGGTAATGAAATTTGTAATCATAATTCCAGGAGATAAGGCTCCAATCTGAATTGGTAGATTCTTCTCTTTGATTTCTTTGGCTGTTGCTTCTAAGAAATATGTAAGACCTCGTTTACTAGTTCCGTAGATGGATAAGCCTAGCATCATCGCATCATTGCTACCGTACCCTTCAATTCCGTAGATAGCACCGTGACCTTGTTTCATCATTCTCTGAATCGCTAATTTCGTACCGATGATGGCACCTTTTAAATCGATATCCATCAATCGTTTGATTTCGTCACTGGAAACTTCCCAAATCGGAACCATGTGTTGATTGACACCGGCATTGTTGATAAAGATATCGATCGTTTGAAATTCTTTTTGTGTTTCATCTAACAAATGTTCCAAATCACTTTCACTGGTTACATCTGCTACGACAGAATGAATTTTAGCATCACTTTGAATTTTACTCAGTTCTTCTTTGGCACTTGCTAAAGACTCCTCTTTCAAATCAGAAATAACGACGTTATAGTTATTCTTTCTGAACTCTTTTGCTAATTCTAACCCTAACCCTCTGGCTGATCCTGTAATGACAACCGTATTCATGTTAACTTCCTTTCTTTACTAATTGAAGAGAACCTTCTGTCACTTTATCCTTTAATATTTGATATTTTCTCGGTAACATTAACAATTCATTTTCTTTTCCGATATATTTGTTTAACAGTGATCTTACTCTGCTTCTTCCACCAGCAGATATTTGCATTCCTTTCTTAGCTGTTACCATATTATGAGAATACAAAGCAACGATACCTGGATACGCAATTTGTTCTTGTTTCCAATCTGCTGCTACTTTTTCTAGAACCTTTTTTTCTTCGCTGCATAAAAACCAGGTCAGATACATCCGAAAGATTTCATCTTCATGAGTTTGATCTTTAAAGTCATTACACAAGTAATCTTCACAGAATAGTTCGATATCTGTTAAATTTAATTCCGTATATTCGCTATCCTGAAATAAACTGAAATCTTTTCCTTCTTTTTGAAGTTGATAATTAAATGGCATACTTCTCACCTCTATTGCCATTATAACACAAAAAATAGACAAATCGAAACATTTGTCTATTTATATTTATCCTTCTAGACGAATAGAGGTAATCTGTGCTTCTGCACCTCCATCATCCCAAGTCAATCCTCTTAGAGATATCGTAATTGTGCTACTACCGCTAATATCAAATGTATAACTCCAACCATGCCATGGTGTATCATTAGGATTATTTCCAGAAGCTGAGCGACAATTTGCTGTTCCATTTACACACACATCGACACTATCATAGTGGCTTTGTTTTCCTCCACCGTCAATAATAACTTTTGTTGCACCATTTGTTGGGATTGGACTGCTATCCACATAGACCCATCCGTTTCCACCCCAATTAGTTAACAAACGAACAGAGCCACACCCTGCATGACCACCACCATATTGTGTTCCACCAAATGTCCATGTTATGCTTGAACCAATTCCGTTGCTGCATGCATCTCCTCCGACTACACTAAAGTTTGCATTAATTTGAACTTTTTGATTTGCTGGACAAGCTGTACAATGACCCACATTATCACATACAGATCCAGGAGATTGATTGGTTAAATTTTGTTTACCCGAAAACTCTTTTGTTACGTTTCCTTGACAACCGCTTTCATTATCATGGCAAGTTCCAACTAACGTTACTTTTCCAAATACTGGTTGCGTTGTACCACCAGAGCTTGTACAAGTTGGTGCTGTTTTATCAATTCGCACAGTTTGATTACCTGGACACGTTCCTGAATTTCCTGCATTATCATAAATTGTTCCAGGAGACTCTGTCGTACTATTGATTTGTTGAGTGTATTGTTTCGTTACGTTCGAACGACAGCCAGATAAATTATCATTACATGTGCCTGTTAATGTAATAGTTCCTGCGGTCCAATTTGTACTTCCTCCTGATGATGTACAGGTTGGATCCGTTTTATCAATTTTAACAGTTCTATTTCCCGGACATACGGTAGAGTTTCCAACATTATCGTAAATTGTTCCAGGAGACTCTGTCGTACTATTGATATCTGTTGAATACTCTTTGGTAATTTTTTCTTCACGACAGCCAGAATTGGTGTCACTACAAGTGCCTGTTATTGTAATTGTTCCTGGGTTACTAGATTTATTAATCCAATCAGATGAACCGCCGGAGCTCGTACAAGAAGGAGGCGTTTTATCGACTAATAAATATGCTCTCGTAGTACCACTTTCGTGATTTGATGATGTTCCAGAAACCTGAGCATTATCCACTGCTTTTACATCGATTATTCCATCAAAAGTTGTTTTTCTAACAACAGTTGCTGTATATGCTATCTCACCATTTATTGTCGTTTTCGTTGCACCTACAGATTGCCAATTACCAGAAGAGCCATAACGATACAAAAACTCTTTAACTCCTGATCCTTCTGTACCGCAATCTGACTTATCTGTCGCTGTGAATGTAATATAGACGTCTTTTCCTGTCCAACTGCAATTCTCTCTTGTTGGACAATTATATACATCCCCGCTTTCACTATCTGTGTGCATTGTAATCGTTACATCGCTCGGAGCTTTATCATCATATATTGTTACACCAAAATTGTATTTTTCTCCTGCTGGATTTAATACTTGTTTATAGGTATAGTACACTTTATAATTGCCAATGTTTTTATAATCGACGCTGGTCGTGTCTGCTGTTACGCGGTCGCCGATATCTTCGCCGTTATTCACCACAATTCCCTCTAACGAAATTCCCTGTGATGCTGCACTATCTTCTACGGTTGTACATTGTGGTACTTTGAAAGAGTTTGGAATTTGAATCATGAAACAATCATCCGTCGGATCATCTTTTACTTTATCACATTCCCCATCTGGATTATTTCCCGTTGTTCCGTTCGTACAAAATGCGCTTGTAGATATATATTCTTGGTTTCCTTCCGCATCTGTTTTTCCACATTGAATACAAGCATGATACTCAAAATCTGCTGTAGCAAGACGTTTGACATAGACATTACCTGTACAAGTGTTATTTCCATCGCTATCTAATATTTCCGTCGTATACCCTTCTGTGATTAAATCTTGAATATCAACACTGAAAATTTGACCATTTTCTCTTGGCATTAAGCTTCTATGATCACTAAAATATTCCTGTCCTACTGTTTTAACTGACTCTTCTAATTGATCATAATAATCACTTCTTGCACTTTGTAGATAACTCACTACAGATGGTACGGCAATCACCATGATAATTCCCAAGATGACTAGTACTGCTAGTAGCTCTATCATCGTGAATCCGCGTTTTTGCTTTTCTCTTTTTGTTATCAATGCACTCACCTTTACTCTTCTTATCGTACTTATTATTAGTATATATGAGAAAAATTTTTTTGTAAAGATTGCAAACAAAAAGATTGGCAAAGTACCAATCTAAAATAACTTAACTACATCATTGATTGTTACCAATAACATGAGTGCTAAAAGTAAAATAAATCCAACTGTATTTACTAAATTCTCTGTTTCTGGTTTTACTGGTTTTCTCTTAATTAGTTCAATTAGTAGTAAGAAAATTCTGCCACCATCCATAGCAGGAATTGGTAATAGATTCAAGAAGCCGACGTTGACACTTAACAAAGCAACTAAATAAAGCATGTTTGCTAAACCAGTTTCACTTTGGGCACCAACAATTTGATAAATGCCAACTGGACCAGATAATTGATCAAATCCAACTCTGCCTGTGAACAGTGCTTGAAACGAAATAATCATCTGTTTGAATAGCGAACCGGTCTTTCTTGCTGTGTACGATAAAACGGACAGTACATCGTGTCTTACTTCATTATCGATTGTTACACCGATTCGGTACGTCGTTGTGCCATCCACTTCTTCAGCGATTGGCGTTACTTCATACGTCGTTTCGGTACCATCTTCTTTGGTAACATAGAACGTAACCGGTTTACTCATATCGGCAAGTTGCAAGAAAATTGCCAAATCGTCCGTCGTACTTACTTTGTCGTTGTTGATTCTCGTTACACGGTCACCTGCTTCTAATCCAGCTTGTTCTGCAGGGCCTCCAGTTTCTACACTACCAATAATCGGGTCTAGATTAGGAGCTCCTGCAAATGTTGCGATGAGTAGTAAAATGATAACTGCTAAAATAAAGTTGTTCATTGCACCGGCAACCATGATGATAAATCTTTGCCAAATAGGTTTATTCTGTAGACAACGATCTTTTGGAACATCTTTGTCCATCTCGTCGTCTTCTCCTGCTAGGGCACAATATCCTCCAATTGGAATGGCACGAAGAGAATATGTCGTCTCTTTATTTTTTCCTTGACGTTGGAAGATTGCGGGGCCCATACCGATGGAAAACTCATGGACATATACGCCGAATAGTTTTGAGAATATAAAGTGTCCAAATTCATGGACCAATACAATAACGCCTAGTATTAATACAAAATAAATTAATGTTAACATTTTGCCTCCTTAGATGATAAATAAAAACAAAGACGATGCTAGGGCTACAAAAATAATACTATCAAAGCGGTCTAAAATACCACCATGCCCTGGAATTAAATTTGAGAAATCTTTTTTATTATAATATCGTTTTACAGATGAGAAAACGAGATCTCCCAATTGACCGATTAGAGATAGTGTCATCGTAATGATTACGATATTTGTAATTGTCAGTTCGATTGGAATGGCTTCTAAATAAAACATTGTAGCAAGAATCGTTCCCATGATGGTACCACCAATTAAGCCTTCGATGGTTTTATTTGGAGAAAACTTTTTCGATAACGGTGTCTTTCCTACTAAAGAACCGGTAACTAACGCAAAGATATCGGTAATACAAGTAATTAGGAACAAATAAATTGCATGCATGACGGAATAGTTTCGAATGACGATCATCGAATTGAAACTCAAACCGATAAATAGGACGGATCCAAATAGGAACAAAGCATCGTTGATATTGTAACGGTCGTTATCGTCGACTATCAAAATTGGAATAAAGAACAACATCGCTAAGACTGCTAAAACCGTATACTCTAAATTTGCTACTAACGTATTTGAGTCACAATGATTTAAAATTAAACATGCTGTGGCAATGTAAGCAAACCACTTCATGTAATTGGGAATGTCTTTTTTATCGCGTCTTACTTTTAGCAGTTCGTACATACCGCCTGCACCCAATAAGGCCATCAAAAGGGCAAACGGAATTCCACCGATTAACAACAGCGGAATTACTACAGCTGCAACCAATACCCCACCCAATACTCTAATTTTCATCTAGGCACCTCCAAATCTACGATTCCTTTTTTGATATTCTTGAATTGCTAAATCAAGTTCTTTTTCATCAAAATCCGGAAATAGGACATCTGTAAAATAGAACTCTGCATAGGCCATCTGCCACAACATAAAATTACTGATTCGATACTCTCCTGATGTACGGATTAGCAGATCAATCGGTGGCAATTGTTGATATAAGTTCTGTTCTATCGTGTCGGAGTCAATATCTGAAATTTGCAAAGACCCTTCTTGCACTTGCGTTGCAATCTTTTTGATAACATCTATTATTTCATCTTGACCACCATAGTTTAAGCAGACGTTAAATGTGTACTTCGTATTGTTCTTGGATTTTTCCATCATTTCATCCATTGCTTTTAATACCTTCTCAGGAAGTGGGTATCTTTTACCAGAAAACACAATTCTTACACCATCTTCTAATAAAAATTTGAATTCATTCGTAAACATCGTAATAAATAGATTCATCAGTCCATTTACTTCTTCTTCCGAACGTTTAAAGTTTTCCGTTGAAAACGCAAATACGGACACATACGGAATTTCTAACTTCTCGATATGTTTACACAATTTCTTTAACGTTTTGGCACCTTCTTTATGGCCTAAATTAGGTGCTAGGCCGCGCTTTTTTGCCCATCTACGATTGCCATCCATAATGATTGCTACATGCGTTGGCATATTCTTCTGTTCCATCTTATTCACCTACTATTCATTATAATACAAGGAACGAGTTTGTACAAATAAAACTATGTGCTTTTTAACGAAAAAAAGAAAGACAACCGTCTTTCTAAAAGTGATCAATATTAATTTTTACTTTTTTATTCTCTTTTAAGTAACTGCTCGCTTGTACTAAAGTACGAATGGCATTGGCTACTTTACCATTTTTTCCGATGACGCGACCCATATCAGATTCGTCAATCATAACTTGAATGACGATTTCTTTGTCTGGGTTCTCACTCGGAAATTCTTTTACAGAAACTGCTTCTTGATTCACAGCGACTGATTTAATCAATTCTTCTGTTAATGCTACCAAATCCATAGATTAGTTTCCTTTTTTCTTAGATTCAGCAAATTTTTGGATAATACCAGCTTTGCTTAGTAAGTTCTTAACAGTATCGCTTGGTTGTGCTCCTAAATTTAACCATTTTAGAGCAACTTCTTCGTTAATTTTTGTCTCATTTGCAATTGGATTGTAAGTACCAACTAATTCGATATACTGACCATCTCTTTTTGTATGAGAATCACTTGCAACGATACGATATGTAGGACGCTTTTTAGCTCCCATTCTTGTTAATCTTAATTTAACTGCCATGTTTTTCACCTCTTCTTTTCATTTGCATATATAATTATAACAGATTTTTATCATCTGTCAACCTTTTTTTGTTAACAGCGTTTAAAAAAGATAACTGATAAGTTATCCTTTTTTATATTCAAATAGAGCTGATGGACGATGACCGCCATCGCTTCTTACTTTCGTCGTTTTTTTAACTTTGTCTTTGATCATTCGCCTGAATGCTGGATCTAGTAATTCTTTTCCTAGAATCACTTCATATACTTGTTGTAATTCTCCTAAAGTAAAGTACTTTGGCATCATGTTAAATACGATGTCTGTGTATTCAATCTTATTTTTTAAACGATCGTAACCGGTTAAAATAACCAAAGCATGGTCGAATGCAATTTTATCGTTATCTATGATTTCTAATTCATATCGATTGGTTGTTTCATCTTTTAATATTTTCTTTGCGTGGTAAGTAATCGTTTCTTCTTCATTCTCTAGTGTTACATCAATCCTATCGTTTTCTTCTTTGATATTTAAACGATACCAAGATGCACCCTCATATAACGTTTCACGTAACTGATTTTTATCGATTAAAGCCATGTACGCCGTACTTACTACGCGCATTCTAGGATCTCTTTTGACACTACTAAACGTGTACAATTGTTCTAAGAAAACATCGTGTAAATTCGTCTCCTCAGCAAGGATTCTAGTTGCGGCTTCTTCAAGTGTCTCATCCATTCTGATAAATCCACCCGGTAGGCACCATTTATCTTTAAATGGAAAATCTTTGCGTTTGACTAACAGGACACTAAAGTACTTTTCTTTTAGTTTTCTATAATTTTCTTGTTTTCCATCAGAAACACTAAAGATTAAAATATCAGAAGTCATCGATAATCGGTCGAACTCATTTGGATTATAGTGACGTAAAAATTCTTCTTCTGTTTTATACTCGCTCATCTTGAATACACCTCTCTTTCATTTTACCATATTTTTCTTCAACTTAAAAATTTGTCTTGGATTTTCTCTATAAAGTGATATTCGTTGCGACGTACTAGATGAATTCCTTTTTTTGATAACGTTGTCGTGATTTTTTGAACGTCCTCGTACGTTTTATTTTCACCATCACGAGTAATTATGATACCGTTACTTTTTCTTGGAATCAATTCTACTTTGGTGCGAGATGGCAAGATGATAGAATTTCGTAACGTACGATAAACTTTGCTGTTTAACGGTGCAATCGATGTCAGTTGAAGAGTATGAAAGGAATTGGGAACAATCGCTCCACCAAAACTCAAATTGTATGCTGTACTTCCAAACGAACTGCTTAGAAGGATGCCGTCACCTTGAAAGTTTTCTAGTTTGTGTTTATCAATCCAAACTTCCAAATGAATCGTATTTAAGTCTTTCTCTCTTACGACGATTTCGTTTAGTGAATAACACGTCTCACTTTTATGCTTCATTTTAATTGTTGTCTTTTGAAGAGCGACTAGTTCTACTTGATAGGTTCCCTTTTTCAAATCTTCTAAGAACGAATCTAAGTCCTCTACTTCTACTTCTGATGAAAAGGCAAGTGTTCCAGCGGCAAGGCCTACAAATAATTTATCGTTTGGGAAATTTGTCTCCTTACCCATCCTTAAGAACGCTCCATCACCACCGATAGAGATGCCTAAATCGTAATCGTCAGCGTCTGTTATCACGAATTCTTTTTCTTTTAATTTCTGGATTAGTTCTTCTTTAGCACGAATTGCTTTCATCGTATCATTGCCAAAGAGACGAACGGTGCGAACAGGAGAATGTTTCACTTTACAATCTCCAAAAGGTGCGATGTAATGGCTGCAATTACTTTGGCTTTGTTTTTTCTTCTTGTCGTAACCTCAGAATGAACTTCAATCCCGTAATCTTTTTGATTTTCGCGGTCGTAAATATTGATGTATACCAAGTCATCTCTTCCTTCTGGATTAGCAGGATCTTTTTTACAAAATTTACCTGTTACTCCAATGCCATAATCAGAATCTGCAAATTTAGAGATGGCATGACTCATATCGATTGCTGTTTCCATACTATAGACAGAATATTGATCGATTGTCGATGCGGGCACTCCCATCTTGATTTTGTATTCGTTGGAATACGTCACTGCACTAAAGCGAATCGCTTCACTAGCACCGGGAATATTGGTAATTTCATTGGCAACGCCACCACCAGTGCAACTTTCCATGGTGGCAATCGTCTTCTTTAACTTACATAAACGGTCAACTACTCTTTTCATAAATTCTCCTTTTCATATAGTTTGTTATTTTTGATATACTCGTATACTTCATCCGTTAAATTCTCATCTACTTTTCCTTCTAATAATGTATTTCTAATACTGGTAGATGAGATATTTCTTTCGTGAGTTTCTGCTAAGATAATATTCTTTTGATACGGTTTTAAATAAGTAGGAATCTCTACTTCTTTGTTTCTCGTAATGACAATTACTTGGTAAGTAGATAGAATTTCTTCATAGTGACGCCACTCATGAAACTCTTCTAAGTTATCCATCCCACAGATAAAATAAATTTCATCTTTGGAATAACATTCTTTAAAATGTCTTAACGTCTCGTAAGTATAAATTAATTTATTTTGAAACTCGTAATTGGATACTTCCATATCAGGATAGTCTTTCACTAATCGTTTTAGCATCTCGTAGCGATGTTGATTAGATACTAGTCCCTTTTTACCATAAAAGTTACTAACTGGAACAAAGATCACTTTATCAACATAGTTTCTCGATAGTAAACTTTTGGCAATATGTAAATGCATCTTGTGCGGAGGATTAAAACTTCCTCCAAAAATTCCGATTTTCATATCGTCACCTACTTTTTATTTTTGGCAAGTTTTTGTAAAATTTCCTCTTTCCCGTTAAATAATGGTTTTAGGCTTTTGCCATCGTGCATCGTATTGATGATGCGGGCAAGTTTTTCTGTCATATCGACTTCTTCATACCAGTCTAGCTGCCTAATCTGTTTTGGAACATAAGAAAGGTTCGTTGCGTATAACTTATCGAATAGCCCTTCTTTATAAGCATCGATGAAGATTTTTGGTCCTTCCGTAAGAAGAGCAAATGTCGCGGCTAGATACACTTTCTTAGCACCGTGATGCTTTAAATACGTTGCCACTTCAATCATAGAAGAACCGGATGCAATCATGTCATCTACAACGATGATGTTCTTATCTTTTACAGATGGTCCTAAATAGGTATGCTCGACAATTGGGTTTTTACCGTTCACAACTTGCGATAAGTCTCTTCTTTTATAGAAGACACCGACATCAGTATCTAGCATTTCAGCATAGTATCTAGCCCGTTCCATTGCACCCATATCCGGACTGATTACTAGTAAGTTATCGATATTTTCGTTATCGATTAACGTATTTAGTGTCTCATGTGTCACATAGAAGTTCTCGAATGGAAGCGTTGGAATGGCATTGCCGACGTTTGGATCATGAACATCGAATGTCACAATGTGATTGACACCAAGACGCTCTAACTCTTGCAAAGCGATAGCACAATCCAAGCTTTCTTTTCCTTTTCTTCTGTGTTGCCTTGATTCATATAGAAGAGGCATAATCACAGTAATTTTATTTGCGTATCCACTAATGGCAGAAATGACGCGTTTGATATCTTGGAAATGTTCATCCGGAGCCATAAAATGCTTCATTCCGTGCATTTCATACGTGATACTGTAATTTCCAACATCACTTAATATGTAAATGTCTTTATCCCTTACTGTTCCTTGAATTTTAATTTTTCCTTCACCGTTACTAAAACGATCTCTCGTAATTGGAATGATGTAATCTTCGCTTTCGTTATTCATTTGTTTTAATTCTTCGTTTACTTTGTTGCCTAAACCTTCGATGTTATCTAATACTACTAATTTTAATTCGTTCATACTCCACCTAACACTTTCTGTTTTGTTTTCACTTCTATTACTAAGCCATCGCAATATGGCATCCAGTCCGTTTTTTCAGTCATACCATATCCCGTGGTAACCGGTTTGATACCTGCATTCCAATTCACTTCTTTGACGATGTATCCGCTATCCGTTATGATGTTTTTAAGAATGGTAGGAACGCTTTCCGTTACATCTTCTGTCATCGTAACTGGAATACCACTTACCTTACCTTCTAAACTCAAAGTAACACATGGGTCTGCCATCCAATCACTATCACAAATGCCATATTGTTTTTTTCTAACATCAATTTGAATTTTAGCTTTGGAATCGATTGTCTTCTGATAATAATCTTGTAGCAGTTTTTCCACATCGTTTAATGCTAAATTAAATTTCATTTTATCACTCCTCTATCCAAATTGTACTCGTCGCATCACTTGGCATTCTAAGGTCGCCTCTAGGAGACAAAGATACACTTCCTACTTTTACACCATCTGGTAAGCAACTTCTCTTAAATTGTTGTGAGAAGAAGCGTTTCATAAATACTGTTAACCATTTCCGTAACTCCTCTTCTTCATAATCATCTTTGAACGTTTCTTTTGCTAAGTAAAATATCTTTTTGGTAGAAAAGCCATTTCTCAAAAAGTGATACAAGAAGAAGTCGTGTAACATATAAGGACCGATTTTACTTTCTGTCTTTTGTAAGATTTTACCATCTTTGCTTGGTGGTAATAGTTCTGGACTAATCGGTGTATCTAAAATGCTCTTTAATACGTCGTGTAACGTTTCATTGTTTTGCATTTCGTATTCTACTAAGTAGCGAACGAGAGTTTTTGGAATACTTGTGTTTACTGCATACATGCTCATGTGATCACCGTTATACGTACACCAGCCAAGGGCTAATTCGGATAAGTCCCCTGTACCAATTACTAATCCGCTTTCCTGATTGGCGATATCCATTAAGATTTGAGTTCTCTCTCTTGCTTGCGCATTTTCATATGTGACATCGTGATTACCAGCATCGTGTCCAATGTCTTTATAATGCAAGATGCAGGCATCTTTAATGGAAACTTCTCTTAACGTTGCTCCTGTCTTCCTAATCAACTCTTTGGCATTTTGATAAGTGCGATCCGTCGTTCCAAAACCTGGCATCGTTACGGCGATTAAGTTTTGAGGGGCAATTTTTAAAATATCAAATGCTCTTAATATGACGAGATATGCAAGAGTAGAATCTAATCCTCCAGATACTCCTAAAATACATTTTTTGCTGCCAGTGTGTTTTAGTCTTCTTGCCAAAGCACAACTTTGAATCGTTAAGATTTCATTGGCTCTTTCATTTCGTTTGTTTGGATTACTCGGCACGAATGGATACTTCGCATATGTTCTACGAATTGGTTGATTGGTAGCAGGAATGGAACAATGGATTTTTCGAACGGGTTCTAACTGATTGGTATGGAAACTTGTATTTTTCATACGGTCATGTAAGAGTTTTTCAACATCGACATCGCCAATCGTCAACGTGTTATCAAATTGAAACCGTTTTCCTTCGGCAAGTTTACTACCATTTTCATAAATCAAAGTAGCTCCAGAAAATAAGATGTCGGTCGTACTCTCCAATGGACCGGAACTTGCATAGACATAAGCAGAAATCTGTTTGGCACTGTGCATCTTGATTAAATTTTCGCGATATTCTTTTTTACCAATCGTTTCGTTGCTAGCAGATAAATTTAATAAAATCGTGGCACCATTTAATGCATAAGTATCAGATGGCGGTGTCACACTCCACAAATCTTCACAAATTTCTAGGGCAAAGTATATGTTTTGATTACCGAATAATAAGTCTTTCCCGACTGGTACTTTTTCTCCTAAAAATTCGATTTCAGATTCTTTTAAATCGGCACTACTAGCAAACCATCTTTGTTCGTAAAACTCATTGTAATTTGGTAAATACGTTTTTGGTACCATTCCTAAAATGTGACCGTTTTGTAAAACGATGCCCATGTTGTACAACTTGTTTTCAATCTGAATCGGAGCACCAACAGCAACGATTATTTCTTTTCCCTCTAAGAATTTCTTTAATTTTGCAATTTGATGTTCCGTCTCTTCTAACAACGTTTTTTGAAAGAATAAGTCGGCACAAGTGTATCCCGTCATCGCACACTCCGGTAATACAAGAATCGCAACACCATTCGATACTGCTTCTGCGATTATATGCTCCATTTCTTGCTCGTTCCATCTTGGATTAGCTACTTCCATCTTTAGAGAAGCAGCAGCACATCTTACATATCCATATTCGTTCATAAATATCCTCTTTTCCGTAAATATTGTTTACTTTTTTCTACTGTTAAAGCAGAATTTAATCCATTCATGTATCCAGTTTCAAGTAATTCTTCTAAATCTTCTATATTGACTTGTAAATATTTTACGACCTCGTCTTCATCTAAACTTTGATCCGTCACTTTTTCACAGTCCAATGCTAGAAAGTAATGGTTCTTAGCACCCGATATTCCTTCATCTTGATAGAAATTTCCTAATGGAATTAGTTCTTTTGGAACGTATCCCGTTTCTTCTAACAGTTCTCTTCTAGCAGCATCTTCCGGACTTTCTCCTGGTTCTATGTATCCGGCAGGAAGTCCTACGGCAACAGTCTCTTTCGTAAATACTCTCGGTTCTACATTGACAATTGCTTTTCCACTCACCGTAATCGGTAGGACGATAGCAGCACTACCGTCGCGACCGTTTTTTAGTATTTTTTCTCTTTTTAGAACTCTTCCATTTTCTAGTACACATCGGTACGGTTCAATTTGTAAAAACTTAGAATCCTTCCCTCTCTCAAAACGAATGGTTCTCAATTCCTTTTTATAACTTTGTAACTGGTCTATTATTTCTTTTTGCATAAGACAGGTCCTTCCGTTACTTTGGCTTTGTGTTCTCCGATTAACTCTCTCTTTAATTGTAACAGTTTTTCGGTTAAATCAACATAGTATTTGTGAGGATTTTCTAATCTTCTTACTTCCGGGTACAACGTTTCCATTTGAGATGCACAATATTTCTGTTCTTCTTGCACCGTTGGTAATGGTTTAACTAACTTGCCATCTTTAATCACTTCTTCTTGTAATTCTCTTACTGTATAGTTTTCTAAATACTTTCTGTTGAATTCATTTTGAGGATCGATTAAGGTGTATCCATCTAATGGAATTTGCTCGTCATGAACAGCAATCACATCTCCTAGAGCGTACCCTGTTTCCTTGTCATAGAAACGATATACCTTCTTATATCCCGGATTGATGGTCTTAATAGCATCGTCACTTACTTTAATCCGTGGATCAATTGTACTATCCATTTCTTTGGCAACTAGTTTATAGACACAACCGACTCTTTCTTTTGGAGCGGCAATGTTATCGCCGGCACCAATCGTATCGATCTTTGCTCCTTGTGCAAGTAAAGATGCAATCGTCTTTGGATTTAATCCGTTTGATAAACAGATCTTGGCATCGGTAAGTCCTGCTTCATCCAGTTGTTTTCGTGCCTCTTTTGATAAATATGCTAAGTCGCCAGAATCGATTCGGATTCCCTTTAAGCGATATCCATTTGGAATTAAATACTCTTTGGCAACGCGGATGGCATTTGGAACACCAGACTTTAACGTATCGTAAGTATCTACTAGTAACAACGTGTTATTTGGGAACGTTTTGGCATATCGTAAGAATGCTTCATATTCACTTTCCGCTTCGGTTACCATGGAATGAGCCATCGTACCCATCACTGGAATGTTGTATTTCTTTCCTGCTAGCATATTGGAAGTTCCAACACAGCCTGCTATATATGCCGCTTTTGATGCCATCGTTGCTGCTTCTGGACCATCGGCACGGCGAGCACCGAACTCCATAATCGGAATTCCTTGGGCTGCATCGACCATTCTTCTACCTGCTGTTGCAAATTTGATATTGGCATTCAAATAAGATAGCAAGCAAGTTTCTACAATCTGTGCTTCGATGGTAGGAGCTTTTACCGTTACAATCGGTTCATTGGCAAATACTGGCGTACCATCTGGAATCATTTTAATCGTTCCTGTAAAATGGAAATCTTTTAAATAATTTAGAAATTTTTCGTCAAACGTATTTAAACTTCTCAAATATTCGATATCATCACTTGTAAATTTCAAGTTTTGGATGTAGTCTACGATTTCTCTACCTCCAGCCATAATAGCATATCCTGATTCAAATGGAATACTTCTAAAGAACGCATCGAAGTATACTACTTCATCCTTTTTTCCATCTAAGAAATAACTTTCACTCATCGTTAGTTCGTATTCATCTGTCATCATTGTATGATTATTCATGTTTACCACTTTCCTTTTCTATCGTATATTTTTTGACTAACTGGACTCCAGAGCCAGCCATCATCTTCGTTCCTATTTCAAAGTATTCTTTTCTATCATGGCCAGGTCCGTCAAATGTTTCAATCGCATTTAACGGTACGATCACTTGCGTATCTCGATTTACTTCATTGAAATAATTTTGTAATGGGATGGCTAAGTTCGGTACACAGATATCTGCTTCACAACCAACCGTGACTACTTTTTTTAAGTTTTCCATCCTGCGAATGAGTTCCATAAACCCAGTTGCGAAGATTGCACTGGTCGAATTTTTTTCGATACTCATCGCTACTTGTTCATACGGTTTTAATTCATCCACTAGTTCTGCTTCTTCTGTTCCTTTTATGCAATGCGGTGGGAATGAGTCAAACTCTTTACTATCTTTAGTATGAGCATCTTTAATAAATAGCACTCCTTGTTTTGCTTTTAAGAACTCTTCTATTAAACGAATCTGCTCTGGAACGATATGTTCAATATACGGATCTGCTAAACTTCCCTTTTTTACAAATCCATTTACCATATCAACTACTACAAGGAGCTCCTTTAACTCCTTTAAGTTTTGAACGCTTTCTTTCATAAATCCTCCTTTGTTATTATCTTTTTGTTAATAACATATCTTATAAAATTCCAGACTTCTTCAGGTCTGTTATTAACATTATATTAATAACAAAATAAAAAGTCAACTATATTTTTAAATTTTTTTAAATATTAATTATCTTAACGAATGGTTCTTTCAGATTTTTGCATATAAAAACTCCATTTTCAAAAAGAAAATGAAGTTTCATTTTGATTTCGTATTTTTCATTCTGGATATTAATCACTATACCATATTTAGATTCTTAATTTATATTCCAATTGTACTTATTCATTTTTTATATTTTTAGTCTTATATTTTTGATTTCTAGCATGGACGCTATTTTTATTAGTATACTCTAATTTTCCTTCATCAATTAATGCTTTTATAATGTTAGTAGAAAAATATTGTCTTGACTTAATTTTTAATAATGTTTGAAGTTCTTTTATTGTTTTAGGTTCTGTACAACATGTTAGTACTACTCTTTTCATCTGTTCTAATTTTAGATTATATCGTTCATTTTGTTGTCCACCACCACTTCCTTTTTGTTGTCCATCAGCGCTGTTTTTTTGTTGTACACTTTGTTGCTCGTTTTGCTTTATATTTTGCATATTTTGTTGTCCACCAGCGCTGCTTTTTTGTTGTCCACCAGCGCTGCTTTTTTGTTGTCCACCACCACTTTCTTTTTGTTGTCCAATATCGCTGCTTTTTTGTTGTCTACTATTATTTCTAAAAATCACTTTGAAACTATCTCTTTCTTCATAAAATTCCGGGTCTGGTAATCCATATTTTCTCATTTCTCTTTTCATCGTTGGTATTCCTGAATGACGATTTTCAATTACGGATCCTTTCTCCTCTAAAATTCGTACAATATTAGGATTTCTAACTTCCATACTAGTTGATGTTCCTAATTTATCTAACCGATTTGTTCCATATAATGTTCCAGGACTTATAATTTCAATTCTATCTTCATACATATTTACAGCAATATATGCATTTTCAGTTTGAGTAGAATAATCTCTGTGAATCAAAGCATTGGCAACTGCTTCCCTCAATGCTTCTAATGGATATTCGCTTTTGTCTTTTCTTTTACCATTAGAATCTATAATCACACTGGTTTTCATGTTTCTTCTTAAAAAATTCATAGTTCCATTTAGCATTTCTTCTATAGTTCCCTCAATACGCTTATTATCAATAAACCTTTCTCCCATTTGTCCAGTGTCTCCTAGTTCAACACCAGGGACAACGACGCAAGCAACAAATAGTTGTGGATAAAATGCCTGTGGATAGTTTCCAAAAGTCATAATTCCTGCTAGAGTGGGATAAATCTGTTTATGATTTGCATCAGTAATTCCACATAATTTCATGCATTCGTCAAAATTATTTTTTGAAAAATTTGGTTTTAAACTCCTTATTTTATTAATATATAAACTTAGTTCTTTCAAATTCAAATCATTGATATCTGCTCTTTTTGTAGGCCTTGTATCTTCAAAAATATGATCATTATAACTTTGTAGAGAATACAATTCATAATCTGTCATAATGTCATCCCTATCACCTACTCGTGTATAAGAACCGTTTTTTATTCCTTTGGGTTTATAATAACATGGTTTCTTGTTTTGGGGTATTTCGTCAAGTTTGACTGCGAGAAGATTTTTACCTTCTAATTCGAATGCTAAAATTTTAGGACGAAGTTTTGGTTCCATAGAATCACTGCACAAATTTGTTACCTGTGTTTGCAAATCGTTCACGTCATAGACTCCATCAATTGAAAATCCTTTGTTTTCATTTATTCCAAATATTATAATGCCACCATATTTGTTTGAAAAACTGGAAAACGTATCATAGCATTTTTTAGGGAACCCATCCTTGGCTGTTTTAACTTCAATTCTTTCAGTTTCTGTTTTGTATTTTCTTAAATAATCCATTGCCACTAGCACTTCTTCTTTATGCAAAATATTACCTCCATTTGCTGTAAACGCACTAAAAATAACATAAATATATTTTCTATACAAATAAAACATTTTAAAAAAATGATAAGGACAAATGATGTTTTCGTTTAATTGAGAATAGCTTTCATCTTTTTCACAACAAAAAAATTGAAAAATTCTCATTTTTTTGTTTTTTGAAATTTTTTAGTTTTCTTTTCCTTAATAACCCTATCTAACTGACTACTGCACAACGCTTTGTAAAAAAATTACGCTATGGAGTAATTTTTTAACTTTTTTATTCTTATTTTAAAAAAAAGAAAAGTGGCATCAGTCACTTTTCTTTTCATTTAAATAGTCTTCATTTACAGATTGATCGATTTCGGTATTGATATCCGGTCCAATCTCCTCCCATGGATCTTCACCATCTTCAATGGAGATTTTTACTTTGGTATCTCCGACAATTTCAATTCCCAATTCTTTTTCAACTGTATAAATAATCGTACCGTCCTTCACATCGGCTTTGGTTACGGTCGGATTTTTTAAGCTTCTTACGATGATTTCTTCTTCTCCTTCTGTCGTCGAATTTTTATGAACCGTTACGATTTCTGTATACGTATTATTTTGGCGAATCACTTCGGTTTTGGTATCGCCTTCACATGAATACCAGATATTCGTATCGAAACTTCCTGTCAAAATGATTTTGTTACCTTCTCTTCTACCTTGAAATGTATGATTGATAATCCAACAACCTAGTACTGCTGTCGGTTCTATTTCTGGTTTGATTTCATATTCTGTATAAAATGTTTTGCGGCCTTTTCCTAATACCGCTTTTGTCACAATTTCCTTATAACTTGCCATACATCCTCCTCTAGTTTAATGTATGCAAGAAAAATTTAATTTGTGATAAATAACCTTTATTTGTTATCGAAATAATGATTTAGTGTCGCTAGAATTGTTTGGAACTGGTCGTTTAATTCCTCTTGGCGAATTTGATATTCTTGATAAATAGGAAATTCTTCTAATTTTGCAATCAGTTCTTGAAACTCTTTCTTCTCTTTTTCTGAAGAAGTGCCAAATTGTTCCTTTTTTGCAAGCTCTTGTTCTTTCTTTTTAATTTCTCGAATTACTCTCATTAACTCTTTATTTTGAAACATCTTATCTTCTAACGAACGATACGTTTGATACTCCTCGCTTTGCTCGATTATTGCAACAAGATGATCTACTTCTTTTAATACCTCTCTATACGAGTTTTCCATTTAGACTCCATGTTTTGGCTTCTGTTACTTTTACTTTTACAATCTTTCCGACCAGCTCGTCTGGCCCATCAAAATTAATCAACTTGTTGTTTTCTAAATATCCAGATAGACTCGTTTTTCCAGTTTCGTTCTTACCATCTACTAAAACATCAAATTCTTTATCTAATAATTTTTGATTACTTTCTAAGAAATACTGATTCATAACAGCATTTAAGCGTTGTAATCTTTCTTCTTTTACTTCTTCTGGAACTTTATTTGGCAGTTTACAAGCAGGGGTTCCTTCTCGTTCTGAGAAAATGAATGTGTAGGCATTATCGAATTTGCAGTATTTCGCTAATTCTAACGTCTCTTCAAAATCTTCTTCTGTCTCGCCAGGGAATCCAACGATGATATCGGTTGAGATGTGCATGTTTGGAATTTTACGTAGTTTGTCAAATAATGAAATGTATTCTTCTTTGGTATATCTTCTTCCCATCAATTTCAAAATTCTAGAAGAACCAGATTGAACTGGTAAATGAACAGATTTCATGATATTTGGATACTTTGCAATCACTTCTATCATGCGATCCGTAAAATCCCATGGATGTGACGTCACAAAACGAATTCTTGGAATTCCAGTCTTGGCAACATCTTCTAATAAATCTTCCATGCCGTAGTTATCGTCTAAATCTTTCCCATAAGCGTTTACATTTTGACCTAGAAGTGTTACTTCCTGGTATCCTTCGTCTTTCAGTTCGTTCACTTCTTTTAAAATATCTTGATGTCTTCTGCTTCTTTGTTTTCCCCTCGTATAAGGAACGATACAGTAAGTACAGAACTTATCACAACCATAAATAATATTTACATATGCTTTGATTGTACTGGCACGTTTTACTGGAATATCTTCCACAACGTCACCTTCTTCTGACACGACATCGATATTTTGCTTGTTTTCTTCAATCGCTTTCGTGATGATCTCAGGTAATTTATCTAAATTGTGAGTTCCAAATACGAAGTTTACCCACTTATACTTCGCAAGGATTGTATTGACTACTCCTTCTTCTTGAGCCATGCATCCGCATAGACCTACAATTAAGTCTTTTTTGGTTGCTTTCATGTGTTTTAATCTACCTAACATGCCGTACGCTTTATTGTGGGCATTTTCGCGAATGGAACAAGTATTTAACAATACTAAATCTGCATCTTTTACGTCGTTTGTTTCCGTAAATCCCATCTGTTCTAACATCGCACAGATATTTTCACTATCGTGTTCATTCATCTGGCATCCGTATGTACGTAAATAGTATTTTTTTCCTATTCCTACTTGTTTTGCAGACTCTTCTATCTCATAATGACGAACGTTAACTTTGTTCTTCGTTCTCACTCTTGCTTCTTGATAATTCGGTTTATTCATGTATATCACTTCCGTTCCTTTATTATACAATATTTCTTTCTGAAAGCAAAGAAAAAGAGAACAGGTTGTTCTCCTATTCACAAGTATAGCCGTTAGATTCAAAATACTCTTTGGACTCCTCATATGTCTCATCCATATCAGCATCTTGAATGTTCAATAAAATCTTAGAGTTTTCATCCATTGTTGCTATGTCGGCATCGACGGTCACTGTAATTTTTCTCTCATCTAAATTAAGACTAGAGGAATAAGATACTCCTTCTGCTCCTACTAAATCGGCAAATTGTGCATCGACGGATGATTTAGCAGATTCTACATAACCATCGTATATTTCTCCTAGAGTCATTTCCATGTTTACATTTACTTTCGATAGTTTCCCATCTTGAAACGTAGAAGTCATCGTTTGCACGGTCGTAATTTCCTCTTCTGTTTCTTCCATCGTACAAGTTAGAGTCCGTTCTCCTACACTGCATCCAGACATCAAGAATACACTAAAAACTCCAATCAAAGTTAGTACTAATAATTTCTTTTTCATATTTTCTCCTCTCTTTAAGAGTATCAAAAAAAACACAAAAAAACAATGCCTAAGCATTGCTTTCAAGTAATAATGTTTTGATAATATTATCTAAGTAAGAAGACTTATTGTTGAAAATTGCTTCTTTTAAACTTTCAAAATTATCATGAAGATATTTCACTAAACGTTCCATATTTGGAAGTAGTTTTTTCTCTTCTAAACTATCTAGAATAATCTCTAAATTCATAATCTTTGAATATTTCCCGTAATTTTTACTTTTGATATACGTATCATATAGATGTTTAAATGATACGATATCGATATTATTAAATCTAGAGTCTTCTAAGATTTTCATCGTCGTATAAATATAATTATTATTTAAAGATCGATCTAGAATGGTTTCCCCATTATTATTTTTTATATTTGGCATAAAATTTTTATTCTTTTTTAATTTTTTTAGAATTTCTAATACATCGACATAATTGATTGTTACTAAAATATGAGCAAACGTATCGCCATCATTATTTTGATGATTGATATCCCATTCTTTGTTTCCCATATGTTTTAGTACGACATCATAATTGCCATGTTTTAGAAGTCTCGTTAAAACATCATTACCGTTTTCATCTTTAGTATTAATACTGACTAGTTTTTTTGATAGTATCTTATCTACTAATTCAATGTGACCTTCTCTAATTAATTCGAAAATTAACGAGGGATCATCTTCACAAGCATTAATAGCTTGATCTACATCATAAAACATTAATTTAACACCTCTTAATTTCACGGGATAGTTCAGTATTCTAACAGAAAATCGCATTTTTGTCAAATTTATGATCCATTCCGTGCTTCTTTTTTTGTAAAATATGGAGATTTTCCATGTCTTACTTATTTTTATTTTGAGGTGTTTTTTGGTATTTTATGCAAAATTTGGTAATTATTTGATTGGTTCAATTACTTCTTTGCCACCCATATATGGTTGCAATACTTTCGGAACTTTGATACTGCCATCTTTTTGGTAATTGTTTTCCACAACTGCGATTAGTCCTCTTGGACTTGCTACGACCGTATTATTTAACGTATGAACATAATACGTTCCTTTATCCCCTTTTGTACGGATACCAAGACGTCTAGCTTGAGCATCGCCTAAAGTAGAGCAAGAGCCGACTTCAAAGTATTTTTGTTGTCTTGGACTCCATGCTTCGACGTCACAAGATTTTACTTTTAAGTCAGCAAGGTCGCCTGAGCAGCATTCTAGTTGTCTAACTGGCACGTCCATGTTACGGAAGACTTCTACTGTGTAACGCCACATGTCTTCATAGTATTTCATAGAGTCTTCTGGTTCACAGATGACGATCATCTCTTCTTTTTCGAACTGGTGAACACGGTACAATCCACGTTCTTCTAGGCCGTGACTGCCACCTTCCTTACGGAAACATGGAGAGTAAGACGTCATCTTAATTGGTAACTCTTTTTGGTCGATAATTTGGTTTTGGAATCTACCAATCATAGAATGTTCACTCGTACCAATCAAATACAAGTCTTCGCCTTCAATTTTATACATCATAGCTTCCATTTCTTTAAATGACATAACGCCTTCTACGACACTTCTATGGATCATGAATGGTGGGATTACGTATTGAAATCCTTTTTCAACCATGTAGTCTCTTGCGTAGGCAATCATCGCTTCGTGAAGTCTTGCTATGTCACCTGTCAAATAATAGAATCCTTCGCCTGAAGTTCTACCGGCAGATACTTTATCCATACCACCAACACGTTCGATGATATCTGCATGATATGGAATCTCATAATCTGGTACGACTGGTTCTCCGAATCTTTCTACCTCGACGTTTTCAGAGTCATCTTTACCAATTGGAACAGATGGATCGATGATGTTTGGGATTACCATCATGCGTTTTTTAATTTCCTCTTCTAGTTCCTTCTCTTCATCGGTTAGTTTGTCTATTTTTTCACCGAATGATGCAACTTCTTCCTTGATTTTAGATGCTTCGTCTTTTTTACCTTCACGCATTAGGGTACCAATCATAGCACTTTTATTGTTCTTTTCACTGCGTAGATTATCTACTTTCGTTTTCGTTTCCCGATATTTAATATCCAAATCGTACACTTCATCCACTAAGGGAAGTTTTTCATCTTGGAACTTTTTCTTGATGTTTTCTTTTACTAAATCTCTTTGCTCTCTAATTAATTTAATGTCTATCATACAATCCTCCTTATAAGAACAAAATGAAAATAAATTTTCATCTCCCAGTCGTTACCTCCCGGGCTTTCTGCTTCCTAGATAGAGTACCCTCTATTCTCCACAGACTTAACTTCCGACAGTCGCTGCCGTAGATTTTATTCTTATTTTATAATTTTA
>QAMK01000001.1 GCA_003149915.1 Bacillota bacterium
AAAATATCAAAAAGAAGATAATTGAACTAAAATGCTCGCAAGATTACTGTGATACTAATTTTACTCATTTTAAAGAATTATTAGAAGAAAGAGAAAATATCATGATTTCTTATACTGCTCTTTACAATATTCTCACTACTCAGGGAATTAAATCCAAAAAGAAACATAAAGATCGAAAAACTCATAGAAGACGAAAAAGAAAAGAATATGAAGGCGAACTGGTTCAGGCAGACGGAACACCATTTGATTGGTTTCAAAACGGTCATAAATATTCGATTCATGGTTTTATTGATGATGCAACCGGCAAAATATTAGGTCTTTATATGTGTGAACATGAATGTCTTTTGGGATATTTAGAAGCACTCAGACAAATGCTTACAAATTATGGAAGTCCTAAGTATTTATATCCTGATAAATACTCTGTCTTTTTCCCTGCTATGTCTCAGAAAGTTACGCTTGAAGAACAACTAGAAGGTAAAGAAAAACCAACTACTCAATTTGGAAGAATTATGGATTTTCTTGGTATTGAAATGTTCCCTGCTTCTTCTTCCCAAGCTAAAGGACGAATTGAAAGGCTATGGGGAACTCTACAAGATCGCTTAATTACAGAATTTAAAATTAATGACGTTCATACTATCGAACAAGCAAATGATTTTTTACCTAAATACATCAAAAAACATAATAAAAAATTTGCTATTGATGCTGTTAAGACTGAAAGCAAATTTGTTCCTATTCCTAGTTATGTCAATTTAGATTTATTACTTGCTTCCAAATTAACTAGAGTAATCGATAATTCTGGCACTTTTACCATCCAAAACAAAAAGTTTCAAATTCTTAATAATCATATCTCTCCAGGTGTTAAGGTTGAAATTTATATGAGCAAAAAAATTGGTATCATTGTTTTACACAATAATACCAAGTACAAAGTGGTTAGTGTTGATTCTCTTCCAGCAAAATATTCAACACTTAACCTAAATCAATTTTACAAAGAACATAGTTTAGAAATCAATAATTTTGTCGAGCATTTACTTTCTTACGATGCCAAACAAAACAGTCCTTTGCTTACTACATCTTAACAAATTATTATTCTTTTTTCAATATACTTCGATAGTATACCACCCTATGACATTTTCATATGTTAATTTTGTTCATTTTTTATGACATTTTCAAAAATTATTGACATACTTTTTTAACGGAATAAAACACATGCAATTAATAGTAAAATCGATAAAGCCGATACGGTGTACATCAAATACAAACTGATGTTATCTGCATATCCAAGAGTACGGTGTGTTGTTTCTGTTTCTTGCTGTGTATTTCCTTCTACATCGATTGTTCCATTAGCCATTGCCGCTACAATTTGGTCTGCTCTTTCTTCTACATTGGAACTTTGATTTTGCCTTTCTAAATCCACTTTCTTGACATAAGCACGAAGAGTTTCCTTCATTCTTATATATCCATCTACTGCCATATTGTCATATACGAATTCATTATGTGGGTAAACATCCTTTTCTTCTGCCGTATGATTCTTACCAAAATCCCAGATTTGATAACGATCTTTGAAACGATCAAACTCTGCTTTTTCTTTTGCTTCCTGCGACATAGATGCAGTATCAGAATCGGTTTCTACTTCTTTTTTAGTCTCTTCTGCTGCCTCTAAAAATGTTTTACTCGCCTCGTAGAAAGATCCACCATTTTGTAAAATCCAGTTTTCAACTCCAACGCCACCTAACCCATTTTCACCGACATTAGAATGGAACGGTTTATAACATTTCCCTTCTTTCAAAGTCTTTTTAGCAATAATAACATTTGCAAGAACTGCTTGATACTTTTCTTCAGAAAGATTACGAATTGTTTCTAACCTATCCCTTAGACACATATCAGTCGAATAATCCACTTTATCAGTCTTTTGAATAAATGTCATATCAACATCGACTGGTTCGTCTAGGCCGTCCAAAGAGACTCCTTTATATCTGAAATCTCCTTTACCCGTTTCACTGGCATCTTTAGCATGTGCTCCTAATTCTTGACGTAGTAAGTTTTTAAACTCTTTTAGTTTTTGTTCATCTGCAATCAAGGCTCTATCTAATCGCACCATAAAGTCGAAGTCACCATCGTTTGGTTTATTGGTATCTCTTCCAGTAGAACCCGTATCGATGATTTCTACAGTTCCTGGTACTAATTCTTTCTCTAACTCATAAACCGGTGTGATACCAGAACCTTCTAAACACCTTTCTACTGTCTTTAAAATGGCATCTCGTTTTCTCTTTGTCTCTTCCTGATTTCCTTTATTCTGTGCCATTACCTCTCTTACATCATCTGTAATTAGCATCTCTTCAGGGGCAAATTCAAAGGAATCTCCAAGTCCATAATAAGACAAGCCTTGCATCTTTGTACGCATATAATCATATTGTTCTGGTGCAAAAATCAATTTCCCTTCTTCGTTTACGACAGGAATATAAAATCCATTTTTAACGATTTCAAAATTTAATTTTCGTTCGTTACTAGGAACAACGAAATAATCAATTTCGGAAGAAGCAAAACCAGTTCGAATGCCGTAATGACTATTTGCTACACCACCAGTATAAAACGCCTCTAATTTTGTTGCATCAAAATTTTCCTTACTTGCTATAGAGTCGTGAGATGTTTTCGTTATCACGAATCTACCATCACATTTTAGTACGACCGAAATGTCTCCATATCCCCGTATTCTAGTGTCATACGTTTCTTGAAACGTTTCTTTTTGTTCTTCAACTCTTGTTAAGTCAGTATCTAACGGGGTGCCATCTGTAGTAGATGCTGGTCCTAAAAACTCCTTACATACTGATCCGTTTTGCAAAATAGATTCCATGTATTGAATACTATTTAAACCTTTTACGAAATCTCCTTTTTCCAATGTAAAAGCATGTTTTGCTTCCTCTCTATGCTTTTCATCTGCCATCGCTACTTTGGCATGCATATAATTTTTAGCATCTTCAAATGTATCAATTCCAGCAAAATGACAAAACATTTCTGTTAAACGATCTGGCAAATTATAATCTAGTTTTCCGTCTTTAGAAAAAAGCGTTGCCATTTCTAAAACGTTTTCGTATGTATCTTTTCCTAATTGATGAGCATTTGCAACTCCAGCTGCTCTCCCTTTCATCGTTTGATTGTAAAGAACATTCAAATGTCCTAGATAAGTATCCAAAATCTCTTTATCTCGATTTGATAACTGACTTAATTCATTCTGATTTGTTAGAACACGTCGGAAAATTTTATCTCCTTTTTCGATTGACTCAAAATAATTAATTACGGAACGATTATTGGATCCAAACGACGCTTTAATCAAATCAGCAAAAATCAAAATATCTTTACCACGGCTTGATTTGGCATTTAACATCGGAGAACCATAATTTGATGCATACTCGGGATTTAATATTTTATAGACTTGATATGCTTTGGCCACATATGGCAAATTATTTTTTAAAAATATATCTTCAATTTGGTCTAATGTATCATATGGATTTTCAGATGCCATAATCGGATCAATTAATGTTTCTCCAAGTCTTTGGATTTCGGAAGAATTAGATGTCGCAAGTCTAGAAACGATATTGCGGATATCTTCTACATCATATTTTCTTACAATCGAATACAATATTTTTTTATCTTTGATATAGTTTAATAACTTGTCCTTGCCAATAAAGTCAATCGGTTTTTTCTGTTCAAACATATTTTCTAACATCGGATAAGTTTTTAGTGCCATAGATAAATATTCTAAATTTCCAGTTAAAAGTGCACTATTAGCTAACTGGAAAGCATTTTTTAGTTGTTGTTCTGATATTCCCGCGATTTGCAGTTCAGACTTAGAAAAAACTAGTTCTTGTAAATGATATTGTTCTATAAATTGTCTAGGGTAGCTTAATAATTCGTCCCATATATATACATATTCGTTTGAACCAACCTCAATTTTTTCACGCAAAATATTATCATTTTTCTCATTAAATTTCACTAAAGTATCAAAGTAAAATCTAGAGATCCTATCAGATAGTCCTTGATTGAATAATTCATCTATTGAACCACCAGTACTTACATAATAATCAAGTACTGTAATATTTAGATTATTGCAAATCAAGAATCCTTCTAGTCGTCTAACAAAATCCGGTAATGGCAATGGATGATCAAATAATTTTTCTTGTAAAGTTTGGTTTTTTTCGCTTTGATTCATAATATCCAATGCTTCATCGAAAATACTTGGAATTTCATTAAAAAAATGCTCTAGGTCACCAAATTTTTCAATTACTTGTTGTAATCCAGGTAATAAATAGCGATAATCAACATTCTTTAATTCTTCGTAATGATTTCGTATGTCTTGAACCGTTAGGCTTCTTGTATAAAACCTGTTTTCTAAATCTTTATCTTGAAATGTTACATTCATTTCAGGATGATATTTTAAAAAGAAATCCGGATATTTTGTTTTAAAATTCTCTATTTTGTATGGGTTTTGAGAAATACTTGACCGTCTAGGTTTTCCTGAAATTAATTCATTATAGATTTTTTCTGCTATGACTTGCTCTGCTTGTTCAACGGATTCCACTTTTACATCTTTTGGTAACAATATCTGATTTGTTGCAATGTATTGATATAGTTTTGGTTCTTGACTTAGAATAGAGCTTAACAAAGTTGGATTCCAATCATATACAGCTGTATTTCGTCCTTCAGACGAACTGTGATTTTTTGGTTTATTCACCAGTTGAACGTTTAATAGGCTAGGATAGGCTTCTATATCTTCAAATGTTAATGTCTCTTGATAGAAACGATTTTGAATATCTTTTGGTATCTCATCCGATGGAAATCGATGTGGATTTTTTGCAATGATGTCATTCCCAAAGACTTTCTTTATTTCATCGTTTGATAGAGGATAATATTCGTATAAATCTAGTTCATCCAATCCAGTTACATTGCAACCATTGAAATTACACTCTGTAATCCAATGCTTATTTCCAATATTATGAGCAATGTCCAAGCTGTGGAAATCGATATTCGCATGCGTTCCTTCGAAATTTGCCGGGATTGAAATTCCTTCTAAAGTTCCACAGGCAACTGGTAACCCTTCCCATGCGCTAGCAGGAATCATAGATAAATCGTAACTCAGTAGATTTTTTTGAAAATTAGCAACAGTCTGGTATGTTTCTTGAGTCCAGGAAGAAACAGATTCTAACCATTGAATATATTCTTGTTTGATGCGATTAAATTCTTCGACACTCAATTTTTCTCTTTCTTCCATGTTACTTACCTACCTTCTATTTCATTATAACAAAAATGAGAACATAAAAAAAGAGACTTTCGTCTCTTAGAATACTAGGAATGCAACCATACCTGCAAGAAGTGCTGCAATCATAGAAGTTAAGAAGTTTACCATTCCGTTTGTGATAAAATCGTAACCTGACACTTTGCGAATTCCCTTCATGCTCTTTGGTTTCTTTTCTAGGATAACTCCTTCTTTTTCATCGTAGTATTTTACTTGTAATAAAATTCCGAATAAACTATCCAAAAGAGATGTGAATACACCGAAGAAGAAGACAATTGCAAATCTCGGAATGATGTTATCGCCACCCAAAACATTACTGAATAGTGCGATGAACAAGGCACCAAATACGGCTCCTGCCATACCTAGACTCGTAACACCACCAGATTCTCCCTTTGGAATTGGTTTCCACGTTAGGATAGAACGAACTTTTTCTTTTGAGAAGTATCCTAAACCACTACTCCATGTATCTGCTGTAACACCAGCGATAGCAGTCATCTCACAAACGAGAGCAATTTCACTACCAGTTGCGTAGTACATGATGCCGAATAGTAAACATGGAAGCCCGTTTTCGATAACATCACGGATGTCTTTTACTTTATCTTTTTTCGGTTTTTTATGATAATGTTCTAGCATAGCACTCGTCACAAAGAACAAAATCAATGCCCAGAATACAACCGGTCCATTTAAATAGAACACAGCTGTTCCTAAGACCATGGCAGCAAAGCCGCCACCGTACGTTAAAAGTCCATTTAGCATCGATACAAAGACGATGATGCCAGTGATACTAAAGGCAATTCCGAACTTTAAGAACGTCGGTTCTGTCATCAATAAAAATGTACAAAGTGCTGTAAATAATGGAACTGTAAAGTTATCAATTCCACCAACAGAGAACAGTTCTGTAATCGTTGCAAAGCAGGCGATGAAGAATGCATATGTAATTGTCATATCCGTCATTGCCAATGCTTCTAATAGTGCAGCAGCAATGATGAACGATATGATAAATACTGTGAAACTTCCTTCCGCTGTCTTGTGTGGAATCGGAAACTTATGTCGACCGATATACTCGCTTACTAAGCCGCCGATACCATCACCGTAACCAAGTATCAGGATAGCAATGGCACCGATGTATTGGTAATCTGGATAACGGAACAATACAAATGCAAGGATTAACATTGCAATTGCATACCAGACGGTTCCAAATGTTTTATCCTTTCCCTTTCGTTCGATTCCTGGTATTTTGTCTGTCTTTAAATTAATGAAATTGATGATGACAAACAACAGAGGCAAAATACAGGCATAAATCCATTGATCAAAAAAGATCATGGCAATCAGCCACCAGTTACACATACCAACATGTACAAACTTACGGCTGTCTTCTAATGAGAACTTCTTTTTCTTGTAACAGAAAACGGATATACTAATAATCAAAACAATGTAAATGACAGATATTAGTAATCCCAACCAATTTGTCATATTATTCACTCCCTATTCTTATGGTCATATTTATGATACCATAATTTTTTTCTTTTTGAAAGACGTTTCCAAAAAAAAGAAGTACTTTTGTACTTCTTACACAGTCATCAATTCTTTTTCTTTTTCTTTTAGAAGTTCTTCGATTTTTTTGTTGTATTCATCTGTTAATGATTGAACATCTTTTTCCATTCCCTTTTGAATGTCTTCTGAAATATCTTCTAATTTATCGATTTCGTTAATGGCATCGCGGCGGATGTTACGAATGGCAACTTTTCCTTCTTCAGCCATTGCTTTTACTTGTTTCGATAATTCTTTTCTTCTTTCTTCCGTTAAAGCAGGAATGACAATACGAAGTGTTTCTCCATCGTTACTTGGATTGTAACCAAGATTTGCTGCTACGATAGCCTTTTCCATAGATCCTAGGCAATGTTTATCGAAAGGTCTAATTAACAGTTGGTTGCCTTCTGGAACAGAAATTGTTCCTAAGCTTTTCAATGGTGTCATCGTTCCATAGTAATCAACCATAACACCGTCTAAACTAGATGGATTGGCACGTCCAGCACGTACTGTTGAAAACCTTTTTTCAAGTCCTTCTAATGATTGTATCATTTTATTTTTTGCGTTTGTTTTTATTTCGTCGTTCATGATATCTCCTTCATTCTTATTTATAGTACTATTGTACGGAATTTTTCTCTTTTTTTCAAGAGAATTCCTATGTTTTTAGTAGAAAGAACAGAATGGAAACAAAAAGAGATTGGCAAACCAATCTCCATGGATTATTTTTCTTTGGTTCTAGCAGCTTTTAAAATACGCATCCACATTTTATCTGTCGAATAATTCAAAATTCCGACTTTGTAAATTCGTAATCCATATTTTATAGCAAAATAGATAAATACAATTAGTAGTGCAATTGCAATAAGACAATCTACAATGCCGATTTCACCAATCACCAACAATGCTGGTGATAGTAAACATGAGATAAACGGAATATAAGATAATACTCGAATAAGAATAGAACCTTTGAACATACTTGCCATAATTGCCAAATAGTAACCCACTAGTAGAATCACTAAAATCGGTCCTTGAATTTGTTGATAATCATCCATATTGACGGTCATCGATGCCAATATTCCTGCAACCAACGCGTATGCGATAAATGATAATACCATTAACACTAATGTAATCGGAATAATATAGATTAATTTATCCATGATTCCAGTGGATGATAACGTCGTCAAAATACCATCGGCACCACTCATGATACCACCCGTGATGGCATCACCGCCAATCATATTTCGTACTACCATACCGATAACGGCATATATAATTAGCAACAATCCTTGACTGATGATAAAAATATTAGAAGATAAAATCTTAGAAAAGAAATGTGCTTTGGGACTGACGTTCGAAATGATAATTTCCATACTTCGACTGGATTTTTCGTCGTTGATTTCGGTTCCAATCATTTGGATTAAGAAGATAACTAGCATGAAGAACGGTAAAATGACAGTTGGGAATACCGTTCCCATAATCAAGGTCATACTATCGTCCATATCTTGCTCTTGCTCATTTAAAATGATTCGCTCAATCGTTGCCGGTGCAGAGATAGAAGCTAACACTTCTGGATTGATATCACTTTCACTCATCGCATAACTTTGTTTGACCAAAGTAATCGCACTGGCAATTCCTTGATAGAAAAGTCCGTCGATTGTATCATCTGAAATTACTTTTGCATCCAAATAATTTGTATCTGATGGTGTAAAGTACACTAAAATTTTATCGGTGTCTTTAATACTTTCTTGAGCACTTTCTAATGTACCTTCTACTTTTTCAAATGTCATTTCCGTATCGGTTAGGGAAACGCTATTTGCTTCTAATGTAGCTTGGAATTCATCGTAGATACCTACTTCATCCAATACCTCAATTTCATACGTATCGTTAAAGTCACCACCAAAGAATGTAATGATGGAATCGATGTTTACTAATGCAACAATCGATACTAGTAAGATGATATTGACAATGACAAACCATTTCGTTTTCATCTTTTTCTTTAAACTATAGTTAACTAAAAACCAAAACTTATTCGTCATAGTGAGCACCTACTTTCTCAATAAAGATTTCATTTAGAGAAGGCTCTAACGTTACAAACTTTGTAATCTCGTCGCTCTTTGAAAACGAATGGAATACATCTTTTACAACACTCTCATCGCTAATCTTTACAACGTACTCATCATGTTCTTTCGTAACACTTAGTACTCCTTTAATCTTTTCTATCTTCTTAGGATCAAACTTACCTTGAATGACGATATTCTTTTTGCGATAGTCTTTCTTAATCTGCTTTAAATATCCTTCTAGGACTGGATGACCATGAACTAAAATCACTAATTTTTCGCAGAACTCTTCTACGTGTTCCATTTGATGAGAAGAGAAAATAATCGATGTCCCCTTCTTCTGTAAATCGTAAATGGCATCTTTTAACAGTTTTACATTAATCGGATCCAAGCCTGTAAACGGTTCATCCAAAATCAATAATTTTGGTTCATTGATTACCGCACTGATAAACTGAATTTTTTGTTGATTACCTTTCGATAGCTCTTTGATTTTCCGATTTAAATAATCTGGAATTTGGAAATAGTTTAACCAATAATCTAGTTTCTTTAAAATGTCTTCTTCTAACATTCCTTTTAGGGTACCGTAAAATAAAATTTGTTCTTTTACCGTCATCTTTCCTAAAAGACTTCTCTCTTCTGTTACAAATCCAATTTTGTCTGTGACATCATAGTCGATTTTCTTTCCGTCTAAAGTTACTTTACCAGATGTTGCTTCTAAAAGTCCCATAATGATACGGAAGGTTGTCGTTTTACCGGCACCATTCGCTCCTAAAAGGCCAAAGATTTCTCCATCTTTCACAGTAAACGATAAATCGTCAACTGCTTTGTTGTCACCGTAATACTTTACGATATGTTCTACTTTTAACATCTCATCACCTCTAATCAATATTCTAAATCATCATAATAAAAGAAGCAATCCTTATTGGATTGTTTCTAGATATTTTTGAAGGATTTCACGAACACGATTTACTTCCCGTTCTAATCTTGCAAAATCAGATGTAATGAACTCGGCATCTCCCGACTTACTCTTCACTTCTTCTTCGAAAGCAATGTCTGCTAATTCTTTACAACCTAAGTATTTGGAATCACTCTTTAAGGAATGAACTTCAACCGCATAATTTGCCATGTCTTTTTGATCTTTTAACTCTCTCATTTTATTCATTCTACTCTCTAAGCCACTAACATAATCTTTGGCTGTATCGTTGTACGTATCGATATCTCCTAGTAACTCAAGTCCTTTGGCAACATCGATTCTAGCGTCCATCAGTTGCTTTGTAGAATTTTGTTTTTTCTCTTCAGCTGCGATTAGTTCGTTCGTTAAATCTTTGGTATTTTCCGTAACCGGAGGAATGTCATAATCATCTCTCAAATCAGCTGGTTGCGCAATGTCCAATTTATCATTAGAACCGACTTCATAAATTGAAGCTGGCAAGTCTCCAAATAAGGAATCTTGTTCTTGCGGTTTGCTAGATGGTGCTGGTGCACTTTTAAATATAGTTGCCAATAATTTCTCTAATGGTTCCTTTTCAATTGGTTTGGCCAAGTAATCGTTAAAGCCAGCAGATAAATACTTCTCTCTCATACCGTTAATAGCATTGGCTGTTAACGCAACAACAGGTGTTTGAAATCCTGGAATTTCTTTTAACTTTGCTAACGTTTCCGTTCCACTCATCTTAGGCATCATATCGTCCATTAAAATCAAATCGAATTGTTCGCCACTCTTGATTTTATCGATACACTCAAATCCAGATGAGACATTTACTAGTTCTTTCGGATTGTATTTTTCTAATATTTTTCCTGCTACTTTTAGATTTAGCATATTATCATCTACAACTAGTACTCGTTTTCCTAATAAAGATACTGTTCCACTTTCATTTTCGTTAATCACTGTTACTTTTTCTCCCTCTGATACAATCTTTTGATTTAAAATAATTGTAAATTTAGAACCACTGCCATATACACTTTGAACGATAATTTTTCCACCCATCATTTCTACTAATTGTTTGGTAATGGCAAGACCTAAACCCGTTCCTTCGACGGTTGTATTTCTATCTTCGTCTAATCGTTCGAACTTATTAAATAGTTTGTCAATATTTTCTGGTTTAATTCCTCTTCCAGTATCTTCTACAGACACAATGATTCGACAAATATCGCCATTTTTCACACACGATACATCGTATTTTACATATCCTTTCTTCGTGTACTTAACTGCATTTGATAGAATATTGGTAATTACTTTTTTCACGTTAGCTGCATCGCCATACAATGTTTTGGGAATATCTTCGGCGATATGAATCTGTAAATCTAGTCCTCGTTCTGTTGCTCTAGGTATCATCAATTTACCTAATTCTTTAAATGTATCATAAGCCTGGTAATTGGCATTCGTAATTTCCATTTTACCAGCTTCAATTTTTGAAATATCCAAGATGCCATTTACAATTTCTAATAAGGTATTAGATGCTGTGACAACATCTTTGGCATTTTCTTTTGCTTCGTCTAGTGTCTTTGCATCTTCAATACAACTACTAAACCCAACAATGGCATTCAAAGGTGTTCTAATTTCATGCGACATACTAGATAAGAAATCCGTCTTTGCTTGATTGGCCTTTTCTGCTTGATCTTTGGCCACATTTAATGCATGAATCATTTTCAAGTCTGGGTTTTCCATTGTAAAATACATCAAATAGTTAATAAATGTAATCGTTATTGAAATAATAATTAAATAAGGGGCCATCTGGTAAACAATTGATAAAAATCCAAAGGCAAAAATAATTGCGAAGATGGGGATGTATCGTTTGTCTAAATTTCGAATTCTAGTAAACGCAATGATAATGGCACTGACAATATGAAGAATACAGATAAAATATGTTACGTATGTTGCTGGACCTGTTACTGATAAACTGCCATTTGTTTCTACGATATTTAAATCTAGCAACAACATGATTAATATTCCAACAACATTGATAATCTGTATTGGTAAAACTGTTTTTGTCTGGCGTGCTTTTTGTTCTGTAAATGTAATTACAATCGTATAGTAAAGTAAGCAAGTCGTAATTAATATTAAACAAATGAAGTCTAATTTGTTTAAAATGTTTACAAATACTTCTATTAAAGGAGTAATTTCTCCTATTGAAAAAACTCTTAAAATAGTTACTAAAATACTATCAATTAAACTACATACTAACATAATTGAATATGTTTTGTTTTCTAATGTATTTAATCTTTTTTTACTAAAATAAACGCAACATAATAATGCCGAAAAAATGATTGCGCATAATGGTAACTGTAATGTTCCCACTTCTTTTCACCTCTACTCTACTTTTTCATTATAACATAAAAAATGATAACATAATAAAAAACATATGAAAAATCATATGTTTTTTGAATATTATCTTCCTAATCTTCTAATTCGTGATAGTACTTTGCAATTTTGCGGAGTCAACTCAATCTGTTCTAATGGTTTGAATACTTCATCTGGATCCGTTACAGTTTTATCTTTAAAGTTTGCATTATTTTCTACTTCTGTAACATAATATTGAACTTCTGAAATTCGTTTATTTAAAAACTGTTGCCATTGTTCATCCATAGGTATTCCGTTATCGAAATCTTTTCTACTTGCCTTAGAGTATTTTTCAATTAACTCCCATTTCAATGTTGCCATCTTATCGCGTAAAACTTTAATTCCTTCTTCTTTATCATACTGTGAAATATCGAACGCGTCATCGATACTAACATAACAGGTATCCCCTTCCACGTGAGTTGCCATCGGGACAACCCATGCACCGTGATTTGTTGCTAAATCATATACTCCTGGAAATATTTTTTCGGCTGGCTTATTTGGGGTTTTGTTCCAAGCTCCTTCAACGAAATCGATGACTTTACCGCCCATATCTAGTACCTTGCCAATTTTTAATTTAGATGCTGCTCTGCTTTTTTTATCCATACGGTCTACTAATATTACACCGTATAGCCATGATGAAACTCCATCGAATGTATGAAAGAATTGTGGCAAGCTTCCAAATAGAATATATGCATGCGTATCAATTGCGCGAAGTACATATAAGATATCATATTTAAAGCTATGAGTTGGTGTAAAAATAATCGGAATATTATCCGGAATATTCCCTTTTTTCTCTACCACTAAATTTAAATCACTAAATTTTGGCAATGCCATTCTAACATAAGGATTCAACTTTTTTCTTAGCTTATAACTTCTCTCTGTGATCGTTTTGTCTGGATCATTATCCAATAAATGTTCAAAATAAAAATTATACATAGAAAACTCCCCTTTTTAAAAAGTCTTGCTTATTATATCACAAGTTGTTAACTTTGTCAAAAAAGTGAAGTCACAGATAGTTTTTGCAAATGGAAATAATAAGTGTCCGCACATCTAATTACCTAAATGTAAGTTAATTTATTGATTTAATAATAACATGTTTGAACTTTTGTAGTCAAACATGGCACGAGGATAATTATTGATCCAATCTTCTATTTTCTTTATAAAAGATGTTTTGATATTTGCGATATCCGTTCCTTTTGGAATCCATCTTCTAATCAGTCTATTATTATTTTCATTACTTCCTCGTTCTCCCGAACAATATGGATGAGCATAATAAATTTTTACTCTAATTCCTTTCTTTCTACAGGATTTTTCTATCCCTTCGTACCCCATAAATTCTACACCATTATCAAATGTTATTGACTTAAAAATTTGATAAAATTTACTGCCATATTTTCTTTCCAGTTTATCTAATGCTCTGGCTATTGTTTC
>QAMK01000015.1 GCA_003149915.1 Bacillota bacterium
ACCTACTATCCAAGTAGTCAGGAATGTAGTAGATGCGGATATCAAAATGAAAAAGTAAAGGATTTAACAGTTAGAGATTGGATATGCCCAAAATGTGGAAGTTACCATGATCGAGATATCAATGCTAGTATTAATATATTATTTGAAGGAATTAAGAAATACATGCAAGAATTTATATCGTAAAAACAGAAAGTAAAGAAGAACAAAATCTACGGCAGCGACTGTCGGAAGTTAAGTCTGTGGAGAATAGAGGGTACTCTATCTAAGAAGCAGAAAGCCCGGGAGGCAACGACTGGGAGATGAAAATTTATTTTCATTTTGTTCTTTTTCTTGTTATACTTAATCTGTAGAATAGAGAGGATTTTATGGTTTTACGAATTTATTGGCTTATTTGTTTGATTGCTTTTTACATTTCTTTGGTGGGATTTGTAGCGAAAGCAGGATATCCATTTTATTTTGGACTCATCCCATTTTTAAATTTATATTGTTTGTTGAAAAGTCTTCATTTGTCACCAATTTTGATTGCTGTTTTAGGTATTTTTATGATTTTTTGGGAACATCGTATGTTTATTTTTACTTTGTTACTCGTATTTTTACCATTTTTGATTTCATATTCCTATGGTCATAAGTGGCTTGGAGGGATTCTTGCTTTTCTGTGTTCTATCGTCGTTTATCCTTATTTTGCGTTTTTTAATGGTAATTATCAATATGAATCGGGTGTATAAAAATGAATTTTTTTAAGAAACATATCATTTTGACTCTTTTATTAGTTTTGTTTAGTGGTTACGTGTATTGGAACTATACACGTATTGTACCTACTAATCCATTGATTGATACTAGTCATCCTCACTATATTAATTCTTTATATATGAGTAACGATTTTATCTATGATACTTTGTCAGAAAATTCTAAAAAGGCATACGACTATCTACTTGGAAAGATGTTATCTTATGAAAGTTTTTTTGATATCCCTTTTGAAGAGTTTTCTTGCACTGACTATAGCGAATGTTTTTCTTATTTCAATACGGCATTTTCTGCCATTCAGGTTGAACATCCGGAACTGATGAACTTGTCTAATTACAGTATCAAACATGAACAAGAAAACGATTATGTTTCGGCACATGTCTATTATGCTCAAAGTTTTCCACTTTTAGTCGATCTTGGTGAACTTAGAATTCAACGAATTCTTGCTGATATGAGAGAAGATACGAAAGATATGACGGATGAAGAAAAAATTAAATATGTATACGATTGGATTGGACAGAATACTTCTTATGATACGGTGTTTACTTCCACATCTAAAAACCAATCGATTTACAACGTCTTTATCAATAAAAATGCAGTATGTGCTGGGTTTGCCAAGGCTTGTACCGTTATTTTTCAAAATATTGGAATTGAAGCGTATGCGGTAACTGGATATTCAACTGGACCACATATGTGGAATATTATAGGGTATCAGAATCATTATTACTATTTTGATGCGACTGTCGCTGCCAGTATTCAAGACTCCAGTTACGATCAGTATTACGATGGTCTTCGTCAAGAGTATATGAATTTTTATACTGTGGATTATCCAGAATGGTATCCAGAGGTAGAAAAGACCAATATGTTTGTAAATATTTGAAAACTTGATAAGTGAATTGAACTGTGATATAATCTACTAATACTTAAAGAGGTGTGGTTATATGACCAATTTGGAAAGATTAGAAAAAACGAGACAGTTAGAAAAATTAAAAAGTGATTCGCATTTTTATAAAGATGTTACTCCTTTTTTAAATTTTCTCGAGGTTGCCTGTGGCGAATTGATTGGACTATTGGTAGTAGGGGGAGTTTTGGGTTTCGAAATATCCGTAGGGAATATTATTTTTACAGCAGCAGTTATGACAGGCCTTTTTTTAGCATTTCAAAAATCTAACAAAAAAAAGCTTCAAAAGATAACTTCTCAAATTAATCAGTTGAATCGGGAATTTGATGAGGATGCAAAAGAAAAAGATAGACAAGATATCAAACAAAAGACTGCAGATAAGAGAATTTCATCAAGTGCTGTTCAGACTGCTCAACTGAAATCTACTGTACAACCAGAATCTCGTGTTGAAAAGCAAACAACTAGTGTTGATATCGATTCAATTTTTGATGAGAATGGTTGTCTTCAAAGTTTAGATGCTTTAGGTGATATTTTTGGTGATGATTCAAGCTATTCTGACAATCGTCCAAAAGTAAAGAAACTCTAAGGTGATAATAGTATGAAAAAATTCGAGGAAGATGGTAAAGAGTTATTGCTACAGGAAGATCGTAAATCTTTACAATTTTATAAAAAATTAGGAAAGTTTAATCTAATTTTAGGTGGTGTTAGTATTGCTACTTTTTTAGTAGCATCTGCATTGAATCCATCCTTGGTGATGAGTCTTTCAGGTTTATCAATTATTTTTGCTAATGTAGTGAATGCTATGATTTACTTTTATAGTAAAAACGAATCTCGTTTTTTAAATAAAGAAATTTTTCAATTGGAAAGGGAATTTCATCAAAATACAAAAGAAAAAAAGACTACAAATCCAAAGATTGCAGGTAAGAAAAAGTCATCTAGTGCAGTTAATACTGCTCAGTTGAAATCTACTGTGTCATTAGAAAACCATGGTGAAGAAATTACTAACGATGATATCGATTCGATTTTCGATGAGAATGGATACCTTCGAAATTTAGATGCTTTAGGTGATATTTCGAGTGATACTCCAGGTTATCCTAACGATAATCCAAAAGTTTTGAAACGGTAGTAACTTTATAGTATTAAAATTAAAAATATACCAAAATTTTAATTTCATTTTGTATTCATAGAGTGATATTGTTCACTCTTTTTTGTTTATAGAAATTTGCACATTTAAAAAGGCTGATACATAAAAGAGTTAATTTAAAAAGATATAGTAGCAGTTACTAATGTTGTACTTACGGAAAATAAAATTATTTCGTTTGGGAAGCAAGAAACTTTGGTTGATGGCTAAGATTTATTTTTAGAATAACTCTTTTGTTTGTTTCCATATTATGGTACAATAATTTAGAAAATAAGGGGTGAGAATTATGACTTCTGAACAGTTTTCCTTAAAAAAATTTAATGTACTAGAAGACAATGAATATTATTATGTTTTTCGTGCATTAAATAGAGGAGATCATCAAGATATTCAAAATGGAATTACTTCAAAAGATGGTACTGTTGAAAGAATTCGAACCGACCGAGAACGTTACTTAGAACAGGAATCAACAGCAAAATATCATGAGGATGATATCATTTCATTAGAGGAAGTATGGGATCACATAAAAATGCGTTATTCACATGAAACTAACTGCATTTCATTATCTACAAATGCCAATGTTAGTTTGGATTATGGAAATCATTATTTTGATGAATATGCTATTGTGAAGATTCCGAAAGATCAAGCTTCTTCTTTTTATCCCGCTGGTGAATATATGCTTTCTGAAATCGATGATAGAATACATGAGACAATTCAGAACCAGGAAGTTCCTATGGACATTTCTATCTTATTGAATCGTATTTCTACCGAAACAGATAATCAGCATGTCTTGAAAATTGTCTCTGATTTTCAAAAAGAAAATGGCAACCTAAAAAATATTATGAGTCGTTTCCAAAATCGTCAATATTTTTCTGACGAGCAACAGTTGGAATACAATAAAATTGTTGCAAAGGCAACTATATTAGAACTTTCGGGTATCTTACCTAGTATTTTAACTACTACGCCTAACAATACTTCTTTGTTTGCTACGATTGGAAATGCTTTTTCATCTGGTGAAGTGATTCACTATCAAGAAATTCCTAACCAAGACTTCCTTATGATTTCAAAAGAGATGATGCAACTTTTAGGAATTGTACAGCAATTAAAAGAAAAGAATCATAATGAAGATGTTGACATGTTACAGAGCAAATTACTTAATTTGATTCGTCATCATTATGATTTTAAAGACGTTGATGGGAAGATAGTCTTGACAAATGGAAAAGATACCATCGATTGTGGTATTAGTACAAGTCAAGCAGTCATTGGTCAAGATTATGACATTTCTTCGGATACGATGTCACTTCATGATATTTATAATGTGACAACTGGTTGTATCCCTTATGAAGAAGCAAAAAAAATCGTCCAGTTTTGCCATTATCTTTCTTTATCTAAATTAGAGTCTTATGATTATGCGAATGTTGTTCGTGCTTTATTAGGAAATGATCACTTGACGGATGCTATTATCAATCATACATATTCTCCTCATAGTGATATTATTTCTAGGGCATCTGGATCTGGTCACCCGATTTGTGAATCTGTAAATATAGGAATCGATTATGAAACCAACGATTTTATAGATGAAAGCGAGATAGATTATCTTTTAGCTATGATTTCAAACCAATCTCGCGCGGATTTAAAGAAGGCCGTAAAAAGCAAAGGCTTGTTTTATCGCGATACTTTATTGGATCGTTTTCAGAAAGTTGCTATTGTCATGGATCAAAAATCTTATTATGCTCAAACTGTATTGCAGGATTTAAATCATTCGAATGCGTTTTCTAAGTTTTATGAAAAAAGAAACTTAAGTCAAGAGGAATATGCACAACTAATGAAGGATTTATCTGATGCTAATATCATACGTTTATATGATGCGTTTCAGAAACAAAATGTTTCATCAGGTGATATTGCTGGAATTGTTGTAAATTTGTTGTTGGAAGGTAGTTACGAAGGATATTCTTTTCAAGATATTTGTAATATGGATCAAGTCGAACAATTTGTCGCTGATCATTTGGATAAATTCAACGTTCAAATTAATCCTTATCTTTTTAATCATTATTTTGGTATTGATGAAGATGTTAATTTAATTCCTAATTCTTTTCTTAATTTATATGATTATCAGATGCGAATTAAACAAACAATTGACCAATTATATGCTGATGGTAGACGATTTGCAGGCGTTGTTTTACCTACTGGTGGAGGAAAATCTTTTGTTGCAATGGCAGAGATGTTAGAATTTAAAGATTCTAATATTGTATACATTGCACCACGAAAAGAAATTTTAAAACAATTTAAACGAAATATCGTTCAATATATTGCTGGAAAAAATCCTAAAAATTATTCGGAAGAAGAAATCAACCATATTGTTTCATTTTGTTTTCCACATTTAGAATTGTACTGTTATCAAGGACTTAGTCCCGATGACGAAGACCGTTTGAAGAAATATGATGCAGATTTTGTTATTTTAGATGAAATTCATCATATTGGTGGTGATAGTTGGAATCCAGCAATTCGTGCCTTGTTTACTAGAAATGGAAAATCAAAAGTACTAGGGATTTCTGCTACACCAATTCGTGATGATGTCAAAAAAGATGATCCATACTTTGGTGATATGATGCGTTTTATGGCTGACTTTTTGGATAATTATTCAATTGAGGAGTTAAACAGCCATGTCTATTTAGCAAGTGAGATGTCTGTAGTAGAGGCAGCTCAGGAAGGATATGTTATTTGTCCTAATATTGTTTCATTTGATTATGACTTGGCAGATACACCTCAATATCAAAGTGTGTTGCGAACAGCGGCAACTTTAAAAGACATATCACTACGTAATAAAGCAAATGAAAGCTTAGATGAACTACAGAGATTAATTAATCGTTCTAAACTTGTTGGAGTGAATGCTATTTTAGAAAAATACATTCAAAATCCAACTGGCCGTTATATATATTTTATTCCGAGAAAACCAGTTGATTGTGATTTGTCAACAGAAGCTTATATTAAAGAACATATTAATCAAATGAAAGAAGACTTAAAAGGCATTGATGTAGAACCTCATTTTGAGTATATATACAGTGCACGAGGTGATAAAGAAAATACTAGAGCAATGCAACAGTTCGAAGATGATAATAGCGATCATATGAAAATTTTGGTTGCTATCGATATGTTAAATGAAGGTGTACATTTACCTAATTTAAGTGGAAGTTTTAATTTTAGAAAAATTGATTCAAAACATTCCATTTTAGCTCAGCAACATTTAGGTAGAGTGATTCATGCAGTTAACCCTAATCACTCAGAAGAAGAAATTCCAGTTGTATTTGATAAATTTAATAATTATTTTAATATGGATATAGATCGTATGTTTAATCGTACAAGTGTTTCTTCTGATCTTCAAAAGATGCGGGACATTATGTTTGGGATTCAAAAATATGGACGTATTCCTAGTGTAGATGGAACTCCATTTGAAAGAAGGAAGGCATATTCTTTAAAAAGAATTCAAAAGAAATATCAAGGTTTTTTAGATGGATCTTTAGTTGAAAAAAATTTGAGCAGTCGAGAGAAAAAAGAACTTCATGATATTTTAAGTTTTGGAAGGGATATTGATTTATGGAATCATGATTTTGGAACTGGTTCAGCCAGAGATGAAGAAAATTATGATCAAGTTCATATTTTTCAACCTACTGCAACACAACGGAGTTTTTTAGAGTTGTGTCGTGAAATTCAAAATTTATCTGATGTTTCGTCACAAACAAAATATGATCGTATCAATCAGTTATTGGTAGTTTTGGACTTTTTATCTGAATATCATTATGACATTAGTCCTCGAATATTAAGAGAAGGTGTTGTTTTAGAAGATGTTTTAAATACGATTGATAATTATGGTATTCGTAGCAAAATTATAGAAGAGTTGAATGTACGTAACATTTTGCCAACGTATCCTATTGGAAGCGAATATCGAATGACACGTGATGAATTTGCTAAAGAAGAAGGTCTTTTCAATACAAAGCAGCGCTCTTGGTCTATTCAGGAACTATTTCATCGAGGATTATTGGAAAATGATGAAATTTATCAATTTTTGGATTCGAGAGGATTCCTTGTTACTGGCCCAAAGAACTTAATTGGAGTTAATGCGTTAACGGGAACTTTTTATGGTGAAGATGGTTATGATGTAAATGGATTTGATATTCATCACTTTAATTCAAAAGGTATTCATGCTAACACTTTAACAAAATATAATGAATTTGGTTTTGATTGTCAGGGAATTCATAAGGATACTCATACTCAGTATGATTTACATAATTTTACAATTGATGGATTTTATTTAAATACGGATAAAAAAACTGATCCTTATGGTTTTTCACAAGATGGGTTGATTAATGGTAGTAAAAAATATACTGTCGATGGGTATAATATCGATGGTTATAATAAACGTGGATTCGATCGTAAAGGAATTCATGGAATTACGCAAAAACCGTATGATTTAAATTATTTTGGTAGTGATGGTCACTTTTGGGAATTGCAGGGAACGGAGCGAGTTCGTACAGATCGAACCTATAATGATGAAGATGTAACTTTTGATGGATATTTTCTTGTTAGAGGTGCGAATGGTCAAATTATTAGGAGAAATCTTTATGATAAACGTGGATTTTCATTTGGTGGAATTCATAAGGATACTGGTCAAGTATATGATTTGCGCGGTTTTGATCGAGATGGTTTTTGGTATCACAAGGATGAAAATGGAAATATCGTAAAAACGAATCAAAAAGTAAATGATAGAGGTTGGGATGCTTATTCTAGGACTATACGACATGATGTATATGGAGCTCCATTTTGGGATTTTGTAGATGATCATGGTTTTGATGAGAAAAAAAGATATCATGCGCCGAAAGCTCCGTTTGAAAATGGCTGTTTTACAAAAATGCAGTTTGGTACACTGGAATATGCAAAAACACCGATGAGTCAATATCGTTGTGGATATGATATTCATGGTTTTAATGCAGATGGTGTCCACCGTATTACGGGAACGAAAGTAGATTTGAATGGTTTTGATCAGGATGGTTTTTGGCATCGAAAACGTGAAGATGGTACATATGAAAATACTGGACAATACTTCGATAATAAAGGTTGGACTATCGATAAATTTAAATTATTACCTAGCGGTTATTCTAAAGTGGATGAACGTGGTTTTGATGCTAACGGTATGTTCCTTTATCATGGACGTAAATTTGAATATAACTCATTAGGATTCAATTCTCATGGTATTCATCAAAGCACTGGTACAAATTTGGATCCTGATTCATTTGATTGGGATGGATATTATTATAAGTTGGATGATAAAACAGGAACTTATGTTAATAGCGGTTCTAAATATGATAATGATGGATGGTCACAAACTGGTGTTAACGAAGAAACTAAGCATGTTGTAGATAAACATGGTTTCACTGTTCGTCATCTGTATCGTAAACCAGATGCTTCGCTTGAGGTATATGATCGATATGGTTTTGATTATTATGGGATTCATCGGACGACAGGTACTTTTTTGAATCGTAATCATTTTAATAGAGATGGAGATTATTACGTATTGAAAACTACACCACAAGGCGAAAAGACTTGGGTTAATACTGGTTCTAAATATGATTCTGAAGGATATAATATCGATCGTCTTGATCAACGTGGTTTTTCTAAAAATGGATATTATCATGGCCGTCAAAATCGTTATGATGAAAATGGTTTCGATGTAAATGGAATTCATCGTTTAACATTGCAAGCATACGATTTGAATGGAAATGATTGCTATGGAAACCCAGTTGACCATGACCGCGATTTGATTGTTTCGATTCGCGATGGTGTTTCATATGATAAAAGGCGCTATATTGATGATATTTTTAATGATTTAAATGGAACGGAGCAAGAGTTTATTTTGAGTGCTGTCGATTTGTTTGATGATACGGTTGATATGACCAATGACTCGTTACTAGATTTTATTGCTTATGTAAAAAAATATGGAGTTCAATCTAATGACAAAATTTGTGGAACTCAAGATACAATTGAATTTGTAAAAGATCGTGCTCATGAACAAGAAGAAGAGGAGCGAGTTGCTCAAGCTTGGAATTCATTACAAAGATATCATCATGATGATACTTATTCGGAAGATATTTTGGGTTATCAAGATGCGACTGATACATCGGCTTTTGACTTTTTATTACCAAAAAGAAGATAAAGATGTTTGATTTGTCTAAAAGGATGTCAATTGCGACATCTTTTTTTTACTTTTTATTGGTTTTGTTCTATAATGAATATAGATTAGAATATGGAGGGTATTTTTATGGAATATAAAATCATGGATGGCAATGAAGCTTGTGCGCGCGTTGCTTATATGTTTACAGATGTAGCAGGAATTTATCCGATTACACCGTCTTCTCCTATGGCGGAGTTAACGGACTCTTGGGCTAAGAGTGAAAAATTAAATTTCTTTGGGCATCCGGTTAACATTATTGAAATGCAAAGTGAAGCAGGAGCAGCCGGAATGGTCCATGGTTCTTTACTAAATGGATGTTTGACTAGTACTTATACAGCTAGTCAGGGTTTGTTACTTATGATTCCTAATATGTATAAGATTGCGGGGGAACAACTTCCTTGTGTCATCAACGTTGCGGCAAGAAGTTTGGCTACCCATGCGCTTTCTATTTTTGGGGATCATCAAGATATTTATGCAACTCGTGCGACTGGATTTGCCATTTTAGCAAGTTCTTCTGTTCAACAAGTGATGGATTTAACTTCCGTTGCTTATTTATCAGCAATTTCTGGTAAGGTTCCATTTTTGAATTTCTTTGATGGATTCCGTACTAGTCATGAACTTCAAAAAATTGAAATGTTAGATTTTGATAAAGTAAAAGATTTGATTGATCAAGATGCTTTGAAAGAATTTAGAAGTAGAGCGTTAAATCCTGATCATCCGGTTACAAAAGGAACGAATCAAAACGATGATATTTATTTCCAAATTGCAGAGTCTAGAAATAAATATTACGATGCACTTCCTGATGTTGTTGCAAAATACATGAACGATATCAGTGCCATTACTGGTAGAAGTTATAAACCATTTAATTACTATGGTAGTGCTAGTGCAACTCGTGTTATCGTAGCTATGGGCAGTGTTTGTGAAACGGTTAAAGAAACGGTCGACTACTTAAATGAAAGAGGAGAGAATGTGGGATTAATCGAAGTTCATCTTTATAGACCGTTCTCTGCGAAACATTTCTTATCTGTTTTACCGGAGAGTGTTACGGATATTGCCGTATTAGATCGTACAAAAGAAGCGGGTGCTTCTGGAGAACCTTTGTTCTTAGACGTTTGTGCTGTTTTGAAAGAATCTAATAAGAAAATCTCTGTCGTTGGTGGTAGATACGGTTTATCTAGTAAGAATACGACACCAGGTATGATTAAGGCTGTTTACGACTTTTTAATGAGAGATGATAAGTTCAACGGCTTTACAATTGGAATTGAAGACGATGTTACGGCACGTAGTTTACCATATGAAGATTTACATATTCGTACACAATCAGTAGGATTCTTAGTATACGGATATGGTTCTGACGGAATGGTGTCTGCTGGAAAAGATATCATGAAGATTACCGGTGGTTATACGAATGCTTTCGTACAAGGATATTTCCAATATGACTCTAAGAAGAGTGGTGGCGTTACGATCGGCCATTTACGATTCGGGAAAGAACCAATTCGTTCAACGTACTATGTTGAAAATCCGGATGTTGTCGTTTTGACAAAGGACTCTTATTTACAAAAGTACGAGATGTTAAATAAAATTAAAAATCATGGTATTTTCTTAATCAACACGACTAAGAATGCAGATGAGTTAAACGATGCTTTAACGGATCATGATAAAGAAATCTTAAAGAATCGCAATATTAAAATCTACTATTTGGATGCTGAGAAGATTGCAGAATCTGTTGGTTTGGGTCGTAAAATTAGTGCCATTATGGAAACTGTTATTTTCAAGGTAACGAAGTTAATCGATTTTGATTTTGCTAAAGAACATATCAAAGAAGGAATTCATAAGAAATTTGATAAAAAAGGAAACCAAATTGCAGAGAAAAACATTGCTGCTATCGACAAGGCTTTGGAAGATTTACATGTCTTAGATTACAATGATTTAGATCTTTCTGGTCATGAAGAAGAAAAAGATCATTCTTTGTTTGCTATGATTGATAGAAGGCTAGGAGATTCTCTTCCAGTCAGTGCATTTAAAGATACTGCGGATGGTACTTTTGAAGCAGGCACGACAAGACTTGAAAAACGCGGTGCTAGCGATATGGCTCCAAAGTGGATTTCAGAGAATTGTATCATGTGTAATCAATGTTCTCTTGTTTGTCCACACGGTGTCATTCGTCCATTCTTATTAAACGAAGAAGAAGTTCAAAATGCACCGGAATCTGTTAAGAAAAATTTAATTCCTGCTAATATTCCAAATCAAAATTTGATGTTTACGATTGGAATTAGTGTTAAGGATTGTACAGGATGTAAGTCTTGTGTCAATGTTTGCCCTGGTAAAAAAGGCGAAAAGGCTTTGATTATGGAAGCCATCAGTATGGATGAAAAAGATAAAGTAGAAGCCTTCAACTATTTATACAATCATGTCAGCGAAAAGAAAGTAATGCCTAAGAAGACAGTGAAAGGTAGTCAGTTTGTCAAACCAAAATTTGAATTCTCTGGTGCCTGTGCTGGTTGTGGTGAAACTCCATACTTAAAATTAATTACCCAATTATTTGGAGATAATATGGTAATTGCCAATGCGACAGGTTGCTCTTCTATTTACGGTGCAAGTGCTCCGGCAATGCCATATGCAGTTCCGTGGGTTAACTCTCTATTTGAAGATAATGCTGAATTTGGATTCGGTATGAGTGTTGCTGATACAACGATGAAAGAAAACATCAAAGATACGATTGCTAAGAACATTTCATTGGTACCAAAGGCAGAAGTAGAAGTTTACCAAAATTACATCGATCACTTCGATACAGAAAGTGCCCAAGCATTGTACGATATCGTTGACAATACCAAGATTCCAGGATTAAAAGAAATGAAAGAATTCATCAAAAAGAAATCTTTCTGGATTGTTGGAGGAGATGGTTGGGCATACGACATCGGTTACGGTGGTATCGATCACGTTTTAGCAAATCATCAAAATGTCAATATTTTGGTATTAGATACGGAAGTTTATTCGAACACAGGTGGACAATCTTCTAAGTCTACGAGAACAGGTGCTATTGCAAAATTTGCTGCCAATGGTAAAGTTATTGCTAAAAAAGATTTGGCTGCGATTGCTGTCACTTATCCACACGTCTATGTTGGTGCTATCTCACTTGGTGGCAATCAACAACATGCTATTAAGACATTGATGGAAGCAGAAGCATACGATGGACCTTCTATCATCATTGCATATTCACCATGTATTTCTCACGGTATTTTAAAAGGAATGGACAATTCGATTCAAGAAGAACGTCTTGCAACGATGTCTGGATACTTCCCATTGTTCCATCGAAATCCGAGCGATGGCAAGTTCATCTTAGATAGCAAAGCTGACTTTGATCAATATGTTGATTTTGTCAATGGCGAAGATCGTTACCGGATGCTACGCAGTATCAATCCAGAACATTGTGAGGAATTGATAAAAGAAAATAAAGAACATGCGATGGAACGTTATCATTATTATGAACGCTTACAAGCACTTACGAATCCAGAAGAAAAATCTGAATAAAAAAAGAAGATTGAAGGTTACAACCTTCAATCTTTTCGTTTGAGGGAAAAAAATAGAGGCTACACCCCCTGAGGGCAGCCTCCTAAAAAGAATAAAAAGGGGTTGGCTAGTGTGATACTAGCACCAATTCGCTTTAAGTGAATTGGTATGTCTTATACTAACCGAAAAGGTTTGTTTTGTCAACATTTTTTTGTGGAATTTTTAAAAACTTTTGTTTCCAAATTTTGACAACCTTTTCTTTCAAATTCAAAGTTTTTCTTTCGAAAAATTGAATTTTGTGCTATAATATGCAAAGAAAAGGGCGTGGTATAATGGAAACGGTTGAAGAGGTAAAGGGAATCGGCCCAAAGACAGTAGCGTTACTTAAGAAAATCGACATCAATACGGTCGAGGATTTAGTGACTCATTATCCATTCCGATACGACATTTTAAAGAGAACAGATTTGAAAACAGTTCCTGACGGTGAAAAGGTTGTCATCGATGGAAAAGTAGAAAGTGTTCCAATTCTTCTTCGCTTTCGAGGCGGATTAAATAAGTTGAACTTTCGTCTCGTCAGTTCTTCAGGAGTTGTTGGAGTTTCTATTTTCAACCGAGCATTCTTGAAACCGTCTTTATTGATTGGAACGAACGTCATCGTATTAGGAAAGTTCGACCGGACGAAGAATGTCGTTACTGCTTCTGATATTAAGTTTGGTCTTTTGACCAATCAGGAGAAGATTGAACCGGTATATCATTCAACGACAGGACTTACGAATAAGAACTTGTCTACTTATATCAATCAGGCATTAATGCAATACGGTAGTGAAGTACCGGATTACATTCCAACTTACATTTGTGATAAATATCATTTTTCTAATAAGAAAACGGCTTTGAATATTTTACACAATCCACCGTCTATCGAGAAATTAAAAGAGGCACAGATTCGTTTGAAATATGAAGAGCTGTTTGCATTCATGTTTAAAATCAACTATTTGAGAGAACAGAATCATCAAGAGAAAGCGGGACTTGCTAGAGATATTCAAAAGGACGATGTACAGAAGTTCATCGATACTTTACCATTTTCTTTGACGGGAGACCAATTGAAGACTGTTTGGGAAGTCGTGGATGATCTAAATGCTTCGAAGAGAATGAATCGTATCATTCAAGGAGATGTTGGCTCTGGTAAGACGATCGTTTCTATCATAGCGATGTATGCAAACTACTTATCTGGATATCAGAGTGCTTTGATGGCTCCAACCGAGATTTTAGCGAAACAACATTATGATAACGTTTGCAATATTTTAAAAGATACTGGTATTTGCGTTGTGCTTTTGACAGGTTCGATGACAAAGAAAGAGAAGCAAGTTATTTATGATCAATTAGAGTCAGGAGAAGCATTCATTGCAGTGGGAACTCATGCTTTGATTCAAGATGATGTTCATTATCAAAATTTGGGTCTCGTCATTACGGACGAACAACATCGATTTGGGGTCAATCAACGAGCAAATTTGAAGAATAAAGGTCTTCGCCCAGATGTTCTTTATATGAGTGCAACACCAATTCCTAGAACGTATGCATTGACTCTTTATGGAGATATGGATGTTTCTATTATCAAAGAGATGCCGAAGGGTAGAAAACCGGTCAAAACATACGTGAAATCAGAGAGTGAAATTAAAGATGTCTTGACGATGATGTTAGAAGAATTAAAGAAGGGACATCAGATTTACGTTATTGCGCCGCTCATTGAAGAAAGTGACAACTCGGACTTGACAACTGTCAATGAACTACGTGATAAGTTTACACTTGCATTTGGTTCTCATTTTAAGATTGGACTGGTTCATGGTAAGATGGGAGCACTTCAAAAAGAGACGATTATGAAGGGGTTCCAACAAAATCATATTCACATTTTGATTTCTACGACAGTAATCGAAGTTGGCGTCGATGTACCGAATGCAACGATGATGGTCATCTTCGATGCGAACCGTTTTGGACTTTCTACGCTTCATCAGTTGCGTGGTCGTGTCGGTAGAGGAGATGCCGAATCTACTTGTGTTTTGATTAGCAATAGTGACACAAAACGCTTACAAATCATGGAAGAAACGAGTGATGGCTTCGTCATTGCGGAAGAAGATTTTAAGCTTCGTGGTCATGGAGATTTATTTGGAACCAAACAAAGTGGTGATATGGCATTTAAAATTGCAAATGTCAAAAGTGACTACAAAATTTTGGTTCAAGCGAGAGACGATTCGCGCGAATACTTATTAAATAAGGATTTTGATACAGAACCGTTAAAGCAAAAATTACTTTCTGAAATTAATGACAACTAAAAGTGTAAAAAAAATGCAATTTACAAATTGACATTTTTTGATTTACATATTATGATTAAAGTACGTGGAGTATAGAAAATATATTTCACGTAGCTCTTACGACTAAAGTGTGAGAGCGATTCAACCAAAACCCCCTGAAACGGAGCCCTCGTGGCTCCTATTTTGTTGGTGTGATAAGTTGTGTTTTATATTTGAAAAAAATTTTTAAAATGTGTCATTATTTTTTTATAGTCACATATATTATAGTAGTTACACGTTACACCCGTTTCCATGTAGCGTGTAACAAAAATATTCCATTAGAAAACCATTGAAAAGAAAAAGGACTAGATCAGTCCTTTTTCTGTTGTATCGATGATTTATTCTGTATTGTTAATCATGTTGATAATTTCTTTTCCGGTCATTTCACAAGGAATATTGAATCGTCTGATGTAATGTTTATTGAAGTTTTGAAGATTGTTTATTCCAATATCGTACACTTGCATATCGATTCCATTTCCTTTACCGAAGTTCCTAGTACGTTCAAAGGATTATTCCGTCAACGTAAGAAATGGGCTAGAGGAATGATTGAAGCGTTTAAAAAAGTTCCTGTTCTGACTTCTAAACAAATGAATTGGAAATCTAAAATCTTAATGCTATTCAATGTTCTGTTTCCTTTTGTAGATTTGGCACTTCTTATTTTTGTACCAGTCGGGCTGCTTTTTTTGATATTTGGAAATTCGTTGTTAATCGGATGGCTTACATTGTTTGTCGTTCTTTTAGGACTAATTCTTTGCTTGGTAATTGAAGTTCGTAGATGTAATGCACTGCGTCAAGTGGAATGCAAGTTAGAAAGAAGAAGTTTTTTTGCCTTTCTTTTCTACGTTTTACTTTATGCATTCATACTTGCTCCAGCTTGTATCATTGGATATTGTTCAGAACTTTTCAATGTTCGGAAAAAGTGGTAGGTTGTAGATTTTTTTCGGCATATATGATAGGATAAAAGCCAAGGAAGTGTATTTGGATGTTAGAAAAAATTCTTCAAGATGCTCATTTTGTTCATGAACATTCGCAAGATGTCGTGATTCATGAAGATGCAATCGATACTTTTGTAAAAGATTTTGTTCCAGGTGAGTTTTGGTTAAAAAGTAATCTGTTTCATGTGTTGGATATGAGTTTACGCGATTTGATTTCGTTTCTATTGGTCTATCATACAATTGGCGATTATTGTTTTTGGGGCGATCCAAAATGGACGATTCAAACGGAAGACGGTGTGTTGGATGGTTCTTTTGCCATTATGAAGTTAGTTATTCAAAAGTTTCAACAACGTGGAAATTTCAATTTAACTTTGGATGAATTTCAGGATTTGTTAAAAGGAAACGTAGAAATTCCGTTATTAAAGGAGCGATATGAGCAACTACAGATGTTAAATACATATTTGCAAAATCATTCGTTTTACGATGAGATAGCAGATTTCAACGATGATGTTACTTTATTTTCGTATTTGATTGATTATTTTCCGTATTTTAAAGATGAAAGTATTTACGAGGGAAGAACGATTTCATTTTATAAACGTGCTCAATTATTAACTTCCGATATTTTACATGTAAAAGAGATGAAAGGAATTCCTGTTGACTATACTCATTTGGTTGGATGTGCCGATTATAAAATTCCGCAGGTCATGAACTCTTATGGAATGATGACGTATTCTGATTCCTTAGATCAGATGATTGCGACGAAGACGGAAATTCCAGAAGGTGATGCTTACGAAGTAGAGATTCGTGCCAATACGTTAGCAGTAATCGATTCGATTTATCAAAAGTTGAATGGCAAAGTTCCAAGAATGGATATCAATGATTCGATTTGGTTACTTGGTCAAAACAAAGAAAAGGTGAAAAAATTATACCATCGTACTAAGACGACGCATTATTAGACATGAAATTCATGTCTTTTTTGTTTGGTTTGTGTTATACTCGAAGTAAATAGAAAAGGAGATGTTTATGAAGAAGTACCGTTGTAAAATTTGTGGATTTATTTACGATGACGCCACACAGGATGTGAAATTTGAAGAGTTACCTGACGATTGGAAATGTCCACTTTGTGGGGCTCCGAAAGCAATGTTTGAAGAGATTGTAGAAGATAATCTTCCAAAAGAAGAGGAAGAGGTTTCCGCCTTAGAGAAAGAAGAACTACGGGAACTATCTAATTACGAAATATCTTATATTTGCTCTAATTTAGCAAAGGGATGTGAGAAGCAATATCTTGCGGAAGAACAGAATTTGTTTTTAGAATTAGCTGATTATTTTGCTACGAAAGAAACAACCAAAGAGGGAAGTTTGGAAATGGTCCAGAAACAGTTTCAGGAAGATGCTAAGTTAATGAATCAGGCGATGGATGTTGCAACGAAATGTAACGATTCAGGTGCCAAACGAGTATTAACTTGGGCTGGAAAAACTTCCATGATGATTGAAGGTATTTTATCTTCTTATCAAAAAGAAGGAATCGATTACTTAAAAAATACAAAGATTTGGGTTTGCGATATTTGTGGATTTGTCTATATTGGAGAGGAACCTCCAAAAGTATGTCCTGTCTGCAAAGTTCCAAGTTTCAAAATATTGGAGGTGGCATAATGAGTCCAAAACATGCTTATCGCGATTTAAAAATCTGTTCTAAAGATTGCCTATGTTTATTTGTATGTCCGACAGGTGCCGCTGATAATGAAACTGGTCAAATCGATTTCGAAAAGTGTATCGGCTGTGGTGCTTGTGCTGAGGCTTGTCCTTCTAAGGCAATTTCGATGTTACCTAGAAAGTATCCACCGCAACAGAAGAAAAATGAAGAAGTGCTAGGTGCTTTATCGAAAGTCGTTCGTTCGAAAGTGGAGGAAGTTCGTATGTTTCATTTTTTATTGGAACATGCAACTACGGACGAAGAGAAAAAACTATGGAAAGCATTGATTCATTCCAATCAAGTCGTCGAAGAAGATTTGATGAGAGAATCCGGTTATATGCTTCCGCAAAGTAGCAACACGCGGGAATTTTTACAAAACATTCGTTCTTATGTACCAGAATTGCTGCAAAAAAAGGTTAACCAATTATTAGAAAAATTAGTAGTAAACGATTAGGAACTTTTGTTCCTTTTTTATTGACTTAGAGTGTACTTTAAGTTGTACAATATATTTGGTTTTTATGATAAAGGAGGAATTGATTATGGTTAAACAAACTGCAGGAAGAGATCAATTAGGAGATTTTGCTCCTAAATTCGCAGAATTAAATGACGATGTATTATTTGGACAAGTTTGGTCTAGAGAAGACAAGTTATCTTTAAGAGATCGCTCTATGATTACTGTTGTTGCTTTGATGAGTAAAGGAATTTTAGATTCCAGTTTGAAAAGTCATTTAATAAATGCCAAAAAGAATGGTATTGCGAAAGAAGAAATGGCCGAAATTATTACGCATGCTGCTTTCTATGCTGGATGGCCAAATGCTTGGGCCGTGTTCCGTATGGCAAAAGAAGTTTACGAGGATGAGTAATAATTTATGAAACGAAGCGCCGGCATCTTGTTGTACAAAAAAGAAGAGAACGAGATATTTGTTTTGTTAGCACATTTTGGTGGACCGTACTGGCAAAATAAAGACATCGGTGGATGGTCTTTACAAAAAGGAATTGTAGAAGAAGGCGAAAAGATTGTTACTTCGGCAAGAAGAGAAGTCAGAGAGGAAACGAACTTGCAGATTCCAGAGGGAATTCACTATTTGGCATCTAGGAAAGTATCGAAACACAAATTGGTCATCATGTTTTATACATATTTTGATGGCGACTTATCTAGTTTTAAGAGCAATACTTTTCAAAAGGAATGGCCAAAACATTCTGGACAAATGAAAGAGTTTCCTGAGATGGACCAAATTAGATGGTTTTCTCTTCGTGATGCAAAGAAGTATATTCATCCCACACAACGGTTCTTTTTAGAACGATTAGAAGAGAAATTACAGGTATAGGAAGGAATTTATATGACAGATACGTTAGTTATTTATTACAGTTATACTGGAAATAGTAAAAAAGTTGCAAATTATGTAAAGGAAAAATTAGGTGCTGATATTTTAGAGTTAGAGCCAAAGATTCCATTTTCTGATGACTATGATGCTGTTGTGGAAGAGTGGCAAAATAACGATATTAAACGAGACGTGGAAATTAAAGATGTGACAATCAATTTATCACAATACTCTAAAATCGTTTTGATTACGTGTACTTGGTGGTATGGCATCAGTCCCGTCATGAAGAAGTTTTTGAAAGAGTACGACTTGTCTTCTAAAGACGTCATCGTCGCTAGTAGCAATGCCGGTTGGCTTGGTCATTGTTTTAAAGATTATGAGTCATTATTGCCAAATGCACATATCAAAGGAGAACTAAATTTGGTATTTTCAGCAGATGAAGATAAACGAGATCAGATGGTAACTTCACAAAGTGAAGTCGATGCTTGGATTGAAAAATTAAATTGTTAGGAGGTATGAAAATGAACGAAAAAGAATTTGAAACAGAAAATGTATTTGGACTAGGACGACCAAACGATGCTTTTGCACAATATTTTATTGGTAAAAGTTATTTAAATCCGCTTACGGATCCTAGTAAGACATCTTTGTTTTTAGCAAATGTAACGTTTGAACCAGGATGCAGAAACAATTGGCACATCCACCATGCTAGCGGCGGTGGTGGCCAAATCCTAATTTGTACGGCCGGATTCGGATGGTACCAAGAAGAAGGAAAACCAGCACAAAGTTTAAAACCAGGTGATGTTGTAACGATTCCTGCTAACGTCAAACACTGGCATGGTGCAAAGAAAGATTCTTGGTTTAGTCACATTGCAATTGAAGTTCCTGGTGAAGAAACTTCTAATGAATGGTGCGAACCTGTTACAGATGAAGAATATAACCAATTAGGTTAAAATAGAAAGTTCTCTGAATTGAAGAGGACTTTTTGTTTGTATGTTTATTTTTGTAATCCTCGAATTTTGTGTTATACTTTTATTGTTGATAATAGGGAGGTATTTATATGAAGGATTATTTTGGTTATCAAGACAAAGTCTGTGTTGTAACAGGTGCATCATCTGGTATGGGAAAAGCTACTGTTGAGATGCTTGTCAATTTAGGAGCAAAGGTTTATGCTATCGACATGAATCCATGTCCTGTTTCAGGCATCACTCAGTTTTTAAAATGCAATTTAGCAAAAAAGGAAGAAATCGACGAGACGTTTAAACAACTTCCAGAGCATATCGATTGTTTCTTTGGAGTTGCTGGGCTATCTGGTTCTAAGACCGATTATCGTACGACGTTTGATTGTAATTATACAGCAAATATGTATATGACATTGAACTATTTAAAGACTCGTATGAGTAAAGGTGGTGCGATCGTATATTGTACATCTACTGCTGGATTAGAATGGAAACGTTTTAAAAAGGAACAAAACAAAGTAGTTCATGCATCCACTTGGGAAGAAGTTGTTGCTGCTACAGCAAAACTTGCAAAGAAAGCACCTGCCACGTTTGCTTACATGTACTCTAAAAGATGCTTGTCACAGTTTGCTTGTGAACAAGCTGTCGAATTTGCAAAATTAGGCATTCGTATCAACAACGTTTTACCTGGTTCTACAAATACAGGAATGAAACAAGAGTTTCAAGATATGGTCGGTAGTGAAGAAAATTTGATTGCTCAAGCGGGTCTTGCTGGACGTCTTGCTACGCCAGAAGAGATGGCTGCACCTATGGTATTTTTAAATTCTCCGATGGCATCCTTTATCGTAGGAGTAGATCTTGTCGTAGATTATGCTGATACTTGTCTAAAAGAACTAGGATTAAAGAAAAACCTAGAAGCTGTTTCTGCAACCAATCCAATTATTTGTGCTATGGCAAAAAAGATGATGGCAAAATCTTCTAAGCAATAAATAGAAAGGGCTACGGCTCTTTTTTTATGTTATACTATTTGTAGTTTTATGTAAGGAGGGTGAGATAATGCCTAAGAAGTCGAAATATTCTATTTTATCCAATGTTTTTTATATGATTCATTATACTTGGAAGAAACACGAAAAAAAGGTCTTATTTGGTACTTTTTTAATTATTTTAGGGCGAGTTGCTATTCATTTGTTGGAACTTTATATATCGCCAGTTGTGATTCAAATGCTGGAAACACAAGTTTCATTTTTACAGTTTTCAGAGACATTATTACTTTTCTTATTAGGTTTGTTTGTAGCAAAAGGGCTTGTTTCTTATATGACACAAGTTATTAAATATTCTAAGATTACGATTCGAATGGAACTTGTAGCAGATATCAATCAAAAAGAAATGACGACATCTTATCCCAATGTTTTAGATAAACATTTTTGGAATTTGGGAAATGAAACACGTCGTGCTGTGAACAGTAACAGTAGTGCTACAGAATTCATTTGGACAGTTTTAACTGATCTTTTTGTGCAAGCTATTTGTTTCGTTGTTTTTTTATATTTATTGTCGACATTCAATTTGTGGATTTTAATTATAATTGTTGTATTTTCCCTTGTTTCTTACTTTTTAAATCTTAGTGTTTCTCGATTTGAATATCAACATCGTGACGAAGAAGGAGAAATGTTAAAAAAAGTTTCTTATCAAACGAGATTGGGCGAAAATCGGTCTTTAGCCAAAGAAATTCGTATATTTGGAATTCAAAATTGGTTAGATGAAATTACAACTCAAGTTTTTTCTATTCATGAAGGCTTTCGACGGAAACTCCAAAAACGATATCTGTTTTCTAGAATTGTAAATTTGTTATTGATTTTTTTGCGAGATGCTATTTCTTATGTGTTTCTAATTAATTCTTTTATGAATCATAATATTTCGTTAGCAGAATTTTTATTGTACCTTTCTACCATTAATACATTTGCCAGTTGGGTGACTGGTCTTTTGGATCAATTATACTCTTTGTCTCAAATTAGTAATGATATCTCTATCGTACGAGAATTTTTAGAATATCCAGAGCCCTTTTTGTTGGATAGTGTTGAAGCGTTTCCTCATTCCCAAAATGGTTTATATGAAATTCGTTTTGAACATGTTTACTACCGTTATCCCAATGCGAAAGACTATGCTTTGAAAGACATTAACTTATGCATCTCTCCTGGTGAAAAACTTGCTATTGTCGGTTTGAATGGGGCAGGAAAGTCGACTTTAATTTTAATCTTATGTGGGTTGTTATCTCCTACAAAAGGGAAAGTTTTATTGAATGGTAATGATATTTCGCAGTTTAATCGGACGGATTATTACTCGTTGTTTGCTGCTGTTTTTCAAAAAAATATGGTGCTTCCAGGAACGATTGCCATGAATGTTGCTCAATCTCATGATATCGATTATAAGAGAGTAGAGGAATGTATTCAAAAAGCAGATTTGACTAAAAAAATCAAGTCTTTACCAAAAGGGCTGCAATCAAAATTAAATCGTACAATTTATCACGATGCAATCGATTTATCTGGTGGAGAATTTCAACGTCTGTTTTTAGCGAGAGCGTTATATAAACCCGCTTCCATCTTAGTATTGGATGAACCGACTGCTGCTTTAGACCCTATTGCAGAATCCGAGTTGTATCAGGAGTACAATCATTTAACGCAAAATTACACCTCCATTTTTATTTCGCATCGTCTTGCCTCGACGCAATTTTGTGATCGTATTTTGTTTATAAAAGATGGTTCGATTCAAGAAGAGGGAACTCACGATGAGTTGTTAAAGAAGAATGGCTCTTACCGAAAGCTATATGATATTCAAAGTAAATATTATCAGGGAGGTGATGAAGATGCGTAAACAGAAAATTTCATGGAAAGATACATGGAAATGGAACTATAAGAGTTACCGTTATTTGTTTCATAAGTATCCAAAAATGTTCTTATCTCGTCTTTTATCTATTGTTTGGGATTCTGTTACGCCTTATGTTACCATTTATCTTTCGGCTCGGGTAATTGCCAATTTGACGGAATCCGTACCAAGGGATACATTGGTTCAATCTGTTATTGTTTTACTGATTTCTTCTTTTGTAATTGGGTTAGTATCTATTTTATTCAAACGTTGGAAATCGATTGAAGGAGATTGTATTTCGAATAAAATTCTTTTTCTTTTGACACATAAGTTAACGGAATTGGATTATTCTGATTACGAAAATGCTGATATATATGGAATTTATCAAAATATTATTCAATATGACAGAGGTCCTGGTTTTGGGCTTCATCGCGTTTATCGAGATTTTGAAAATTTGATTTCTAGTATTTTTGTTTTACTTGGTGGTATTTCATTAACGGTATCGTTGTTTGTTATTCCTGTTCCTGATTTTGCATCGGTATGGGGAATTTTAAATCATCCACTGTTTATACTTTTTGTTATTATTTTATTTCTTATTGTTTCGTTGTTACCTTCTTTTTGTGTTACCAAAGCAGAGTCTTATTTCTTATCTGCTGATGATCATACATTGGCAAATCGATTGTTTGGATTTTACGGATTTATAGGATTTAACGACGAATATGCAGGGGATATGCGCATTTACCGTCAAGATCAAATTTGTGAAAAATACAATCGAGATAACACTGGTGCTTTTGGTTCTCATGGTAAGAATGCAAAATTATCTCGTGGAATTGTTGGTGTATGGTACGTTCTTTCGACGTTTTTTGAAGAGCTTTTTACCGGTTTTGTGTATTTATTTGTTTGTTTTAAATCGTTAGCTGGGGCATTTGGAGTTGGTGCTGTTACGCAGTATATCGGTGCGATTACTAAATTTTCTAGTGGATTATCTTTATTCTCTAGCACTTTGGGATCGATGAGGAACAATACTCCATTTTTGAAAATAGTGTTTTCTTTGCTAGACCGGAAAACGACAACTTACATTGGAACTAGAAAATTAGATCCAAACCAATTTTCTTCTTATCAGTTAGAATTTCGGGATGTTTCTTTTCGTTATCCTGGTGCTGATACGTATGCTCTTCAACATATTTCTTTACAGGTGCCAATCGGTAAGAAAATTGCCATTGTAGGTCCAAACGGAAGTGGTAAAACTACTTTTATTAAATTACTTTGTCGTCTATATGAACCAACAGAGGGCGAGATTCTGTTAAATGGCATTAATATTAAAGAATATGATTATCAAAATTATTTAGCTTGTCTATCCGTTATATTTCAAGACTTTTCTCTTTTGGCATATACAATAGGAGAGAACATTACTTTTTCTCATCAATATAATTCGGAAAAAGTGAAGAAAAGTCTTCATAAAGCACATCTTTATAAAGAGTTTCCGAATGGATTAGATACGTATCTGTCACAGAAATTTGATGGCTCTGGTGTTTCTACTTCAGGAGGAGAAGAGCAAAAATTAGCCATTGCAAGAGCCATTTATAAAGATTCTCCATTGATGATTTTGGACGAACCGACTGCTTCCTTAGATCCGATTTCGGAAGCAGAAATTTATGAGAATTTTAATGAAATTTCTAATCATAAAACTACGATATACATTAGTCATCGCTTGTCTTCTTGTCATTTTTGTGATGTCATTGTGGTATTTCAAGAAGGAAAAATCGTTCAAGTTGGTAGGCATTCGGAACTACTTCAAGAAACCGATGGTATGTATGCAAAACTTTGGCATGCACAAGCACAGTATTATACGAAGGAAGTTACCGAATGATTCCATAAGAGAAGAGCGTATGCTCTTTTTCTTTTGCTTGCAATGTTCATGTTGCTTTTATTACTTAGGTATTCTTTTCAACAACAATATAATTTGAAATGGTTAATAATATAAGTAGGATATTCAGGACGGGAATGATAATTGGCTGTTTTGTTTGGATTATATTGGTAGAAAGAAGGGATACATCATGAGGAGGTTAAATATTTTTGTGGATGAGACTGGCGAATTTGGCTTTGATAATGGTTCTTCAGAGTTATATGGAGTTTCTTTTACTTTTCATGAACAAGATTCCAATATTACCTTTGAACTTAATCGATTAAATGAAAAACTAGCAAAGATTGGTTATACTGATATGATTCATATGGCTGATTTGATTATGCATAGAGGAGATTATAAGAATTATAGTATCCAAACAAGAAAAAGTATTTTTAATGCAATTTATCAATTTTCAAGAAGAATTCCTGTTCAATATCAAACTATTATGATAGACAAAAGATACTCTGATAATAAAATGGTATTGAGAAGACAATTGTCTAGTGAAATTAATAAAATGATTCGAATTCATAAAGATTTTTTTGATAAGTTTGATAAAATTGTCCTGTACTATGATAATGGTCAGGAAACATTAGGGATTGTATTAGATTCTATTTTCTCTCAATTTGATGGATTTGAACACAAAGTAAATTTTAACCATAAGGAAAAACGATTATTTCAAGTTTCTGATATGTTGACGTATATTGATAAGTACGATTATAAATATAAAAATAAACTTAAATTTGCAAAAGCTGAGATGTATTTTTTTACAAATGATGAAATTCGAAAAATACTGAAAGAACTTAACAAAAAAAGATTTTAATATAATAAAAAAGACAACCGATGGTTGTCTTTCTGCGGCGCTTGGCGCCAACACGGGTTTGATCCATTAAATTTTTAATAGACCAAGGTGTAGATATTTATCTACATTTATATTATATGTCCGTTTCGATATGATTATATCAAGGGAATGTCTTTTTGTAAATGTTTTAATTGCATTTTTTGTTTAATATTTTAAGTTTGAGAGTATTTAAAAATATATCTTTCAATGTATGGAATTGCTACAAATTTGTTTGATGAATTGTGGTATAATTATGACAGTTAGTAGCAACAAGAAAAGGGAGTGTTATCTATGAATGAAATTAAATGTCCGAAATGTGGAACGGTTTTTCAAATCGATGAACAAGATTATGAATCTATTGTAAAACAGGTTCGCGATCATACATTTGAAGAAGAGTTAAATGAACGGAAGGCACAATTTCAAAGAGAACTAGAAAGTGCTGTGAAACTTGCCAAAGCAGATACGGAGAAGAAACTACTAGAGCAAGTCAATCAACTGAAGATGGCAAATGCCAATTTAGAGACACGGATACAATCTAGTGAAGAGGAAAAGAAACAGGCGGTTCAACTAACAAAATCAGCAGTAGAAAAAGAATACACGTCTAAAATCAGTGAACTAACGTTATCTAAGACAAAGTTAGAAAACGATTTAAAATTAAAAGATACAGAAAATAAATTAGCGGTGGAACAAGCCATCAGTGCCAAAGATAAAACGATCGATTCTTTGAGTAATGAGTTAAGTTTAAAAGAGAAAGAATTTCAATTAAAAGAGACTTCTATGAAAGAGTCTTATGAAAGTAAGTTAAAGGATAAAGATGAGCAGATTGCATATTACAAAGATTTCAAAGCAAGACAATCTACCAAGATGATTGGCGAAAGTTTGGAGCAACATTGTAGTACGGAATTTAATAAGTTGCGTTCGTTATTTAAAAATTGTTATTTTGAAAAAGATAACGATGCAAAGACTGGTTCTAAGGGCGATTTTATTTTTAGGGCATATGCAGATGATGAACATACGAGTGAAATTGTTTCCATCATGTTTGAGATGAAGAATGAAGCAGATCAAACGGCAACTAAACACAAAAATGAAGACTTCTTTAAGGAATTAGATAAAGATAGAAGAGAGAAAAAGTGTGAATATGCTGTCTTGGTTTCTTTGCTAGAATTAGATAATGAATATTACAATGTTGGGATTGTCGACGTTTCTTATCAGTATGAAAAAATGTATGTCATCAGGCCGCAATTCTTTATTCCCCTGATTACATTAATTAAAGATTTAGCATCTAAATCCTTGGAATATAAAAATGAACTAGAACTCGTTCGCAGTCAAAATATCGACATCACGCATTTTGAACAAAACATCAATACATTTAAAGATAGTTTCAGTAGAAATTATCGTCTTGCTAGTGAACGATTTGCTAAAGCAATTGAAGAAATTGATAAAACGATTGATCACTTACAAAAGACAAAAGAGCACTTGCTAAAGACAGAGGATAATTTACGTCTTGCTAACAACAAAGCACAAGATTTGACGATTAAGAAATTAACTCATAAAAATCCGACGATGGCTAAGATGTTTGATGACTTGAAAAAGAATGCGGATGATGTCTCATCTGAAGATGAGACAGAGTCTATGGATTTAGAGGATGCTGCATAGTTATAACGTGGTAGAAAGGGATGTATTTAAATGAAACGGAAACGAACGCTTTTGAAAAAAAGAACGAAAATCATTTTGGTAATCTTTGTTTTGATTCTCGTATTGATTGCTGTTTTGTTCTTTTGTTTGAGTAATAGGGATTTGAAATATCAAGAATCTATTCAGATTTTGATTGGAGAAGAGTTACCGACTTTAGAAGATTATATAGACTCTGATGATTTAAAGAGGGTAGAAGATTCAGAAATTACTTGGTCAACAATGCCTTTAGAGGATGGTAAAATTTATCATGCTGGCACCTATGAAGGATACTTTTCTTTTCGTGGCGAAGAAAAAAATATTTTTGTTGTAGTTGTAGATGACGTTGCACCTTCTATCGAAGGAGTTCAAGACATTACTGTTTACAAAGATGAAACGGTCGATTTGTTAAAAGATATAACGGTTACTGATAATAGTCACGATGAAGTGGAAACATCTGTTTCTGGTGATTACGATTTGTCTGCTGCTGGTGAATATGCGCTTTCTTATGTTGCTAAAGATGCTTCTGGCAATGAAGCGACAGAGAATTTTAAATTGATTGTAAAAGAAAAAGAAAATCCTGCCACGGAAGTTCCTAGTTCTGGTGAATCTCAGATTGTTGGAACAACTTCGAAAGGATATACAATTGAACAAATTAACGGACTTTATTATATCGATGGTGTGTTAATTGCCAACAAGAGTTATGCACTTCCTAGTAGTTACAATCCGGGTGGATTATTAGATTCTTTCCAAGATGCTTTTTCTGTGATGCAAAGCGCTGCTGCTAATGATGGAATTTCTCTTTCTGTTATCAGTGGGTATCGTTCTTATTCTAGACAGAATACAATTTATAATAACTATGTGAGTCGTGATGGAAAAGCGAAAGCTGATACCTATTCGGCACGAGCAGGACACTCAGAACACCAGACTGGACTTGCTGCTGATATCAACAGTTTGTCGCAAAGTTTTAAAAACACCAAGGAAGGGCAATGGTTAAACGAACACTGTTCTGAATACGGTTTTATCATAAGGTATCCAGAAGGAAAAGAGTCGATTACTGGGTATATTTTTGAACCATGGCATATTCGCTATGTTGGGAAAGAGTTAGCAAGTGCTTTATATAATAATGGTGACTGGATTACATTAGAAGAGTACTTTGGAATTACCAGTCAATATTCATAAAACTTTTTCATGAAGTAAAACATGATGATTTCATTATGTTTTTGTGGCTTTTTTTCTAATATAATGATATTCTTAAGATAAGAAAGTAGGGATAATATGATATACGATTTAGATGTAAAAGGAATGCGGAAAATGATTCGTAAATTTTCTCGTACTGCTTATGGTAGAACTGTTTTTACTCTTGCATATGCAGCATTTTTCTTCTTTTTGATTTTGACATTTTTGTTCTTATTTGGAATGCTGTTCGGTTGGTGCTTTGGAGCTAATTACTATACACTTAATACGTTAATGTGGATTTTAGGTTGTTGTTTTGCTGCTTTTCTTTCTTTTTTAATTGGAAGTGCTTACTATTATAAAGAACTTCGTATTTACGTTAAAAATTTGGACGAGTAATTTTAAATGTTTCTCATCATAAGATTTAGTGGGTGTATTTATGTTAAAAAAATGGTTTATTCCAAATTATCAGAATGTAGAATCTGCTAGTGTTCGTAATCGCTATGGTACAGTGGCATCCTTCTTTGGTATTTTTACCAATATTCTTTTGGGTGTCATGAAACTCATTATTGGTTTCCTTTCTAACAGTGTTACGATTTTAGCTGATGCTACGAACAATTTATCTGATATGATTGCATCGATTATTACGTTGGTAGGATTTCGTTTTTCGGCTAAACGTCCTAGTAAGGAGCACCCGTATGGATATGCACGGTACGAATACATTGCCAATTTATTTGTTTCGTTATTTATCTTTTTCATTGGTCTTTTTTTTGCCAAAGAGTCATTTGAAAAGATTTTACATCCATCATCTTTGACAATCGATGTGGTCACATATTTAGTTTTGATTGTTGCTGTTCTTGTTAAAGGAATTCAAATGATGGTTTACTTAGACTTTGGTAGGCGAATTGATTCCAATACGTTAAAGGCTACGGCAATGGATAGTAGAAACGATATGCTTTCTACACTTGCTATTTTACTTTCGATGATTGTCATGCAAGTGTTCCATATTAATATCGATGGTTATACGGCACTTTTGATTTCATTCTTTGTGATTTATAGTGCCATCAGTTTGTTACAAAAAGCACTTGATCCTTTGATTGGAGAGCGACCATCTGAAGAGTTAGTGGAACGATTACAAAAGAAGTTGAAAACGTATCCAGAAGTGTTGGGAATTCACGATTTGGTCATTCACAATTATGGTGTTTCATTTAATTTTGTCAGTGTGCATGTAGAGTTGGATGCCAAGATGAGTTTTATGGAATCCCATCAGATTGCAGATCAAATTGAAGATGATTTTTATAGAGAGTTTGGTATCAATATTGCCGTTCATACGGACCCGGTGGAAATCGATAATCCAGTTGTCATAGAGTTGAAGGAAAAAGTACTAGATGCTTTAAAGAAATACGATGCCAATTTAGAAGTTCACGATTTTCGGATTGTCGAGAAAAAAGGTGCGATTCAAGTGTTGTTTGATTTGGTAGAACCTTTTGAAAAAGATTATGCTGAGGATGAACTGATTTCTTACTTATCTAAGCACGTTCCAAAGAAGGGAAAAGACCTTCAATATTCTATTAAAGTAGATCATATGTTGACGTAAGGAAGATTGTATAATTGTAAATGATGTGAGACAAAATTTGTGAAAAAAATAAAAGCAATATGATATAGTTACAATGTAATTATTAATTATTGTTTTTTTCTATAATTTTTTGCCTCATTTGTAAAGGAGTGAGCCAACCAAGAATTTGCATAGGAATGTTATTGGAACGTTTGAGATATGATTTCATTTGTTTTAATAAATCATTATAGGAATAAAACTTAAGATAGAAATAAAATCTTTGTTGATCATTTCTGTGACTTCTTTCAACTTTACCGTTGTGTCTAGGAGTTCTAGGTTTAATCAATTTGTGAGATATTTTTAAAGATTCAAGTAAAGTGTCTAATGGATGAGTTTTATCTGTTTTCATAGTATAAGTAAATTCTTGACCATTATCTGTTTGAATGATTTTAGGTTTATAGCCAAAATAAACAATCGCTCTTTTTACAAAATCAATAGTAGAATAGGAAGATTGTTCTTTGTAAGGATAAATAAATCTTTCACGTGATGCTTCATCAATTATAGTGTATTGGTAAAATTTGTCAGGAATTTGTCCAGCATAACATTCTTTTGGAATGACTTTAACATCCATTTGCCATTTCATACCAATATTGGTAGGAGTATCATATTTCCTGGGAATATACTTAGAATGGTGTTCAGTATTCACTTTATACTTAAGTTTTCTAACAATTCTAAATAAAGAACAAGCATGCCTAGAATAGCCCTTTTCAGTCCTTAATTTTCCATAAAGTTCACAAAGAGAGATTGTTGGATTTCTTCTAATATAATTTTTAATCCAATATAATTCTTGTTTTGTATGAGCTTTTGGATGAGGAGATAAAGGTTTATGGGATTTATCTGTTAAAGATTCTTTTGTACCATTAAATTTTTTGTTCCAGCGCATAAGAGAGGCTTTAGAACATTTATATCTTCTGCAAACAAAAGATATTGGATTTCCATTTCTATATAATAAAACAGCATAATATTTAGTATTTAAACTATGTGGATAATGTGATATACTTGTCATAGCAATAAGTCCTTTCTAATGTAAATGTTTTGTCTTAATTACATTTTACTAGACTTATTGCTTTTTTACTATATTGAAAAGTCTCACATCAATTGTAACATTACAGATCATATGTTGACGTAAGGAAGATTGTCTTCCTTTTTTTATTGGTTTCTGTTATAATTACTGTTAGTTTTGAGGTGATATGACATGCGATTAAAAAATTTAACGTTGTCGTTTGGAACTCAACCAATCTTTGATCATATCGATTTATATATTCCAGAGAAGGAACATATCGGTTTGGTTGGTGTGAATGGGGCCGGCAAAAGTACATTTTTTAAATTACTCACGAAAGAGTTAACGCCTGACGATGGTGAGATTATTTTGGAATCTAAAAAGAAAATTGCCTTGTTGCCGCAAGTGATTACCGATGAGATTCCATCACTCGACATGACTGTGTTTGAGTTTTTGGAATCTGGAAGACCGATTGAACAGTTAGAGAAAAAGTTACAAAGTACATACGAAGAGTTGGCTGAACACCCAGAAAAAGAAAAGATTTTGTATCAAAAAATCAATCGAATTCAAAGTGATCTGGAGTATTACGAACAGTATAAGGCAGATACAATTTTATTAAAAATTATCGAAGGCATGCATATCGATGGCGATATGCTAGATCAACCGCTTAAAAATTTATCTGGAGGACAGAAGTCTACAGTGGCATTTGCTAGACTACTGTACTCTAAACCAGAAATTATTTTGTTAGATGAACCGACAAACCACTTGGATTTGATGACGAAAGATTATGTCGTTCAGTTTTTAAAATCTTATTCAGGTACGATTTTTATCATTTCACACGATACAGAGTTTTTGAATCAAGTTGCAACGACCATTTTATTTTTAGATAAACGAACTCATAAAATGGAATTGTATCCGGGAAATTACGATCGTTTTTTAAAACTTCATGCCGAACACGAAAAGAATTTGCTATTTCAAGCAAAGATTGAAGAACGGGAAGAGAATAAGTTACGAGCAATTGTTCAAAAGTATGAACATGGAAATGGCAAACGGAAAAAGATGGCGCAAGACCGTGAAAAGAAACTGGCAAAATTATTAGAGAACAAGATAGAAGTTCCGCCTTCTATGCGACAAGTTACATTCCAGATGGATGTAAAAAGGGAAAGTGGTATGACACCTGTTCGAGTTGAGAAGTTATGTTTTAAATACGACAAAACGAAACCGAAGGGAATCATTAATAAACTTTCTTTTAGTTTACATAAAGGCGAAAAGTTTTTGATTGTAGGCGAAAACGGTGTTGGAAAAAGTACGTTATTAAAACTGATTGTCGGAATTTTAAAACCAGATTTTGGTACGATTGAAATTGGCAATCACACCGATATTGGCTACTATGCTCAAGAACATGAATTGCTAGATAAAACGACGACGATTTTCGATAATTTTCACGATACCGATTTAAATGATAAAGAGATTCGTTCTGCATTGGGAAGATTTTTATTTTCAGGGGATGAAGTATTCAAGAACGTTTCCATTTTATCGCCTGGAGAACAGTCTCGGGTTGCTCTTGCTAAGTTGTCTGTCTCTGGTGCTAATTTTTTGATTTTAGATGAACCTACAAACCACTTGGATCCTGATACACAAAAGATTATTTCTAAAGCGTTCCAAAGTTTTGAAGGAACGATGTTAGTAGTAAGTCACAATCCTGAGTTTGTTCACGATTTAGGAATTGGTCGAATTTTACTATTACCGGAAGGAAAAATTGTTCCTTACGATGAAGAAATTGTCAAACATTATCATACACTTAATACCAAACACTTTAAAAACCGTCAAAACCCTCTATGATTTTGGAGGTTTTTGATGTATAATAGGGCTACTTTTACATGGAAAAGAGGAAACAGGATGGGTTACATTAGCACTACTCACTATTTTTTTGTTAATTATGATAATGATCAGAAACGAATTCTTGTAAATAACAATTTGATTTCAGATGAGTATTTATCGTTAGAGGAGTTTAAGAGGAAATGTTGGGAACAAATTTTGCTTAATGGATATTTTCATTATACACCTGTTCCTAACAGTGTAAAGTGGCGCGATGTAGAGGAGTATCATTTAACAATCGGATCTCAAAAATTGTTTGTGGAATGTGATAAGTACCCAGAAATTCATGAATTTTTTCAAAATGCATATCGAATTTATATGGCTTATCAAAGCGACAAGGAGTTGCCTAGTGATATTTCCGATGATGAAAAAAATTGCTTTTTAACTACTTTGGAAGAAAACCATTCTCAGATTGCTATCCGTAAGGCTCGTCATGATGTTTATACACCAACGTTCGACTATTTTGATGAAGATGCTGTTTTTGGAGAAAAACTTGGGATTCTTACTTTTAGAGGAGTTCTTCCATCACTTTTCATGTTTCTTTTGACTTCCGTATTGCAAAATGGATTACCAGTTTTTCCTCTTTGGGTCCCGATTGTGATTCCAGCGACTAATTTATTGTTACAAAATGCGATACCAACTTTATGTTCTTTATATAAAGCCTCAAAAGACGATGAAAAATTGAAAGAACAATTGAAACATTATCAGAAAATGGAAGAAGCAAAGTCGCAAAAAAATAGTATTCTGTCAGATTATCGTGAATTTTTACATGAGAAAACAAAAGAAGAAACGATTACTCTTAAACAGGATAGCGAACGGGTTGGTTCTGTGTCTCCAGTAATTTCTTCTCTTCAAGAAATTTGTGCATCGTTAGAAAAATTACCGGATTCGGTTCAAAAAAGAGAAATGGTCAAGCAAACAAAAGACCTTTTGAGTCGTTATCAAAATGCGATTGGTGATATTTCAAAGTTGGAACAAGAAAGTGAAAGACAATCTCAACGAATCAAAATTGAGTCTGCATTTAATAATCGTTTGGTGTTATTGCGACAAGATATTTTAAATGCAGATCAACAGCAACGTGATGATATCGATTCTATTCAACAATTGCAAACTTTGAATGAGCAATTACAAACTATGTTATTAGCGAAAGAAGATTCACCGAAAATGCATCATTTGAGTTCATTTTCAAATAGACAGCATCCATGATTTTGAAATAAAATTTATATAGAGAGAAGGAAATACGATGAATGAAGAACAAAAGGACATTCAGAAAGAATTTTTTGTTTCATATAGTGAAATGAATGGTCAAAAAATTTTTGCTCATAATAGTTTGGTTTCAGAAGATTATTTGTCTTTTGATGAATTTAAGGAAAAGTGTTGGAAACAGTTTTTGATTAGTGGAGTATCTTATCAGCCGCTTGACCAATCACAACATATATTGGAGTTAAATATAGGTTCAAAGCATTTTCGAGTCAACTCTAATGATTATCCAGAAATTCATAATTTTTTTCAAAATGCCAGTAGAATTTATTCTTGTTATTGTAGTAAAGATTCATTACCTGACGATGTTCCATTAGAAGAAAGAGAGTGTTTTTTGAATGCTTTAGAAGCAAATGATTTTGATATCGTTAAAGCCCTTTCTTTACATGACACGTATACGCCGTCCTTAACTGGGTATTCTAATCGGAGCATTAGAGAGAGCATTCAAAATATAATAGTAATAGGTTTATCAGCGGGAGTCTCTGCGGCTTGTTGTTTTGGAGTATTAACTGCTGCCGGATTCTTTCCGGCTTTGGGAACTATTATGTTTACCATTGCTGCTTTCATTTTACCTAATGGAATTTCTCATATTAAGTTTTTGCGTTGCTTTCAGAAGAATCAAAAAAATTTTAATCAATTGTTAAGTCGTTATCAAAATGTGATGGGAGAAAAACAACTAGATATGGAACATGAATTATCAACAGAAAAGATTGAAGATGCTAGTGTTGAACAGAAAGAAGAAGAGATATTCAAGGCACCTATGTCTCCAGTAATTACATCTTTTCAAGAGATTTGTGCATCGTTAGAAAAATTACCTGATTCGGTTCAAAAAAGAGAATTGGTCGAGCAAACAAAAGGTCTTTTGAGTCGTTATCAAAATGCGATTGGTGATATTTCAAAGTTGGAACAAGAAAGTGAAAGACAATCTCAACGAATCAAAATTGAGTCTGCATTTAATAATCGTTTGGTGTTATTGCGACAAGATATTTTAAATGCAGATCAACAGCAACGTGATGATATCGATTCTATTCAACAATTGCAAACTTTGAATGAACAGTTAAATGCTATGTTGCTATCGGGAGAAGATACGGATGTTGCTAGTAAGGAAACTGGTCCATTTAAAATACTTCGCAAGAGTGTTGGTCAACATCATTAATTTTTGAAAGAAATTATATAGAAAAGAGGAAACTTGATGAAAGATAAGGAAATTGAAAATTGGGATACATTTTACGCTACTTATGATGAAATGAATGGTGAGCCAATTCTTGTTCAGAATAATTTGGTTCCTGATGAATATTTGTCGCTTACAGAATTTAAAGAAAGATGTTGGAAAAAGTTTTTAATCGATCATGTTTCTTATCAACCAAGTGATGATAGCGAGAATGAAAAACTTGATGTATTTGTTTTGAAGTCTGGATTAAAAGAATTAAAGGTTGATATATTTCGCTATCCTGAAATTCATAAATTTTTTCAAAATGCCAATCGGATTTATTCTTGTTATCAACGCGGTGATGGATTACCAAAAGATATTCCGTTAGATGAACAGAAGTGTTTCTTGGATGTTTTGTCTTCCGATGCCGTTACTATTGCCAAAGCCCATGCCTTACGCGATGCTTTTTCACCTCATATAAAGTATTATTCTAGTTTGGATATTAAAGATGAGATTCAAAATAATATTATTTTTGGCGCCTGTCTTGGGGTTGTTTCACTTCTTGGTTTTGTACCAGCAACAGTCAATGGGGTATTACCAATATGGGGAACTATTTTGCTTCTAGTTGCCACGACGGCTTTACCAAATGCTTTTCCTTTTGCTAAGTTTTGCTATCGCTTTTTGAAAAATGTGAGTGCTATTAATTTTTGCCTTGATCAGTATAAAATTATGTATTTGCCACGGTTTCACCGGGCAGAAAAAGAAGCCCAAGAGAAGCAACAAAAAGCTTTCGAATTACAGAGTATGAAAGTGAAACAGGATGATTCTCTTGCGAAAGAGAATGAAGAAAAACAACAAGATGTTCCGTTGTTTCCAGCTATCTCGTCTTTTCAAGAGATTTGTGAATCGTTAGAAAAATTACCTGATTCGGTTCAAAAAAGAGAATTGGTCAAGCAAACAAAAGACCTTTTAAATCGTTATCAAAATGCCATTAGTGATATTTCAAGTTTAGAACAAGAGAGTGAGAGACAATCACAACGAATCAAAATTGAGTCTGCATTTAATAATCGTTTGGTGTTATTGCGACAAGATATTTTAAATGCAGATCAACAGCAACGTGATGATATCGATTCTATTCAACAATTGCAAACTTTGAATGAGCAGTTAACTGCTATGTTATTAGAAAGTGATGATACGGATGTAACTAGAAAGGGAACTAATCAACCAAAAGTGCTTCGTAAGAGTGCAAGTGCTGGTCAACATCATTAATTTTTGAAAGGAAATGTATATGGAACTAGATGATTTACAAGATTATTTTGATACAGATAAGATAACGGAAGAAAATTTTAAGAATGTTATGTGGAACTTGTTTTTTGAACATGGGTTTGGTTACGAAATAAGAGAAGATAAAAAGACGAATATTTTGTGGATTGATGATTATTCTTGTAAAGTTTCTCCTAAGAAGTTTCCAAGTGTGCATCAATTTCTTCAAGATGCCTCTGATATTTGGGAAAGTTTTCGTTTTTCTAGTAATTTTCCAGAAGGAGTAAATTTAGAAGAGGTTCCTACATTCTTTCAAGCTTATCATGAATATCTTGCTAAAAAAGCGAAGCATGATGCTGTGCAGAAATTTTATCATTTGGATGACGAATACAGTAAAAAAGATGTAGAAGAAAAATATGTTACTTTGCGGTGGCTATTTTTTATACCTATTAATATGATTCTTTTAACTACGTTATTATTGTTTCAGATTGATTTACCACTTTTGGTAAATTCTGCCATTTGTTGTGCTACTACATTTTTATCTCCGTATTATCTCGATAAACCTGTGATTCATATTTTGTCAAATCGTCTTTTAAAGAAATCTGAGGCACAACTCAACCTGAGAAGACAACAATTTGAAAAATATCAACAAATTTTGGCTCTGCAACAGTCTTCCTCTTATGATGAAGAACAGCAAGAACAAATACAATCTAATATTATGAGTCCGTGTCTAATTCAGTTTGATGAATTGACAAGAAGAATTCAGAATCTTCCAGATGGTGTTCAATCATCCTATGCCAATTCTTTAAAACAATTATTACTTCAATATCGTTTAGAGTGTCAGAAAGTTAGACCTAAAGATTCTTCGATGGTACAACAATTAGAATTGAACCGAATTGAATCTGAGTACAATACCCGTTTGTCTATGTTTGGAACTGTTCTTACAAGCGTTGAATCTGGTTTGCAAGAACAAGTCCAAAGAGAACAGAAATTGTCTGATATTCAGTTAACGTTAGAGGAAATAATAGGAGAATCAGAACAGACTTTAAATACTGGTACCGCTTATCAAAAAAAGAAAAATTAGAAGAGTGGAAGTTCTTTGATTTGATGCAAAATTATTTTTGAATTTTCGACCGTTTTAGATGTTTCTTGTAGACAGTTCATTAAGAAGATGACACCACCTTCTTCTAATTCTTTGAAATAATCGATAATTCGAATGTCTTTTGACATTCGTTTTTCTTACACAATTTTACATAAAGAAGAGATGAATGATTTTAGAGATTTATGCTATAATGTTTAATGGGAGTTGATTAGATGCAAAAATTCTTCAAAAGATTAGCAGCATACGTCGTTGATATTTTTATTATCAATATTTTAGCAACACTCGTTGCAAGTATTTCATTTATTAATCCACAATACGCTGATTATACAGCAGATTACGAAACGTATTTGGAACTTTATAGTCAGAGAATAGAGGTCATGGATGATATCGATTCAGCATATGAAGACCAAGTAATTTCTGCTGAAGAGTTAGATAATTTAAAGAATGATTATACGTATTTTGGAACTGAGTTCGATGTTTTAAATGATAAGACAGAAGTGACACAAGAAGATATCGATGGTTTAAAAGAATCGATTACAAATTCTTATAACGATCAGTTCTATGATATCAATTATAGTCTTGAAAAGAACATGATGATTTATAATGTCATCTACATCGTTATGATTATTATCTATTTTGGATTATTACCAATATTTACCAATGGACAGACAATTGGAAAACGTTTGTTACGTTTAAAAGTTGTTACTAAGGATGGTAAGGATGCTGGATTTGTTCGTTATACCGTGCGTAGTTTGATTTTATATCAATCTGTATTTACGATCATTCAAATGATTTTAGTAGGAACGTTAAGTGTCGACAATTACTATACGGCAATCGATTTTGTCACGATTGCAAGAGATTTGGTATATTATGTCATCTTGTTCATGGTTATGGTTCGTATCGATGGACGTGGATTACACGACTTTATTGCAGGAACCAAAGTTGTCATGCTAGACCGTGAAGGAAATGTCTTGCCAGATGAGACTTATACTCCAGTTGAAAAGACAGAAAAAGTAAAGAAAGATGAAAAGAAAGAAACTAAATCAGAAAAAGATGCTAAGAAAAAATATCAAAAAGATGATGTACAAGATGCTTTAGTAGAAGAAGTAAAACCAAAGAAATCTAGAAAGAATTCTAGTAAAACTAAGAAGAGTAGTGGCGGAAGGAAGAGTCAAAATGATGAATAAAATTCGTCTTGCACTCTACCGTTTCTTTATAGGGCGAAATGGGGCGGATGACTTGTATCGTGCGTCCTTTCTTTTCTATTTAATTCTCTTTGTTATCAGTTTGTTTGTACGCTCGACCGTTCTAAATGTCATTTTATTAGTCCTAGCCATTTGGATTGTATTTCGAGCATTATCTAAAAATATTCCTGCTAGAAGAAGAGAGAACAAGGCCTATTTAAAAGTAAAAAATCGAATTTCTAGGTTTTTCGATATGGTGGGAAGAAGATTTCGTGACCGGGATTCTCATTTTTATAAAAGATGTCCACATTGTCATGAGATGTTACGATTACCATTAAAAAAGGGCACTCATACTTGTAAGTGTCCTCGCTGTAAAACTAGATTTACTGTAAAATGTAGGAGAAACGCAAAAGCGGTTTTAGTCCGTTAGAAAGGGAGTTGTTATAGCTCCCTTTCTTTGTTTTCTAAATCTTTATCGACTAGTAATTCGTGAATTTCTTCTTCTTCGTTGTTTAGGTAAACTTCTTCGATACGATCGACACGACAACGTTCAGAAAGAAGAATGGCATTGACTTTGTTTGCAGCATCTTCTAAATCATCGTTTGTTACGACGTAGTTGTATTTGGTAACTTCGTTGATTTCTTGATAAGCACGACGGAATCGTTTTAAGATTTTATCTCTATCTTCTGTTTTTCTGTTGACTAAGCGTTTTCTTAGTTCTGCCATGCTAGGTGGTAGGATAAATATGAAGATGGCATCTGGTACAAGTTCTTTTACTTTTAGTGCACCCTGAATTTCGATTACCAAAATGACATCGATACCAGCATCTAGTTTTTCATTAATTTTATCTTTTGGAGTACCATAGTAGTGGTCATTATATTTTGCATATTCTAGGAATACATCATCTTTGATTCGTCTTTTGAATTCAGCTTCAGTGATAAAGAAGTAGTCACGACCTTCTTCTTCTCCTTTTCTGATGGCACGACTCGTCATGGAGATGGATATCCAGATATTTTTATTTTTCTTTAATACTTCTCTTACAATCGTATCTTTGCCAGCTCCAGATGGGCCACTGATTACGATTAAATTTCCTTTTTCACGGGTTTTAATAATTTTACTCATACGTCCTCCTTTATATTTTCTAGTATTATAGCACATTTTGGGACTTTAACAAAGAATTATTTTGTGGTATAATAAATGGGCTAGTGAGGGGATATAAGGTTACGAGCTATCCCGGGTGATTACTTACACGTCTTTTGGCGGAGTCACTTGCAGATAAAATAGAATAGGAGCGAAAAACAAAAAATGAAATTATTATCATCTGATGTTGTAGAACTTGAGCATGAGTATAAGCATTTATCTGAAGTAGTGAAAAGTGTAAAGGAAAATAGTGAAGATATTTTAGATTATTTAAATTCTAGTGAACCAAGTAGTACATTCTTTAGTTTTTTTGATGCTGAAAGTAGAGAAGAAAATAATTCCAATTTTGTCCAACTAGTTTATTGGTATCAAAAAACTTTAAGAGATGTTGTAAAAAACTTGGGCAATGATACTTTTACAGGCCGAGAAAAGATGTTTAATTTTTTGGAGTATTTAAGACTTACTTGTTGTAATGAAAATTATCAAATTAACGAAAGTGATTTTGCTGATGTTAGTTTGATTCCGGAACTTAGTTACAGTCGAATGAATGCGGCACTTTTAGGAAAAGGTGTTTGTAGTGCACAATCTAAATTTTTGAAGGATTTAATTACGTATTCGAAGGCTTTGCCATATGGCCGGGTTACCACTCAAACAATTTTTGTACCGAAGGGATTACATGATATTGTTGTGTTAAATAGTGAAGATGAAAATCGTGCGATTACGTTAGATCCACAGAATTATGTTGGAAGTGTAAGTAGTGTCAAACGTGGTTTCGATTGTAAAAAACGGTTGTTAGACGATTCTTTTGAAGGAAAAGGATTTCGGACTACTAAGAAAGATTTGTTAAAAGCAAGAGAGACTGTTTTGGATTACTGTGTACGAAAGTACGGTATCGATAAACTTGCTCATCGGGATTTTCAAGGTGCTAGGCCGGAAGAACAAATCGAAAAAATTGAACGATTTATTTCATCTTATACGACGAATTGCAAACATCCATTGAATTTTGATACCATTTCTGTACAAGGACATGAATTTGAAGTTGGTAAGTTCTTTGAAATGGCTTGTCATGCTTGTGGCATTCCTTATGAGTTAGAAGTTCCATCTAAGGAAGATCGTGCTCATACAGTCATTGTTCTTCCTACTATGAATCGTAAAGTTGACTTTACGCAAAAGCCAAAATTAGCTACTTCTACAAAAGAAAACGGACCAATTTATGTAAAAACTCCAGTTCAAGATTAAAAAGTATATTTGAAATATACTTTTTTTGTGCATTCTAATAAGGAAAGTTGTTTGATAGTTCGCAATTTATGATATAATTTTGATAGATAATAGGATGTGATTATTATGGCTATTGATATTCAAGCAATTTTAAGAAAAGTTGTTGCAGAGAGAAACGATGCAGATCGTCAAATTGAGATTAAAGATGTGCCAAAAGAGGAACCTGTTCAAGTAGAGGTTCCTGTTGAAGTACAACAAGCGAAGGTCGATAACCAAAAATCGAAAGATGAGGTTGGAGTTGTCCCGATTATTGAACCTGAAAAAGCGGATACGATTCCGGCGGTTCCGTTTCCTCCAGATCCGGAACCTGAGCCAGGAAAGTTTAGTATGTTACGGAGCTTTGGTGAAAACTATTGTCAAAAGACATATATTACGAATCCGGCTATTGGTAGAGATGAAGAATTGCAAAAATTGATTTTGGTTTTGTTGACGCCCGAAAAATCTGCCATTTTAACTGGTAAACCTGGTATTGGTAAAACAGCCATTATCGAAGGATTGGCTTACCGTATTGAACAGGGAAATGTTCCAGATGCTTTAAAAGGATTCAGCGTTATTAACGTTAAGACGGCATCTTTACTAGGAAGTTTACCAAATGGAGAATCGCGGTTACAACTTTTGATTGACGAGTTAAAAGAACGTGAAAAGACGATTTTGTTTATCGATGAAATTCATATGTTGATTGGTGCTACAGCGGAGTCTTCCGTTGACTTTGCCAATATCTTCAAGGAAGGGTTAGGTCGTGGTACGATTAAAGTAGTTGGTGCAACGACGACAGAAGAGTACGAGCGTTACATCTTACGAGATAAAGCGTTCACAAGACGTTTTCAAAGAATCGAAGTAGCAGAACCTACTAGATTACAGACAATTCGAATTATGATGGGAACGTTACCAAAGATCGAGAAGCAGACTGGGGCTAAGTTAAAGTACTCTTATTACATGCAGACAGCGATTATGACGTTCTACGTCGATTTGACAAGTGAATATCGTCGTGTGTATGAGCTGGGTTCTAGATATCCGGATTGTAGTTTGACGATTTTAAAACAGGCATTTTCTTATGCGGTATTCGATAACCGAAAAGAGGTAAACATTTTAGATGTGCGGAAGTCGATTGAAAACTCGAAAGGTGTTTATCCTGACGTTATCAGAAAAGAATTACCGAGATTCGATAAGACGTTTGCATCTCTAATAGCAGAAGAGGGAGGTCTCCATTAGACTCCCTCTCTTTTATATATTTCGCATAATTCTTTGAATCTAGCAAAGTGGACGATTTCTCTTTGACGTAAGAATAGCAACGGCTCTATGACATCTTGATCTGTCGTCAAATCGATTAGGTTTTCGTAGACTGCACGTGCTTTTTGTTCTGCCGCCATGTCTTCTGTTAGGTTGGCTAACCAGTCACCAGTATCGGCAAAATAAGTAGAAGTATGGACGTATCCGTTGGCATCGGTTGGAAATAGACTTAGGCCATGTTCCGTGTAGTTTCCTTCTAGACCTGCTTCTTTGATTTCTTCTATCGTAGCACCTTGCATCAGTTGCGTGACCATCGCTTGAATCATTTCGATGTGACCAAGTTCTTCTGTAGCGATATCAGTCAGTAATGCAACACCACGGTTATCTGGCATGTTGAATCTTTGATTTAAATAACGAATGGCAGCACTTAACTCCCCGTTTGGGCCACCATACTGAGTAATCAAGTACTTTGCCATTCGTAAATCTTTACTTTTAATATTTACGGGATATTGTAATCTCTTTTGATAACTAAACATTTTTATCCTCCCATGGAAAATTAATTGATGTCCATGCCCAAGGGACCACTTTGAGGATGTCACTCGTGATGGTAATTGGACCATACCTTCTTTCATATTCCATTAAAGCTTTGTTAGACTCTTCTCGGTATTCGTTAAATAGGCGAATCATCGCTTCGTCTTCTGGATGGACATCTAAGTAAAGATTTAATTCATGAGCAGCAAATTGAAGTTGGGCTAGGTTTAGTAAGTATTGTTCTTGTTCTGTTTTAGGTTCTAGATTTTTTGGTACATATTTTTTGTACGGGTCATATAAATCTCTAAATAGATTTCCTTTATTAAATCCTTCATACGGACTAAATAAATTTTGATTCATAAATCCTCCTTCATTTTACTTTATGTGAAAATTGCTAGTTGGAATAGGCGAACGTGTAGAAAACGCAAAAAAGTCTTGCAAAATGTGCAATTTATTGATAGAATATTAATGTATTTTGAAATGGCGGTATTGGTGAAGTGGTTAACACGCCGGATTGTGGCTCCGGTATGCAAGGGTTCGATTCCCTTATTCCGCCCCAGATAGATACAAAGTCGGAAGACTTTAAGATAAAAATCGATTCTTATGAGTCGATTTTTTTTGTACATACTAAAATTTATGTTTTTTTATGGTTGAAATATTGTAATCTAAATAGCAAATACAATTAATGAAGGAGAAATAATATGAATAACATTTTTGAAAAATTGCTTACATCTAAGGTATCTCGTTTTGTCGATGATTTCACTTATGATAGTAAAGAACTTTTTGTTGATCAAGGTGAAAAAGGAGTAAGAGACGAAACTAAAAAAGAAGATATTTATCATCCTGGGGAGTTTGGTACATATAGAGAAGAAATTGTAAAATCTTTTTTGAAAAGTATCTTACCTCAAAAGTTTGGTATTGGTTCGGGATTTATTATTACTAAAAAAGGCAACGTTAGTACTCAGTGTGATATCATAATATATGATAGCCAAAATTGTCCAGTAATCGAAATCCCAGCAAAACAAACATTTTTTCCAATTGAATGTGTTGTTGCTGTTGGAGAAATAAAATCGAATGTTCAAGACCGTAAGGATTTGAAAGATATTTTAGAAAAGATACAAGATATTAAAAAAATACGTGATGATGTTGATTCTGATACTGAATTGATTTATCGAAGTAAGTATGCACCTTCTATTGTAGATATGCAACATTGTCCAGAAGATTCTATTGTGACATTTCTTATTTGTAATAAGATTGAAATACGTAATATCAAAGATGTCTTAGTTAATGTTTATGATTCTAATATTGAGCAACGTCTTAAGCATAATTTTATATTGTCATTGAATGACGGATTTTATGCTCATTGTTATAATAATCAAATATGTTGTTACCCTATGTTTGAAGGAAATACTTGTGATGATATATTTCTTTCTAAACATTCAGAAGATGATTATTCTTATATAATTACTTTTTTAAATTACTTATATATCGCTTTATCAAATAATTCTATATTTAGACTTTCTCTAGCTGATTATTTATCAAATCAAGAAATATCTTATTGTCTCTGCGGAAAAGAAGATGATAATTTGTAAATAAATGGTAAAATTTGGTAATTTCGAAAATAAAAAGAATAAATAATTTAAGAAAGTATAACGTTGAATCAATCTAAAGTGCACAATTAAGTGCAATTAGGTAATAAAAGTGTATTTTCAAAAGAAAATGCACTTTTTATAAGGAAAAAA
>QAMK01000017.1 GCA_003149915.1 Bacillota bacterium
TTTCTGGCATTCTTTAATTTTTGAAATAAAACTGATAACTTCTTTTTCGTTTTATAATAATTACTACTTCCTTTTACGCGTCTCGCCAATTCTCTTTGTTTTCGTTTGATTCTTTTTTCATATTTCTCTATAACTTTCTCGTTTTTTATCTTTTCGCCATCACTTGTAATGATTACATCTTTGATCCCCAAATCGATTCCTACTACCCTTCTCGGAATCATCTTGGGTGCAATATGACTGACTTCGACTAACACACTTACATAATATTTGCCAGTCGAACATTCACTGATTGTCGCATGAATGATTCTTCCCGGTAAATCTTCTAAATTGCGATACCCTCTTATTTTTACTTCTTTTAATTTTGGCAAAGTAATTACTCTTCTTTTTAAATCTATTTTTATATTTTCGTACTTTGTTCCTTTATAAGTACTTGTAATATAATTAGTTCGATAACTTCTTTTAGAACCGTACTTCCCTTTGAACTTTGGATCATTATTTTGATGCCTAAAATAACGGTTAAAGGCATCGTCTAAATCAAACAAACTACACCTCAAACTACAAGAGTCCACCTCCTTTAAAAATGGGTATTCTGGATATAAATTCGGTAACTCTTTTATCATATCAAAACTAGTTAACTGTTCTTCTTTTCTTTTTTCAAGATAATGGTTATAAACGAATCTTGTACAACCAAAAGTTTTTTGAATCATGATAATCTGTTGCTTGTTTGGATACATTCGAAACTGATAACTTTTATACATTTGGATGCTATCCACCTCCTTTTTCGTTCACAGTTAGCAAGAATATATCAAACAAATGTATGATAGTCAAGTAAAATACAAAACTTTTTATTCTTTTCTATACTTTTTTATTCTGATACGCTTTTTCTCGTATGCGAAGCAATTTCCTAGTATACAAAAAAAGGAACAACTGTTCCCTACTTTAACAAATAACTGTTATTGATGACTTCATCACTATATAAAAACAAAATATCACTGTCTTTGAAGTCAACAATACCTTCTAAATAATCCGTTCCGATATATCGCAAGTCAACTAACGTAATCTCGTCATAAGATGAAATTAGTAACGGGGTTAAACTACTAGCAAAGGAATCTCGAAAAATGATTAACTTCTTATCATTTTCAAGTTCTGGATTATCGATAACCAAAAGTGGTGTCGCTCCTCCTAAGAAGACGTCGTATGAATCGACATGAGAATAATACTCATCTTGATAAACTGGTTCCATTCTATTCTTCTCATAATTGTAAACCAAAATCGAATCTAAAAGTGAATTGGTACGATAGATTAAGTTTTCTTTGGAAACCGGTAATGCAATCTTAGAATACAGCGAACCGGCAAAATCAGAAAAAGAATGTTCTTCATAACTAGTTGGTATAGCCTCTATGTTCATACTCTGTAATAATTTAGAGACGACACCATCTAATGTTTCTTGACGCCAATGAATATCCGTCGCATAATAGGATTCTTTGTTTAATGCATCTGAAATATCGATAAACTGAAAATCTTCTGACAAAGATTCTTTTAAAGATGAAACTACCTCATCATAATCGACTCTAGGATATTTATCGTCTTCTAAATAATGAATCTTATTTGGAATGACACTGTAATAAATGGAATTGGATTCATTCAAATACTTATCTTGAATACGATTTAATTTCTGCGCGAAATTAGAAAGAGACTCCCGGTTCAAATGACTGGTCTCATAAATCATTCCATCTTTTACAAATACACCATCATTTTCTAAATGTCCAAAAACAGAAAACTGAGCAGTAGCTTTTACTGTACGAAAGAAATCTCTTCCTGGAAATTGATCCACTACATACTCATTGAACTCATCAAAAAATTCAAAATTCACTTTTCCATTCTCTATAACGTTTGGAAACATTGCTAAATTTCTTCGTTCACTATTAGATACCTCTTGATCTGGTAAGAAGATACCAACCAAAGGAAATAAAACTAAAATAGCAATAAATCCAACAATCATAATATGATCTTTCAAACGCTTCACCTCCTAAAATCTAAAATATAAAAACGGATTAAACGACTCATCTACTAAGAACGCTACACAAAGGAAAAACAAACCAAAGTAGAACACAACTTCTAAGAAAGAAAGACGTTTCCATATGGAAGATTTCCTTACCTTCGCCATCCAATTTTTAGCAATAGGAGTTGCAGCAAACAAAGCGATAAGAATAACAACAAAATAATCTCGAACATAATACAAAGCCTCTCGTGTGATAATTGGATTCGAAATAGAAAACATATTTTGTAACATACTACCCATACTAGATAAGTCCTCAAATGAGAAAATAACGAAACTGATTAAAATGAAAAAGATCGTATAGCAATGTGCCAAAATGGAATGTTTTTTAAAAACCTTTAAAAGCCAAACTTTTTCAATAATTAAAAATACGGCGAAAAAAAGTCCCCACAACACAAAGTTCCAATTGGCACCATGCCAAAGTCCGGTCGCAAGCCAAGTTAACAAAATATTGCGACAATACTTCCAAAATGGTACTCTACTACCTCCTAACGGAATATAGATGTAATCTTTCAACCAACTAGAAAGTGAGATATGCCATCTTCTCCAAAAATCAGTCAAACTATTTGCAATCAATGGATAATTAAAGTTCTCTAAGAAATGAAATCCAAACATAAGTCCCATCCCAATTGCCATATCACTGTATCCAGAAAAATCGAAATACAGTTGCAAAGTAAGTGCAAGTGCATGAACCCAACTGGATGCTAGAGAGATTTCTTCCAAGCCTCCTAATGTGCTTGCAAGTGTCCCTAGTACATTTGCGAGTAAAACTTTCTTAGCAAGTCCGATGATAAATCTACGAATTCCATTCGCAATCTCACGACTCGTCTCTTTTCTATGCTCTAACTCATCTGCAACGGTTTCATATCGTACAATCGGTCCTGCAATGAGCTGTGGAAATAAAGACAAGTACGTTGCAAACGTCCAAATATTAGGAGCAGATGAAACTTTACCACGATAGATATCGATCGTATAACTAGTCGCTTGAAACGTAAAGAAACTGATTCCGATTGGCATGACGATGTTCCATAGCGAAAAATCAGTACCAAAGATATCATTGAGAATCGTAATCGAAAAATTAAAGTATTTAAAATAGAATAACATACCAAAATTTAAAATCAAATCGATTATCAAATACAACTTTTTGTGCTGTTTACTATCTTCTATTTTCCTACCAAAAAAGTAATTCAAACCAATCGATGCCAAAAACACAAGAATGTATTTTGGTTCACCATAAAAATAAAAGAACAAACTGGCAACTAACAATACAAAGTTCTTTGCTTTTCTAGAAGCCAGAAAATAACAAAGTAGCACGATCGGCAAAAAATAAAATAAAAACGATATGCTAGAAAAAACCATAATATGCCTCCTAAAAAAGTCTTCTAAATAGAAGACCTTTATTATTGTAAATTCTCAAAATTTGTCTTTAACGTATCGGCATTTTCCCCGCTCATGATCAAAATAATCAAGTCGCCTTTTCTTTCGACATATACGTTTTCTGCTTCTACACAAATCCATTTTCTAGGATTAGCATTTTCTTGAATAGCCGTTACTGCTGCATCAACATCTGCCCCTTCATTCATACGAATCAATACGACAGAATGAGCAATAGAACCAACCATCGATTCGCTAGCAAGTGCTTCTTTCATATCGATATCGGAAGTCCCAACATAATTTGCTAATGTATCTTTTGTGACTTCTATGTTAGAAAGCGCCATTGGAAGTTCTTCTTCTGGAATTCCTTCGTACACTTTAGCCATGATATCCGTTAAACTACCTTCGATATTTTTTTCTTTCGCCCCACATCCCGTCATAAATAACGTGATGACTGCTAAAAATAAAATCCCTATTTTTCTCATGTTAAATTTTCCTCCATAATTGTTTCTACTTTACGAATGAAAGTAGAAAGCGATTCGTTACTTGTAAGCGAGACAACAAAATCTTTATATTGCCACTTGGCAACATATCCGTTTTCTGTTACATAAAAATAAACATCTGTATCTAAAATCGGTGTTGCATCACCAAACCCTTGTAATGTTCCCTGTGCCATAGACAATTGATATTCGTTTTCACCATCTTGAATTTGCACAGAAAAACGATCCCCTGTATTTTGATACGTATAATAGTCCTCACTTTCTTGCCATGGATATTCGATGATTCGACTTGCCAAAGATGGTGTGGCACTGAAAACAGAAACATTTTCGTTATCCGTATTTTCAGTTTCAGCAAACAAAACATCGGAATCGACCAAATTAAGAACTGCATTTTGCTTCGTAAACGAAACGACTACAAAGAAAATAAAAATGGCATAGACAGCATAAGAAAAAGTATTCATAAGAGAGTTTCTTCGGCTATGATTATGATATGGAATGAGGATATCCAAACTATTTTTTAGTTTCTTTTCTATCTGTTTCATTTTTGCCTCCCTGTCAGTCGTTTTTCGATTTTACGAAGTGCATACGTATAAATTGAACGAACTTTTTCATAAGATAAATTCAAGACTTCAGCCGTCTCGTAATGTTTTAAACCACCGTAGATATGAAGTGTTACAACTTGTGCTTCCCGTTCGGTTAAACAGTTCAAGGCATCTTTCACATACGATAAATCCGCTTTCGGACGAACCAAATCTTGATTGATAAAAAATTCCAGCTGTTCCTTATCGATTGGAATTTCTTTCTTTCTCTTTTTCAAATGGGTAGTGACAAGATTTTTCGTAATCTTATAAATCCATGCCCGTGGATTTGTTCCCAGTTCATACTTAGAAGCATACCGTTCAATTCGCAAGAATACTTCTTGACAAACATCCTCTGCTTCTTCGTAATGTCTAAGAACAGAAAACGCATATTTGAAGATGGATGGATACATCAAATGATAAATCTCTTCCAATGCTTCGATATGACCATGTTGCAATTTTAAGAGATTATAATTCAATCTCATTTGTGTAACCAAAGACGAACTCATCTTATCACCACCGTTCGTTCAATATTATAACTTTTCAAGAGACAACTTTGGAGAAAAAAGTGCAAAAAAAGATAAAAACTTTTCGTTTTTACCTTTAATCTTCTGTTACAACCCATGCGGTTGGAATATTTCGTAATCCTTCCGCACCTCCAGCAACTGGAGTATTGACAATTTCGTTATTGATAACAAGTGCTGAAGAACTACCTCCATCTAAGTTAGCAGCATTGTAAGCACCATAATTTTGCATAATTTCCGTAAGATCGACCATATCGGCTCCAAGTGATTCAGTACGACGACCATTAATTACTAAGAACAGTACGATTCCATCTTGTCTTTGACCGATTGCAGAACGAGGAGCAATTCCCCATCCACCGTTTCCTTTTACGAAGGATGGTTTACCATTGACAATCAAGAATGGTCCAAATTGAATAGCATCCCGCATTCCCATCTCTAATGCTTCTTTTTCAGAACAAGCACAAAGAACAAATTTATCATCGTTTGTAAATCCGATAAAGCCACCACCTACGTTTGCAGGAGTATAACGCCAAACGACTTCACCATTCGAAATAACAACACCATGAGGAATCGCACCATTTGAGTTCCAATCCGGATCATAAAAACCACTTGCATTCATCGCTATAATTGCATTGCTATTTTTAGCAATAACTTTTAAAGATTGACCTGTTTTTCCTAAATACTTTGTCGTAGCAATATGAACTTTAGACGGATCATAGACTGCTACTAAAAATCCTTTGTAACCAGGTCCTTCAATATCGATAACTTTATACAAAGCTCCTTCTTCGTGATCTAAGATTTCTTTTTCATATTGATTTGCATAAGTAGTAGCATTGTAATCTGGATTCGAAATCGTAATCAAATTCGGATCTGTCGATTCCCCAGATTCAATAACTGTATTATTTGCTAAAACACTTGCTATCGTATCATCACTGTAAAACCACTTACATAACCACTGATGTGTCATCGTAGTCATAGCAGTTGTAATCAAAGTTTCTCGAACGTAAGAAAAAGGTCCATACAGAATAAATAAACCAGAACTCATCAGAACAATTCCTGCCGAAACAAAAATCAAAAATGCTCGTTTAAATGCAATTCCTTTTTGCTCTTTCGTCTTCTTTACTTTTTCTTTTTCCGGTTCGCTCGTACCAATTTCTGTTACTTTTTTGCGAAACATCGAATCACCTCTAATCTCTACCTAAGTAAGTTCCATCACCGTTGAAATCGATATAATCAGAATATTGATTGTTTTGATATAACTCAATCGGTTCTGCCGCAGTTTCATTATATAACTCGATTTGATCATTATATAAATTCATGTCTTTAATGAAATAGTTGACACTCGTTTCATATGCCGTCATATAAGAAGAACATTTACTGACAACGTCATCATCCTTGTAGGTGTGATTTGGGCAAAGCTCTTTTAAATCTTTTCCTGCTTCATCCATATCTTGTAACGTTTTTAAATATTCATTAAACAACGTATCATATGACTCTTTTAATGATGCGTAGTCTTCTAAAATAACATCTTGAAACATCGTGTCGTATACTTCTACCCGTTTATCAGAAAATACTGTGGCAGCATCACTAAAGTTACCAAATCCCGCAACAATTTTCTCAGAATTTTCCTTGTCTCTCATATTCTTTTCATTTTGGTCACTAATAATGAATATTGCGACACCTAGCAAAACTAAAATAACGCCAACGATAAAAACATACTTTCCGTACTTTTTCAAAAGAAATCACCTACTTTTTATTCTCTAAAAATATATCATAAATTTTTACTTTTTACAACCTGCCAATCAATACAAAAAAGATTTACTTTTTTAAATCTTTTTCTGTTTCCGCAACAATATAAATCGGACGGTTCTTTACTTCTAAATATACTTTGGCCAAATATTCACCAATAATACCTGTACAGAACAAATTCACACCACCAACTAAGAAGATAATACAAGCAAGACTAGGCCATCCAGAAACAGGATCTCCAAAAGCAAGCGTTTTGACAACAATCACAACAATCATCACAAAAGCAATCAAACAGAACAACACACCTAAAAAAGCGGAAATTAACAACGGTTGAGTAGAAAATCCTACGATTCCATCAATTGCATATGTAAACAATTTCCAAAAGTTCCATTTTGTCGTACCAGCAACACGTTCCTGATTTTCAAATTCAATCCATTTCGTACGAAATCCTACGAAACTAAACAACCCTTTTGAATAACGATTGTACTCTTTCATGGAAACAACGGCATTTACCATTTTCCGACTCATCAAACGGAAATCTCTAGCACCCGGAACCATCTCTGTCTTAGAAAGTTTTCCAATAATTCCATAAAACCACTTTGTAAACAATTTACGGAAAAAAGAATAACCATTTCGAGAAGTACTCTTCGTTGCACAACAATCGTATTCCCCAGACTCTAATGTATCGAACATCTCTTCTAGCAGTTCTGGTGGATCCTGTAAATCTGCATCCATCGTCGTAACGTAATCACCAGTTGCATTTTCAAGACCAGCAAACATGCCTGCTTCTTTTCCAAAGTTTCTAGAGAAAGATATATAACGCACACGTTTATCTTTCTTAGCTAAATCTCTTAAAATTTCCAAAGTCTTATCACGACTGCCATCATTGACAAAAACAAATTCAAATTCTGCTTTCTTCTTCATCTTATCCGTAATCTTATCTACAGCTTTATAAAATAATGGTAGCGATTCTTCTTCATTATAACAAGGTACAACAATCGATATTTTTTTCATATAACTCCTCTTTTCGCATCAATATACTTAGATTATACCATAAAATAAAAAGTACTACAAATTGTAGTACAATAAATCATTCTAAAAACAATATCGTTTGAATGCGTGATAATAATCTTTACTGATTTTTTACTTTATTTTCTATTTAATTGCCTAAGACTTTTAAAGCTTCTAAATACTCTTTTTCTACTGGCTCAACGTTTTTACTTGATATTTCTTATACTCTTCAGTTGCTTTTTTAATCGCTTCATCGTGGCTACAGAACTAGCCCCTACTAACGTTTTTTCGCCAATGCCAGAAAGAATCAAATCCAATTGCTTAATATAGTCTTAGGCGGTGACGAATCGATTGTATTTCAGCAAAATAAAAATAACCAGAAATTAAATTGTTTAAGATATTGAGTTCCTCCTCAATTAAATAATTCTTATCAACCACCAATCACTCATAATTGGCAAATCACCATGAAAAAGTGATTAATCCCATAAGAGGTCTATCAGAATCAGCTCTTTCATAAATGATTTCTAAAGCGGTATACCCATGAACAGCATAATGTAATTTATTTTGAAAAATTCAATAGATTTACTATCTTTTGGATTGTAATCGACAGCAGTTGCATACAAATCGAGAACCTGCCTATATAAAACTTTTTCAGATGATCTAATATTCTTAATTCTGGCTAATAATTTTTCAAATAATTACCACCACTATTTCCTTTTAATCTTTCATCATCTAAAGTAAAACTTTTAATTAAATATTCTTTTAATCGTTCCGTTGCCTATCTTCTAAAATTTGTAACAGTTTTTGATTTAATTCGATATTCTAAAGAAATAATCATATCTAAATTGTAATATAGTATCTCTCTGTTTACAGTTCGATTACTTTCTTTTCGAACTTGTCGGAAATTACGACAGGTTGAATCTTGATTAAATTCTTCTTCAGCATAAATATTATTGATATGCTCAACAACATTTGTCCTCGAAGTAAAAAATAACTCTGCCATCTGCTGTTGCAATAACCAAACCGTTTCATCCTCCATTTTACATCAATTTTCGTCTTACCATCTTCTGATTGATAAATAATAATATTGTTATGTTCTTCCATGAAAAACCTCCTTCACTTTGTAATCATAATTACGATATTGAATACCGTACACTATAGTTATACAAGAAATGAATTCAAAATTATCTTATCAATACAAAACAAATCTTTATTTTTTTCTAAATACAAATATTTTACTAAACACATAATTTGCAACAATAACGACAACTTGAGAAATAAGCTTCATAATTTTATCGTTACCATGCATGACTGTAACTCCTACAAACATAATTGCCATATCCATAAATAATGTTACAAGTCTTGCTCCTGCAAAACTAAGTGCTTCTTTCATTTTATTTTGTTCATGACTTTGAAATACAAATTTTCGGTTTGTAACATATGCAAAAATAAGTGCTCCAAACCAAGAGACAAAATTGGCAACTTGTAACATAACACCATCACTAGGATCAATGATAGTAAAAACGAGGCCATAATAAATAGCAAGTGCTACTACAGTTGTCAAAACACCGAATATCAAATACATAATCACTTCTCTATACTTTTGATATAATTCTTTTAATGAAATTTTAGTTTTCTTTTCTTTTTTCATGCTGTCCTCTTCTATATAATTTTCAATTAGCTTAATAAAATGATTCGTATTGCTCTCAAATTTTTTAGGCTTAAACTTTTTTGCATATGCTAATGTTTTACTTAATTGATTGAAATCTTTTAATTCAACCAAATATCCTTCTTTAGCAAATTCACGAATAATTTCCTTTTGATGATCGTTGGTATGTTCTTTATACTTAGAAAGTCGCGGCGCAGCAATCACAACCTTTCCAGCCTTTAATCCTGTCATAATGGAACCTACTCCACCATGTGTAATTAAAATACGACATTTTTTTACCAATTGGTCAAACTCATCAGATGGAATCAAATCAAAAATTTTCATATCTTTAGATTCATACTTCGTATATCCTGCTTGTACGATGACTTCTTCCTTGATAATCTCATCATCGATAGCCTTTTGAATAGCATCCAAAAGACGAGTGAATGGTTTATCTTGTGTACCTAACGTAACTAAAATCATTAGTAAATCCAACCTCCCCAAACAGACGATGGATAAAGTTTCAACATACTCTTCCATTGAACAATAAATAAATCGGCGAATTTATAAATCAATTTTCCAGTAATCGTCTTCGTATGAATATTAGCAAATGTCTCAATATAGATAATTTTACTGCCAAATAATTTACCGATGCAGCACATCGGACCTGCCGTGTGAGCACCAGTTGTAATAATGTATTTTGGACGTATTTTAAAATAAAAATATAAACTTTTAAAACAGTTTGCAAAAAGTTTAAATGGATACGTCAACATATGATCTTTCGTTCCATAAATCAAATAGTTCACGCGCCCTGGGTATTGTTGTTTTAACTTCATATTTGATTTTGTTTTTTCCGTAATAATATGGTAATCATAATGATTAAACATACTTTTTAACTGCATCATTTCAGATAGATGTCCACCTGTCGATGATATAAATAATACTTTTTGTTTCATATTTATTTCCTCTTTAAAACTTTCATCCAATCTCGTTTTACTTTATCACTTGTAAAACACAAACTCGTTTCACGACCATTTTTTCCTAATTTCGTCCGTTCCTTTTTATTTTGAATCAATTCAATTACTTTTTTAGCATATTCTTCCTTATTACGATACGAAATCAAAAAACCGTTTTTACCATCTTCAATCAATTCGGTTGCACCTTCAGCAGAATCGAATGCAACACAAGGTAGACCATGACTCATCGCTTCAATTAAAACGATACCAAAAGATTCCGTAATACTACTCATCAAATAAATAGATGACTTAGATAATAGATTATTGATATAAGTTTTATCTTGAAAACCATGAAGTTTTACACAATCGGTCCATCCTTCTGCAAAGATTCGATCTCCTAACAAATTTTTTTGTGCACCATCGCCAATAATATCAAGTCTCCAAGAAGGTTCTTGCGTATGAATAACTTGAAAAACATCTAAAAGATCTTCATAAGCTTTTTCACGAGATAAACGACCAACAGAAATAAGTCTTTTTTCATTTAATTTAGAAAGGCGCTCTGGAACCGTATCCAAAATATTTGGAACATAAAAGCATTTACATTTTGTATTTGCAAGTTGTTTTTTATAAAACTTTCTAAGGGAATCCGAAACTAAAACCAAAGCATCTAAATTTTTTGCCGACTTAGTAACTTTATCTGCATAACTCATATCGCCGTGATAATGATTGTGTTCCCATCCGATTTTATAACAACTTTTTTTACCATAGTTACCTAACCAAGTATTAAATAAATCCCTTGTCGAAATAATAATATCACTATGACAATTTTCGATTGCACGAATCATTGTACTTCTACGAAGTGCAAGCGTCATAACACTATTAAAACTTTCTTTTATAAAAGATATCGGCCGCAAATGTTTTAAAGATGTTTTCCATGCTTCACGATTTGGTTTAAATTTTGTAATTAAATAGCGCACCTCTACTCTAGGATCAATATCAAAAGCGGGTTTATCAAATAATTGATATGAAGAGATAATTTCCACTTCGTAATCATCCACTAATAAATTAGCAAGAGCAGCAATTGATTTTTCAATTCCACCATATCCTAGATGTAATGCTAAAATTGTAACTTTCTTCAACGTAATCACCCATAATCATTATAAAATAGATTAGAAATTTAGTCAAAAAAAGAAGTGTCTACCACTTCTAACGACTACCAAAAGACATTAAAATAATTCCTGCAATAATTAAAATAGCGCCAAATGTAGACAACATACTTAAAGATTCTTTAAATACAAAATGTCCAATTAATAACACCAAAATTTGTACAATACCAGTAACTATTGGCACCATAATAGATAAATCGTATTTAACAATTAACCTTTGCCATAGCAAAAAACTAATTAGATATAGTAAAAAACCGATAAAAGTTTTCCACCCCATACTAAGAGAAAATCCATCTTTTAACCCAAGTTTTAAAGAATCTCCTCCTAATTTCATAAACGTAATACCGCCAGTGGTACAAATTAAATATACAATTGTTAAAACATATTTAATCATGATTGCTTTCCCCTTTTTCTTTACTTTTTAGCATAGAAACTTCTTGCGTTAATAACCTTATCATATTAGATTGTTTGGAAACAATCATGGTTAATGATAAAGAAATGCACATTAAGACCAACATTCCAATCAAAAATAACATATTAGAAACTAACTCAAACCCAAACAAATTTGCCATAAAGTCTAAAAAATTAGGGATTAAAACAGCAACTAACATTGCAAATGCGGTACCGAGCCAAACCAAAGCATATTTCATACTTAGCTTATTTCTACGCACTAAATTAAATATTACAATAGCAAATATTACAACAACAATTGCCGTTCCATAACGTAACGTATTTGACATTAACAATCACCTTTTTTCTTTAAACTAGTAACGATAATCGATAATCCAACGTTTATCATATAATAAACAGTCTTCCAAGCCCTGATAGAAGAAACTCCACCGGTTCTTTCCCTCATTTTAACAGGTTGTTCTATAACACGGTAATTTAATTTTGTAATATTAACAATCGATTCCGGTTCTGGGTATTCTCTAGGATAACTCATAGCAAAGTGCTGAATCACGCTTCGATTAGCAGCACGAAATCCACTAGTCGGATCCATAATTTTGATATGCGCAAACAACCGAATCAAAAATGAAATAATTTTAATTCCAATACGCCTTGCTCCAGTTGATTTAAACTCACTCGTATCATCTAAAAAGCGTGAACCAATGCAAAGATCAGCTTGTCCTTTTTGTAAAGGTTTCAAAATCGTTTCAACATAACTAATATCATGCTGTCCATCTCCATCAAACTGAACCGCATAATCATAATTGGTTTCCAGTGCATATTTATAGCCGGTCTGAACAGCACCACCAATTCCTAAATTATGAACTAAATTAATATGTGGAATATGGTTATCTTTCAAAATCCTCTTTGTATTATCTTTTGAGCCATCATTAATAACCATAACATCTAAAGAAATAGGCTTATCTTTTTTATTGTAATCCATAACAGACTGATAAGTACTCAAAATAGATTCCTCTTCATTATAAGCCGGAATAATGATAAGAATTTTATCTTTTTTTAAATTCCTTTTCAACAAACTCACCTCTAACTATAAATGATACAAAAAGCATTCCATAATAGCATATAAATTAAAGAACACCGCAAATGAAAAATAATATTTTATATTAGAACGATTATTATACTTAATATGATTATCAATCAGCAAAACGGCAAGCAATACAACTGGTAAAAAGTACCTTCCCTGTACACCACTTATGAGTTCGCTACGTACTGCATTCCATTGAATGTACAAGCTAGTAAAAATTAAAAGAACAATGCCACAACATAAAAGAAATATCCACCACTTTTCAAACTCTTGCAATTTTTTCCTAGTTTTCTCTTGATCCGTCAAAAAAATAAAAATCAGCAAAATAAAATATGAAAACACATAACTTTGATTCAAATTGATTGTTAACCACCCTAATTGCGCTCCTAAAGCAGTTGTTAAATAAACAAAATAATATGTTGAAAGCGTATCAAATAAAATTTTTACATAAGAAATTGGTGATGATAAAATAAATTCAAGTTGTGCTACTGCATTAACACCAGGATTTGTTTCTATCAAAAAACGTGAAGAATACATCAACCAACCTAAATTTAGTCCAACAATCCCCATAAGTAACAATCCTAATTTCATATATTTTTCTCTATGAGAATAAAAGCGTTCCTTCGGAATTAAAAAAAGCAAAAAACAAATAGGCAAATAAACAATTTTTAACATAGAGATAAATAAAGCCAAGATAGACATAATTGTAAATTCTCGATTAGTCATTTTACCTTTTTTGATATCTCGCATATAAAAAGTAAACGAGATCAAAGCAAAGGATATGGCTATGGTTAAGGCATCTGGAGATAAGGAAATTGCAGCCTGAAATACACTAGGCAAAAATAAAATACTAATCATACTTATTTTTTTTATTGGAAGCCACTTAATGGAAAAATATACAATAGCTAAAAAAGCAATAAAATTAAAAATTCTTCCAAAATAAAATGTAAAGGCCGTAGGTAAATGAAGTAATCTTGCTACTAATATTCCTGTTGCTTGAGGCAGATAACATAATGGTGAATATAATGCAGAAGAAGTAAAATTAGTAAACTGAGTGACAGAATTGTCAGTACGAATACGAAAAGAATCTAAAACATCGCGATATTTAATATTTGTTAAATCTAATTTCATTTGGTCAAATATAGATGATATAGCAACTGGAAAATCTCGTCCTCCAGCCTCTCCCTCAACTTTTGATGTAATATGTCCCATAGAAATCTCATAGGATCGATAATAATGAGCGATTTCATCGGGAGTACCAGCCATTGGTAAAACAATCATATATAAACATCCTAAAGGAACTGCAATAGTAAGAAAGATATGTTGCAAAGCTTTCTGTTGTTTTATGAGTTTTTTTACTATAAAACACAATATAATAGGAGCAAAAACAGAAAAAACAATTAATGCAGATTTGAATAATACCGTAAAATTATGGTTCATAATATGATCATATAAACAAAGAAAATTAATTACAATCAATAAGAAAATAAATAAAAGATAATGCCAATTCTTTAAAACATATTGAATAAACTTTTGCATAACAAATACCTCTCTTTAATCATCATATGAGTATTTTCCTTTAACTCCTTTTTTATAATCATGATATCCACGATACATATTTCTTATTTTTCGATACTTATCCTTTTCCCAAACTAAAATATTTTTAAATCTACCAAATGCTCCACGTTTCATAGAATGAATTTTCTCTGGAAATTCATTTTTATATAATTCTTCTAAGTAATACATATTTCGAATCATATAATATTGGCGAATATAATTGTGATTGGTACATGCAAATTCTTTGCCCAAAAGATGATGTAATTCGATATTACCCAAATTATGATGTAACAAAGAAAGATTGTATCGTAACACATCATAATGATGAATATTTAAATTCATACAAAATTCGATATCAACACAATCAATAAAAAACCAATCCTTCCAACCACCAACTTTTTTCCATGCTCTTAGATTGACAAAATTTCCAGAAGTCATAACTTCTACAACCTTTTCAACATCGTCTGTACTCTTTTCTTTATGTTCTTTAGTCACATGCCAAGGAGAAACTAACCCAACTTTTTTTACATCACATATCTTAACAAAATCAATCAATTTTTTTAAATTATCACCTTCAAAAACACTATCTTGATCCATTGTCAAAAGCCAATCTGCTTTATCCTTTAAAGCATGTTCGGCACCAATGTTTAAAGCTTTAGCAATTCCTAAATTTTCTAAATTTGAAATATATTCAACATTAGAATATCTGGAAAACATTTTATGATGATCTGTATTACTATTATCAACGACATACAATTTTTTTAAAAAAGGTAAATATGAATCAATGCAATGATAAATCACATCTGTTGGATTATAAGCAACAACAACACCAACAAATTTCATATTATAACTTATAATCCTTATCTAAAATACTTTTTACTGTCTTTTTAGCAATATATACATTTGCTTTTACGAATTCTTTGGCTAAAACATACAGATTATGTGCTCTACCAGATTTACCTTCTTGTTTGTTTGCATCATAATAATTTCGTTTGCATGTAAATAAAATTTTTTCATATTGCACATCTGTAATCAAGTGCTTTTCAAGTTCTTCTTGATCACGTTCTGTAAGCGGATAATTAATGGGAGCAACTTTTTCATCTAAAATAGATTTCAAATTATGATAATACTGTTGAATGGAATCCGAAAAATCAAAATGAGAGGCTGTCTCTACTGCACTCTTACGCATTGTTTCTAACAAAGTTGAATCATTCAATAATAAATTAATTTTATCTATATATTGTGAAGAATCATTCACCGCATCAATTATAAAGCTATTAATTCCATCTTGGGCATATTCTTTACAACCTAAACTATTTGAAATGACAGGCACAACACCTGCAGCCATGGCTTCTAACGGTAACAATCCAAATCCTTCACTAAAAGATGAATCAACTAAAATATCCGCATCTCTTAATAATTCATAAATAGCAATTCTATCAATCGGACCTTTATGAATAATCAAATCAACACTATCATTGTTATTCACACCAAAATCAGATTTAGAAGAATTATCAATAACATGAATTTCAACATTATCACATTGCAGTGTAATCCGTTTGATAATATCATTCAAAATAAAACCGCCCTTTAATGCTTCGCTTCGCAAATTCATAACAATCTTTTTCCTACAACTCTTCTTTTTAGAAGTGCGTTCATGATAAATAATATCATAATCAATACCATTTAAAGATAATAAAGGTTCAATATGAAACATATTCTTATAGTTGCTTTGCAAATAATGGGAAATCGTCATAACATGATCAGCAATTTTAAAAGATGATTCAACCTCACCATAACGTGTACCAAAGTCAAACAAGAATTCATATCCTTGTGAAAAATAGACAATTTTAGAATTTATTTTAGATGCTAACTTTTTAGCCAAGAAAACACTATCATAAATGGTTGCAATCAAGTACTTTGATTTCAAACTAGAAATTTCTTTCGGAGTTAAAGAAGCAAACGTCATAATTCCATTATAAGCCCCTGGATACAAATTCAACATTCCAACTGTCAAACCCAAAACATTTAAGTAATTAACAAGTTCAGAAACAACAATAATACCGCCAGCACCTTTTCCCATTTGTGGTAATATAAAAACAAAGTCAAAGTTTGGTAAAATATCTTTTTTCTTCAAAGTGGATTTAATATATTCGATAGGATCATTTTTTTGATATTTTGCTAACAAAGCATTATATTGTTCACCCCATCTAGAAAAAAAGATTTGACGATTCTTTTCTAAACGTTCACTTCTTTTTTGATTCGTTGTATTAAAAGACATTTCTGCTTTATGGAAAACATAAGTATCAATTGCCACTTTAGCAGTAAAACCTTTCTCCATGGATTTGAATTGATAATCCGTCTCGTCTCCATATCCCATTCCATATATTTCATCTAATCCGCCGACCTCGTTGATGCATTTTCTAGAAATCATCAAACAATTTCCAACAACCGTACACGCATCATAATTTTGTCCTTTAAAATGTTTTTCTAATAATTGATCCATCATCATGTAAGAGTAACCCGGGTACATTTCTAAAGTTAAATTAGCGGCATTAGAACATACAGGACAAATTAGACCAATTTTAGAATCTTTTTCCATATGCTCCATTAATTTTTCTACCGTATGCTTAGCAACAAAGCAATCTGTATTTAATAAAAGAACATATTTTTCTTTACTAAGTTCAAATCCGTGATTCACATTTTTTATGAATCCTAAATTTTTCTCATTATGAATGACAACTACTTGCTTCCCATATTTAGATTTCAAATTATCAAGTAAAGAATGTGTAATTTCATTAGAACAATCATCCAATAAATAAACCTTTCCAACGTTCTTCATATTCGTATTATGAAATAACGCAAATACACAAAAATTTACATATTCAGGTGCGTTATAAACAGGAATAATAATATCACATTTTGCCATTTTATACCTCCTCTGCAAAACCACGTTCTAAGCGTTTGAAAATTCGCCATCCAACATAACATAAAACACATGAAATTGCCAATACAATACACAAACTCAATAAATCAGGAGTCTGCTGATAATAAAAAATATCACGGTAAGAAGTAATAATAACTGCCATTGGATTAATATGCATCAAAAACTCTAATTTTGTTCCTACAAATAAAGTTGGCGAATATAAAATAGGTGTTGCATAAAATAACATACTAACAAAAAAATTAATAATATACTCTGCATCTCTAATATAAATATCAATCGCACTTGTAATAAAAATAATTGCTTGTTGCAAAATAAATTGAGTAAGTACAATCAAAGGCAAAAACAAAATGTTAAAACTAAATCCAATTCCACTAAAAATCAAGAAACAGGCAATAACAGCGCAAGAAATCAAGAAGTTAATAACGCCACTTAAATTAACTGAAATTGGTAATATCTCACGTGGAAAATAAACTTTCTTAATAATTCCTCCATTTACCAAAACTGTAGTTGTTCCCTGCCCAATCACAGTTGTAAAATACGTCCATGGAATAATACCGACAATCAAATACGTAACATAATGTGGAATATCATTCTTCATAATAATTGGAAATACAATTGCATAAACCAAAGTCATCAGTAATGGATTAACAAATGACCAAAGAACGCCTAAAAAAGAACCTTTATACTTTCCTCGAATCTCTTTTCGAACGTTGCTTTTCAATAGTTGACGATAATCATATAAGTTTTTAAATAATTCCTTCATATTATCCACACACCTTTAAATACTCTGCAATTACATCTTCAGATTTACCATCCATGTAAACCTCACCATTATAAATCCATACAGCTCGATCACATAATCGTTTTACTGCACCAATATTATGGCTTACGATGACAATCGTTTTACCACTCTTCTTTAACTCTTCTAATTTTTGATGACACTTATCTTGAAAGTGTTGATCTCCAACTGCCAAAATCTCATCAATCAAAAGAATTTCAGCATCAACGTTAATAGCAACTGAAAAAGCAAGCCTCATATACATACCAGATGAATAAGTTCGTACCGGAACATCAATAAACTTTCCTAATTCTGAAAAAGAAATAATATCATCGACACGAGCATCAATCTGCTGAGCAGTAAGTCCAAAAATAGAAGCATTAAAATATATATTTTCACGTCCAGTAAAGTCAGGATGAAAGCCAGCTCCAAGTTCCAACAAAGAAGTAAGCTTACCATTTGTAACAATAGTACCTTCGTTAGGATAAATAATTTTGGTCATCAGTTTCAAAAGAGTACTTTTACCGCTGCCATTTACACCAATTAGAGCAACACTTTCGCCTTTATTAATCTTTAAATTAATATCTTTTAAAACTACTCTTTTTTCAGCTTTAGAATTTTTCCAAAAAACTAAATGTTCTTTTAAAGTATTGGCTTTATCATAATAAACTTTGAAATATTTCGTAACATGATTCACTTCAATAGCAACTTGGGAAGAATTTTTTTTTGTTTTTGACAATTTCTTTTTTGGCATGTTTTCATCTCCAATCACAATAAATTAAGCCTTTAATTATTATAGCACATTTAAAAATAAGCGAAAAGAATTCGATTATTCTTTGGCAGTTTTAATCAAACATTTGCCATATTCGTTTTTGCGAAGAAGCTCGCCACGTGCAAGTAAATCTTCACGAGAAAGCCAATCATTTTGATAACCAATTAACTCTGGAGCACAAATCACAGTTCCTTTGTTAGACTGAATTGTCTTAATCATGTTGGCAGCTTCTAATTGACTATCCGGCGTCCCTGTATCGAACCAAGTAAATCCATCTCCTAAAACTTGTGCTTTTAAACGTCCTTCTTGTAAATACATATCATTTAATGTCGTGATTTCAAGTTCTCCTCTAGGACTCGGTTTCACAAGTTTCGCCTTCGATACGATATCATCTGGATAAAAATATAATCCTGTAATGGCATATTTACTTTTTGGATGTTCTGGTTTTTCTTCGACACTAATAATATTTTGGTTTTTATCTAATTCCATAATTCCAAAACGTTGTGGATCTTTTACAGCATATCCAAAATTTGTTGCAGAACCCTGATAAGCATTGTATTTCGCATTGGCAAGCAATTTACTAAAATCGTTCCCAAAGTAGATATTATCTCCTAAAACCATTGCACACGGTTCTTGTCCAATAAAATCCTCTCCTAGTAAAAATGCTTGTGCAAGGCCGTCTGGACTTGGTTGAGTGACGTAACTTAAATTGACACCAAACTTGCTACCGTCTCCTAATAAACGTATAAATCCTTCTTGATCTTGTGGCGTCGTAATTACCAAAATATCTTGAATATTAGCCATCATCAAAGTAGACAGTGGATAAAATATCATTGGCTTATCGTAAATTGGCATCAATTGTTTACTAATTCCTTCCGTGATTGGATAAAGTCTAGTCCCAGACCCTCCCGCTAAAATAATTCCTTTCATATCAAAACCTCCTACACTACTAACATTATATCAATTCTTAATAAGAACTACAACTTATCGAATTATTTTTTCAGAATTTTAGAAATTTTTCGCAATGGCTTTGTAACCATCCAACTTTTACTATTTAATAAGCGACAAAGTTCTTGATCTAATTCATTATTTTTTTGTGTCAATTTTTGATTCTTTTCCAAAAGTAATCGATTATCTTGTTCCTTCTCTATATATTTTTTCATAAAATAATCACCTTGATATAAATCAACTGATAGTTGTACATCAATTGTAGTGCCTTTTTTAAAGTTTCCATGTAACATGATATAAGATGATGATGTTGCATAAAAACAATTATCTATTTCTTCAAAATGAAACATTTCGTAAGAATAATTAGTAACTATATTAAACACTTTAGTAGAGGCAGGTAACATCAAATCAAGTTTAATGTCTGAAATAGTTCGTACTACAGAAAACTGAATTTGGACTTTTTGTTCTGATAGGTGTAAATAGGGAACACTTAAATCGTAATCCCAGTTATATTGTTTTTCATCTTCTTGGTTCGTACCACAATAAACTCGACATTCTTTTATTGCTGGAACAGAATGATGAGGATACCAATAAAACCACTCATTATCAAATATATTAAGTGGAATTTCTGCAATTGGCATATGCGTTTGATAAATACACCACATAAAACTAAGTTGATCTCTTCTGCTCCATTTGCAAACCATATCAAACCACATTTTCATTGTTTTTTTTACAACCGGTTCATTATGTTTTTTTATAAAAACAGTCATCTCATATAAACCATAATGTGCAGGAAAACCTTCTTTTTTATAAAATTCCATTTGTTTTTTTATAATATCTTTTTTATCTTTTCGATATTTTACACACGTCTTAGCTTCCTCATATATACAATCTCTAGAATGATGAACGCACGCTGCAAATGGATAACGATCCATTTGTCCAAACTGTTCAACAAACTGATAAATACTCTTGATAAAAGAAACAGATGCATCCATCCAAACACTTATTTCGTAATGCTCATTTATAATTGGATGTCCTAGCATTTTGATTTTTCGTGACAATCGATGATCATCCAATCCATCGTTATCAATATAAACAACTTTCCAGGTATTAGAAGTAATCGTACGATTATTAGTAAAACAATAATAATCCACTTGTTTTTCGGGAGTTCTCACTTCCATCAAGTTGTCATAATTTCCAGTAATACAAGTGTAAACTGCTATTTTTTTCATAATATATCCTCTCTCTTAAAACGATTTAACCATGCTTCAAAAGTATAATTTTTTAAAACATCATCCGGTACCGGCTGGTATGGTTTTTTTAAAAAAGCACGAATTTTTTTGGGATTAATATCATTGTCAATAATAAAAATATTATTTGCACGATAAAATGGATATTCACAAACTTTTTTATTATTAGTAATCAACTTCTTTTGATAAAAAAGTGACTCCATTACACGCAAAGTTAACCCTGTTTGATTATTATTAACAATATCAACAATAATCTTGGATTGTGACAATAATTTTAAATAATTGGAATAAGAAATATAGTCTTTCTCGTGCTCAACAATTTTAAAAAATACAGTACATCCACTGTGTTCTAAAATTTGTTGAACTTCTATCAACTCTTTTTTTCGTTCTTTTGCCCTACCTACAAAAAAGGCATCATACAAAACAGGATTGTTTGGTAATAACGTTGGAACATAAAAAGTCTCATTAAAGTGAATCCCATACTTTTTAGAATCAGTTTTATCAAATGTATAAAATTTGTCGATATTTGAATTTCGTAATAAATAATCATTATTTTGATTAATTCGATTCCAAAAATATACAATTACTTTGGCTTTCGGATTTTTCTTTTTTATATAATTAGGGACTTCATCAACTAACATTGCATCAAATAATATAAAGCAATTATAATGCCTAACAAAAAAATGCCAAAAACCCAAAATAATTATATGATGTTGATATAGTTTTTCAAACAAATGCAAATTTTTCGTAAAATACAAAGGATGTAATCGACGAGCAATATATCGAAAGAAATAATCATCATTTTTGACTCTAAGAATTGCAATTTTATTATCATTCATATTTACTACCGACGATACCACTTAATAAATTTCTTAATTCCATCTTTAAATGTTGTATGTGGCTCATAACCAAGTAACTGTTTCGCTTTAGATATATCAGCATAAGTTCTATCAACATCTCCTGGTTGCATTGGCAATTCTTGAATTTTCGGAACAACATTTAAAGTTTCGCCAATTGTATCAATCATTTCTTTTAATGAAACAGGATGAGAACTGCCAATGTTAATAATTTCATAAACATGCTTATTGGTCATAACATAATCACAAGCTCTCATAATACCATCAACAATATCATCAATATAAGTATAATCTCTTGATGTGCTACCATCTCCATACATTGGAATCTCTTTTCCTTCTAACATAAGTCTAGTAAATTTATTAATTGCTAAATCAGGACGTTGTTTCGGACCATAAACAGTAAAAAAACGTAACATGATAATATTCATATCATTTAAAGAATGATAAACATGTGCCATCACTTCATTTGCCTTCTTTGTAGCAGCATATGGACTAATCGCATAATCTACAATCATATCTTCACGAAAAGGAACTTCTTTACAATTCCCATAAACACTAGATGAAGAAGCTAAAACCAAATGACTAATTTGATGTAATTTACTTTCTTCCAAAATGATTTGAGTTCCAAGTCCATTAACTTCCTGATATAAAATAGGATCTTCAATAGAAGGACGAACTCCAGCCATAGCTGCTAAATGAACTATTACATCAATTTTATTTTCATCAAACACTTTTCTTATTTCATCGCGATTACGAATATCAATACGATATAATTGATAGTTTTCATTTTCTAAAAATTCTCTTACATTCTCTTCTTTTTGAATCGGATCATAATAAGCGTTAAAATTATCGATTGCAATAACTTGGTTTCCTTTATTTAATAATTTTCCTGTTAAAGTAGAACCAATAAAACCGGCTCCTCCAGTAATCAAATATGTCTTCATATTATTTTTTCTTTCCTTTCTTCATTTTATATTTGTGATACAAATACTCTTTCTTTTCATCATATGGCATATGTTTAGTAAAGTCACACGTATCTTTATGCTTCTGATAATATTCCTCAATCGTTTCAATTTTTCTAGCTGGAACACCAGCAACAACAGTGTTATCAGGAACATCTTTTGTAACAATGCTCCCCAATCCAATAATACAATTATTACCAATTGTAACTCCAGGACAAATCATGGCATTCATGCCAATATGAACATTATTTCCAACTTTAATTCGTCCAAATATATCAGCATCTTCCAATAGTTTTAAATTTCTTAAAACCCACACGCCACCATCATGAGTCAAAAAATGTACACCTTCGGTCACACGAACATAATCACCAAGTGAAATAAGATATGGTTCGCTACCAAAATCAGCTGTATCAAATATTTCACAACCTACACCAATTTTAACACCTGCTTGACGTAATTGCTCTATTTTGGATAACACAATCGGTTTAGAAATCTCTTCATCCATTTTCTTCTTAAATATCTTCACACAGATTCTCCTTTATTGTTTTATCTTTTAATAATATCTTGTACCTTATAAACTACTGCAAAAATACCATAACTAACCCAATTCGTTAGCCATAATAAGAATCGTTCGAAACAATTAGCATGGTTATAATACTTTTCAAAATATGCTTGGCTCTTCTTTAAAATTTTATATTTATTAAGACGTTTCACACTCTTATCGATACTGACAGAATGGTTATGGACAAATGCAATGTCATTGTAAAGGACACTCTTTAATTGCAAAGTTTCTAACTTTCTCGCCATGATGTTTTCTTCATAATACAAAAACACATTTTCATCAAAGTATCCAGCATCGCGAATCGTGCTTGCTTTCATAAGAAACACACATCCCGATACGACGTCTACGACACTCGTCTTTTTTTGATAATGACTTTCTGGATACATTCTCTTCTTTTGAAACTTTCTGCCAAAATAAACAAGATTTTCTAAAATATCCTGGCCCGGTGTTGGAAGTTTCCAACCACGATTTTTTATACCATGTTCGATAATGGTCGGTGCCGTGATTCCGACATTCTTCTTTTCTAATCCTTTCGTAAGAGTAATCAAATCTTTTTCTGAAGATACGACAATATCCGCATTACTAATCACAATATAAGCATCAGAATATCGTTTCAACACATCATTTGTACCATAGTTTATGGCACTACCGTAACCACGATTGGATTCTGTTTGAATCACCCGTAACTTTTTTTGCTTAATTTTTTTTAAAACCGAAAACGAATCATCGCTAGAATGATTGTCAACTACTAAGACTTCGTCGATACTAGTATAATCCTTAATTTGATTCCACAAATCCAAAACCGAACTAGCATCATTATAATTAATAATCATATAAACTAATTTCATAAACTTTTCCTCATCATTTATCATATCACAAATAAGTGTAAACCAAAACTAAATTCTATTTATAAATGAAGCATTTTATTATATAATGATAATGTAAACAATAAAGAGGTGGTTCCAATTGGCAAAGAAAAAGATAGTGACAGATGAAATCGCAAAAAAAGTAGAAAAAGAGAATCCGGTGAAAATGGATGAAAAAAAACCGAAAGTAAAAAGAGAAAACTCACCTAAAACGAGCATTGGACAAGTAGTTACTTACATCGTTCTAGCAATTACACTACTGACTTCTATTTTTTACTTAGTCGATGTCATTTTAATGACCGATACGAGCATCACGTATTTTAGTAACATCTTACTAGCATCGTTCATTACCTTATTTACGATTTTATTCACAGTTATCTGTGTAAAAGCTGGTCGCAAAAAAGGAAAAGTTGCAATCGTTTTAGCATCCGTTTTACTACTTGGCTTCTGCTCTGTTCAAATATTAGAAACCCATAATTTGATTGCTTTGCCAGAACAAAGCCACGTCGTAGACTTTACTGGTAAAAGCTTAGTCGAAGTACTGAAATGGGGCGAAGAAAACAACATCAGTATCGAGCAAGATTACGAATATAGTGACAACGTAGAAGAATACTACATTATGTATCAAAGTGAACCAGCAGGAACACTTAGTAAAGACATCAGCAATTTGACCGTAACGGTTTCTAATGGTCCAGATACGACCAAAGAAGTATTATTCCCTAGTATGATTGGAAAATCAGTCGATGAAGTTATCACATTTGTAGAAGAAAACTTCTTTACAAAAGTAACCATCGATTTTGAAGAAGCACAAGAGTCACGTGACACGATAATCGAACAAGATAAATCTGGGGCCCTAGCAAGAAATGAAGAAATTCACATCATCGCAAGTTTAGGAGATCCAAGTGAAATTGGGGAAACAGACATGATTGACTTAACCAACAAGTCCCTATTCTATGCACTTACTTGGTGCAAACGAAACCTATTAAAATACGAACTAAGTTACGAATATAGCAACGAAGTAAACAAAAACTACGTCATTCGTAGTGAAACAGAAGTCGGTTCTTTGGTCTCTCCTAACGACACGATTAAACTAGTGATTTCGAGAGGTCCTAAAATTGTCGTACCAAACTTAATGGATAAAACGAGTTCAGAAATTACAGAATGGATTATGGAAAACAAATTAAAAATCACATTCCAAGATGCCTATGATGCTAATGTAGAAGTTGGAAAACCAATCAGCATCAGTGTTTCAGAAGGAGATGAAATTGAACAAGGAACAATGATTACAGTAGTCATCTCAAAAGGGCCTTTAAAATTAGAAAAATACGCAAACTTGGAAGAGTTACGTAGTTGGGCAATGAAATACGAAGTCAATTTAAATGAGTCATATGAGTTTAGTGATACAGTTCCAAATGGCGAAATCATCAGTATTTCCAAAAATGTAGGTGACACCATTCAAAACGGTGAAGAAATTAGCATCGTCATCTCCGAAGGAAAACAATTAACGATTCCAAATTTAATTGGCAAATCCCGTAGTGAAGCAAAAAAGATATGTAATCAAGAAGGAATTACTTGCTCCTTCGTATACGGTTCCTACTCTGAAACCGTTCAAAGAGATTATGTAACTGGTCAATCGAAACGTTCTGGTTCAACTGTATCCAGTTCAGCGGTATTGACGTTAACCTTAAGTCGTGGCATCATTCAAAAAGTAAACGTTCCTAGCCTAGTTGGAATGACGCGAAGTGCTGCCCAATCAAAATGTAACGAATTAGGAATTACTTGTAACTTTACTTACGAATCAAATTACTCAAGTACAGCAAAAGATACCGTCACAAGACAATCTTCCTCTGGTTCTATGAACCAAGGATCAACCATCACAGTCTATCTAAGTATCGGTCCAGAACCAGCAAAAGCAACTTGCCAATTATACATTCCACAAAACTGGATTTCAAATTCATTTAGTGGTACCAGATCAAGTATCTTAGATGGTTTAAATAACAGTGGTCGCTTAAACAATTGTCCAAACACAAAATTAGTATTTGAACAAGTTCCAAGTGAAAATATGAAAGGTGTCATCACTCCAGATTCTCCAATTAAAGCAAACACTACTTACACTGTAACAGATGGTCAAACTTATACAATTAAAGTATATTCATAGAAGGTTCACCCTTCTTTTTTTTGTAAAAAAATGAGTACTGATACCAGTACTAAAATTACTTTCTTAAAACAAATCAATATCTGCTAACCACGAGTCAATTTCGGAAGAATTAGAGATTCTTCTTTCTTGGTAGACTGCTAGGTCCTTACAAGAATTTAAAAAGGTAGGTATAGCCTCTTCTATATCACTTCCACCAGATGTGCGAAACGGAATGATAATCTTACCAGTAAAATCATAACTTTCTAGAAACGTATTGACAGGTGCTGGAGTAGCATGAAACCATATTGGAAATCCAATAAATACAACATCGTATTGATCCATATTCTCAACAGTGTTTTTTAAATTAGAACAGTCATTTTGCCATATTTCTGATTTCGATTCCGTATAAACATCAGAATAGTCTTCTTCACGCTCGATACGAAATAAATCAGCACCAATTTTAAACCGAATTTCTTCAGCAATTCCTTGTGTTGTACCGGTATAAGAAAAATATGCAACTAAAAGATTTAAATCTTGACTCTTTTTAGATTCTACTAATGATGCAACCTCTGCTTCACTTAAGGAGTCATCCTGCAAAATTCGAAACATTGCTGGATATCGATACCAATAATATGCAAATACAACAAAGGTAAATATTATAATGGGAATTAAAATAAACCATATCTTTTTCATATTCCGTTTCCTTTCAATATGATTCATTATAAATACCGAGAGTAACACCCGGTCAATAGGTTTTAACAAAAAAATACCCAACCAAACAGTTGAGTATTATTAGTATTATTGAACGACAAGTTCCATACGTAATCTTCGATCTGCAACAGCATGTAAAGAATACGTTTTATCGCCGATTTGTACATCATCGAATGTTGCAAATGTATAATCTTTCAATTCGCCGTAATCCGAAAATCCATCGACATCGGTACGAACATAAATGGCATACGTTCCTTTTTCAAAATCAGCAATATTGAAGGAAGCATCATACCAAGCGCGCTTCTTACTGAAGCCATCTGGAACTGCTAACATGATTTCTTCTCCAACGATAGAGGAAACATCGAATGTATAGCGTTTAAACGTCTCGGTATTTTCAAAAACAATCTGTCTAGATACATTACTATCGGCACTATAATCATGTCCAATACTGTAACTGTATCCCGTTATATTCATCGTTCCATCTTCCCCAAGTTTTAAGTTAGAATAAAAGTTAAAGGAATTATCTGGTTCGATATCAGCATTAGAAGAAATCAATCCTTCATCACGAACAATCATATTTAATGGCATTGATGCCAACATATAATCCATCTTAAATTCGTAACCACGACCAGAGCTAACTTCTACTCTCGTAGGTTGTTCTTGATAAGTTAAATTGTTAAATACACTTCTCGCTTTGTAATCGTTTGTCGTTACTTCTGCATAAACAGTATAGTCGCCCTCTGGTAAAGAAGAAAGATCAATTGTTCCTTGGAACCAACCAGCATTATTGACATAATCGACGGAACTACTCATATCGATAACGTCATATGGATAATCTTCTAACCAGTTATCCAATTTGAAATAATATTCTTTACCCGTACCATCATTATGGAATACCATGTAGTGAGTGACGGTATCAGAAGTAGAATTGTTCATTCCAGAAACTCCTAAGAATCCTGCAAAATAGAATGTATCTTCACTCTCCTGACGGATGGCATGATATGCAAATAACGGATTGCCCTCTTCGTAATCATCTACGGTAATATAGACATCCAAAGTCGTCGTTAAATTTTTAGAATTCGTTACAGAATACGTTACTTTGTAAGTTTGAGGAATACTCGTATCAACGGTTTCGGTATAAGTAACATCATCTGTAATATCACCATCTACAGCATCGTATGCTTTTACACCGTCCATATAATTGAAATCAGAGTTAATTGGAACGACACGATTACTTGCATAGATAATCGGTTCTGCTTGAACAACTGTAACCGTAATCGTAATGGATGCCTTAGCACCGTGATTGTCTTCTACGGTATAAGTTACTTCGTAAGAACCCGGCATGTTGATATTGACGTTTTCTGTATATGTTACCTTCTTAGTAATAATGCCATCTTCTGTATCCGTAGCAGTGACACCTTGCATATAATCGAATTCTTGATTTAAAACAACCTGTTGATCATTTGCTGTAATCACTGGAGCATCGTTAATGACATGAACTTGAATCGTCTTAGTCGTTTCTAATCCTGATAAATCAGTAACACGATACGTAACTGAATACGTTCCTGGTTCATTATAACGAACGGTTTCATCATATGTAACGGAATCTGTCAAAGGACCATCTTCAGCATCCGTTGCCGTAACACCTTTCATATATTCAAATGGCGTTCCAACGTGAATTGTCTGATCAGTTGCATTGATGACTGGAGCTTGATTTAAAATGATATCTTCTGTATTGATTGCACCGGTTAAAACGTATTGCTCATTATCTTCGCAAATATAACCAGAACCACCATTATATGAAATATGATACCAGGTTGTTCCATTTACTACTTGCGTATCAAAAATAACAAAGAAATTACCTTCACCCATCGAGCCGATAACGGATCCACCTGGAGAATTTCTAACATTAACCATTGTATGGGATGTAACACTAGCACGAATCATAATTTGACCATAGGTTCCACTTACAAAACTCAATTTACTTGGTTCAATCCATTCCCGATGTGCTTTTCCAAAATCAGAAGAAATTAAATATGCCTTTAATTGATTATTTTCATCGTATGCAGCAGCATAAACAATGACATATTGACCTTTCGCCAAAGTGGTATCAGTCTGTGCTGTTAAAACCGGACTAGAATAAAGCGTACTCGAATCTTTTAACTGTGCTGCTTTAGGACTTAACTTAGAACTAGATTCTTGAAAATAGACAAAACTGTAATTTCTTTCCGTATACGGTGTCACAGCACTTGGAATAGCCTCTCCTTGCGAAATAATCGTATAATACTGAGCCGGAACGTAAACGTAATTCGTATCCCAGTCGTATTCATTTCGATCTGTACTATACGGAATATAAGTTCCGTTTGCATTCAAATTGGCATCGCTTTGAATCTTATAATAAGTAACGCCATCTCCACCAACAACAGTATCCAGTATCAAAACTGCAGTTCCAGATTTCACATAACTGTATGTGTTATCCGTCCGGTCTGTAATAGAGATTGGACTACTACTTCCCATAACTTGATTTGGATAAACTTTATCTTCACTATTTTTAATTGCAATCGTGTAATAACCATAATCAGAAAGTCCTAAAAACTTATCAAATTCATAATAATCAGAAGCAATCTTTTCACCCCAGTAAGGATCGGATGAATACTTTACATTAGCACCATTTGCTTTGTTCCCTAACTGCCCTCCAAAGTACCTAGAGTCACTTGGGAATGAGTAACCATACGTGTAATAACGATAAGCATTATTATAAACTCCTTCTTCTGGAAGAGCATAAGTAGTAGAAGAAGAAACTGCACTCGAGTCATATGCCGCATGACCGAACAAATTAAATTTAACTCTCGCAATAGTAGACCTTCCATTTCCAGATTCATGGGTAGCAAGAGCAGCATTGATTAAAGCATTCATACCGTATTCTTCTTGTGCATAGAAGAACGAATATCCTAACCCATACATGTAACTAAAATCGTAAGAATCAAAACGATTGTTAATAAATTGATCCAATTCGGTCATTCCATACGTACTGCGTGTGTGGATAGGTAAATACTGATAATAATTATAATAAGGAGCATTAGCATTGACAGCATTAGTACGTACACCAGCACGATAATCATCTAACATAACTTTTAAATCAGTATAAAAATAATTTCCATCATAACTGTAATAATCGCCAGGACTTAACATACTAGGTTTTGGACCTAATGCATAACCAGTATAGCGATTGGACACAGAAACATTGTAAGTCAAATAATGATAAATTTCGCTATCTGTAACCTTATAATAATTAGTAGAAACAATCCAATTTAATGGAATTACTTCGTAAGCACGAACCCCACTATCGTATTTATTAACATAGCCATCAAAACCACTAATCATAATATGTGCTTTTTTACTACCATAATCGATTCCCATAAAAGCAGCATCGGAAGATGCATAGTCAGGACCTCCTACTACATAAGTCCAAGCATAACTAGTTGAAACTGTTTTATATAAATTTATAGTTGATTGATTATTTCCCTTAGAAACGTAGGCAATCGCATATTTTGCATCGATTAATCTCGTCTCATTATTAGCTCGTTCCAATATGACCAAATCGTCATCAGCACTAGAATTCATATAAGAAACAGATTCTTCATATGTAGTGAAACATGCCATATTCGTCAAACTACCATCTGGATTCGCAATAGCGACTTCAAAATTTGGACAAACAGCTCGAGATAACATTTCACTTTCTTGAAGTGCATCGACTAAAGTAGGCATAAATAAAGTAAAAGCAAACACAATAACAGTAGAACAAACACGAAATACTTTATTCATGATTACCACACCCTTCGATAATATACCAAGTATATTATATCAATTTTATAATCAACATGCTAGATGGAACTGTAAATTAGCCATAGTTTACGTCAAGAAAAAGTCCACTTACCTTGTATATTCTACCGTTTTTTTGTATAATGATGGAAAGGAGCCAAAAAGGGTATGAAAAACAAAGAAAAGAAAAACACAAAAGGAAATAAATTTGGAAAAATCTTTTATATTGTAGTATCGTTATTAGCAATTGCAAGCAGTGTTTATGCAATTTATCATATTTTGTTATTAAATACGATTGAAAACTTAATCCGGTACATCGTAATCGGCATTTTAGGAATCATCGATTTCATTATTTTAATTCGAATGATTCTTTCCATCAAGAATAAAAAACAAAAGCGACATCGCATTTCCATCACCCTCATGATTCTATATGCAATTTTAATGATTGCAATAGGTCTCATCATCGGTTATCTATATGGAAGACTAGAAAATATGAATAAGACTAAAGTCACATATACAACAAACCTAGTAGCAATGAAAGATAGCGATATCAATTCCATCGAGGATGTAACGGATATGGATTTAGGAATCATCAGTGATACTTCTGCAACCGACTACATCATCGCCCAGTCTATTATTTATCCAAATAAATTAAATGAAAAAAATAACATTATCGAATACGACCAAGTATCTGAACTAATTCAAGCCTTATATAACGGTGACGTTCAAGCAATCTTTATCACGTCGAACTACGTCACACAGTTTGCAAGCACTCCTGGATATGAAACGATTGCAGACGACACGAAAGTAATTACCAGTGCATCTCAAGAAATGGAAAATCAGGATGCCATCGCCACAGATACCAGCAACTCTTTAGCAATCACAGAACCAATTACCGTATTGTTAATGGGCGTCGATTCCGATTCCGATACACTAAGTTCTAGCACCTCTTTTAATGGAGATTCTTTAATATTAGCAACCTTTAATCCAGATACGTTAAGCGTCACCATGTTGAGTATTCAAAGAGACAGTTACGTACCAATCGCCTGTTTTGCAAACCAAAAAGAAAATAAAATTACACATGCCGCATGGCAAGGTGCAAGTTGTATGATCGATACAATTGAAAACTTAACAGGAATTCCAATTAATTACTATGTAAAAATTAACTTTAAAGGCGTCGTCGATTTAGTCGATGCGGTTGGTGGAGTCGACATTGATGTCGAATATCCAATCTGTGAACAAAACAGCAAACGGCAATGGGGCAACAATACGGTATACATCGAAGAAGGATTCCAAACATTAACTGGCGAACAAGCCTTAGCATATGCAAGAAACCGTCATACATGGCCACAGTACTGCCCTGCTAAATACAATACACACTATCGAAGTGATGCTACTCGTGCCATTCATCAACAAGAAGTTATCAAAGGTGTATTAGCAAAACTGAAAAATGTAAAAAGTGTAGAAGCATTCCAAAACATCGTCGATAGTATCAGTAACAACATTGAAACGAATTTCTCACCATCACAAATTTTATCATTCTACAACGTTGCCAAAGATATTATCAGTCAAAATACAGATAACGGTGGCAACATCCTATCCATTCAATCTTTACAATTAGAAACGACAAATCAATATATCTACGACGAAAGTATGGGCCTTGTCCTATCCGATGAAATCGTAAACCAAGACAGTCTAGAAAAAGTAATTACCGCCATGAAAATCAATCTTGGTCTAGAAGAACCAGAAATCGTTAAAACATTCAGTTATTCAGCAAACGAACCTTACGAACAAAAAAATGCAGGAGAAACAGATGTTCCTACAAAACTATATGATTTATTACCAGATTTAACTGGTAGAACCCGTTCCTATGCAACGAGTTGGGCAAATTCTCATAATATCGATATCAATTGGAAAGTCGTATCATCTGGTGGCTCTGATGGTGAAATTATCGCTCAGAACTATCCAGAAGCAAAACGGTTAGACTTAATTCCAGGCAGGACCATTACCTTAACAGTAGTAGAAAGAAGTAGTTCTTCTAGTGATAATGAATCTTCTACCACAGATCCAGACGATGAGGAAGAAGAAAATGATAAACCATCTACTCCAACTCCGAGTGCAAGTCCAAAACCTAGCCCAAGTCCTACCCCAACACCTCCAGAAACAGATTCTGATGAAGAAGAATAGAAAAACCATCCTTAAAAAGGATGGTTTTATAATGACTCAATCTTAGAAATTATTTTCCTTTTTTGAAGCAATTGAAGAATTAAAATACTAAGAGAACTTCCCAAAGAATCAATAATAACATCAAAAAACTTAGGTGATCTTCCCCCAATAAAGACTTGATGAAATTCATCTGACATTGCATAAATCACACAGAATAATATCATCCAAATAATCTCTGTTTTAGAGATGACACGATATTGTTTGACAAGATGGTATATTAGCAGCCCAAGAATAAAATACTCTGTAAAGTGAGCAATCTTTCGAACGATATAAGATAATGTATGATAATCCAAAAAGTTCTGAAACAATGATTTAAACGAATCAAGAATGCCATCTGATAATTGCATACTAGCATCCCCACTTTGATGTGAAAAATAAAATATAACACCCATCCACACTAAGAGAGCTAGCCAAGCTAGAAACTTTTGTAATTTTTTTCTACTCATCTGGTGTTTCCAAAATTTCATTTAATCGTTTAATTGCCACTTCAATACTTTCTTGATCTGGATTCATAACATATAAATTTTGATTTGGATAACTATGAGTTGGTGACATTGCACCAGTTCCATCCACATTGACAGTACTGATATTCCAAGACCTCATATCGTCAAGTTGCATCTTTACTAGACTAGTAATATCGTCTGTTGTCAAATTTGTCTCAAAAGTACCATTTAATGCATTTAAAATATCAGTGTATTTATTAATCAATGTTGTAGAACTCGTAATCTTATTAATAATCAAAGAAATTACTTGTTCTTGATTTTCACCCCGATGACGATCTCCTGTCTCATAAGCATGTCGTTCTCTAGCAAAGGCTAAAGCACATTGGCCATCGACATTATTATAGCCAGGATTAAAAGAACAACTACGATCAGTCCAACAAGTAAATGAATAATCAACGTCAGAATAGATATTGATTCCACCAATTGCATCGACCAAATTGACAACAGAATTGAAATTAACACGAAGATAATAAGGAATTTCAATTTCTAAAAGGTCCTCAATTGTACTCATACTAAGATTTACACCACCAATAGCACCAGCATGAGTTAACTTATCTTTTAATCCCGTTGTACCATGAATTTGTACATAATAATCTCTCGGAATATGAATCATTAAAATATTTTTTGTTTTAGGATTAACAGCCAAAATAATATTGACGTCGCTTAAGCTCTTAGAAGGAAGAGCATTACTTCGTGTATCAATTCCACTTAAATAAAGAACAAACGGTTCTTTAGCAACATTAACACCACTATCCTCAACAACAACTTCTGTAACAATTTCAATTGTATCTAAAACTTTAACTTTTGAACTATAATCTTCATCTGTACTAATCATTGCATCATAATTTCCAGAATTAACAAGAATCACCATGTCTAAATCATTAGATACAGCAAGTAAAGATTCAACGACATCTTCGCTATACTCTATTTCAACATCTGCTTTATCCTCTAGCGACTGAACTACTTTTGTCATGTCATCCATATCTTGTACAACAAGAACAGAAGATCCTTGAAGATCTTGAATGGATTCATATTTTGACTCTACATTAACAACAACGTTATAAATATTTGTCTCATATTTTGCACCAAGATTTTTTCTTAAAAAAGACAATGTATCATTAATTTTAACGCAAGCAAATACTTGTGTACCTGCAAAAACAAAAGCTAATATATCAATTAAAATTAAAAACCAAACTCTAGTTTTTTTATTAATAACAAAAAAACCATGAACTGTCATAAACAAAATAAATATAACTGTAAGTGGAATCAAATATTTAATAGGAACTACATTTGTATCGTAAATAAAGTACAATAATGTTAAAATACAAATAATAGATATAATCCATAATCCAATACTAATTTTTTTTAAAATACTACTAACCTTAGTACTACTTTTTTTCTTATGCGTCATAATTGAAATACCTCACTTTCTATATTATTCATTTAACATTATACAATAAATTAAAATTTATGTATCGCATTTAAGCATAATTTAAATTTGGGATACATATAGTTAGTAAAAAAATAACTACGAAAAATAACATGAATACCAAAATACATAACAACCGATAAAAATACAGATAAAAAAGTACGCAAAAATAAACTATTAACATAATAATGGATAACAAAACAGCAAAATAGAATTAAAAAGCAACCAAGTATCGAAACAATCAAATTTTTAACATCTAGAGAAAAACGAATCTTTTTGCGTGCAAACTTAAAACATATTACAAACATCAAAAACTCTGACAATAAAGTTGTAGAAGCAGCAGCAATAATATTAAATTTAGGTAATAAAATTAAATTTAGTATTATATTGAGGGATGAAGAAATGATAGATGAAACTAATACAATTTTTTCACATTTAAAATTAATCAAAACAGCATTAGAAAATAAATATGCTAAACATGCAAATAACAAAGAAAAAGACAATATAGAAAGTGGTATTGAAGATCTTACATAATTAGAACCTGCAATAATCAAAACAACATCTTTGCTGATTAAACATAGTCCTAAACACAACGGCAATGCTAAAACAAGAATAACATTTAACATCTTATTTGCTAATACACTATATTTTTTAACATCATTTCTTCCTATAAGATATGAAAAACGTGGAATTGAAACAGTAATAATAGCATTTATTAATTGTTTCGAAATATTATAAATTTTAGTAGCTGAACTATACAAACCAACTTCTCTATCACTATTTAGTATTCCTAGCAAAGTTATATCTGAATAAATATAAATTTGTTGAGATAAAGTACTAAGAAATAAAATAAAAATTGATGGAAAATGTTTTTTCCAAGAATTTTGAAAAGTAAAAGTAATATTCAAAATTTTTTTCAATCGAAGAAAATTCAAAATATTGGCACCACCATTAGAAATTACAACAACAGCAGCATATATAATTAAGTCGCTTGGAGAATGAACAAAAAGAAATAATAATACTATTGAAACAATTTGAAAAATAAACGTACGAATAGTAATGTATTGAAATTGTTCATATATATTCAATAACCATTCCATTCCAATAGTATTAGTAATAACATTTATGCTCAAAACAGAAATAATAAGTCTATAGTCATTAAATTTTGATACAAAGAAAATTAAGAAAAAGAGTAGAAGCAAAGAAAAACAACAAGATATCAAATTAATAGAAAAAATATCACTAACAAATTTAGACATTTTCTTTTCATCATTTCTATATTTACTTCCCTCACGAATTGCATAAGATGAAATACCCAAAGCTGCAAGTAAAATAAAATAACTTACAATCGAATTACTAAATTGATATTTTCCATAATAATCAACTCCTAAAGTTCTAAAAACATATGGGAATGTAATTAATGGAAAAATTAAATTTAAGACAACTCTAAAACTATTAAAAAAAGCATTTATGGACAATGATTTTTTTTTCATAAAACATCACCTTCTAAAATTCATTTAAATTTATATAAATGTATTTTTTGTAAAATAAGCTTAGCATAATATTTTAATTTAGAATAATTTCTATATTTTTTTCCAGTGGATCCTGATATTCCAATAATGTTTGGTTGTATAGGAAATAATTTAAATGATAAATTGTTGTCCAAGATAATCTTCTTAAAAATATGTTCAATCCAAATATTTTTTTTATCATCAACTCGCTTATAAGCTTGAGCAAAAAAATGATTATACATTTCTTTGCTTACTATATAAAATCTAGTATCGCAAACCTTAGTTTTAACAACATCAAAATAATTTTGATTTTTATGAATCAAAAATAAAATAAGATTAATATTTTTAACAATCAATCGTCCAGTTACTTTAACTAGTACAGTAGACCTTTTAATTAAATTACTATGTTCTAAAACATATTCAATAATTTCTCCTTCACCATAACCTTTACCTTTTTTTAAAATATTCTCTTGATTACCTTGAAAAAATAAATATTCAAAATTTTTATTTTGTTTTCTTGCTAGTTTTTCCAAAGAAGCAATTTTCTTAACAAAAGTATTTGAATTATCACAAAAAACAATATTATTTAATTGGCTATTATTAATATAAAATTCAAGTGAATTGAGATACTGCCTTAATCTTTCTTCCGAATTTTTTAAATTTAAACAATAGATATTATCGTTAGGTACGATAGTACCAGTAATAATCAAACACATATTTTGATATCTTTTCACATTACCACCTCATTACGTTTTTTTATTATCAACAATAATCCAAGAATTACGCTTCGGAAACAAACGATAAATTGTCCCATCTAAAGAAGCATATTTAGGGGCAATTACACATTGATTTTTAATTGTTGACAAATATGCTCCCCAAAAAGAAAAAGTACTGTTTGAAAGTATAATTTTTTTTGACATACTCATCATATACATATCAATTTTACTCTTAGAAATATCATGTGAAACAAATGCTTTAACTGTAAATTTTTGAAATAAATTTTTTGCATAATTAACATCATCCGTAAAAACAATTAATGGTAAGCTTGATTTTATTTTTTTTAATGCTTTACTATAATAAGAAAAATCACACAAGTTGTATTTAGGCGAAATAAAATCACCTCCACGAACATGAACAGCAATACATTTACCAGACAGAAGTAAATTGCATAATTCTAAATCATTTTTTGACAATTTACAAGTCAAATTAAAAGATTTCAAAATACAATTACGTATTTTTTCAAAATAATCCGTTCTTTGCCAAAAACCTCGCAAATACCAATTTCCATTCTCTAATTGATTTATCTTTTTTACAAATCGATTCTCTGGATCATCAAAAATAAGCATTTTTGATTTTTGAACAAATACTCGATTAGCCAATGATAGATATCTATTTTGAAATGATTTTAAAAGAAAACTCTTGATTATAGGTGGAAAACAAGAATATTTTTCATCAAAAATAATTCCATTGAAAACTTTTCGAAGTTCTTTTTTAGTGGCATAATCAATATCTAAATTAAATACTTTAGTAAGTTCAAAACCATTATGTTCATTTTCTATATTATAATGAAAAATTTCAGCTTTTACAACATTATTTGGATACTTTTGTTTTAAAGATAAATACATGGCATACTGAAACATTTGGTTTCCTAACCCGCCACAAAATCTAATAATAATCATAAATTTAATCATTCCTTACTTCTAAAAACACTAAAAAACAAGTGAATGTTTTGCTTTAAAAAAACATAAAAAGTTAGTTTTTTTTGTTTATGTAAATAAATAATAACTGGTACCCTTTTTGTTTTATGAACGGGTTTTAAATATACATAATTTTTTTCATGTTTATAACTTTTTGGAAAATAATACCTTTGAGAAATATCATTGTATATTGGAATTTTATATTTTTTGCACAACAAACTAAATATTGATTGATCTTCCCTATGCGCAATGAAATTATTAATTTCATTGTATTGATTAGAAGGAGATATTAAATCATATTGTTCACAAAGATTTAACCATTCATCAACAAACCGAATTGTAATTTTTGATTTTTTCATAATGAAATACGTGGCAATAATCTGATTTGATTTTTTATAATAATTTGAATTACAATTCATTTTTTCAAATAACAAACGTTTAGTAAATTGTTCTTCTATTAATGGAATATCGAATGCAATTATATTAAATTCTCCAACTTTTTTGAGAAATTTTTTTATATTTCTAAAAAAGAATGCACCAGAATCGCAATAAAATAAGATATCTCCTTCATTCATTTTATCTAAACATTTTTTAACAAAATACGGTTTCCAAAGCCATAAACCATTTCCTCGTTCAACAGACAATATTTGACTATACTTTTTTCGAAAATCTTGAGAAATATCATTTGGACCAAACGAAAAAACTTTATCAGCGCCAAATTTTAAAGCACTTTTTGAATTCATTGATTGAGCGTCCACATATTTTTCATCTGCATAATTTAAAACTGCAATCATAAAATCACCTATTTCTTTAATAAAATTCTAAAATATTGAAACAAACTACATTTGATAGCAAAAAAAACATTAAAATTCTTTGAATAAAAATAAAATGTAGATAAAAATGGAGATCCCTTTGGACTTTCTTTTAATTTTATTCTTTTTAAAACAGAAAGTTTTGAATCTAACCATGTATTTTTCTTTTCATTACGATTACATATTCCAACATATTCATTCATAACATGCATAGGAAAATGATTTTTTTTAAATTGTAACCCAAAATCAAAATCCCCAAAAGAATGCGAATAAAAAGAATCCATAGGACCAATTTGTTGAAACCATTCATAAGGGATTAAAACACAATTACCATTAAAAGTATCACAAGAAACTGAGGATTTATTAGGTCCAATCATTTCATACTTCGTAGAAAACATAGATTTGAATTTAATTCCACCATAAGATAATTTATGTGATGAATCACAACAAGCCCCTATTGTAATACAATTATTTTTCTGTTGAAATAAAACCATTTTATTCAAGAAAAAATCATTAAAATTAACATCATCATTAATAATTAATAAATAGTCAAAAACATCGTGTGAATCCAAAATTTTTTTCATTCCCAATGACATACTTTTAGAATAATAATAATTACCTTTTGTTTGAAACATATTTATTTTTTTTGTATTTAACTTTTTTAATTCTTCCACAGTATTATCAGAACTCAGGTCATCTACAATATAAAAAGACAATTGATATAACGAACGATACAAATCAAAATGTCTAACCGTACGCAACGTAATTTTTTTTCTATTAAAACAAGTGAATAAAATTGCAATTTTAATTTTTTTCATATATGTCCTCCTACTGCTGTTCTTTATATTTCAACTTAGAAAAAACATAAATTAAAAAATAAACAATATAATACAAATGAAAATTAGCAAATATCACAAACACTCGAAGTTTAAAATCAATTTTTTGAGAAACCTTATGAAAAGCCTTTTTAAACAAAGGTAAATTATATGCATATTTTAATTGATGGATTCTGCCAAAAAAATTTTTAGAATTTTGAGAGTTAACAATAGAAATTCTAGCACCTTCAATAAATAGCAAAACTGTTTTTAAATAAATTGCTTCAAAATATTCTAAGGTGTTTTCTTGTTCAGCAAATTCATACATTAATGACAAAACCTTAGAAAAAATTGTGAATATATCAGGATTATATTTTACCGTAGAAGATCCTTGATTAATACGATAATGATATAAAAAAAGATTTTCATATAAAATGCATTGAGAAGAATTGACCGCATGAATATTAAATATAACATCTTGCATTCGTTTTAGTCCAAATTCAAATGTTAATCCATTGTCCACTAGAAACTTACGTCGATAAAGTTTAGCCCATGGACCACCAGCACTAATATTTGAATGAAAAACATTATTATATTGACGACAAATAATGTTTGTAATAAGAGCTTTTTTATTTTTTTTATTAAATACAATATGTGAATCAAAAATTTTGGATTTTAATGATTTAGAATCAAACTCAAGAATAGGAGATGTAATTACTATATCATATTTTTTTTTACTAACAAGTTTCATTAAAGAAGAAATCATGTTACATTCAACATAATCATCAGAATCAACAAAACATATCCATTCTCCAGTTGCATTCTTTAAACCTTTATTACGTGCCTCAGACACACCAAGATTATTTTGAGAAAGCACTTTAAAGTTTTTATATTTCTTTTTGTACTCATTACATATTGATAAAGAAGAATCCGTAGAACCATCGTCGATTAAAATAACTTCATAATTACAATAATCTTGTGATGCTAAACTAATCAAACACTCTCGCAAATAATGTTCAACATTATAAACGGGAACTATAATTGAAACTTTATCTTTTTTCACACTTATCACCTCATATACCATATCTAATTAAAAAAAGTTCTATAAATATTATAACCTGCTCTTATGGCTCCTGACGAAGAATTATAATAAACAAATTGATATAAAATCATGCCGCACACAAATAATACAAACAGTACATTTTTTCGCCTTTTAGCAACTAAAAACTGATTTAAAACTAAAGGAATCAATAATATATAATAAATATAAAAATATGTTGTTAAACGAGCTAAAATATACGATTTAACAACTAATAATTGTAACAAAGTACAGATGAATACAGCCCAATATAGTATATTAGCATCAGGTTTAAATTTAACAACATTTTTATAGTAAAAATACGAACCTCCAAACATAATTAATCGGACAATTAAATTGTAGATGGAGCTTTTTTCTGTTACATCAAAACTACTACCAAAATAAATTCTTCCATAATAAGTATTAGCTAAAATCGATTTAAAAAAGTCAAAAAAAACAAAACCAATTGCAGCAAATATTAAAAATACAATAATTTTTTTTCTATCTAATTTTAAATTAAACAAAAAATAAATAGGTAAAATAACAAATGCAGATGTATGAATCATTCCTGCAATTAAAATAGTAATTAAAAAAGGGAAAAATTTTCTTTTTTTTACAAAAGTCAATGAGAAAAAAGTAACAGATAAAGCTAACATTTGACGAAACTGATTAAATATTTGAAAAGGGATACAAAAACAAAATAAAATAAATAAAGAAAGTGGTGGATTTTCGCTATTGTCTAATAAAGATTTATATAAAAGAAATAAGGTTAATATATTGATAATAGCAAAAACTGCATAAAAATTTTTATGAAAAAAGAAACTCAAAAAAATACATACCAATTTAAAACCAGGAGAAAGCCATTCAGACTGACGAGCATCTAAAGTTCCATCTATAAGAGATAAATAAGCATCTGCATATGTTTTATAATCTTTGCCAACAGATAATCCTCTAAACACAAATAGTAAAGCAAAAGGAAGAAGAGACAAAATAAAATACCTATTTTTCTTTATTTTATCATTTCTATTTTTCCATGCTAAATACATAAAAAGAATAGAAACCATTTCAAAAACAATATATAATATTAAAGTAAAATTCATCTCATCCCCACCTTCATTCCAACATATCTAGCCAACATATCAAACGGGAAACGCAATAACACTTTGATATTTTTTTCTATAAAAGCTCGTTTTAAAACATATTTAGCTAAGCCACTTCCTGCTTTTGTTGTACCATACTGATTTAAATAATAATTTTGTTTCATGAACAGTCCTGTCAATCGATAACGGTCAAAAAGTTGTTTTAAAGTAAACTGATGAGAGTGATAAACAACACTGTCAGCTTCATAACCAATTCGATAACCGTTCATGATTAACTTATAAGCAAAATACATATCTTCGTTAATAGGAAGATTTTTACCATCATACCCTTTTAATTTTTTAAAAACTCGAGTTTTAATTGCACTTGCAGCATCACTAAAAAAGAAAGCATTTAATCCCAATTTCTTGACATCTTTCTTTGAAACAATTCGAGAAACATTAGGATAATTTTTTTCTCTTGTATATTTTTCAATATTATTATATTTGGAAATTTGTCTTGAGAAAGCGGCATCACAATTACCATTAACAATATTTTTAACTAAATGAAATAACCACATATCACTATCAATAACAACATCTTGAGTAATAAAACAAATAATATCGGCTTTACTTTTTAAAGCTTCTTTTTCTCTAGTTAAACTATGAGAAAATTCTTCTTTTTTTATTTTTTTATATTTTATTTTATTATTCTTTAATATTTTTTCGGACTCGTCTTTTCCTTCAGTTAAAATATAAACAATATTACATAAATTAACCTTTTTTTGATTTTTCAAGGATTTATCTAAACTAAGAATGCAGTCTTCAGCATTATATAAAGGACAAATAATATCAATACTCATAGAAAACTCACCTAACTTTAATCACCAAAACTATGAAACTATTTAGCACCTTCTCTTTTTAAAACTTTTATAAATGTTCTAAAAATAATTTTAATATCTAAAAAAATACTACAATGATCCACATAGTATAGTTCCATTTGCATACGTTTCTTATAAGACACGTTACTTCTTCCATTACTAGCCCAAAATCCTGTAAGTCCTGGACGAATACTTAAAAACTTAGCTTTATTTTTCTTATAATTTTCTACTTCATCTAAAACAACAGGTCTTGGTCCTACCAAAGACATATGACCTAAAAACACATTAATAAATTGAGGGAATTCATCCAATGATGATTTTCTTAAAAAACGACCAAATTTAGTAATTCTAGGATCATCCTCTATTTTTCTATTTTTTAAATATTCTTTTCGCTTATCTGGATTATTTTTTAACCAGTCTGCTAATATATTTTCAGCATTAGGAACCATAGTCCTAAATTTATATAATCGGAAAATTTTACCATACTTTCCTACTCTTTCTTGGCAATAAAAAATAGAATCGAAATCTCCCTGAACAAGATAAAGAACTTTAATCACGATAGATAGCGGCAATAAAATAATCATTCCTAAAATGCCAAAAAAAATATCAAAAATCCGTTTAATTACAAAATAAAAATATTTCAAACTAAAATTAAACTCGTTTGATTGTGTCACTAATAACTCTTCATTATTCATATACTACCACCACATTTAACATTATTATAACATAAAAAATAGTATTAAAAAAAGCCTTTCAAAGGATTTTTTATTTGATTTTAATTTTTACTTTTGTATCAACAGTAGAATCAATATCTGGAGTTCCATTATATGTTGGAACTTCTTCTAAACTAATAATATATTTTTTTCTAGGAAGCTTTCGATACTGTTGTAAACAATTTTCTGCTCCCTCTGAATAAACCGATTTCAAATAACCACTTTTAAATAAATTAGATGCTAGATAAAAAGATTTATTCCTCCGTTTTTGTTCAAACCAAAACTTTCTCATATTTTGACAATAATATATAATACTTCCTTGATTTAATAAAATAGGTACAAATTGGTTTTCCACTGTATCGATAAAGGTATCAGGTTTCACATAAAAAGGAATATTAGATAAAAAGATATGATCATAATAAGAGCCGTCTTTAAGATGTTCCTTTAAATTTTTAATATCGCTAGTCACAAATTGCAATCGTACCGATTGTAATTTGTCTTTTAATAAGTTGAAATTTTCTTCAGAAGCAGTATACCCACATATTTTACTATCAGAAAATGGAATTTCCAAAATTCGTAATGCCGTACTATTTCCATTCATATAAGAATCTAATTTGGTATGAAAAATGAAAGACAATTCACATTTAGAAAGCGTAACTAATTGAGGATCCATTGTACAAGCGATCTGATAAGAACTAGATTGAAACCACTTTTCAAAGATATCTCTTTCCCTTTTTCTCTCTTCAATAAAAGCTTGCCAAAATGCATAAGCCGGCTCCTTTTCAAATGTTGCAATCGCTTTTTGTAGTAACTCTGGTGACATATAATTTAATTCGTCATTTGTATCAAACTTAGTAAAACACGAAATAAACTCTTGATAGTTCAAATTTTGAACCGCCCATGTCTTTAAACATAAAGCATAATATTGTAACCGGTTAATATCATAATTTGTAACATCTTTAGCCCCATACAAAACGCTATCCAGTTGATAATCGCCACAACTAGCTACGGTTAAAATATGATCTCCTTCTTTTACTTCTGGCTCTACAACCGAGCGAATCCGATCACTAGAATTAATATAAATATGAGGATTATTTTCAAAATAATGCTCGTCCATTAATTTTCTCGTATAAGCATTTTTATTACAAAAATCAATATCTTGTAATACTTGTTCTTTTGTAAACTCTTTACCTTCAACCATACTAACACCCCTTAAAATTATGGCATATTATAACAGATTTTTAAAATAATGTCAAAAAAAAAGAAGCCTAACAGTTTCTTTTTAAGGTTCTATAATAAATAGTGTTGGTGGATAAAAATCATCAACACTATTTTTAATTAAAAAAGAGTCATATCAGAAACCTATGATACAATGTAACTTGAACAAAAAAACACTGAAGGGATCTGATTAAATGACTCATACTGATTATACTAAAAATATTCTAAATATTAAAGATGATAATATCTATTTTTATGAAAATTGTTTAGAAAATGTCAAAATTAACAATACTGTTACTAAAATCTTTCGTGGTTATCTAACTTATACACCAGAATTTTGTCCCAAATGTGGATGCGTTAATGAAGGTTTTGACGATATTATCAAATGGAACTGGAAAAAGAACTGTAAAATTAAGTTGCCTAAAGTTTCTAACTATAACACTTTGTTAATTTTAGATAAACAACGATTCTATTGCAAACATTGTCATTCTACTTTTACTGCTTCTACTAACATTGTTAAGTTTCGCAAACAAATTTCTATCAATACTAGAACAAGTGTTATCTTAGACTTAATGAATAAAGGAAGCGAATTAGAGATTGCTAAACGTAACAATATTTCCACTAATTCTGTTAATCGTATTTTACACGATATCTCTCAAGATAAATTAATAAAGAATAATGGTCTCTTACCTACCTCTTTTGGCATTGATGAATTTTCTGCCACCAAAGATACAATCAGCAGAATGGCTTTTATTATTGTGAATCATTCATCTAAACGTATTTTTGACATTAATAATAGTAGGAAATCTATAGATATTGAACATTATTTTAAAAGATATTCAAAGCAAGAAAGAGATAAAGTTGAATTTATTACTATGGATCTTTACAAGCCATACTACATTTTAATGCATAAACTTTTCAGAAATGCAACTATCGTCCCCGACCGTTTCCATATCGTAATTCAATTTAGAAATGCATTAGATAAAACAAGAATTCAATTATGTAAGAAATCCAATAAAAACTATAACAAATTCAAAAAATATTGGAAATTAATTCTGAAATGTGAAGATGACTTAGACACTTCAACTCAATTTTATTCTCATTATTTTAGAAAATATGTCACGGAAGATTATATTATAACTTATCTCATTAACACTAATCATGAATTGTTTGTTACTTACAATTATTATCAAGGTCTTCTAAAATCTCTTAGAAATCGTGATAAGAATAAATTCTTTTCTATTATTGATAATCCTTCTTCTGATATATCCATCTATGCTAAAAAATGTAATAAAACTCTATTGGACATGAAAAAGTATCTAGCTAATGCTTTTGATTATGACTTTTCTAACGGTATCGTCGAAGGAACAAATAATGTAATCAAACAAATTAAACATACTGCTTATGGATACAGAAAATTTTCCCATCTCAAAGCGAGAATTATGCTTATTAAAGGTTTATTTAATCCTTTAGCTGCATAAAAAAGGAAGTGTTATAAACACTTCCCATCAACAGTTCATTTATCATTAGTTTTTGGTTTCACCAACACTACTTGACATTGAACC
>QAMK01000031.1 GCA_003149915.1 Bacillota bacterium
TTATCTTTAATATCTTGTATTTCTTTTTTTAATACTTGGTCAAGCGTAATTGTACGTTTTGAATTATTAGTACTTTCTTTTTCATATTCCAACTTTATATAACCAAAAGAGGCGAGATTGTTAATACATTTAGATATTGTTTGTTTACTATAGCCATGAACTTTCATAAAATAGCTATTAGTTGCCCAACAATATCCTTTATTATTACACAAAGAAATTATGTGTATTAATAATAACTTTTCTAAAGATGATATTCTATTATCACTAAGAACTGATAATGGTATAATTGGTTTTATATATTCTTCCATAGTATCCTTATATAGAATTATAAATAAAATATATCTTTATAAAAGTGCACTTTTACATACTATTTTTCCTAGGTATCTATATCTTACAACAAATAAAAATAAAGTTGAATTGTACGAAACACGAAAAAAGAGTACAAAATGTACTCCCAAATTAAATATTAATCATAATAATTAATTACCACAATAGGTTTATAATTAGCAGAAACTACTTTGTTAGCCCAGTCAACCAATTTATTTAAAAACATAATAGAATCTAATTGTAATACATCGATATTATTGTTTTGGTCATGAATTTTTTTCTTTCCTTTAAGATATAACCATAATCCAATATATTTAACATTTTTATATTCTTCTATAAGTTCATCTTTATCGTAGGTTCTAGATAAAAAAGCGTCGATCGTTAAATTTGACTGATCTATAGCATAACAAAAATCTCTAGGGCTACCTACTTTTACAGCATAAATTATTTCATCCTTTTTAGCTAAATCTGCTATCTCTATTTTATAAATCAAATCTTTATTTATGTTAACAAGATTTCTATCTAAATTATCATACTGGTATTTTTTACTTAATACTTCATTTATTGCTTTTTCTCTATAAGTTATTTTATGTTCATCTTTCTTTGACTTGTTATCTTTTACGTCAACAAGGTTATTTTCACTTAAATAATTTTTATACCAAACAATACTTTTATCATCCACTTTATCATATGGTTTAAATTCTATCAATCTTAATCCGTCTTTAATATTTTGATAAAAATCATCATTATAGTAGTAAATATCACCATCATAAACAACGTAATTTGTATTCTCATAACTAAAATCAAAAGTTACAACTTCTTTTAAAGAACGTACAAAATTACCACTATCAGAAATATATTTTATCTTTATATAATCTAAAACTTTATCGATTTTTATATCATTTTTTTCAATAAAATTTCTCACTATATCAGTACTTAAAATTGATATTTCTTCTTTTTTATTTAAATATGCTAACTCTAATCTAAAATTATCATCAAAATATATTGAACTCCCCAAAACATTCATTTCATCAAGTGAAAAATTAATGTTTTTTATATTTTTCATAAACTCAGAATTTAATGAATCCCATATTCTAGATTTTAAGTCATCATCAGTCACTTTTACGAATAATGGTATCGGTCTTTTATCTTCTCTATTCTCAATATTTTTTATTATTGATATAATTTCAGATATATTATCAATATTTTTATCTAGATTTAATTTTAAGGATTTTCCAATAATAATACACTTCCCTAAATTTTCAGACTCATCAGGTATAATTTCTAAATTAACAACAGATTCTCCTCTATCCAAAACAATTATGTTTGCATTAGACATAGTTTTTACTAAACTGCTAGTACTTCCATTTAAAAACTTTGCTGCTTTTCTTTTTATTTTTGAAACTTCTACACGTTTAGCGATATTCATCGCAAAATCTGTATCGCAATACTTTTGCACTAATGAACTACTCATACCATATGTAACTGCATAAAAATCTATATCAGAAGATATTAATAATATCCCTTTCAAATTATCTTTATCTATTGTTATATCAACATTAAACTCATTTAATATGTTTTGCCATGATATTTTTGAACTGTCATTTTTACAATAATATAATGACAGTTTATAATTATCTACCTTTTTTTCATTATTACTTTTAATGTAATTTTTTATTTTCATTTCCTCTAAAAGCCCTTTTTCATCTTTTACTCTAAAAATATTATACTGCATAATTCCTCCTACTACTAAAAAAGCGCAATACAAAACCTAAATAGATTAAGCCTGTACTAGCGCTTTTATATATTTTTCTATTTGAATATTAAATTATATTTTTGGTATTAATGAGTTATAATCTATACTGTTTGTCAGAATGTCCCATTTACCTACTTTCATCTTTTTAATTAATTTTCCATCTCCAAAATCAAGTAAATCTTCTCTCAATAAATGATTGAATATTTTATTTAAACTACCTAACCCTTGTGAAGATAGCAAAAATGCTTCTTGTGGGTCGCATAACTTGCAATATGCCCATAGCTGCCCCAAATCATGTAAATTTAATTGGGTCTTTTTGGCCTCAATAAAAACTAATGACACTTTGTTTTTCTGTTTTATAATACCTAAAACATCTATTTGAATATTCAATCCGATTGTTAAAGGATAATATTTTAAAACGCCATATTTTTGCAAGTAACTATCTAAGGTTCTTGCATGAGCATCTACTGTAATTATTTCAGCATTTTTATATTTATCTTCTAAATATTGTTGAAGCCAAATTCTCATTGGCTCATACAATTCTATTTCTAATGCAACATTACTCATGATATCCCAAATCCTTTGCTAACTCAGTCCATGAATTATAATGTTTACCACGTATTGACGTAGGCAAAGAGCTATCATTTTCACCAGGATGTATTGGCTTAATTTTGTTTACTTTATTATTTTTTTGCCAATAAAATTTATGTGTTGTTTCTGGACTCATGTGATTAAGCAATTCTTTACTATATTTTATCAAAGCTTCTTGTTTATGACTAATACTAAATCCAATTGGTAAAAATTCATTTGCGTATATTTTAATTTGATGTTCTTTTTTCCAATATAATTTTTGGCCTGAATTATACTTTTTTAAATTACTATCTCGAAAGTTTGGATGTCCAAAATCTATATTTTGAATAGGAACATCAATATCTTTTAAAAGATTTGCAACATCAATTACCATCTTCCAATTACAAGGTATTTCAATATACACACGATGTGCTCCTGCTACTCCATAAGCCAAATTACTCCTACGAATGTACCCAGTAACATCAGCCATTCCTCTTAAAAGTGCTTTCTTCTCATCTTTTTTTATATTAAATAAATCATCATTCATTTCCATATATGCATGCTTGCTTCCATTACCTACATAATGCAAGATTTGCCGCATTACATATTCGGCGTTTGACTTTTTGAATGAAATAGAAGTAGATTTTCTACTTTGTGTATAGCTAATATCAGTCCCTATCAATGGTTCTACTATTTGTCTTATATCCATTAAACTAGCCTTAACATATACTCTAACATCTTTCTCATCATCTGTGTATAAATTTTTATGAGGAATATCTATTGTAACAACCGTTTCATTAATTCCTTGTTGTATTTCACCATTTCCCAAAATCATTCCTAACAAATATGCCATTTCTGTATTCATTATTCATCACCTAATTCCATATATATTTTATCTGCTATTGCCTTTGCCAATAGAGGGGGAACAGCATTCCCTATTTGTTCTCTAACATGCACTTTTGATCCTAAAAAAATAAATTTATCATCAAAAGATTGTAATCTTGCTGCTTCCCTAGGAGTTATTGCCCTATTTAAAAACGGATGATTATTTGTTCCATTTGATGCTGCATCAAATCTAGTATCAATAGTTGGAGAAACATCATCCCATTTTAATCTCCCCCATGTTCCACTATATTTTTGTTTTCCTAACATTTCTTTTGGTAAAAATTCTTTCCCACCTTCTGGTGGAATCATTTCTAATTTTTGTATTGCAATCTTTGCATGATTAGAAGCTTGATGATTATATAATTTTTTACAACCTTTTCTCATATCTTTTTGATATTTACTAGTCGCTGATAATTGATAATTTTGTTCGAAATCTCCTTCTCCAGAATTAAGGAACGCCAAATCATAAATTGCATCTTTAACTGTCACTTTATTTTTAACAGTTGCACTAGGAAGCGATATTTTTTTATTTTTTGAACATATAAATATTGCTCTTTGCCTGGATTGTGGAACGCCAAAATCTGATGCTGTCAATATCCCACATTCAATAAAATATCCCATTTTAGAGACTTTTTCAATTATTTGATTCTTAAACCATCCAGCCGATGTTGACAATAAAGCTTTGACATTTTCAATAATAAAAACTTCCGGTTTTAATGCTTCAACTATTTTTAAATACTCATTAAATAAATAATTTCTAGGATCATCCAAACCTAATTTCTTTCCTTTCAACGAGAACCCCTGACATGGGGGCCCACCAATAATCATATTTACTTTTTTTTCTCTACTTATTTTAATAACCTGCTCTTTTATTTCGTCATTAGTAATATCACCACATATGATTTCTGAATCTGGCATATTACTTTTAAAAGTATCTAATGCATATTTATTAAAATCTAGAGCTACTACTGTTTTAAAATGAGGATTTTTTTCCATTCCGTACGAAAATCCACCTGCCCCACTAAATAAATCTAAAATCAAAAACTCTTTTATTTTTACATCTTTGATTCTTCTTCTAATCAAAATTTTTTTATATAGTTCCCTACCATTTAATATTGGTTTAAATAAATCATATTCGTTATCAGAGCCATGATTAGCCTCACCAACTATCTCAAATTGTTCACTATTATATCTATTTATAATCGTTATAGGTACCCCCATTATTCCATAAAAATCATAAGGTATATCATTTATAGTTTTTACATTAATAGCATCATAATTATCATATTTAGGATATTCATTGGGATCATATTTTTTCGTTAAATTTATTTGTCTATGTCTTCTTTCGTTATCAATATTTGTTAACCACATGGCATTACCAAGACTTCTCCACTTTTGACCAGACTCATCAACCCAATATCTAGTTGTTCTTGGTTTTGATGTTTTTGGAACTCTAAATTTCATCTCACCAAATTGAAAACCAGTCCATATTTTATCATTTTTTATTAGTGGGAAAATTTCTTTATAAGTCAATGCATTTTGATTACCTACTATTAAAAATTTTTTTTGATATTTTGTAATAATAGATACAAATTCTCTAAACAAGGAAAAAGGTGGATTTGTTACAATTATATCTGATAATTTTACATACTCAATACACTCATCACTTTGAAAATCTCCATCACCATTTAATCTTTTTATACAATCTGCTTTTTTAAGGAAATCATAAATTATTTCATCAGGAATTTCTCCATTAATATTTGAAAACTTGGTGACGTCTAAAACATATCCATACTTTTTGTTTTTCTTCTTTTCCTTTTTTAAAAATTCAAATTCTTTAGAAACAATTTTTGAACAATAATAAGTTGTACAAATCAATCTTTTTAACTTCAATACGTTAAAATTTTTCAAAAAAAATTTGCAGAAATTTGATTCAAACGGGTCATCACAATTACACAAAACTATTTTATTATTAAAATGTTTTTTATATTGAATTACTTCGTTATAAATATCTTCATATCTCGTATAAAATTCATCATCTTTTGCTTTTTTTGCGTTTTGCAAGTTAGTATTTTTATTAGCCATTATATCACTTCCTAATAACTATTTTTCAATTTATTATTTATTAAAATAAGCTATTTCAACAAAAAAGAATTTAAATAATCTTTTTTAGCAATAAGTATAATTTTAATTTTTTTTAATACCACGCTATTAATAAATAAAGCTTAACAAACTATAAAAATTACAAATTAATTAATATCCTAGTTGATCCTATTGTTTTTCGTAGTATCAAAACCAATATGATATTATTATACCATATAATTTGACAAAATTTTAATTTTGGCATTGAAATACTTACAAATTTTTAATTTTAAAAATAGGGCTTGGGACATTTCCCACAAAAGAATTTCGTACGGGAGTAGAAATTCAGTGCTGGCTAGACAAGAAAAATAATCCCATAAATAAAAAACACTATCATATTTCAGATAGTGTTTATCCTTTTAATAATATCTTTTTAATCTTAATGGATTATTATTTACTATTTTTATATTATATTTTATTCTTAATATTTGTTCTATTTTAGGTATTAATTTTTTAGTATCACAGTTTATATTAAATACATCTTTTGCAGAATTAATATGATTATAAAGTGGTGAATCACATAAACATTTTCTATTATAACTATTTGCTATATAAAAAGCTACTACATCAGGAATAATATAATTAATCATATACTTACTGAAATTATTATAAAAAGGCAAATATTTTTGATTCCATTCTTTTTCTGTTATATCACACATAGATATACTCCTTTAATATAATTTCTTCAGCTCTATTTTTTATATTATTCATATTTTTTATCCACAGTAATTGTTGATTGCATTTCATTTCTTCATTTATATTTTCTTTTTCAGCAAGTAACTTTATTAATTTATTTACATTATCTTCTACTAATTCATCTATATCATGTAAATATTTATTTAATTCATCATTCATAAGTAGTTTAATATATAAACTTTTCTTTTTATTTTTAATATAATCTAATCTTAGTAATCCATATTTTTTTATATTATATTGTTCTTTATTTTCTAATATCAAATTAGGTAATAAATAATCACCTTTTCTAGTGTAACTAATATTCATAACATTTCCTCATTTCTTTCTATATTTAGGCTTTAATTGTTATACATTTATTTTGTTACACTTTGGCCTTCGCCACCACCAGAGTTAATGTGATTCGATAAAATAATGACATCGCGTCCATTTCCAAATGAATTATTCATGATGTCTAGACGTTCTTCCCTACTAAGTGTCTGATCTGTATCTCTTGTAATCACAGATGGAATTCCTAATTCTTGAAGTCTTTTATACATATAATTGGCAGCTTTTAAATTTAAATCTTTTTCATAGATGCCATTAGAAATTGCCCCAGGATCGCTTCCGCCATGTCCAGCGTCGACCACAATTCCTTTAATATCTCGATTATTCAAAAAAATTTCACCTCAAAATAATATATGACAAAAGAAAAAAAGATAGTCAAATAAACTATCTAATTGAAAATAATTCTAAATTCATTTTATGATTCGATAAACTCTCCCACTAAGTCATATTCTAACGAAGAAACAATACGGCAAGATGTAAACTCATTGATGCCGTAATTAGAAGAATACGGAATAAAAACGACACCATCTTCAGACGGAACATCCATATAAGTACGACCAATAAAATATTCGCCGTCATCCGTAATATCTTCTAGTAATACTTCGTAAGTCTTGCCAACTTTAGACTCTAAAACTTCTTTGGAAATCTTCTGTTGCAATGCCATGATATGATTAGCACGTTTCTTCTTTTCTTTTTCTAGAATTTGACCTTCCATAACAGCCGCTAACGTTTTATCTTCTTTAGAATAAGCAAAGCAACCCAATTTATCAATTTTATACTCTTTCACAAACTGGCAAAGTTCTTGATACTGGCTTTCTGTTTCTGTAGGGAATCCTGCAATTAAAGTAGTACGAATAATAACATCCGGAATTTCTTCTCGCAAGTGAGTAATTAGTTTTCGAATCGATTCTCCATCACTCTTCCGATGCATCTTCTTTAAAATATCATCGTTGATATGTTGAATCGGAATATCAAAGTAATGACAAATTTTAGGATTATTTTTTACTTCTTGAATCAACGCTTCATCGATGCTTTCTGGATAAGCATACAAAAAACGAATCCAATGAATTCCAGGAATCAAAGAAATATCATGCAATAACTCCGCAAGTCTTCCTTTGCCATATAAATCGATTCCATACTTTGTCGTATCTTGAGCGATGACGACTAGTTCTTGATATCCTTTTTCAGCAAGTTCTTTAGCCTCTTTTAAAATATCATCGTACTCTCTCGAAATATACTTTCCTTGGATCATTGGAATTGCACAATACGTACAACAATTAGAGCAGCCTTCCGCAATCTTTAAATATGCCATCATATTTCCTGTAGAAATCATTCGTTTATGGAAAGATAAAGAATCATTCTCTTTCTTTCCTTCTAACAAAGCACTGATGTGTTCCCAAAAATGAGGATATTCACGCACTCTAATAAACAAATCGACTTCCGGCAAATCTTGCTCCAACTCTTTTTGATATCGTTCGACAAGGCAACCTGTAACAATCAAATATTGACACTTATCTTTCTTATAATCGGCCATTTCCAAAATCGTATCAATTGCTTCTTTCTTAGCAGACTCGATAAATCCACACGTGTTAATGAGTAAGATTTCTGCCTCTTGTTCATCGCTGACAATTTCGAATCCATGTTCTTTAAATAAACCAATCATCTCTTCTGTAACAACTAAATTCTTACTACAACCAAGAGATATAAATCCAACTTTCATAAGATCACTCCAAATCAAGTATAGATTATACCATAAGTGCATCAAAAAAGAAAGAAAAAGACGGTTTCAAATATACCCATTTTGGAATGTAACAGGATACCTACTCTTTCTTCTAGCAAAATAAAAACCTATACTATGATAGGTTTCTACTTTTACTTCTTTTTACTTGTCGTTTTTGATTTTTTTCCACTTGATTTCGTTGATTTTCTTCCAGACTTTTTATTAGATGACTTTGTTGTTTTCTTTGCTTCTTTTGTTGACTCTTCTGTCACTTCAACTTTATTGGATTTTTTAGAAGCGGATTTCGTATTTTTCTTTGTCTGTTTCTTCGGTTCAACTTCCCCTTCTTTTTCTTCCTCTACGTCATCTTCATCCTCATCAACAACAACTGGTTGCTTTTTAGATTCAGAACGATTTTCTTCCTCTTCCGTATCTTCTACTGTATCACCAGTACTTGCTCTTAATACATAGACGATTCCACCAATAACACCAACGACAGCAACTACAATTAAAACAGCAGCTACATTGTTAGCTTTTGGTTCTTCAGCCGTCATGACATCATAACGAGAATCACTGTTGTATTCAGACAAGATTTTAGCTTCGATTTCAGCATCGTAACTAGATGCATATCCATTCCATGTTTGATCACCAATAACTAAGAATGGAACTCCTGTTACACTGACGCCTAATTTCTCTGCAACTTCTTCCATCAATTCAGCATTGTCTTGATTATACCAAACTTCATAAGTATTCATAGTATAATACTGACCAAATTCTTCTTCGATAGAATCGAAAAATTCTAACATTTCTTCACAGTGCGGACAACCTTCTCCACGGAATAAATAAACGTTAACTTTACTTGGCGTCTCTTCCGTTTCTGCTGAAGTTGGCGTAGGTGTTGCTTCTGTATCATCTGCAAATACCATGAATGGCATAGCTAGAAATGCAACGAATACGACAAATAAATATTTCAATTTTTTCATAACATAACCTCCCTAATATTGAATTCCCCAAACGACCAAGTACTTTGCTTTTTTGCCACAGACAACGCAATGATCGTCGATTGGTTCTTCATCAACAATACATCTAGATTTTGTACCTTTGATTTCTTTCATCTTTAATTCACAAGCTTCGTCTCCGCACCACATTGCTTTTACAAAACCTGGATGTTCATTCATAATAGTTTCAACTTCTTTTAAGTTGTGTGCTTCAAAAGTCAACTCTTTTTGACGTTCTAAAGCACGATTATACATATCTGTTTGAATTGTATTCATAAAATCCTGAATAAAAGGAACAATATCAATATCTAAGTTCTCTTGAGTTCTTTCTCCAGTATCGCGACGTGCGACTGTAAATTGATGGTTAGCAAGATCTTTTTCACCAAGTTCAATTCGAACTGGAATACCTAATACCTCTGCTTCCGCAAATTTAAAGCCCGGTGATTTCTCACTACGATCTACATAATTCGTAATGCCAGCAGCCGTTAATACCTTAGAAAATTCTTCTACTTTTTGAAGAACATCTGGATTCGTACCAATCGGAATAATGGCAACTTGTGTCGGTGCAATCTTCGGTGGTAAAACAAGTCCATTATCATCGCTGTGAACCATAATCAAACCACCAATCATTCTAGTCGATACACCCCAAGAAGTCTGGTAGACATATTGCAACTCATTGTTGCGGTCTAAATACGTAATATCGTATGCTTTTGAAAACTTCTGTCCAAAGTAATGAGACGTTCCAGATTGCAATGCAACTCCGTTGTGCATCAAAGCCTCAATAGTAAGAGTATATTCCGCACCTGCAAATTTTTCTTTTTCTGTCTTACGTCCCGTTAAAACAGGAATTGCTAAGTACTCTTCAAAGAACTTTTTATAAATAGCAAGAATATCGGCAGTTTCTTTTTCTGCTTCCTCCGCAGTCTCGTGAATCGTATGTCCTTCTTGCCATAAGAATTCACGACTTCTTAAAAACGGTCTCGTTTCCTTTTCCCAACGAAGCACATTACACCATTGATTATATTTTAATGGCAAATCGCGATAAGACTTCACAACTGTACTATAATAATCACTAAACAAAGTCTCACTTGTCGGACGAATACACATTCTCTCTTCCAACTTCTTTTGGCCACCTTCTGTAACCCAAGCAGCTTCTGGAGTGAACCCGTTGATTAAATCGCTTTCTTTTTTCATCAAGTTTTCTGGAATCAACAATGGCATTGCCACATTCCTATGACCCGTACGTTTAAACATATCGTCCAAAACTTTTTGCATGTTCTCCCAAATTGCATATCCGTTTGGTTCGATTACAATACATCCTTTGACATTCGAATAAGATGCTAGCCGCGCTGCCATTACAACATCTGTATACCAATCAGCAAAATTGACATCGCGCGATGTGATTTTTTTATTCTTAGCCAAGAAAATCAACTCCTAACTTTTTTAATTATATCATGTTTAATTCTAGAATAAACCCGTTTTTTTTAAAAAACTAGCATTTTCAGCTAGTTTTCACTTTTCGTAAGAGTAATATCTGTCTGATGTTCTGCACCATCACGATAATAAGTTACGGTTACAACATCTCCAGGAGCATGTTTAAATAAGAAATACTTCAAATAAGCAGCATTTGGAACAACTTCATCGTTCATTTTTACGATGACATCTCCTTTTTGAAGTCCTGCCATTTCCGCTCCACCGGATACACTAATAACAACAACGCCAGAGGAAATGTTCTCATCTAAAGTAATTCCGTTTTGTAGTAACAAATAAGTATCACTTACATTAGCCATGGTAACTCCCATCAAAGGTCGTTCGATTGCTTCTCCTTTTTCTAATGAATCGACATATGTCATCGCATCTTCAATTGGAATTGCAAACCCCATGCCTTCAATATCATCATCAACTAATTTTAAAGAGATGACACCAATCACTTCACCATTGATATTGCAAAGTGGTCCACCTGAATTTCCACGATTGACAGCAGCATCGACCTGTAATACTTTCATAACGTAGTCCGCAGTCGTCGATACATCGACTGTAACAAGACGATTTTTACCAGACATCGTTCCGCGTGTAATACTACCACGATATTCGTATCCCAAAGGAGCACCGACTGTGAATATCGTATCTCCTAAATTGGTACCGTCACTGTTTCCAAGAGTTGCAACTGCATAAACAGCATCTACTGGAATGCGTACAACTGCCAAATCCAAATACGGATCACTTCCCAAAACTCTACCCTCTACTTCTTCGTTATTACTCATGACGACAACGATGCTACTAGCACCTGCTACGACATGTTGATTTGTCATAATGTAACCGTACTGATCATCTTTTTTATAGATAAAACCACTACCCGTACTATCTAAAGTAGTACCTTGAATATTCTCAATCATGACAACAGAATCGTATACTTTTCCAACCGAAAGACTAATTCCCGTCTCATCGATTGTAACTTCATCATCACAGGAAACAACACCGTTATTGACGTAATTATAGACACCTTTTTGAAACAACGGAGTTTCCATTAATAACAAATAAACCAAAAGGCCACCTAATAAAAAAGAAATCAACAAACTGATAAAAGTGAAAAATCTACTCCTCATTGTCTACCTTCTTTCGTACGGTACTAATTTCTTTCCAATTTTTAGGGAATCCCATATGACGAAGAACCTTAGATACTTTAATAGCTTTCAAATTATAATCCAAATTGCGAATTCTTTCATCGACTTCTTCACAGAAATTGACAAACTCATCATTCGATAAAAACTGTTTCAAAATGATGACCAAAGCAAAAACATCGTTTTTTCCATATTGATAAGTTCCATCTTCCTTTGGAATTTTCAAGAAACTATGATAGAACGTATCGCCAATTTCTTTTTGTGTCCGATGATCGAATAAAATATCTTCATGAGCACATAAATTACGATAATTGGCTAAAATTGGTAAATAATCGATGAAATCCTCAATAGACAAACGATAGCGATTGGCAATAGCAAGCTGATCTTCTCGTTTTAAAATTGCATATAACTCACCGACAATTCCAAAAGACAACACTTTTACCAATACCCATAACGGAATATAACCATAGTTATTGATGTAGTGCATCGTTGCAGAATGTTGAAGTCCATTAACTCGAATCTGTCGTTTCATTTTATGAATCAAATCGTTGACTTGTTTTGTTTTATATGGATCATCCGTAAAGTTTTTTGGTTTCAAGTAATCATTTTCTTTATAACCATACTTCTTAGATAATTGATAAGAAATAATGGATTTTAAATTGTTCTCAATAATTAATAAGTTCTTAAAAACGATGTTACGAAACTGCCGATCGAACAAAAATAAACTATATAACTCCTCAAATGTAGTTCCTTCAATAAAACGACGATCCGATTCAGAGCGTAAAAACAAATGACGATACCCGTTTAGGAAGAAATAATTTTCGCGTAATAAAACTTCCTTTGTGTATTCCTCATTGTTGACAATCATACCTTTATAACGTAAGATATCAATCTGCTCATCTAATGTTTTAAAGTTTTTATTACTACGATATTTCATATCCTTCACCTATTATAAATTATAACATAGATGACTGAGAAATAAATGAAAAGTTCATGAAAAATATGATATAATTTTTTGTAGAAAGGAAGAGGCATATGCCAAGTACCATCACACATGCATATTTTGCTTTAGATGTATATGAACGATTGGACTTAGATACCAAAACATTCTTATACAGCGAAAAACAATGGTTGAAGACAACTGGGCAAGGAATGGATCCTACCTTTTTTTATCATTTACTAAGTATCAAACCTGGAAAAAAAGTACGCGATTTCGGTCTTTTCTTCCACAGACATAAATCGTTCCTTTTTTTTGAAACATTAATTAACTATATTAAATACAACGGTTACCAAGATAATCCAGAAATCATGACATTCTTATATGGTCAACTATGTCACTATATGCTAGATCGGACTGCTCATCCATACATCATCTATATTTCAGGACAGTTCATAAGAGGCGACAGAAGTACATACAAGTATAATCACGTTCATGGCGAAAACGAATCTCTAATCGACAACTATCTCGTATCTTTACGTGAAAATATCAAACCTTGGGAGTTTCGAGCAGACCAATTCTGTTTCGATACCCATGACTTTTCAGATGAATTAAAAGAGGTTATCGACTTTACATACAAAGAAGTCTTTAAAATTCCTAATTTTAGCAAATACTATGAACAAAGCATTCGTGATATGAAACGGTTTTATCGTATTTTCCGATACGATAAGCACGGCTTCAAAATAACCTTTTATAAATTTGTCGATTTAGTATGTCCTAAAATATTACTTCGTAAAAAAGTTTTATCCTATCACATGAAAATCAAAAACAAAGAAGAACTTCTCAATTTAAATCACGAAAGATGGTACAACCCAACGGATAAAAGAATCCACAGCACAGAGTCCTTTATCGATCTATATTTAAGAGCAATGACGGAAGCAGTAAAAGCCATTGGTCAAATCAACGATTACATTTACAAAGACAAAAAAACCGATTTAAGAAAAGTAATTAAGAACTACTCTTACGAATCTGGTAGAGATTGTAGCAAGAAATATGAATTAAAACATTTTAAATTTTAATTCATATTTTTTTTGGAATGAAACCATAATATGAATGGTGATAACATGTTTCATAATTATAAAATTATCAATGGTGTGCTGTATTTATATGTATCCAACATGAATGAAATTTCTAGTTTTAACAACACAGAAAATGAAAAACGATCTCTGTATATTAAAGTAAACAACTATATCCGAAACAAAGGAATCGAATACGATGGAAATCATGTCTATTTGGTTGTAAATGGACTAGTCGTCGGTTCAATGTTACTAAAGACAAAAAAAGATACAGTCGATCACTTCATTCCAATCTACGAATACGTAAACGTCATAAAAAACTTAAAAGGCGAAGAAATCGAATTGTTAGATATCAATGAAACCCCCTCTTCTAAATTCATCGATTTAGAACACAGTAATGGAATCATCAATCAAATTTATATTGAGCAATATGTCTTTGGTACGATTGCAACAGAAATGCCGATTTATTATGAAAAAGAAGCATTGAAAGCACAAGCTATATTAACGAGAACAAAGGCATATCAAAAATTATTGGCAAAAGAGCCAATCAAAAATAACGTTCTAAACAAACATTACAACACCATCGAAGATTTGAAACAAGTCTGGAAAGAAAGTTTCGAATATAATTTCAGAAAACTACAGGATGTAATCTATGAAACGAGAGGTCAATTTTTAGAATATGATGGAAACCCTATTTTCGTTCATTACCATGCTTTAAATAACGGTCATACCGAAGATAGTACAACATACTTAGAAAAAGAGATTCCTTATCTAAAAAAAGTATCTTGTGAAGCAGATGCTAAAGTAAAAATGTTTGATAATTTAACGATTGACTATAAAACGATTAGTCGCATTTTAAAACAAGATATTACGAACAAAACAAAATTTAAAAAAATGACAATCAATCAGCGCCACTACATTCAAGTAGGAAGAACATTATACGATGTCAAAACATTTGCAAATATCTTAAAACTACATTCCCCAATCTTTAAAATTGATACAACTAGCGAAGGAGTCGTCATCAAAGGAAAAGGTTTAGGCACTCCGCTTGGAATGAGTCAACATAGTGCAAACGAAATGGCAAAACAGAAAAAAACATACCAAGAAATATTAAATTACTTCTATCCAGGAACAAATATTAGACATATATAGGAACCAACCTCGAAGACTAGAATACAATATGATAGTCTAGAGGTGAAATATGGAATACATTCAAACACTCAATCCCATTATCCAAGCATTTTTAGCAACCCTTTTAACATGGCTAATTACGGCCTTAGGTTCTAGTATCGTCTTTTTATTTAAAAAAGTAAATAAAAACTGGCTCGATGGTATGTTAGCAGCATCAGCAGGAATCATGTTAGCAGCGTCATTCTGGTCTTTACTCTTGCCAGGAATTACACAAGCAGAAAATTTAGGACTTTCTCTACCGCTCATTATCACAGTGGGAATTCTAAGTGGCGGTCTATTGCTCAGCATCGGAAACAAAGTATGCGATACCATAGGAAAAAAGCAAGATGACAAACAAAAACGAATCCGCATGCTAATTACATCGATTACCATTCATAACATTCCGGAAGGATTGGCAATCGGAGTCGCTTTTGGATCCGTCATATATGGATTAGATGGTGCAACACTACTAGCCGCATGGACATTAGCAATCGGGATTGGAATTCAGAACTTTCCCGAAGGAAGTGCCATCTCTCTTCCTTTAAAAAGAGAAGGAGCATCGGCTAAAAAAGCATTCTTAGTGGGACAATTCAGTGGAATTGTCGAACCAATTTCAGCCGTAATTGGAGCACTTCTCGTCATGAAAATCAGAATAATTTTACCATTCCTACTTTGTTTTGCAGCAGGTGCCATGATCTATGTAGTCGTTATGGAACTAATACCCGAAAGTCAAAATAATAAAAACAAAGATAAAATGACAATCCTAACTATGATCGGATTTGTCATTATGACCTTATTAGATGTATTATTGGGATAAAAAACTCTTCTAATCGTTAGAAGAGTTTTTCTTATATAACCACAACCCACCCATAAATAGGAAAGATAAAATGAAAATCATACGAATATCATGAGAAATTCGATATGCCAAAGTACCAGTATAGCGAACTTCTACGTGACCTGCATGAGAAAGTTCAAATTCGATGAGACCATTCTCACTCTCGTGATAAGATACTTCTTCGTCATCTAATGAAATCGTATAACCAACATAATAAATCCGTGGAATCTCTACCGTAACAGGACCATCTGTCACAAGATCAAAGTCATAATCTGGAACGTCGTTTTCTTCGTTTTGAACAAATGCAGAGTCATTGGATAGACGAATTTCCTGTTCACTATATAAATACGTATCTTTTTGATCATATAACGTAACTGGTAAATATTCTTTAGACCATCCCATTCCATATTCACTAACTTCATCATCACGAAGTGTCGTAAAGACATTACGACCGACGAGTTCCAAAGAAAATAAAATACCTGGAACAATCAATAAAGTAGCAATCAAAATGAGCAATTTCTGAGAATGAATCTTAGAAACACTGTATGCAGCAAGAATAGAAAAAGCAAGCACAACGATAATTTCCAAGCGCCATGGGAATTGAATCATCAACAAAAAGTCTGGCATGTACTTCCAAGGCATCAGACGCGTTGTCATGAATGCAAAAAAGAAACCAATCAATATCATCGCTCCAAAAAAGCGACTATCTTTTCTTGCAAATACTTCTTTTCGGTACCGAATAATTGTTAAGAAAAGTAAAATCCAAATGAGTGGATGAATGACAAACTGAATTTCAGTTCCTTCAAAGGAATAAATAAAATACGCCAATGGATGAAAAGCACACGAAGTAACCAATCCAGCCGAAGACATCAAATTTTCTGCAAAGACAGCATAGTTTGCACCCATTTTATTTTCTAGAAGAAGAAGCCCTTCTGGTAAATATAAGATAATAATCATCATACTAGCAAGCAATAACTTTTTAAAATATGGCCACGAAAACGTCTTTTTGTATTCGACAAGAACATAAATGAGACAAGCCACAGTAAGATAAATGCTTGTAACCAAATGACTATTTAACATTCCGAAATAGCCTAGAACAAAATACCAATAAAACTTCTTAGTATCGCCGTGATACAGTTCATAAAGTCCCCATAATACAATTGGAAAAAACAAAAACAGAAAGATTTCTGAAAAGGCATCCCGAATTAAGAAATCGGTCACGGTATATCCAGCAGTAATATAAAAAAGAGAGCCCAAAAATGCAGATTTTCTTTGTTTTAAAACACGCATTAAAAAATGGTAACAGACAAGGCCTGCTAAAAACAATACGACGATATGAGTAATTTTATATCCAATAATTGCATTTCCTCCAACCAAAAGGGAGAAAAACGTAGCAACCAAATGCGGCAATCTTGGATAAAAAATTCCGACACCATATCCTAAATTATTGGCAATCGTTGGCAAGATTACACTTGGAAATAATCTACCTTGCGACAAATCGATAGCATCCAACATTGCCGATATATTTGCCACATGAAATAGTGAATCATCCCCTGAAATATAATTTGTACCTGACCAAATATATGAATTTAACATCAGACAAACGATTAAAAAAAGAGCGAGATAAATCGCATAATTCGTTTTTAAAAACTTTTTTATTCTTTCCATAAACATCACTACACCATCATCAGTATATCATAAAAATAGATTCTTGTCTGTTCCAAAAAAAAGATTCGGAATTTCCGAATCTTGAAACATAAACCAATTTTAACGTTTTGAGAATTGTGGTGCACGACGTGCTTTCTTTAAACCTGGTTTCTTACGTTCTTTCTTACGATCATCACGTGTAATTAAACCAAGTGGTTTTAAAATCTTTCTATAACTATTTTCAGAATCTTTTGAAGTCGTCTTATCGTAATCTAAAAGTGCTCTTGTAATACCTAAACGGATAGCACCTGTTTGACCAGAGTAGCCGCCACCTTTAACATCTACAATAACATCGAATAATTCGCTTGTCTTTGTAGCAACAAGTGGTTGCATTAAATCCATAACTAGAATTTCAGAAGGAAAATATTCATGTACATCTCTACCATTAACGGTAATTTTACCAGTTCCTGAAACTAATGTAACGCGAGCAACACTAGTTTTTCTTTTACCAGTTCCTGTATAACGATTTGTTTTTGCCATATCTTAAACCCTCCTATAACTCAATAACAGTTGGCTTCTGAGCCTCATGTTTATGTTCTGGACCTGCATATACGAATAACTTCTTATACATTTGACGACCAAGTCTTCCTTTTGGAAGCATTCCTTTTACTGCACGTTCAATCATTTCTTCTGGATAACGTTCAATCATTTCTTTAGCAGTTCTTTCTCTTAAACCACCAGCATACATTGAATGGTTATAATATTTCTTATCATTCAACTTATTACCAGTTAATAGAACTTTTTCTGCATTTACAATGATGATGTAATCGCCACAATCGATATGTGGTGTAAATGTTGGTTTGTGTTTACCACGTAACATATGAGCTGCTTTTGATGCAACACGACCTAGAGGTTTTCCTTCAGCATCGATAACATACCATTTACGCTCAACTGTTTCCTTTTTTTGCATATAACTTTTCATATTCTCTTCTCCTTATCCTTAAGTTTTGATTTCCCAGGTCAAAACTTATGTGGGGATTAATAAATGTACCGATTAACATTATACTAAGAAAACGATAAAAAGTCAACGTAAAAGTGCAGAAAGCAAAGGGAAAACTAGGTTTTTACAATTACTACACTTCATAATTAACTTTTACCAAATAAAGGCCACAAGCAGGAGCAGTTCGACCTGCTTTCATTCGGTCTTTACTTTCTAAAATAGCAAGCATTCTTTCCGATTCCATTTTTCCTTCCCCAATGCGAATTAATGTTCCAACCATATTGCGAACCTGATACTTTAAAAATCCACTTCCTTTAAAATAGATATGGATTTTAGACGGATTCAAAGCATCAATCGTCAAAGAAGTTTCATAGATTGTACGAACACAATTCTCATGATTTTTGTTCTCTGATACAAATGCTCGAAAATCATGTTCTCCTTCTAAATAGGATAGTGCCTTCTTCATTGCCTCTAAATCCAAGGCATGACAACATTGATGGACGTAACATCTCTCGAGAGGATTGTACTCTCCTAAATTCATGATATATTCATACTCTTTCGAAGTAACCATATAACGAGCGTGAAAGTCATCTGCAACTTGGCATGCTGAAATGACATGAATATCATCGGGAAGATTGCTATTCAAGGCACGCTTTAACTTGTTTTCTGTAATTTGCACCTGTAAATCAAAATGAGCAACTTGACCTAAAGCATGAACCAAGGCATCCGTTCGGCCAGATGAATGAACGACAGTCTTTTTTTGACCGTTGATATAAGAAACAGCTTTTTCTAGTTCTCCTTGAACTGTTCTCAAGTTTGGTTGACACTGATATCCAGCAAACTGAGATCCATCATATGAAAATACAATTTTATATCGGCTCATACTAACGCCCCCAAACAACTACTACAAGGAAAAACAAGATATGTACACAAAGATAAGATGTATCCCATTTTTCCCAATGAACTTCATCAACAAAAGTTCTTTCTTTCTTGCAGTTATATAAACGTAATTTATGAAGAAGAACAATTTCTTTTAATTCTGATACAGAAATCCTGAAAACTCGTTTTAACAAATTCATATAATAATTCTTCTTTTCGTTCAATCCATAATTTTTTCGAACCGAATCAATTTTACACCAATTTTTCTTTAGCAATCCAGGGAAATAAATAATCGTCACAATAAATGTTGTAAAAGAACGACTTTGAAAACGATAAAATGTTTTTTCAAATATATATTTAATCATCGGCGCATGAATAAACTTTGTCAACAAGCAAACGTAGACAATGAGAATCAATATTTTACTTATCCACAAAAGTTGTGGATAAAAAATTGCTACAATCGTTATCAAGGTTGCTATTAAACTCATCATACCGGTATAACGGTGACGATGAAGAAGTGCAAAGAAGAAGAAACTCACTATCATAAAAAATACTGAATCTTGAATAAAAATAATAGAAATCGTAAAGAAATATAGAGCAATTGCTTTACAAAAGATATTAACAGAATCTAATAGCGTGTGCTTAAACATGTTTATACACATCCTTTATCAAATCCAGTATATCTTTCTGATAAGATAGTTTCACATTTTTATCCCTCGCCTTTGTAACGAAAGAAACCAAATCAGGAACATCAATTTTATACTTTTTGAGTAATTCCACAGATTTGAACAAATCCGTCGCACGACCGCTCACAACAATCGTATCAGCAGCCAAAATGATTAAATCATCCGCTAAAGAATATAGCAAATCACTATCATTAGAGATAATAATAATCGTCTTCTTATATTTTGCTTTTAACATTTTAATCAGCCGAATCAACGATTTTTTATGATGAAAATCCAAATTAACCAGTGGCTCGTCGAAAATGATGACCCTAGGATTACAGATCAAAGAAACCGCAACTTGAATTAACTTCTTTTCACCAGACGAAAGAGTCACAATCTTCTTATCTAAGTAAGAATCATCTAATCCTACCAGATACAAAGAACTAAGCATTCTCTGCTGAATGTTAGAATCGTGATATTCTAAATTATCTACGATAAACTCCAATTCGTCTTTTACGCAATCCGTAAAAAACTGATCTTGTGGATTTTGACGGACTAAAGCGACTTCTTGACGAACTTTTAAAAGTGTATCGGAATCGATGATATCCTCTCCCACTTGAACGGTACCAGTCGTACAAGGAATAATACCACTGATTAGTTCTGCAAAAGGTGTCTTATTTTTCCCCATAATGGCAGTAATTTTATTACCTCGAATGGTAACATTCAAATCGTAAAGAGCAGTATAGCCATTCCGCTTACAGGAAGCATTTTCTAATACTATTTCCATAAAGTATCCACCATCCTGTCCATATCGATAATGACTTCATCTAACAATCCATAAAGTTTCAACTTATTAGACAAATCGACCATGAAAGGAAGTTCTAAATTCAAACGACCAATTAACTTATCTTCCCGCATCACGGCAATGGGATCTCCTTCTACTGCAATTCGACCGTTATCTAAAACGTATAAATAATCAGCATACAAAGCGTCCATCAAATCGTTGGAAGTAAGTAAAACCGTAAGTCCTTTTTGATCGACCAAATAACGCAAGATAGCAATCATTTCCATTCGATCACTTTTTTTCATCATGCAAAATGGACTATCCAATAAAAGAACTTTCGGATCATGAATGATAGCAACTGCTAACAATAGTTTTGCTTTTTCACTCATCGTCAATTTATCGATTTTACGATCGACTAAATCGTTTATCTTTAGAAGTCTCGTCACTTTTCCGATTCTTTCATCGATTTCAGCTTTTGGAAGAGCCAAATTCTCTAGTGGAAAAGCAAGTTCATGATAGACATCATCGAATAAAAACTGATCGTCCAATTCCCCTAATAGCACTCCGACTGTTGGAGCCGTATAATCGATATTTTTAGAATCAGCAATCACATAATTGACGGAAATTTTCCCATTACTAGGTAACAGTCCGGCTAGAAGTTTCATCAAAGTGGTTTTTCCAGACTTATTACATCCTACAATTGACACAAATTCCCCTTCGTTAACAGACAAACTAAAATCACTAAAGACATTTACTTTACCATAGGAGAAACTCAAATGATCAACATGTATAATTCCTTTCATCTTCATAGAAAAACCCCCGTTAATTGCCTACCTATTATACAATAAAATATATTTTTTTACAAATCATTTGTCAAAAAAAAGCGACACCGTTCATTTTATCGCTTTAATTTTTTTCGCTGTGTACGATAGGTGACTTTCATCATAAAATTTTCCGTTACAAAATGGCTAAAAAATTTAGCACATTTCATCTTAAAACCAGGTATAATAATCAATTTTCCTTTTAACATCTGGTCGATGGCATATTTAGCGACATCTTCGCTCTTTAATCCTTTAATAGAAAACCGAACGTTAGCAACTTGATCAAAATTGGTATCGACTGGTCCAGGACAAAGACAGGAAATCGATACTTTCGATTTTGCTTTTTTTAACTCGAATGCAATCGCCTCGGTAAGACGATAAACGTAGGCCTTGCAACTATAATACGTAGCCATCAAAGGTCCCGGTGCAAAGGCAGCTGCAGATGCAACATTTAAAATATATCCTGAATTTCTCTTCTTCATATCCTTCAAAAACATCTTTGTCAAAATATGAACTGCTCTAATATCGACATCGATCATCTCTAATTCACGATTGATATCCGTTTCAACGAAATTACCACAAAGACCAAATCCAGCATTATTAATCAGCACATCAATATTTTCATTCTTACAAATGACATACAGAGATTTCACATTGCTTTCTACTGCCAAGTCCATGACAATTGCCTTTACTTTGGTAGGAAGTTCATCTTGTAATTCTTCCAAAGCTTCCTTATTACGAGCCACCAAAATCAAATCGTATCCCAAAGATGACAAATATTTTGCCATGTCCCTTCCGATTCCAGAAGAAGCACCCGTAATCAATGCCTTCATATCCTACCACCTCTTAGTATATTATAACAAGAACCCATTATTTTCTCAATTCCAAATCCAATTTTGCAAAAAAAAAAGACTATTGCTAGTCTTTCAAAAATTATACTAATTTAAGAGTAACCATAAGGGCATCGTCGCCACGTCTTTCGTCCATCTTTAAAATTCTAGTATAACCACCATTACGATCTTTGTATCGAACAGCTAAATCATCAAATACTTTCTTTGCAACATCATCTCTATTGTGTAAAAATGCTATTGCTTTTCTTCTAGAAATTAAATCGCCTTTTTTACCATAAGTAATCATCTTTTCAGCAAACTTACGAACTTCTTTTGCTCTTGTCTCAGTCGTTACAACACTTTCGTTCATTAATAGATCGATTGTAATGTTTGCTAACATTGATCTTCTATGCTTAGTAGTACGTCCTAATTTTCTATATGCCATAGTAGTTCCTCCTTCTCTTAATCATCATCACGTAATGTTAAGTTCAAATCTCTTACTTTATCTAAAACTTCTTTTAGAGATTTTTTACCTAAATTACGAATTTTCATCATATCCCCTTCAGATTTATTAACTAAATCTTGTAGTGTATGAATGCCTGCACGTTTTAAGCAGTTATATGCACGAACAGAGAAATCTAAATCTTCGATAGAAGTTTCTAAAGCTTTTACTTTTGGATCTTCTGTCTTTTCAATCATAAGTCCTGTCGTATCTGCAATACTACTTAAATCTGTTAATAAATTGAAGTGTTCAATCAAGATACGAGAAGCTAGTGCAACTGCCTCTTCTGGTCTGATAGAACCATTCGTCCATACGTTTAAAACCAAACGGTCATAATTTTCATTTTGACCAACACGAGCAGGTTCTACTTCATAAGAAACTCTTTCAATTGGAGAATAGATTGCATCCATTGCAATTGTACCAATCTTTTTGCCTTCAATGAACTTCTTCGTCTCTTCACTTCTAACGTATCCACGTCCATTTGTAACATTTAACTCCATAGATAGGCTTCCACCTTTAGCAAGGTTAGCAATAACTTTATCTGGATTTAAAATTTCAATATCTGCATCGTGCTCAATATCGCCAGCAGTAACTGGTCCTTCTTTTTTAACATTTAAGCGAAGTGTTTTATTTTCATTTGTATGATTTTTAATCACAACGTCTTTTAAGTTTAGAATAATAAGAGCAACATCTTCAATTACGCCATCGATTGTTTGGAATTCTTGAGAAACTCCATCGATTTTAACGCTACTGATTGCAGATCCTGGAAGAGATGATAACATTACTCTTCTTAATGCATTTCCTAAAGTTGTTCCGAATCCTCTTTCAAGTGGTTCAAGTTCAAATTTACCATAGAAATTGCTTTCTACGTAATCTGTAATTTTATAAGTTGGTTTTTCAAATTGTACCATGAAACTTTCCTCCTATTCTATTGATTAGCCACGTGGGCGTTTTGGTGGACGGCATCCATTGTGTGGAATTGGGGTAACATCGGTAATTGCTGTAATTTCAAGTCCTGCAGTTTGTAAAGAACGAATTGCAGTTTCACGACCAGGTCCTAATCCTTTTACGTAAACTTCAACCTTACGCATACCCATATCATAAGCAGATTTTCCAGCAGCTTCAGCAGCAGTACCAGCAGCAAATGGAGTAGATTTTTTACTACCCTTGTATCCTAGTGCACCACTAGAAGCCCATGAAATAGCATTTCCATCTTTATCACAAATTGTAATAATTGTATTATTAAAAGTTGCATGAATGTGTGCGATTCCTTCTGGAACATTCTTCTTGACTTTTCTTTTTCTTGTATTATAAGCCATCGTCTTGACCTCCTATCTTACTTGATTATTTCTTCTTATTAGCGACTGTCTTACCTTTACCCTTACGAGTACGAGCATTTCTATTTGTTCTTTGTCCTCTTACAGGTAAACCTTTTTTATGACGAGTACCTTGATATGAATTGATTTCCATCTTGGTTTTGATGTTCATATTAACTTCACGACGCAAATCACCTTCAACTGTACATTTGTTGATTTCATCACGAATTCTTGCTAATTCATCCGTATCAAGATCTTTTGCTTTCTTGTTTGGATCAACTTTAGCATTTGTCAAAATTGTCTTTGATAATGATTGACCAATACCATAAATGTAAGTTAATGAGATTAAAATTGCTTTATCGTTTGGAATATCTACACCTTTAATACGTGCCATTTACATACACCTCCTATTTTAACCTTGTCTTTGCTTGTGTTTTGGATTTGAACAAATTACCATAAGTTTTCCCTTACGACGAATAATTTTACAATTTGAGCAAATCTTTTTCACTGATGGTTTGATTTTCATATTTCATTCCTCCTATTACTTTCTATAGGTTATACGCCCACGTGTTAGATCATATGGAGATAGTTCAATCATTACAGTGTCACCCGGTAAGATACGAATGTAATTCATTCGTATTTTACCAGAAACGTGAGCTTCCACTGTATGACCATTACTAAGTTGTACTCTAAACTTTCCCCCAGGTAAAATATCCAATACTTTACCTTCCATTTCGATTACATCATCTTTTGCCATATTTTCACTCTCCCGTCAAAATTTGGTATATTATTTGACTGCAACCGTTGATTCTAGCTAGCTGCAGAACTGCAAATCCTATTTTTCTTTGTCCAAGATTTGTTTTGCTTGTTCAAAAGTATAGACTTTATCTTTACCAGCATCGATGCGATATAATAAGTTTCGCTTCTGATAAAAATCGATCAATGGACTTGTCTTTTCTAAATAAGTATCATAGCGTACTTGGAATGATTTAGAATTGTCATCGTCTCTTTGATAAAGAGTTCCACCACAACGATCACAGATACCATCCTTTTTCGGTTTTGATTCTGCTACATTTACGTTGTAAATTGCTCCACATTTGCTGCATAGACGGCGACCTGTAATTCTAGATTCTAATACAGTTTTATCTACATCAAGTAGAAAAACATACCCAAGTGATAAATGTAACTTATCTAAAATTTCATCATACTTTTTAGCCTGTTCCACATTTCGTGGAAAACCATCTAGTATAAATCCATTTTGGCAATCGGGTTCAGCCAAGCGACGCATCAATAAGTCATATACGATTTCGTCGCTAACTAACTTCCCACTAGCTAAAATGTCTTTGATTTTTTTACCAAGCTCATCTTCTAAAGTTGCCGCTTCTCGTAAGAGATCCCCAGTTGAAATATGAGCAAGGTGATATTCCTTTTGTAATAATTCTGAAAGGGTTCCTTTGCCGGCAGCAGGTGCTGCCAATAGAATAATATTCATCATCTTCTACTGTATCCTCTTGAATAGTTTCTAGTAACTAAACTTCCTTCTAGTTGCTTGTAAGTTTCCAAACAAACACCTACAACGATCAATAATCCAGTACCCCCAATGGTCACACTAGATGATAAAGATACATTTGGTACTAAATTGATTAGTGCACTGAACACGATTGGTAAAATCGCAATGATAGTCAAGAATGTACTACCGACAACTGTAAGTCTAGATAATACTTTGCTGACATATTTCTCTGTATCTTTACCAGGACGAATTCCTGGAATATAGCCTCCATTATTCTGTAAATTTTTGGCCATTTCATCTGGTTTGATTTGAATGAATGTGTATACGTAACCAAATAGGAATATCAATACTACGTAAATAATAAATCCAACTGGCGTCGTATAATTCAAATAATTATTTACAAAATTCGTAAAACTTGTATTGTTAATAAATTGTGCAATTGTTGCCGGAATTGCTAATAAACTAGAAGCAAAGATAACCGGTACAACCCCTGCAGAGTTAATTTTAATTGGCATAAATGACTGCTCAGCACCGTATGCACTTGATGATTTGTTCGCATATTGAATTGGAATCTTTCGATTGGCTTCTTCTACAAAAATAACACCAATGATAATTATAAAATATACGATAACAAATGCGATAAATAACAAAATACCGATAATATTATTTAAAGAATTGTTTAAAACTAACCCTTGAAATGCTTCTGCAAACATCGTTGGCAATGTTTCAACAATACCTGCCATAATAATCAAACTAATTCCGTTTCCTAATCCTTTTTGCGTAATTTGATCGCCCAACCACAACGTAAATGCAGTACCAGCCGTCAAAATTGTTGCAACATATAAGTGCTCAAGAACTGGAACATGGGTACCTAAAAATGCAAATGAGAAAGCGAAACCTTCAATAAATGCAAATATGATACCAACATATCTTGTTATCTGATTAATTTTTTGTCTTCCAACCGGACCCTCTTTTGCAAGTTCACTAAAGTATGGAATAATATCCATCTGTAATAATTGCATAATAATTTGAGCAGTAATATATGGCATGACACCTAAAGCAAAAATTGAAAATTGTCTTAAAGCGCCACCGCCCATAGCATTAATTAATTCTAGAAAACCTAAGTTTCCTGTAAGGTCGGTAGTACCAGGAACTCTAACTTTTGTTCCTATGACAAAGACCATTAATGCACCAAGCGTGAAAAGAATACGTTTGCGTAAGTCTTTGTTCGTCGGTGCAAATAATTGTTTCAATGCATGAAACATATTAGATCACCTCAGCTTTGCTACCTGACTTTTCTATTTTTTCTAATGCGCTAGCAGTAAATTTATTAGCTTGGATTGTTAACTTTTTACCAAGATTACCATTTCCTAATACCTTAATTCCTGCTAATTGATTTTTAACTAATCCTGTTTCTTTTAATAGTGCAGGAGTCACTACTGTTCCGTCTTCAAAACGGTTCAAATCTTCAACATTTACAACTGCATAAACGATTTTAAATTTAGCGTTACTAAAACCTCTCTTTGGTAAGCGTCTGTATAAAGGTAATTGTCCACCTTCAAATACTGGATTGATGCTTCCACCACTACGTGCTTTTTGTCCTTTGTATCCTCTACCACTTGTTTTTCCTAGACCACTACCAACACCGCGTCCAACACGACGTCTTTCTTGTCTAGATCCTTCTGGTGTTCTTAATTCATTTAACTTCATATTATCCTAAAATCTCCTCTACTGATTTTCCTCTTAATTCAGCAACATGTTCAGCAGTCTTTAAAGATTTTAAAGCATTAACTGTAGCAGTTGCCATATTTAACTTAGTACGAGAACCAAGTGATTTAGATAATACATCACGAACTCCAGCAAGTTCAAGGACATCACGAACAGCGCCACCAGCTTTAACTCCAGTACCAGCAGCAGCAGGTTTTAATAGAACTCTACAAGCACCACTTGCGCAGCGAACTTCATGTTGAATTGTTCTGTTATCTACTAATGGGATTTTAACAACGTTTTTAGTTGCAGATTGAATTGCTTTCTTAATTGCATCTGGTACTTCAGCAGCTTTGCCTTTTCCTAGACCAATCTTACCATGTCTATCCCCGACAACGACAACAGCTGAGAATCTTCTTTGACGTCCACCTTGCGTTACTTTTGTAACACTCTTAACGTCAATGACAAGTTCTTCATATAGCTTTTCTTGTCTTTTCGGGCTCATGTCTTTCTTTTCCATAAATACCCTCCTATTAGAATTCTAATCCATTTTCACGTGCAGCATCTGCTAATGCTTGAACACGTCCATGATATAGGTATCCACCTCTATCAAATACTACTTTCGTAATCTTAGCATCTTTTGCAGCTAAAGCAATTGCTTTTCCAACTTCTTTAGCAGCTTCTACATTACTACCATTTTTTAATTTTAAAGTTTGTGAAGATGCACTTGCTAAAGTAGTACCAGTTTCATCATCAATGATTTGTGCACTGATGTTCATATTTGAACGAAATACGCAAAGTCTTGGAACGTCATGAGTACCTTTTACAGTTTCTCTAACACGTTTGTGTCTTTCAAGACGCATTTCATTACGAGATACTTTTTTAATCATAAGTACTTTTCTCCCTTCTATTTAGCAGCTTTCTTTCCTTCTTTACGACGAACATATTCGCCAACATAACGAATTCCTTTACCTTTATAAGGCTCAGGTGGTCTTACGTCTCTAACCTCAGCAGCAAATTTACCAACAGCGGCTTTATCTGCTCCCTTAATTGTCAATTCTGTGTTACTAGGAACTTCGATGCTAATTCCAGCAGGAAGACTAAGTTCAACTGGATGAGAGTATCCAGCATTGATAACTAGTTTGTTACCACTGTTTGAAAAACGATAACCAACACCGATAATTTCAAGTTTCTTTTCGAAACCTTCCGTTACACCCTTGATCATATTTTGAATATTTGCATTAACAGTTCCGTGCATTGCTTTATATAAATCGCTTGATCTTTTAACAGTTAATTCATTACCATTTAATTCCAAAGAAATTCCTTTGCAAGAATTCGTAGTTAATTCACCCTTTGGTCCTTTTACTGTAATGACTTCATCTTTTTCTTCTACTGTAACACCAGCAGGTACGACAATCTTTCTATTTCCGATACGGCTCATATTGACACCTCCTTATTTTGTTTTATTACCAAATGTAAGCTAAAACTTCTCCACCAACATTTTGTTTACGAGCTTCTTTATCAGTCATGATTCCCTTAGATGTAGAAATGATTGCAATTCCTAAACCATTCAAAACTTTAGGTACTTCATCACTTTTTACATATACACGTAAACCAGGTTTTGAAATTCTCTTTAGTCCTGTAATGACTCTTTCTTTGTTGTGTCCATATTTAAGAGTTAAAACGATAACTCCTTGACCACCATCTTGATTTACTTTATAGTCTTCGATATATCCTTCTTCTTTTAAGATTCTAGCAAGTTCTTTTTTCATTTTAGAAGCAGGTACGTTAACTTCAGTATATTTCATTTGATTTGCATTACGAATACGAGTAAGCATATCAGCTATTGTATCAGTTACTACAGCCATGTTATATCCTCCTTCCCAAATTACCAGCTTGACTTTTTAACGCCAGGAATTTGTCCTTTATAAGCTAATTCTCTAAAACAAATACGGCAAATACCAAATTTACTCATTACAGCATGAGGTCTTCCGCATCTTGCGCAACGACTATATTCGCGTACTTTGTATTTCTTTGGGCGATTAGCTTTGATTTTTAAACTCTTCTTTGCCATTTTGCATCCTCCATTACTTTCTAAAAGGCATTCCTAATTCACTTAATAGATCATAAGCCTCTTCATTAGTCTTAGCAGTTGTTACAAATACGATATCCATACCACGTACTTTTACAACACTGTCATAATCAATTTCAGAGAAAATTAATTGTTCTTTAATACCTAACGTATAATTTCCTCTACCATCGAATGCTCTAGGACTAACACCACGGAAGTCACGAACTCTTGGCAATGCAATTGAAACTAACTTATCCATGAAGTTGTACATTGCTTCACCACGCAAAGTTACTTTACAACCAATTGATTGTCCTTCTCTAATCTTAAATCCAGCAATAGATTTCTTTGCTTTTGTAATAACAGGTTTTTGACCAGCAATTACAGTTAGATCCTTTACTGCAGCCTCTAACATTTTAGAGTTTTGAGCAGCATCTCCAACTCCCATATTGATTACAATCTTAACTAATTTTGGAACTTCCATAACGGTGTTATAACCGTGTTTCTTTGTTAAACTAGGAATAATGTCTTTCTTATATTTTTCTCTTAGGCGGTTCATAAATTACCCTCCTTCCAATTAATCAATCTTTTCATTAGATTTTTTTGCAACTCTAACTTTTTTTCCATTTTCTAGTGTTTCATGACCGATTCTAGTAGTTTTTTTCGTTTTTGGATCAATAATCATAACGTTAGAAGCATGAATTGGAGCTTCTACTTCTAGAATGCCACCGCTTTCTTGACCATTGCCTTTTCTATGCTTCTTAACAATATTAGCACCTTCGACAATTACACGGTTGCTACTTCTTAAGGTCTTAATTATTTTTCCTTCTTTACCCTTACTAGATCCGGCGATAACTTTAACTTTATCTCCAACTTTTAAGTTCATAATTAATTACCTCCTTTTATAGCACTTCTTTAGCCAAAGACACTATTTTCATATAATCCTTATCACGCAATTCACGTGCTACAGGTCCAAATACACGAGTGCCAACTGGACTCTTATCATCTTTGATAATTACGCAAGCGTTATCATCGAATTTGATGTAACTACCATCTGAACGACGTGTTCCAAAAGTAGTACGAACGATAACAGCTTTGACAACCTTACCTTTTTTTACAGTTCCATTAGGTGTTGCGTTTTTAACTGTACCAACAACTATGTCACCGATGTTACCAGTTTTTACTTTGCTTCCACCTAGTACACGAATTACTAAAAGTTCTCTTGCACCAGAATTGTCAGCTACTTTTAAACGGCTTTCTGCTTGTACCATAATTTAATCTCCCTTCACCTAATAGTTTTATAAAATAACTGCTTCTTTAACGATTTCAGCTAAATAGAAATGCTTGTTTTTAGAAATTGGTTTTGTTTCAACGATTCTAACTACATCTCCAACTTTTGCCTTATTAGATTCATCATGAGCAGCATATTTCTTAGAATATTTAACTCTTTTTCCATATAATGGATCTTTTTTATATGTTTCAACTAAAACAACAATTGTTTTGTCTTGTTTATCGCTAACAACTTTTCCAACAAATTCTTTTGCTAATTTCTTTTCCATATAAACCTCCTATTTATCATTTAACTCACGTTCGCGAAGAACCGTTTTTAATCTTGCTACCGTGTGTCTTAATTCACGAATTCTTGAAGGCTTTTCCAAATTACCAGTTGCTTGTTGGAAACGCAAATTGAATAATTCTTCTTTTGTTTCTTTGATCTTAGCGATAATTTGATCAGTGGTTAATTCTCTAATTTCTTTAACCTTCATTCTTGTCACCACCATTTTCATCTTTTGTAACAAACTTCGTTTTGATTGGTAGTTTATGAGAAGCAAGTCTCAATGCTTCTTTGGCAGTTTCACGATCGACGCCACCAATTTCAAACATGATCTTTCCTTCTTTTACTACAGCAACCCATTTTTCTACGTCACCTTTACCTTTACCTTGACGAGTACCGATAGGTTTTGCCGTTAAAGGTAAATGTGGGAAAATATTAATCCATGTTTTTCCGCCACGTTTCATATAACGAGTCATTGCTACACGAGCTGCTTCGATTTGATTAGCTGTAATCCAAGCACCTTCCATAGCCATTAAACCATATTCACCTTTTGAAAGTTTTGTGTTTCCTTTGGAACGACCTTCGTAAGGTAATCTATGTACACGACGGTATTTCGTTCTTGATGGTAATAACATAATTAATTACCTCCTTTAGCCTTTTTTGCGGGAAGAATTTCACCTTTGTAAATCCATACTTTAACACCGATTTTACCGAATGTAGTATCTGCTTCTGCAAATCCATAATCGATATCAGCTCTCAAAGTATGTAGTGGAATTGTTCCCTCATCATAGCCTTCGCTACGTGCCATATCAGCACCATTTAAACGTCCAGAAGCCAAAGTCTTAATTCCTTTTGCTCCAGCCTTCATAGCATTACGAATTGCTCTTTTTTGAGCCATTCTGAATGAAGCACGATTTGCAATTTGATTTGCGATTTGATTTGCAACGATCTGTGCATCCATATCAGGTTTTTTAATGTCGACAATTGAAATCTGAATATTTTCATCAACCATCTTAGATAATTTATTTTTCATCTTTTCAATCTCTTCGCCACCACGGCCAATAATAACACCTGGTTTAGAAGTATGAACGATTACTTCAGTTCTCTTATTATTTCTTTCAATTTCAACTTTAGAAATAGATGAAGCATCTTTTAGATTTTCAAAAAACTTACGAATCTTAACGTCGTTCATCAAGTACTTTTTGAAATCTTTTTTAGGTGCGTACCATTTAGATTCCCAGTCTTTATTGATTCCAATTCTAAGTCCTGTAGGACTAACCTTTTGACCCATGTTAACCTCCTCTTAGATTATTTGCTAGCTACCGTAATTACGATATGACTAGTTCTTTTGTCTTTATGACCGATGCGTCCTCTGGAATCGAATAAAACTCTTTTCATAACAGGACCAGCATCTACTCTAGCCTCTTTAACATATAAAGTGTTAATATCGGCTTCAAAATTGTTAACCGCATTTGCAATAGCAGAATTTAAAACTTTTACTACTTTGCGAGCTGCCTTATTATTTGTATTGTTCAAAATAGTAAGTGCTTCGTTAACTTTTTTTCCACGAATTAAATCTACGACTAAGCGAGTTTTAATAGGTGAAATTCTAACTTGTTTTGCGATTGCTCTTGTTTCCATATATTATCCTCCTTAGTCATTATTTTTTAGCAGGCGTTGCTGCTGAATTATGACCACCAAATTTACGAGTTAATGCAAACTCACCCAATTTGTGTCCAACCATGTCTTCTGTTACATAAACAGGAATGAAATCCTTACCATTATGTACAGCAAATGTATGTCCAATAAAATCAGGATAAATAGTTGAACGACGTGACCAAGTTTTAATTACTTCTTTTTTGTTAGCCTCATTTAATTTTTTTACTTTTGCAAGCAAACGATCAAAAACATAAGGCTTTTTCTTTGAACTTCTTGCCATATTCTATATTCCTCCTATTTACCATTACGACGACGAACAATATACTTATCAGTATTTTTATTATTACGTGTCTTTCTACCAATTGCAGGTTTACCCCAAGGTGTCATTGGTGACTTACGTCCAACTGGAGCTCTACCTTCACCACCACCATGTGGGTGATCGTTTGGATTCATAACAGAACCACGAACAGTAGGACGAATACCCATATGACGTTTACGTCCGGCCTTACCGATGTTAACCAATTCGTAATCTTCATTACCAACTACACCAACAGTAGCATAGCAAGTACCTAGAACTTTTCTTTGTTCTCCAGAAGCAAGACGAATCATAACGTATGCTCCATCTCTACCAAGAATTTGAGCACTTGCACCAGCACTTCTTGCTAGTTCTCCACCCTTACCAGGTTTTAATTCGATGTTGTGAACATTCGTACCAACTGGGATATTCATAAGTGGTAATGCGTTACCAACTTTAATGTCAGCATTTGGACCACTCATAATTTTTGTTCCAACTGTTAAATCTTTTGGTGCGATGATATATCTCTTTTCACCATCTGCATAATTAATTAAAGCGATATTCGCACTTCTGTTTGGATCGTATTCGATAGAAGCAACTGTACCAGGAATATCCAATTTATTTCTCTTAAAATCGATAATACGGTATTTTCTCTTTGCTCCTCCACCGATATGTCTAACAGTAATACGTCCTTGGTGGTTACGCCCACCAGTTTTCTTAACTTTAGCTAATAAACTTTTTTCAGGAGTGCTCTTTGTAATTTCGCTATTTACCAAACGAGTCATTTCTCTTTGACCATTTGTATTAGGTTTGATTGTTCTAATTGCCATACTCTAACCCTCCTATTGAAGATCGATTGTTTGGCCTTCTGCTAATTTAACGATTGCTTTTTTGCTACGATTCGTCAAACCAGTATAACGTCCAACTCTTCTCTTCTTCGTTTTTACATTAATCGTACGAATAGATTCAACTTTAACATTGAAGATTCTTTCGATTGCATTCTTAATTTCAACTTTGTTTGCTTTTGGATCAACTGCAAATGTATATTTGCCTTCATCACGATTTAAGCTACCACTTTTTTCAGTAATAACTGGTGCCTTAATAATTGTTAAATATTTTGTATCCATATTAAGCTAGCACCTCCTCAATTTGTTTTAATGCATCCTCTGTTACAACCATGTAATCAGAAGTAACGATATCCAAAACATTGATTTCGCTAACTTCTTCTAATAAAACATTTTGTAAATTAGAAGCTGCGAATAATAAATTTTCTTCAATTTCTGGAACAACCACCAAAACCTTTTTATCTGTTACTTGTAAGTTATTTAAAACAGTAACCATTTCTTTTGTTTTTGGTGTTTCTAATTTTAATGAGTCAAGAACGATTAGTTCACCATCGTTAGCCTTTGTTGCCAAAGCACTCTTCAATGCTAACCGACGTTCTTTACGATTCATATTGATACTATAATCTCTTGGAACTGGTCCACCGTAAGTACCACCCTTACGCCATTGAACAGCACGGATTGATCCTTGACGAGCATGTCCTGTTCCTTTTTGTCTCCATGGCTTTCTACCGCCACCACTAACTTCTGCACGTGTTTTTGTCTTGTGAGTACCTTGTCTTAAAGATGCTCTTGTTAAAATTACTGCATCGTAGACAACTTTATCATTTGGTGTAATACCAAAGATCGTATCACTAAGTTTGATATCTTTTAGTTTTTCACCTTTTATGTTTAAAAGTTTTACTTTTTCCATCTTCATATCCTCCCTTCATCACATTTCCATTATTAAACTATTCTCTGTTTTTAAGCCTCTTGTGATGATTCTGTTTCTGCTTCTTTGTTTTCAGGTTCTACATTGTAAACAACTAAATCGATTGGAGTTGCTTTTGTATTTCCCTTTTTAACAGCAGTTTTAATGATTACGAAAGACTTCTTTGGTCCTGGAACATTACCTTTAATTAAGATAACGTTGTTTTCCATATCGACAGCAACAACCTCTTCATTTTGAACAGTTCTTGTTGCAGAACCCATATGACCTGGTAATTTTTTACCTTTAATAACGTGCATTGGTAACATAGTACCTAGAGAACCAACACCTCTATGATATTGAGATCCATGACCCATCGGGCCTCTCGTTTGATTCCAGCGTTTGATAACACCTTGGAATCCTTTACCTTTGCTGACGCCTTGTACGTCAACGATATCGCCTGCTGCAAATGTATCAGCAGCAATTACTTGTCCTAATGTATATTCACTAGGATCTACCCCTCTGATTTCTTTTAAGAAGCGCTTAGGTTCTGTATTAGCTTTTTTAACATGACCTATAGCAGCCTTATTGCTATTCTTTTCTTTCATTGTGAATGCACCAAGTTGCACAGCATCATAACCATCTTTTTCTTTTGTTTTGATTTGCGTTACAACGTTTGGTTCAATCTCAACAACAGTAACTGGAACTAGTTTGCCATCTTTAGCAAAAACTTGAGTCATTCCAATTTTTCTACCTAAGATTCCTTTCATATTATTTTCCTCCTAATTATAATTTGATTTCAATATCAACACCGCTTGGTAAATCTAGATGAGTTAATGCATCAATCGTTTCCTTGCTTGGATTTTTGATATCAATAAGTCTCTTGTGTGTACGCATTTCGAATTGTTCACGCGAATCCTTATATTTATGAACAGCTCTTAAAATCGTAAACTTTTCAACTTCAGTAGGAAGTGGTACAGGTCCACTGATTTCTCCTCCTGATCTCTTAACGGTTTCAACAATTTTTGTAGCGGCATTATCTAGAATTCTGTGATCGTATGCTTTCAAACGAATACGAACTTTTTCCTTTGACATTTTAAATCCTCCCTTCGCCTATATCTAGTATAGACTTGCTCCGTGTGAATAACCCGATACTTCCTAGCAACTTATCCTGGTGTATCGACAACCTCCCACATCTAAGCAGCCACACGACCATAATTATAGCATAGCAACATCAAAAAAACAAGCGTTTTTTTAGGTTTTCTAAAAATATTTACGCTTGTATTCGACAAAATATTAACTTAAATCAAATTTTTTCGGATTGGAAACTGTCTCTTTTGTAAGTTTCAGAACTTTGTAAGTGCCAGCTGGTTCTAGTGCCATTTCATGTTCGGCAGAAGTTAAGCTCGCCATTACGATATTATTTAAATCGCGCATACTTTGATCAGACTCATCTAATTTTGCAAGTAAAGCATCAAAGTATGACATATCCGGTTTCGTTTCCACTTGAAATTGACGTTCGTATCTAGCCTTCTTCTTTTGGAATACAGATGAACGGGAATGTTGTAAAATATCCAGTTTCGTTTCATGATCCAATACGTTATAAACAACTAAATGTGGAAAACGACTCACTAACTCTTTGTTAAACGCAGTTTCTTTGCTAAGTCTAGATGCATCAAATTGAACAGGACCGTTCACTGCTCCAAAACCGATTTTTTTATCGGCATTAAACAAATTAGAAAATGTTCCAGAAAAGATGCGATGCAAAGAATTAGTCGGAAACATCCGGACCTGATTGGACAATGCGGTTTTTCTAAAATAAAACGGATCTCCTTCGATAAAGTTCATAATGACATTCATAATAGCAGAAACGTAATCACGACACTGTTCGCCTATTTTATCGAACTCATCAATGTAGACGATACCACGAGATGCCATACTTAAATCAGAGTCACATTGCGACAAAAGAGAAAAAAATCCATCTTCCAAACTAGTTCCTTTGATACCGGGAGGGACAAAAGTAGAACCTTTGAGTTCAACCATCGGCAAATTCAAATATTCCATCGCAGCACGAATCGTCTGAGTCTTTCCCGTACCAGTCGGGCCTACCAATAAAATGGATTCCGTTTTCTCATCCGGCAATGCTGTATAATTCATATAAATGGTAGTCGCAAGCTGACTAATTTCGTCATCGTGACCAAACACTCGCTCTTTCATGTAAGTCTCTAATCCTCGTAACGAGATATCAGGATTAACAGCAGGCGTTTGATTGGAAATAATTGTTTCTGGAGCGATGTTCTTATCTAAGTAAAGTCCTTTTAATGTATCCCCTTCAATAGCGATACCAACAACACCAAAAGGGCCAAAAACTTCTGTCTTTTTCACACCATCCGATAATGCTAGTAAACGGCAACGAACACGATTCACATCAGGCTCTGATAACAATTGACTTAGCGATTCACTATTTAACGTAACAGTTGGCGAATCTTGATCTAGTCGATAAACTGTTTCCTCTTTTACTTTGGAAAGTGCATGTAAATTGACTTTGCGTTCCACTACTTTTCCATCTTGAACAGTCACATATAAAATATACTGCCGTTCGGTTTCCCAAAAGAACTGTAACAGAAAGTTCTGATCATCTTTATTATTCGAATGATAAATCTCCTGTAAATGGGAAAGAGAAAAGATGTTATCAACTAAATAATTTTCCTCTTCCAATGCCTTTTCAAACGATGGCTTATGATAGATGGTATCCGAACAAAAGTCATCGTTAACGCAGTATCCTTGTACAATATCAACTGGATACAAGATGTACTCTTTTTCTCCTAAAGGAAGTTTTCCATACCGAATTCCATATTCCATTTCCTGTTCCATACCAAAATCCCCCAACAATTCACGATTTAATATCCTTGTGAACCTTATTATAAAATAGGATCCCAAATTAGTCAAAAAAAACTGCAATTATTTATAATTACAGTTCGCATTGAATACTTCGATCATTTGCATCGCTTCCTGATACAAAGAACGAATTTGATTTAATTTCATCTTCTTGAAAAACACCGTCTTCTCATATTCCTGTTCCAACTTAGTCGTTCGAATTAAAATCGCAATAAAGCGTTTGTAACTTCCTTTCTTACCGATAATCTGATCAAACCAAGAATCCATATCGTCGATATTACCAGAAAAACGTAGAGATGAAAACGTTGCTAAAAACGTTCGGTTTTTCATTAATTCTTTACACAAATAAGATTGTAATCCGTAAGCATTCGATGTATAACTACCCGAAATGCTAGAATCGATTGCATATAACGTCGCTGCAATTGTATTGGATAACGGAATCGTTCGAAAAGAATGAATAATATCGATGATTTCTTCTGTCTGTTTGGTATTGATGATTTCTTCTAAAATGTAATCGTCATCCTTGCGAATAACTTGCATCGTCTTCTTATTATAATGAATATGACAGATTCCCGTCCGCAATGTGAACGTGTCCCCTTGATCCATAATTTCATTTTCAAACGAATTGACCGCATGATTATACTCGTGAACTAAGTTATCTAATAAAGACATCAATGGAATATTTTGGTAATTTTGTAATACGATTACTTTATCCGTTACAATATGACCATCTTGTAATCTGGGCATACTCGTATAAAAAGCCTGCTCTCGTTCGTTGTGTTCGTCTCGAATCAAGATCGGCACACTCTCGAAAATTCGCAAAATTTTATGTTCCGCAGATAATCCATATTTTAAAATAAAAGCAGGGATAATCAAATGAAGTAGATGCCCAATATTTTCTGGATACCGAAACTTCGTATTTAAATTATCTATCGATACTTTCGTCTTCCGAAACAAATCTTGTACAATAGCAACATTATTTTCCATCACGGTCACTCCCTTCTTCTTTCAAACTAGCAGGCATAATGATATCTTTACCGAACTTACTACGAATCTGATCGACAGCTTCCTGCACTTTAGAGGAACCATCATCGACAGTATCGGTATCAAAAAGAGAAATCTGGGTCATATTCGTTTTGACAAAGTTACCCAACCGAATACCAATCAAACGAATCGGTTCACCTTTCCAAGCCCGTTCAAACAAAGCGTATGCCCTTTTAAAAATGTCTTCACTGACATTGGTAGGATTTTCCAATTTGCACTGGTGTGAATAATTGACGAATGCATCCGTTCGAATGATGATTGCAATACTAGTCGCATATAGTTTCTTTTCACGTGCTTCTAATCCAACCTCATCGGCTTGAGATAAAAGCATTTTGCGAATATATGATTTATCGGTCACATCAAATGGCAACGTAGCAGTCGTAGAAATGCTTTTCCGCTCCGCCCGTTCGGAAGTCACCGGTGTATCATCGATACCCAGAGATGCATTGTGCATGTAAATAGCATTGCTTTTAAAGTACTTTGTGAGTAACGAAACATCTGTTTTTGCTAACTCCCCAATCGTGTGTATTCCAAGTGCCTTCAATGTTTCAGCACTTCGTTTTCCGATGAACAAAAGATCTCCAACATCCAAAGGCCACATCTTCTCTTCCACCTCAGAAGCAAACAATGTATGAACCTTATTCGGTTTTTCGAAATCACTAGCCATTTTAGCACAAAGTCGATTATTCGCAATTCCAACGTTCACCGTAATTCCAAACTTCTCATGAATCTCATCTTTCATCTGATAAGCAAGCCGAATCAAGTCATCATATAAATAGTGTGTCCCAGTCATATCTAAAAAACACTCATCAACCGAAAATCGTTCGACAGTCGGTGTAAACTGTAAATAATATTGATATAACTTATCACTTTCTCGTTTGTATAATTCGTGATTGGCTGGAAAAACTTTCAAACCTGGACATTTTCTTCTTGCTTGATACAAAGTTTCTGCTGTTTTTACACCATACTTTTTAGCAACTGGACTTTTCGCCACGACAATACCACGTCTAGCATCTTCATCGCCACCTATGACAGAAGGAATATTTCGAATATCTTCCGTCGCTCCACGGCGCAACATATCGACAGCAGTCCATGATAAAAAGGCATTGTTAACATCGATATGAAATATGATTCGTTCTTCCTTCATAACACACCTCTTCTAAACAAGCTTCTATAAGTTCTACTATAAGTATAGAAAATTCTGATGAATTTGAAAATCGAACAAAAGAATTTTTTTCATTATTTTGAACTTAAGAACATCCGGTATCCTTTTTTAATCGCATCGTCGATATTTTCTTTAGGAAACAATGTCTGTAATTCAAACATAACCAAAGAGTGTTTATGATTGTAACAAAAAGACTCAGCCGCATAATGCATACCCGGAATATCGTAAAAAAGGCCTTTGATTGCGGCACGATTTAAAATAGGATCGATGACCATCTCACTGTACTCCCAAATCGTTCCAGGATACAAAAATGTAGAAGGTTTGCTAAAGCGATGTAACAAACGCCACTTCTGAAAATATAAAAAGTGTGTCAATTCGTGAATCAAATTAGAGAACACCTCTCCCATCGAGCTGCTACATAGATAGATAGAAGAAGTCTCAGAAATCCCAAAATGAGCAGGTAAAATTCCAACATAGACAGAAATTACCTTCATGGACTCCGGCCAATCACAACCGAGTACCTGCGATAGAAACGACAAAAAAGACTTGCTAGAAACATCGAAATATTGCTGATAGTCAATTAACAATCGGTCCATATCGAACGATTCTTCCTGATAAGAACGAATGACTTCCTCCTCGATTTCTTTGATAATCCCATCTTCAGTCATATTGCTACGAATAATTTCTCTTAAAGCCGGAAACGTTCGAATCATCGCATCCCGTCGATTGATGAAATCATCTTCTCGTTCATTTTGATAAAACTGAATCACATAATTCACATTTTCTTCTACCGACAATTTATGAAAAACAATTTTAGGAACCATAACTACCTCCAAAGACAAATAAAATATCCACAAGAGAAGTGGATATCTTTTTTATAAGTATTCTTTAAAACAGAAAGTTGCATAAATCGGAATGTATTTAATTCCCTTTTTGAGAGAAAAATTCTCTTCACTAACTCGAATTGCCTCATGAATATCGTATTTATTCATAAACAAAGTAAGTGATTTTGCTTTCGACAAATTCGTATTGACTAACTCGATTGGAACAATCTTACCAAGTCTAGACTGAACGATGAAACTAACTTCAGCCTTTCCTTCTGATGCATAATAATAAAGGTTATAGCCAGAAGAAACGATATTGTTAGCAATACTAGTCTCATATAAAATATTCTTTAATTTGTCATCCTGTAACAATTTAATTTGATTTAAATGCAACTGATAGAATAAAATTCCCGTATCACTTGGATACAACTTGAAGGAATCTTTATCTTTAAACTTCGATAATGGCATTCCTACATTCGATACTTTATAACAACGATAGACAAAATTGTTGTTACTTAAGAAATCGATAGCCGCCTCGTAATCTTTACTTCTACTTCCTTCCCTCATCAATCCATATTGAAATTTATGATTCGGTTTTAAGAACTGATACGGCATGATATCCAATACTTCATTTGCTCGTGTCGTATCGATCAAAGTAGGCATGAACAACAATGATCTTTTATAACAATCGATCATCTTCTGATGAACAGAATTCAAATAAGCAAAATTAGGATTGTGGAAGGATGCTTCAATTGCTTCTGGAAGACCACCAGTCATGAGATAATTTTGAAAGTGATCCATAGCAATTTGATGGAACGGAATCGGTTTGTTGTTTTTATATGAATCTTTGATAAAGTCGATTAATTGATTTTGATTACAAGCCTTTAAATACTCTTCAAAATCAACTGGGAACATATACTTATACTGTAACTCTTCCCCTTTAAATTTAACTAAGTTCTCCTTTAAAGATGTAATCATAATGACGTGATAATCACATTCTCCTTTGCCAAACAACTTGACCATCTTGACGATATCTAAGTCGTTGACATTGTCGAATACAATCAACGTATCTTTCTTTAAAATCGGTTCCCCTACTAAAAGAGCAAGGCGAAGAACAATTTTCTCAACTGAATTCTCTCGTTTTGCAATCGATAACAATTCATAATTATTTTCGCAATTGATATAGGCGACAGTCTTGTATTCCTTCTCGCCAAAAGCAAGCACCGAATACGTTTTTCCAATCTGTCTGTTTCCATATAAAAGTAACGGTTTCCGATTCATATCTTTTTTCCATCGCAAGAAATCATTCATGATTTTTCGTTCCATAAATCGTGCCCTCCTTACACTAAACTACAAGTTAAGTATATATCTTTCCTATTTTTAAGTCAAGAATGTGTCGGGTTTTTATGAGAATTATTCTCAAAAAGAAAACTTACGCATGAGTAAGTTCTTTGTGATACTCTAGTCGAAGTTTATCTGCGACAGTTACTATGAATTCAGAATTCGTCGGTTTGGCCTTATCGATATCGACACTATGACCGAATATCTCTTCCATCAAATCCCAACTGCCACGATTCCAACTGACCTCGATAGCATGGCGAATCGCCCGTTCTACACGAGATACTGTGGTATCGAACTTTTCTGCTAACATCGGATATAACTCTTTGGTAATGCCACCAATCACCGATGGATCTTTATAAATAATAGAAATCCCTTCTCTAATATACTGATATCCCTTTATATGAGATGGAACTCCTAATTCATGTAAAATTTTCGTAATCGAAATATCTAAGTTATTTTGATATAAATCGATACTCTTTTGATTGAATGTATTGTTTGCCGTACATTCTAAAACTCTTCTTGCCAGTTCATCTAACTCGAACGGTTTTAAGATGAAATAATGAATCCCTAATTCTGAGACCTTTCGAATCATCTCTTGGGTATTGTAAGACGTAAGTACAATGACTTTCTTATGAATTCCCTTTTTCTGCATTTCTTCTAAGACGGATACACCATCCTTCTTAGGCATAATCAAATCCAAAATAATGACATCGTAACGATCCATCTCGGACTCGATTAAATGTAATCCTTCTACTCCATCATACGCTTCAAGCACTACATCAATCTTAGCGTGACTTCTAAAATACTCCTTGACCATACGAACAAGTGCAACGTTGTCGTCGATCATTAAGACTCTAGCCTTTTCCATATTTTATCCTTTCTTACTACACGCAAGTATAATTATAAACTAAATTTCTACATAAATAAACAGTTATTTTTATCTAAATTTGTCGAACCCAGATTTTTAGGCAAAAAAAACTACACGACAATCTCGTGTAGAATTGTGCATTTATTACTTATCCATTCTTGTTTAAAGAATTCATGCCTGCTACGAAAAGAAGCAAAAGTCCTAAAAACAAACAAGCCCAGAAAATAGGAGAATCCTGATTATCTATGATGAAGTTGTGTAAGTCTTCTCCAAGATCTTGAATCGTTTTCATCAAATCGAAGTCTAATACAAACCAAGGCAACATTTAACGTACCTCCTTTAACATTTCTTCTATCTTTTTAGGGTCTAAACTAGCACCACCTATTAAATATCCATCGATATTAGGAACTACTTCCAAAGAAGCAATATTAGAAGGATTGACACTTCCACCATATAAAACTGGTAAATCGACATGATAATGAGTAGAAACAAACTCTTTGATATTGGATACTGTCTCTTCAATATCTTCATTCCTTGCAACCTTGCCTGTACCAATCGCCCAAACTGGTTCATAAGCAAGTATGATAGATTGTAAGTTACTGGTATCAAATGAAGAGAATACACCTTCAATCTGAGAGGCTAAAACATCGTTTGTTTTTCCTTGTTCTCTTTCCGTTTCTGTTTCACCAATACAGAAAATCGGGCGGATATTTGTTTGCAGTAACAACTCTATCTTCTGAATGAAATCAGCATCGGTCTCTTTCATAATTTGACGTCTTTCCGAATGCGCGACGATCGTATACGTAACACCCAAAGAAGAAAGTTGCAAAGCAGATACTTCACCCGTCAATGCTCCGTATGCTCGAAAAGCAACATTTTGACTTCCTACTCCATAAGAGGCATCTTTAAATAATGGCAAATACGGAAAACTCGGAACGACAACAAAATGAACGTTAGAAATATCCAATTTCTGAATCTGTTCTTTATACGTTAATATTTCTGGATACGACAAATTCATTTTGTGATTTAAAACAAAATATTTCATCTCAACTCTCTCCTTTAATTCGATCGATTAAACGCCTAAAAAATCCTTTTTTCTTATTCTTATTTTTCTCATGAATGGCATACCGATATACATCTAAAACCGATTCAGCATAATGTTTGGAACTAAACGAATCCGCTTTAATTCGAGCTTGTTTAGACATTCTCTTTAATTCTGTCTCATCTTGATACAACTTTTCTAACCCTTGGTAGCATTCCTCTTCTGTATGGAAAATAATTCCATCTAAACCATCATCGACAACATTCTTAAACGATTCATCCTCAATACATAAGGCTGGTAGAGAAGATGCCATCGCTTCGATAACAGTAAGTCCTTGCGTTTCAGACTGAGATGCCGTAGCAAATAAAGTTGCCATATGATAATACGTTGGAATATCTGAGTAAGCAACTTTACCGGTAAAGATAACCGCATCCGAAATACCTAATTCATTTGCTAAATCTTTATATTCTTGCTCATCCGGTCCACCACCGACAATTAAAAAGCGGAAATTTTTATGATGATCATACATCTTTTTAGCAACTCGAATTAAAAATTCGATGTTTTTCTCGGCCGCAAGTCTTCCTACAAAAATTAGTACAAAATCTTTCTTATCAATGTGATATTGACGCCTCAATGCCGCCACTTTCTTGGTATCGGCATTTTCTAGATAAAACCGTTCGACTTCCAAACCAGTTGGAACGATGTGCACGCTTCTCTCAACTTGATATTTTTGTTTAAACAAATCGTACGCTTTCTTGGTCGGCACAATCAGTTCAGTCGCAGTCTTATCACAATAGAAAAGCGTCAACTGTTCGACAATCTTCTTAGCACTCTTATCGAAGTGTCCATGCGTAATGTAATGCGTATAATCTTCGTACATCGTGTGATACGTATGAACGAGCGGAATATTGAACTGTTTGGCAATAATTCTAGCAAACGTTCCAACGCCAAACTCCGTATGAGTATGAATGACATCTAAGTGCCAGTCTTTAATCACTTGAACTGCTTTTAACGGATAAATTCCCGTCAAACGATAATCGTATATTCCGATTGGAATCCCAGGAATTCTCAAAACCCGATCATCGCTATCGTTATAATGTAAAGCATCATCGTTTACTGTAACGACATATACCGTATGCCCTAACTTTTCTAAGGCATCACGAAGCATCAATACGCTAGTAGAAACCCCATTGATATAAGGTGGATAGGTATCTGTAAAAAGTCCAATTCTCATGAAGCATCTCCTTTCCGAATACCGAACAACACGCCTCCTACAATCATCGGTAGGTAATACGTAGTAAGTCTCCAAATAAGAAGTGACGCAGATACGAAAGTCGCAGGAGCAAAGTTTCCTACAAACTGAGAATATCCAAATTCAATTCCACCTGATCCACCAGGAATCGGAACAAATGCTCCAATAATCATCGTATAAGCAGAAGAAACAACGGCTTCCAATGCATTCATACTCTCAAAGTCATGCATCGCATAAAACGTGAAAAGAGGAATGACATATAGTAAGAACAAACCGATAAATTGATAGACAAATCCAAGTGCCGCATTCTTTTTATTTTTACTGATAAAGACCGTTCCCTCATGAAAGTCCGCTAACTTCTCTTCCCAATTCTGTTTTATTTTTTGTTTATCCTTAATCAAATGACAAAAGCTTAGAAAAGAAATGATGTGACGAACCATAAATGCAGTAAACTTTCTAGCATAACAGATAATCAGTAATCCAATCATGACAGCAGTATTCAAAATAAAACCAATCAAAATCAAATTACTCAAAATCGGATTGTTAGGAAACAAATTCAGTGATAGATTCACAAATAAGGCGATGAGTCCTAACAAGACAAGTGCCGCTTGATACAAAATGAAATTCATCATGATGATGTTCGTTCCTTTTGTCATTCGGACACCATCTTCTTTTAAAAGCAACACCTGCATCGGTTGACCACCGGTGGAAAACGGTGTAATCCCGTTAAAAAACGCTGTCATCGTTTCTAATTTAAATGCTTTTTTTACAGAATAAGAAAATTTATATCCAGTAATCACTTCCCGTAATCCCAAAGAACGGAAAAACAAACTGGCAGCCATCGTTAAAAATCCAACCACAACCCACAATGGATTGACATTTTTTAAAATATCGACAATCGCATTAAAATCATCTTTTACAACGAAAAATAGAACGACGAAGGTTATAAGTAATAATAGTATGCTGTTCTTTTTTAATCCCTTCATAGTATATCTCACCTTTATTTTTCTTGAATAATAGCAATTCCTGGAAGTTCTTTTCCTTCTAAGAATTCAAGAGTTGCACCTCCACCTGTTGAAGCATGAGATACTTTATCTTTGAACCCAAGTTCGCTAGCAGCAGCCACAATATCGCCACCACCTAAAACAGAATGAATCGAAGAATTTGCAACGGCATTTAATAATTCATTCGTACCCTTTTGATATTCTTCCATTTCGTAAACGCCAAGAGGGCCATTCCAAAATACCGTCTTCGCATTGACTAAAACTTCTTTCATCATAGCAATTGTTTCTGGTCCGATGTCCATTGCCATTTCATCGGCACCGATCTCACTCACCTTACAAATATGATGTGGCGTCTCTTCACTAAATTCAGTCGTAACATTGACATCGACTGGTAAAACCAACTTATCTCCATAAGTAGCAATCATTTTCTGACAGAATTCCAAAGAATCTTCCTCTAATAAAGATTTACCGATATCGATTCCCTTTGCTTTTAAGAAAGTGAATGCCATTCCGCCACCAATCATAATTTTATCTGCAATCGGTGCTAAGTTTTCAATAACTTTAATCTTATCACTAACTTTTGCACCACCCATAATGATAACATAAGGACGTTCTGGATTTTTCAAAGAGTCCAAATGATTCAACTCTTTTTCGATTAAGAAACCGATTCCATTTGGCAAATGACTAGCAATACCAACATTAGAAGCATGAGCACGATGAGCAGTACCGAATGCATCGTTAATGTAGATATCTCCTAAACTAGCCCAAAATGCACCAAGTTCTGGATCATTAGAACTTTCTTTTTTACCATTCAAATCTTCATAGCGAGTATTTTGCATCAACAATACTTCGCCATCTTTTAATCCATCCACAGCATCTTTTAATTCTGATCCGGAAGTTGCTTTACAAAACAATACCTTCTGATTTAACAAATTACTAAGTCTCTGTGCTACAGGAAATAAATCGTTCTTAACTAAATCTTTTTCTTCTTTTACACGTCCCAAATGAGACATTAAAATCACTTTAGCAGATTCGTTGATTGCATACTCTATCGTAGGCAATGCTGCTTGAATTCTCGTATCATCCGTAATCTTTCCATCTTTCATTGGAACATTAAAATCACAACGTATAATAACACGTTTGCCATGTAAATCATAATCTTTAATGGTCTTTTTCATAGATTCCACCTCTTTCTATTCTCTTATAAATTCACTTTTAAAAACATTCGTGCTTTTGTCTTAACATCTGGGAAAATTGGAATTCGATCCAACTCTTCCAAACTAAACCAATCGATATCGAAACTAGCATCACTGTTCTTTAACTCTTGATTTGGTTCAGTAGGAACTGCTAAATATTGGTAATCGATTAAATTTCCTACAAAGTTATTATATTCTTCTACAATGAACGGTTTTCCTGTAACTAATTTTACATGAATGCCCGTTTCTTCGAAAGCTTTTCGTACAGCCCCTTCTTCTGGTGTTTCACCCTCTTGTAGGTGTCCGCCTGGCTGAACCCAGTTTTGAAACTTTTTATGATAGATTAACAAGATTTTTTGATTGGCCTCATCAATGATAAAAGTAGATGCACAATATTCTGTTTTCTTTTCTGTACTCATAAATCCTCCCACTATTATGAAAAAAAGCGCTATGCGCCTTTCTTCTTTGCTAAATACTTAGCGGTTCTTACCATTTGATTTGAATAACCCATTTCATTATCATACCAAGCGACAACTTTTACTAATTGTTCACCATCGGTATCTAAAACTTCCGTCAACAATCCATCTACAGTTGCTCCACAAGTAGAACCGATAACGTCACTAGATACAATTGGATCCATTGTAAATACTAATGTCTCATCTGTATTAACTTTGAATGCTTCGTTGATTTCTTCAACAGTTGTCTTCTTTTCAAGTTCAAGCGTCAAATCGACAACTGATCCATCAGAAACTGGAACACGCATTGCAGAACCTTTCATCTTTCCATCTAACTGTGGTAATACTTTACCAATAGCTGTTGCAGCACCGGTAGAAGAAGGAACGATGTTGGCACAAGCGGCACGTCCACGACGCGCTTTGATTCCTTTCTTATGAGGAACATCTAACGTTGCTTGATCATTCGTATAAGCATGAACTGTCGTCATATAACCACGTTTTACTTTGAAATAGTAATCCAAAACACGTAGTACTGGTGCTAGACAGTTCGTCGTACAACTAGCAGCAGAAATTACTTGTTCACTACCATCTAGTTGATCATGGTTAACGTTATAAACGATTGTCTTAACGTCTCCTTTTGCTGGAGCAGAAATGACAACTGCTTTGGCACCAGCATTGATATGAGCCATGGCTTTGTCCTTATCCGTAAATTTACCAGTACATTCCATGACGATATCGACACCTAAATCACCCCAAGGAAGTGCAGAAGGGTCTGTCTCAGAATAAACTTTTACATGACGTCCTCCATCGACCAAATCATTTCCATCAAAGGAAATATCTCCTAGTTTGTATGTACGATGATTCGTATCATACTTAAGTAAATAAGCAAGTTGTTCAGCATCTGTCAAATCATTAATGGCTACTACTTCCATCTCTGGATCTTGATCCATAATACGATAAACCAAACGTCCAATACGACCAAATCCATTGATTGCTACTTTTATCATATAATCATCTCCTAGTATCATTATATATTCTTTTATTTTTGAGTTCAAGTTTTTTAAAAAAAGAAAAAAGGACTTTACAGCCCTTTTAAAGCAAAAATATAAACTTCAATTACTAACAGAAACCACATTCATAAATTTTATACAGTATCATCATCACATTACTTTGCTTTAGAGGAATGATTCGTTTCTTCACTCATTCCTCCATTTGTATTTTTTAATCCGTTAACCATATCTGCAACAATTTTTTCAACAAGTACTTCCTTATTGAATGCATTAGGTACTGCTGGATTAGTAGATAAGGATGCTTGCTCGGTCTTAGCCTTTTCTCGCTTCTCCTTTTCTTGAACAATGGCATTTCGGATATCGACATCATCTTTCCATTCTTCACCTAAATAAACATCTGGATTTACTTGAATTGCTTGCAAAACAAATTGCTTATCTTGTTTTAATGTAGGATCCGCATCTATCATGACATATTCACATGCTTTGATAGCTTCAAGCATGAATTCTGGATTCTTTCTTAACTCAGCACTGGCGCTTCGAAGAGGAGTGCCGGAATCTTCAATTTCATTTCTTAATTCGTTAAAATCGGTTTGAGAATCTTTTCTATATTCATCAACCAGATTATTAAATGATTGAATTGCTGTCATAACAACCGCAGGATTATTTTTTACTTCAGCACCAGCATATTCCAAAACACTATAATTTTGTTGTACAGCCGTCATTACAAATTCAGGGTTAGATTTCAGTTCTTCACTAGCAAATGCAAAAGCAGCACCATTTGGTTTTAAAGCCGCCATAACAATTTCGGGATTATTTTTTAAATTTTTACTGGCATACTGTAATGCAATACCATAACTTTTGGCTACGGCAAGCATAACAATTTCTGGGTTATTTTTCAACTCGTCACTCGCAAATCGCAAAGCTAAACCATTTAGATTTACAACCTTCTTAACAAATTCGAAATTTGATTTTATCTCATCACTTGCATATTGCAAAGCTTGGTGATACTGTTTTACGGCTGCCATAACAATTTTAGAATCAGATTTTAATTCTTCACTAGCATATTCCAAAGCAAGACCATTTTGTTTTACGGCTTCTAACATAAACTCTGGATTAGATTTCATTTCTTCGCCAGCATATTCCAAAACATTATAATTCAGTTTTACAGCCTCTAGCATAAACTCTGAATTGGATTTCAAATCTTCGCTAGCATATACCAAAGCAAAACCATTTTGTTTTATGGCCTCTAAAATGATTGTAGGATTAGACCTCATCTCTTCACTAGCATATTCCAAAGCAAGACCATTTTGTTTTACGACTTCTAACATAAACTCTGGATTAGATTTCAATTCTTCACTTGCATATTCCAAAGCATTGTAATTCTGTTTTACAGCTGCCATAACAACTTCAGGATTATTTTTCAACTCTCCACTAGCAGTTTTTAAAGCAACTTCTCTTAATTCATTTAATCTAGGGTCATTATGCCAACCACATCCCTCGACACTTCCATAAATAAACAACAAATCATCTTTCGTTAACAGTTCATGATTTTGGTATTTTTTATACATGGTCGTTAGCATTTTAGTGTCATGAAGACGTTTTTTATATTTATCTCGGTCAGCAAAATCTTGAATCTTCTCTTCGACAATCTCTTCAAAATTTGGTTCAATGTTTTGATCTTGTGCAATTCCTCTGATTTCACCAATTTGATTCTTTCCATCCATTCGAATTGCTAAACGTGGATTAGTCGCCTCTCCTTTTTCATCATATGTATAGTAAACATAAAAGTCTCCTCCAGCAAGTTGTTTTTTACAAGTATCTTCTCCAGCCGTACACCAACCAGTATTTTTCCCTTGCAAAGACTCCCATAATGGATGGTAATCACTTCCCATATCGTACTTTTTCCAAACACCAGCCGTATTTGCATTAAACATGATTTTTTCTTTATGCTGTTTTAATAGAAGAGTATATATTTTTTGAAAGTTTCCATTCTCCACTAATTGTTGAAAATTTTCTTCAACTTGTTCTTGATTGACACTTTGAACAATCATATCGATTACTTTAGCCAAAACCTCTTGATTTAAGTCTACAAATGGTGCAACCGTACTTTTATCTCTTCTTTTATATACCTCATTTTTATTATCATATGCGCCAATATTTAACATTCCCTGAAATGCCCAATATTTTGCCCAAGTTGGAAAGAATCTTGCATCGTTACTACTTAAATAATCAATCCACTTATCTAAGGATGTTTTTTGATCCGTAAGAATTGTTTGAATATGTTGTTGTTTCAATCGTTCATTTAGATGAATTCCATATTGTTCAAAATACTGAGAATCTAAAAACTGCCAATATTTATCAGATATATTTTCTGGTTTGATTACATAATGGTCATAATAAAACTTCTTTAAAGATCGAATTCCTGTATCCGTCGGATGATTCATCACTTTTTCATGAACTCGTTCCAAGCGGTCTAAATACTTTTCAATTTTCTCGCTCGGTTTATCGCTAGGAGCTGCCGTATGCATGACAACATCACTCATATGCATATCTTTATAAAGACGATTTAAAAATTCTGTTCCGCTTTTCTCCATATCTAACACTCCAATCCATTTTAAGAATACCATAATTGCTTCTGAAAAGATATTTCATTTAAAAAATATCCACAATTTCTTGTGAATATTTTATGTAAAATTATATTTTGTGCACAATAATTGTGAAGAATTAATCGTGGAAACAACTTCTACCGATAAATTCTCTTAAGATAGAATCATCTGGAATATCTTCCGATGGAATCGGCAAGAAAAATTGCAACATATCGATTAATCGTTTTGCTTCGTCATAGTATGGAGAATCGACTGGAACCGAATAAAGGAGCGGTTCCGCATAGGTTTTAAGAACTCCAATTTCATAACTCAAAGCCGTATTGAATGTATAATCCGCATAATCTTGGCAAGGGAAAATGTATTTTTCTTCGCCTTCTCTGACACTTTGCCATGAGGCAAGGGTATAATCTACACCGTGTCCACGAGTGCGGTTATCTCTCACTAATCTTCTTAAAAGACGATTATCTGTCGTCGAAATTCTCGTTAAGTTATCAATATTCAATTCAATTAATGGTGACAAATATACTTTATATTTCTTATTGGCTGGAATATTTGTCAAAATCTTTGGATTCAATCCATGAATTCCTTCAATCATTAAAATGTCGTTACTTTCTAACTTCATATGATTTTTAAATTCTTTCATGCCAAGTAAGAAATTGAAAGTCGGAGTCAATACTTCTTCTCCTTTTAATAATTTTGAAATCTGTTCATCAAACAAATTCAAATCGATTGCTTCTAAACATTCATAATCCGGTTTCCCATCTGGACGAATAATACTATCTTTATTATCTCTAAAATAATCGTCCATCGAGATTGTCTTTGGATGAAGTCCAAAACTCTCTAGATACATAGCAAGTTTTCTACATGTAGTCGTTTTGCCAGATGAGGAAGGGCCAGATAACAATACAATTTTTAATTCGTCTTTCCTACTGTGAATCTGTTTGGCAAGTTGTAACAAACGATTACTCTGCAACACTTCATCGATTCGAATAATGTCAGCAATTTTACCAGTTGAAACCTTTTTGTTTAAGTCTGCTACATTATCTAAACTCATCAACTCTTTCCAAGAACGATACTCTTCAAACACTTCGAACATTTGCTTATGTTCTTGATACGGTTCAATTTTCTCCATATATGGCGTTGGGAATTGTAATACAAACCCAGTCTCTGTAACGTAAGTTAAATCGAAATCTGTAAATGCATCGGTAGAAACTGGCATCATGCTGTATAGATATTCATACATATTTCCTAATTTATATAACGTAATATACGTATTGGTCGTATAATTTAATAATTTTACTTTAGAATCGTTATGGATATTTTTAAAGTATTCGATCGCATCCATTCTAGATACGTTTACTTTCTCAATTGGCAAAGCCTGACTGATTAACTGGTTCATTTTCACTTTGACATCCATCAACTCTTCTTTCGTAATGGCACGTGATGTTTCAATGTATATGCCCTTATCGATAGAATGTAAAACTTTCAATGCGAAACGATTTCCAAAAAGAGATTTGCAAGCATAATTAGCAAGTAAAATCAAACCGTTCACATAAATTCGATTGGCAAATGTATCGTTTAAATCACAAAACTCAATTTGACAAGAATACCGAATGTGATGAAATAACTCTTTGTACCTACCATCAATCTTAGCGACTAAAATCTTTTGTTTAAACTTTTCTTGATATCGTTTACTAAGTTCTAATAAAGTGCTATCTTTTTCTACTACATCAGGTTCACCATTTACCCAAATCTTAATGTCGTTCATATTTTCACCCTCTATTTTATTCTAGGGATATTATAGCATATTTGTTACTTTCTTTGTATATTTTTTATCACATTAGACTAAGATAGAATAGGTGATTTTATGAATCTAGTACCAATCGTAGTAGAAAACGAACAAAATGGAGAACGTTCTTACGACTTATATTCGAAATTGCTAGCAAGTCGCATCGTATTTATTAACGGCGAAATTAACGACTCTGTTGCCAGTACAGTAATTGCAGAACTCCTGTATTTAGATTCCTTATCAAACGATGATATCAGTATCTACATCAATTCCCCAGGTGGAATGGTTACGGCCGGATTTGCCATATACGACACGATGAATTTTATCAAAAGTGATGTTTCAACCATCGGCATGGGACTTTGTGCCAGCATGGCTGCATTCCTACTTTCATCTGGTCAAAAAGGAAAACGTTACTTACTTCCCAATGCTGAAGTCATGATTCATCAACCACTTGGAGGTGCCCAAGGACAAGCCACAGAAATTAAAATCGCATCAGATCATATTTTAGAAACGAAAACAAAATTAAATAAGATTTTAGCTAAAAACACCGGTCAAAAACTAACTAAAATCATGAAAGATACCGAACGAGACCATTATTTAGACGCAAAAAAAGCCAAAGAATATGGCTTAGTGGATCACATCATTCACTCTTAGAATCTTCTTGTGCTTTTAAGCGATTATAAAACTCCTTAATTTTACGAAAACGATGATTGATGCCCGACTTCGTAATCGGATGCCCAGTTTCCAATGAGATAATGTCACTCAGTTCCTTTGTCGAACTTTCTGGATACTTTAATCTGTATTGAGCCAGTTCCAACGTTTTTTCATCTAATAAATCGAGACCGACCTTCTCTTCGATATATCGAATTTGTTTCACTTGTGTCAATGCCGTTTCCACGACCTTATCCATGTTCGCTTGCTCCATATTATTTAATCGATTGGTCATGTTCATGTTGTCACGATAAATTCGAATATCCTCAAAATACAACAAGGCTTGGGTTGCTTGAATAATCCGCAAAAAATCGGATATTTTTTCTGCTTCTTTTAAATATACCATGTATCCTTTCTCACGAGTAAGCACTTTCGCATTCAACAAAAAACGATTCAGTAACGACTGAACGAATTCTGCTTCTTCAATCGTATCGATAGAAAACTCCAAATGATAACGCGAGGTTTTCGGATCGTTGATACTTCCCTTAGCCAAAAACGTTCCTCTCAAATATGCCCTGGCATCATCGAAAGAACTCGTAATGTAATCTTTAGGCACAACCATATAATATCCATTTTCACTATAGACGGACAAATCTTTTAAAATCAAATCCACTTTCGAATCGATTGTCATCAAATAAAGAGAATTCTTAGCAAAATTATTGTTCTTTTTTTGAACGAAAGATAAATTCACTTGATAACATTCTTTTACCAATAAAAAAATTCGTTTGACGATATTCGCATTTTCTGTTAATAAATCGATTTTCTTCCCATCATAGACGGCATTGTTTCGAAAGAAGGCGGATAGTTCTGCAATCATCTGTGACTTATCCTCATCGATGTGACAGATTTCATTTTTTACGTTTGTAGCAAAAGACATAACATCTCCTCCAGTTTTTTTATTTTATCACAAAAGAAAGACAAATAAAAAGTATCTCCTCCATTTATCCGACAAAAGGAATAAAAATGGAAATGAAGATACCTCCAATTAATAACAAGATAGCAACCATCAAATCGAGACGATGACTGCGCATACGATCTGCATTTTTAGAGTCCAACTTGTTCTTATCGACAAAATATTTGATAAAAAAGAAAGTACCAATTAGAACCATCAATACGACAGTTACAATCATAATTCGTTGCATGACTAACAAGATCATCACTCCTCGTCAATAATACTTTGAGCAGCAATCGCGCCATCACTAACAGCAGTCACAATTTGATACAAACTCTTAGCAATCACATCCCCCGCTGCATACACACCTGGAATCGATGTTTTCCTAGTTTCATCTACTATAATATACCCATTTTCATCCAAAATGTCTAGATGTTTCAAGAAATTCGTATTTGGAATTTCGCCAATAAAGATAAATACAGCAGCAAACGTTAACTTTTGTTCTCCATTGGGAGTAGATACCAAAACACTTTCCAAATGATCGTCACCGTAGAACTCTAAAACTTCACTTGAATACATGACTTCAATGTTCGGACACTTTTGGACAAGATCAATTAAGTATTCACTACGGGAAAACCGTTCTTGTCTGTAAATAATTGTTACCTTAGAACAGATTTTAGAAAGAAAAAGTGCTTCTTTTAAGGCTGCATCGCCACCACCAATCACGGCAACCTCCTGATTCTTATACATCGGTCCATCACATGTCGCACAGTAACTGATGCCATGTCCCATGAATTTTTCTTCTCCAGGAACTCCTAATTTTCGAGGATTTCTTCCAGATGCGATACACAAGTGATCAAACGTAATTTCTCCATTCGTACAAATAACTTTTTTCTCCTCACTAACTTGAACATCGATAACTTCGCCATATTGGTATGGATTATCGACACGGTCCAATTGCTCCATCAAATGAATTGCCAAATCTGGTCCAGAAATCGATAAAAAACCCGGATAGTTTTCAATATCACTCGTTCTTAATACTTGTCCACCTGGCGCAGAAGACTCTAATAAGACACAATCGATTCCTGCTCTTCTTAAATAAAGGGCGGTAGTCATACCAGCGACTCCCGCTCCGATAATAACTGTATTAAAATGTGATTTCATGATGTTCTTCCTCCTTATACAGATTGTCAAATTTAGAACCACGACGAGCAAAAATAAACAACAACACGCCAATTACAAATAACATGACGGAAATCAATTGCGCAACTCTAAAGTTTCCTAACATCAAACTATCTGTTCGCATTCCTTCGATAACAAATCTGCCAAGCGAATACCAAATCAAATAGAATCCAGTCAATTGACCTGTTTTTAAATATCTATAACGACGAATAATCAAAAGAGCAATAAATCCAAAGAAAGTCCAAATAGACTCATAAAGGAACGTTGGAATGCGGTATGCTCCATCGATATACATTCCTTGAATGATGAAATCCGGTAAATACATTCCTTGTAACGCCTCTAACGTAGTAACTGCTCCGTAAGCCTCTTGGTTAAAGAAATTCCCCCAACGACCGATACATTGTCCAATCATCAAACCGACGACAGCGATATCTAAAATTTTAAAAGTACTAATTTTATACTTTTTCGTATAAAAGATAATCCATAGAAGACCAGCAAATATTCCTCCATGAATAGCCAGTCCACCATTCCAAACTTCTAAAATCTCCAGTAAATGAGTAGAATAATAAGACCAATTGAATGCTACATAATATGCTCTTGCACCAATTAAACCAAACACGACAGAATAAAAAATCAAATTTAACATAAAATCTTCATTGATATTCTGTTTTCTAGTTTCTCGAAAGATAAAAATACAAGCAACTAAAACACCAAGAAAAATCATCAAAGAATACCAATAAATTTGTATAAATCCTAAATCTAAGGCAACTCTATTCATGAATTCGAATCCTCCTAACAATCGGTTTTAATATCATACTTTGAAAGACCTGAAAACAGATCGTAATCAAAATTGCAATGAAGAAAACAACCCAAATATTTGCAACCGTAAACGCCGGTCCTAAAATCCAATCGGTAAGTTTTAACACAAAAACGTTTAAAACAAAGTAAAAGAGTCCAAAAGAGATACCTGTCAAAGGCAACGTAATTTGAAAAAGAACAGGCTTGACAGTTACGTTGAGACCATAAATAATCAAGGTTGCTAATATACAGTAACCAAAATTACGAATCTGAAAAGATCGGAACAACCAAGTCATTACTTTTAAAATAAATGCATACGCAAATAAAGACATGACAAGGGCTATCAATCGTTTTACACGTTTCTGTTTAACCTGTTCTTGAATCATAACTCTCCTATAGTAGATCTTTTAAATAATGGCCTGTAGCAGATTCTTCTACTTTTGCTACTTCTTCCGGTGTTCCAGTCGCAATCACCCTACCACCATCATCGCCACCATTTGGTCCTAAGTCGATAATGTAATCGGCACATTTAATCACATCTAGATTGTGTTCTATGATTACTACTGTATCATTATTATCCACTATTTTTTCAAATATTGCAAGCAGTCTTTTAATATCTTCTGAATGAAGTCCAGTCGTCGGTTCATCTAAAATATAAAGTGTTTTGCCAGTTGGCTTTTTCTGAAGCTCTTTCGCAAGTTTTACTCTTCCTGCTTCTCCTCCAGATAGTGTCGTTGCAGATTGACCTAGTTTAATATATCCTATGCCGACATCTTCCAATACTTGTAATTTTTTTGCAATACGAGGAACATTTTCAAAGAATTTAATTGCTTCGGAAACTCGCATATTCAAAACATCTGCAATATTTTTATCTTTAAACTTGATAGCCAAAGTCTCGCTATTGTAACGCGTTCCATGACAAACTTCACATGGTACGTACACATCTGGCAAGAAATGCATTTCAATTTTCTTAACACCATCACCGTAGCATGCTTCACAACGTCCACCTTTTACGTTGAAAGAAAAGCGATTCTTGTTGTACCCCAACATTTTAGCTTCCTTCGTATTGGTAAATAATTCTCTGATGTCATCGAATACTCCTGTATAAGTAGCAGGATTACTACGTGGCGTGCGACCAATTGGATTTTGACTAATCTCTACGACCTTATCGATGTTTTCCAAACCTAAAATCTTTTTGTGTTTACCAGGTTTCTCTTTTGATTTGTATATCTTTTGATAAGCCGCACGGCATAAGATACTGTTGATTAACGTACTCTTACCAGAACCAGATACACCAGTCACTAAAGTAAGGGTACCAAGCGGAATCTTAACATCGATATTTTTTAAGTTGTGTTCTGTAGCACCTTTAATTTCAATGAACTTACCGTTTCCTTTTCGTCTCTTCTTTGGTACTGGAATAAATTCTTTTCCGGATAGATATCGTCCGGTCAAACTATTTGGATTTTTCATTACTTCTTCCGGTGTTCCAGCAGCGACAATCTCACCACCAGCATCTCCTGCACCAGGTCCAACATCGACCAAATAGTCACTTTCACGCATCGTTTCCAAATCGTGTTCAACGACAATCAACGTATTTCCTAAATCTCTCATCTTTAACAAAGAATCGATTAATTTACGATTATCACGCTCATGAAGACCGATAGAAGGTTCATCTAATACATACAATACTCCAGAAAGAGCAGAACCAATCTGTGTCGCAAGACGAATTCTTTGTAACTCCCCACCAGAAAGAGTTCCCGCCGAACGACTCAACGTCAAATAATCCAAACCGACATTAGATAAAAATTCCAAACGAGAAGAAATCTCTTTTAACAAAAGTCTAGCAATATTCTCTTGTTCTGTCGTTAGTTTTAAATTTTGAAAGAACGGAATCAACTGGCGAATGCTCATGCAAGTTACTTCATAGATATTCTTGCCTCCAATTTGAACAGAAAGAACACTATCCTGAAGTCTTGCACCATGACATGTTTCACATTCTTGTTCAAACATGTAACGCTCTAGCCAATCCCGAATCCATTCTGAACTCGTCTCCATATACCGACGTTCCAAATTATTGATAATTCCTTCATAAAAATCTGTTTGATTCGTAACATTACCAGATTTAGAAGAATACTTAAAATGAATCAAATCTGGACTTCCATATAAAACAATGTTTTTTTCTTCTTGAGTTAATTTAGAAAATGCTTTCGTTGTCGAAATTTTATAATGTTTGCAGACACATTCTAAACGTTTGTAATAGATACTATCCGTATCATCCCCAAGAGTTACAATCGCACCTTCACTGATACTCTTAGAAGGATCTGGAATAACCAAATCTGGATCAATTTTTAATTTCACACCAAGACCTTTACAATCTGGACATGCCCCGTATGGAGCATTAAATGAAAACATACGAGGTTCCAATTCCGGTAATGAAAAATCGCATTCTGGACAAGCGAACTGTTCTGAAAAGACAAGTTCTTTATCTCCCAAAACGTTAATGACAACTTTTCCATGAGCAAGTCTTGTCGCAGTTTCAATCGACTCATAAAGTCTACTACGAACATTTTCTTTCATGACGATACGGTCTACTACTACTTGAATTGTAGACTTTTTATTTTTATCTAACTCGATAGATTCACTTAAATCGAACATCTCGCCATTTATTTTAACACGTACGAATCCTTCTTTTCGTAAGTCATCCAATAAATCTTTGTGAGTTCCTTTTTCCCCATGAACAACTGGTGCTAAAATCTCCATTCGTGTTCCTTCCGGATATTCCATAACTTTATTTGTCATCTCTTCGACACTTTGATGAGAAATTGGAATATGGTGAATCGGACAATAAGGAGTCCCGACACGTGCAAACAAAAGACGCAAATAATCATAAATTTCCGTAACAGTACCTACTGTTGATCTTGGATTTTGACTTGTCGTCTTCTGATCGATACTAATCGATGGACTTAATCCCTCAATCGAATCGACATCAGGCTTCTCTGTATTTCCTAAAAATTGTCTTGCATAAGCCGATAAACTCTCCACATACCGACGTTGTCCTTCTGCAAAAATCGTATCGAATGCCAAACTACTTTTACCAGAACCAGATACACCAGTCATGACGATCAATTTGTTTTTTGGCAACTCCAAATTAACGTTTTTTAAGTTATTTTCACGAGCCCCTTTAATTACAATTTTATCCATAATATCACTTTCTTTCTACTTCAAAAACCTTCGGTTTTACATTGCGTTCTTATTATAAAATAGGAACAAATGTTTGTCAACGACAAAGAAAAAAGAGACCGAAGTCTCTTTAAAATAACTATGCAGCACGGTCGTATGAAGTTTCATCTTTCAAAACTTTTACTCTAGCACTACGTTTATGATTATTAATATCATTCATAATATCTTGTATACGATTTTCACTAATAAATGGACTAATCTCACTATCTGGAAGATAATCAATTAATGGTTCTAATCCTGGACAGTAATAATAAATACCAAGATCTTCCAATGGTACATAAGTATCCACATTTTTAGTAGAATCCAATATACCATTCTTTTCTCTTGTTCTTTTAAAAGCACAAGACTTTACATACACGTTAGTTCTCGTAACTGGATCAATTGTCGTAATCTTACCAACGTATATATCACTTGTATGATAAACCTTAATTCCCCCGAACATTTGGATACCCCCTTTTTAAATAGTAGAATAATATACCACATTTTCGGGAAAATTGCAATACTTTTTTAATTATTCTTCACTTTGCAATTCAAATAAGATATCTCGTAATTCCATCGCCCGCTCGAAATCCAATTTCTTAGCAGCTTCTTTCATTTCTTCTTCGATACGATCGATCATCGTCATTTTTTCTTTCTTAGTCATCTTTTCTTTCTTAGGTTTCTTAGATGCACTTTCATCTTCATTGCTAATTAACTCACGAATATCTTTTTGAATCGTCTGTGGAATAATATGATGTTCTTTGTTATATGCCTCTTGAATACTACGACGACGTGCAGTTTCCTTCATGGCATTGGCCATCGAATCCGTAATCTTATCCGCATATAAAATACACATACCATTCGCATTTCTAGCACAACGTCCCATCGTCTGAATCAAACTACGCTCACTACGTAAGAATCCTTCTTTATCGGCATCGATAATCGCAATCAAACTAACTTCCGGAATATCAATTCCCTCTCGCAACAAGTTAATTCCAACAACACAATCGTATTTTCCTAAACGTAAATCTCTAATGATTCGCATTCTCTCAAGCGTTTTAATTTCATTATGAAGATATGCTACTTTAATATCGATATTCTTTAAATAATTCGTCAACTCTTCGGCCATATGAATCGTAAGAGTGGTAATTAAAGTACGTTCATTTTTTGCAATTCGATCACGAATTTCACCAACCAAATCGTCGATTTGGCCCTCACTAGGACGAACTTCGACAATCGGATCCAAAAGTCCAGTCGGACGAATAATCTGTTCGACAAAGTGATGATTCGTCAAATTCATTTCGTAATCTCCCGGTGTTGCAGACACATAGATAACCTGATTTACTTTCTTCTCAAATTCTTCAAATTTCAAAGGTCTGTTATCCAATGCGGACGGAAGACGAAAACCGTAATCTACCAAGTTCTGTTTTCTAGCACGGTCCCCATTATACATTCCACGTACTTGAGGAATCGTAACGTGAGACTCGTCGATCACCATCAAAAAGTCTTTCGGAAAGAAATCGATTAATGTTGTCGGAGTTTCTCCTGGAGCACGTCCTGCTAAATGTCTAGAGTAATTTTCTACACCATGACAGAAACCAGTCTCTTGAAGCATTTCAATATCATAATTCGTACGTTGTTCTAATCGCTCTGCAGCAAGCAATTTATTTTGACTTTTTAACTCTTCCAAACGAGATGCCAACTCTTCTTTAATCGTGCCAATCGCATGCTTTAATTTATCTTCACTCGTAACGAAGTGACTAGCAGGAAAAATAGAAATCGTCTTTTTATTACTTAAAATAGCACCCGTCAAAGTATCAATCTCAGAAATCCGATCGATTTCATCACCAAAAAACTCAATTCGGTACCCTTTCGTATTTTCGTATGTCGGAATTAGTTCCAAAGTATCCCCTTTAACCCGAAACGTACCACGTTTAAAATCCAAATCATTTCGTTCAAATAACATATCCACAAGTTTGTGCATAATATCGTTTCGTTCCACTTGGTCTCCAACAGAAAGAGTCAACATTTTATTCCGATATTCTTCTACTTCACCAATACCATAAATACAAGAAACAGATGCTACTACGATAACATCACGTCTTGATAATAAAGCACTAGTAGCAGAGTGACGAAGTTCATCGATTTCATCATTAATAGAAGAATCTTTTTCAATATAAGTATCCGTTGAAGGAACATATGCTTCCGGTTGATAATAATCGTAGTACGAAACAAAGTATTCTACACGGTTATTAGGAAACAACTCTTTTAACTCTCCATAAAGTTGGCCAGCAAGTGTCTTATTATGTGCCAAAACTAGTGTCGGTTTATTGACTTCTTTGATTACATTGGCAATCGTAAACGTCTTACCAGTACCAGTCGCTCCAAGTAAAACTTGATGTTTTTTACCATTTTCGATTCCATCTACCAACTCATGAATTGCCTCTGGCTGATCCCCATTCGGTTGAAATTTAGAAACCAATTCAAACATATAAATTCCTTCTTTCCTCCATCGACATAAATGCAAACATATTCTATCATTTTTTATTTTTTGACACAATAGAACAAATCAAACATATTTTATTAATTTAAAAAAGAAAACAAAAAGATATATGAAATAGGCTATTGCCAAACTATTTTAAGCGATAGAAAAACATATAAATATAAAAATGTACAAATTTTCAAAAAATCGTGATATTCGCCACTGCACATTTTTGTAAATGGCATACAAATATTATGAAAGGAGGGAAAATATGAACGATCAGATGATGGAAAACAATCAAAATCACTCTTGCTTATGCGAAGTCATTAATTGTTTAGTATCATCATGCAAGATTGGTGCTACTGGACCGACTGGGCCTACAGGACCGACGGGACCTCAAGGTAGAGACGGAAATCATGGATGCACAGGATGTACGGGACCGACTGGGCCTACTGGACCTACCGGACCGACGGGTTATCAAGGTGCTACTGGACCGACGGGACCTACCGGACCACAAGGCGTAACAGGACCAACAGGGCCTACTGGTGCTACTGGTATTCAAGGTATTACGGGACCAACAGGGCCTACCGGCGCTACGGGCCCTACAGGGGCAACAGGTATAACAGGACCGCAAGGTGTAACAGGACCGACTGGCCCTACCGGTGCTACGGGCGCTACTGGTATTCAAGGTGTTACAGGACCAACAGGGCCTACCGGCGCTACGGGACCAACGGGCGCTACGGGACCAACGGGCGCTACGGGACCTCAAGGTGAAGATGGCGGCAGCTTCAATGCAGCAGCAATGGTTCATGACGAATCAAATTCTGTTGTACCAATAAACGAAGCAGTGAAGTTTAATGTTCCAAACCTTACAAACGGTGTTACATACGATCCTCTATCTGGGGAATTTACTCTTCCTGCTGATGGTCAATACATCATTCACTGGTGGATTAATGCACGAAGCAAAAATGATGAAGACAATTGTGATATGCACGTATTAGGAGTAGAACTTCACCAAGTTTATCCATACGATGTATTAATCGCCCATTCATCAACACACAACCGTCTTTCTCGATGCGATACGGGTACAATCAATGGTAATGCAATCTTCAATGCTACTGCAAACTCAAGAATTAGATTTATCAACACATCAGATATTCACATGCAACTAGTACCAAATGATTTGTATTCTGCAAGTGTTTCAATCACACGAATTAACTAATTTCAATCATTGGCAGATTGCCAATGATTTTTTTTTGAAATAATTCCGATTGTTCCTCAATTTTGTGTACGGATAATAGAAAATATGTTATAATAATAGAGAAAATATAAGGAGTATAAGAGTATGAATGAAAAAGAAGTAATTGAAAAATTATATAAAAACAGACACAACCTTATCGTCGATGGTGACATTGGTTGTGGAAAAAGTACTTGCCTAATGTTTCCGTTTTTATCAAGAATAATCAAAGCAAAAGAAAATTTTTTGATAATAGACAGTAAAAAAGAATATTACAACAAATATGCAAATGTTCTAAAAAAGTCAGGATATGAAATTTCCATTGTAAATTTAAAAAGTCCAAAACAAAGTAATTATTGGAATCCACTTTGGACTGCATATCAATACTACCAAAATAGTAATCCAGATTTGTGCATAGAAGAATTAGAAAGCCTTTATCGCACATTGGTGGGTGCAGTAGAGGAAAAAGTAATGCCAATTCAAGAGTCAGTTCATCTATTAACTGGATTCACCTTAGTATTGTTTAAAGAAGGTGCTGAAAAAGAGATTCACCTAGGAAGTTTAGTACAAATGCTTAGTACTTGTAATCGAAATTGGCTTGTATTACAAGATTACTTAGACAAATTAGAAGACGATAGTATCATCAAAAAATACTTAAACCCAATCTGCAATACTCCAGGGCCTAGTAAAGATATGCAATTGAATCGTGCCTTACAACAAATGATGAACCTAGGAAGCAAATGGATGTTATCTAAGATGTTAAGTAAAGAAGAAACCATCGATTCCAAAAAACCACGAGCAATTTTCTTAGTACCATCAGTAGTTAATAACGATTCCAACATTTTGATAAATGCATATATCAACCAGTTATTCAATCAATTAAGCGTCAAACAATCAAAGTCATCTTACACAATGATATTGGATGACATCGAAAGTATTCCAAAAATAAAAGAATTAGAAAAATACTTAATTCATGGTGGATATTATAAACAAAGATGGATTATCGGAACAAGATCAATTGCTACTTTAGAAACCATTTATGGCGATATATTAAACCATACTTGCGACTACATCAACGTCAGTAAAACAGATATCGATTATCGGATAGAAAATTTACAAGGAAAAATCGATCGCGAGTGGAAATTAGAAGATATCGAAGATGATAATCCAAATTATCCAACATTAGATACCAAAAATATTTCATTATTCACATGGGATAAATTATTAACCAAGAAAAAAGAAAAGTCAAAAGCAGAACAAAAACCTGTTTTAAATCAAAAAGAAATTAGTCAATTGATTAAAAAAATTGACAACAACTTCGAATTACTAGAACCAGAAAGCAAATAAAAAGAATCGATTCATTTCGGTTCTTTTTGTTTTTGATTATTAGACTTTGCAACCTTACAGCAGCCCATAAATTGGCGCCTTGCACCCTTACAGCAGCCCGTCTGGCTTAAATATGATTTTTACAGCATCATCTTGACCGGATGTAAGACGTTCAAAAGAAGCTTGAGCCTCTTCTAAAGGTACCCTAGCGTCGATATATTTTTCTACATCTAAGTCTTTTTTGGCAATCAAATCGATTACAGTATCAAACTCCGCCTCTGTATATGCAATGGCCCCTTGCAAGCGAACCTCAGCCATGACAGATACGACCGTAGGAATTGTAATCGGTTCCATAGAAACACCAACTAAGACAATTTCGCCACCTGGTTTTGCTGTCATAATTGCTTCTGATACAGCGGGAGAACTACCACAACATTCGATGACGACATCATATCCATCTTTTGTTTTAGCTATGGCATCTTGAATCGCAGTTTCTTTCTTAGCATCGATAAAATCATCTACAGCTCCAAAAGAAAGAGATTTAGAACCACGTTGTTCATTTGTTTCCATTAACGCAACATAACTAGCCCCATTTTTCTTAGCAAATTCAGCGGACATTAACCCAATAATTCCACCGCCGATTACTAAAACACTATCGCCAACTTTAATATTCGCTAAATTAACGGCGTGTAATGCGACTGCAGACGGTTCTACCATACATCCTTCGTCAAAAGAAACCTCATCTGGTAACTTTCTTACCATATCTGGACGACAACTCGTATATTCTGCATAACCACCTGGATTCGTCAAAGAAAGTCCCACTGCTTCGCTCCAAGTTTTTCTACAATACTGTGGATTTCCTGATTTGCAAGCCTCACATTCTCCGCATGGAGAAATTGGAAGACCTGTAACGCGATCTCCTATTTTTAAATCAAATCGACTGCCGGGATCTACGACGATTCCAGCAAATTCATGTCCCATGACAAGACCAGCCGGAGAACCCATATCCCAATAATGAATATCAGAGCCACAAATACCACAAGATTTTACCTTCAATACAACAGAACCATCTCTAGAAATCGGTTGGTCGATTGTCGCCATTTGAAGATTTTTTTGCCCTACTATTTTAACACACTTCATATATACCTCCTAGTTTACCCTAATTATAACACACTTTAAAAAAAGTAAAGTGCTGATAGATCAAGATTTTAACAAGTTTACAAAAATAGACCAAAAAAAAGCAACTAAGTTGCTTTATTTTGTATACCAAGTTGTGTAAGTAGTACTTGGGAATGCTATAACACTTTCCGCTCCTCTAAATCCATTTCCATACTGTCGCTCAACGAAACTGACATAACGACTCCAATTACTACACTCACTATCGACGTAAAGTCGGCACGGCCATACTTCCAAATGTAAGTGAACACCGAAGGCATATCCTGTATCTCCCATATATCCCAAAATCGTATTTGGTGTGACTTCTTGGCCTTCATAAATGTTTCCGTAACGACTCATATGTGCATAAATTGCTGTGTAATATTCTCCACCGTATTTGTATTGTACTGCTACACAAAGTGCACCATATGCATCTTTATAAATGTCTGTAATGACTCCGTATCCAATCGAATATAGCGGTGTATTTCTTCCCGTTGAACTTCCTAAGTCAATTCCACGATGAAGAGATCCCCAACGATATCCGATGAAACTAGTTACATAACCAGTCCTCATTGGTCTTGAAAACATAGCATTTCCTGTACTAGCTGCACAGTCAACGCCAATGACATCACTTCGGTTGCTACAACCTTGTGAACGATAATATTCAACCAAAGACTTTTTGGCCTCTACCTGCTCTTCTAAACCTGGTCCAAGAGAATCCAATTTCTGAATAGAAGAATTCAAACTACTAATTTCATTGTTCAATTCGACCATTTTTTGCTCATATTCTTCTTGGCGATTTGCAAGTTCCACTTTTCTATCTTCATTTTCTTGAATCATCGTTTCTAATTCTGCAACCATATTATCATTGTACTCTGCAATCTGCTCTACAACAGATAAACGATAAATCAAATCGGTAACGGTCTCGGCTCCAAATGCATACTCTAAATAGACGTTTTCACCTTGACTCAATTGTAAATACTCAATTAAACTTTTTGTCTGTTCTTTTTTTGCTTCAATTTCCGCATTGGCATCGACAATTTCTTGTTGTAGCTCTTCTGCCTCTTTTCCCATAGCCGAAATCTCATTTCGCAAAGATTGAATCGTAGCATTGTTTTCATCAATCTGATTTTCATTGTTTTGAATCGCATTATTATTTGCTTCTAACTCTGCTTCAGCTTGTGCTAAATCGTCGAGCATTTCACCAAATGTTTGCCCATCGGCATAGGCAACAACTGGTGTAAAAATAATAAATACAGAAAGTGCTAAAAACAAATATTGACAAAATTTTTGCATTATATTTTCAAATACTTTCTGACTGCTTGGTAACTGCCGATCATACCAACAATCATACCGATAACCAAAACGGCTAAAGAAACCCAATAGATAAATGGTTCCGGTGAAACCAATTTAATAATCGGTGAGAACAATTGTCCATCACAGTGATTATAGAATGCTAGATATCCATACGTTGTTAATAAAATTGGAATAATAGAACCAAGTGCTCCAAAAATCATCCCTTCTACAACAAATGGCGTCTTAATTGTAAAATTGCTTGCTCCAACAACACGCATAATTGAAATCTCACGTTTTCTAGAGTAAATGGTAAGTTTAATTGTATTGACAATTAAGAATACCGTCACAACAATCAGTGCAATGACGACCCAAACAGATACCATTTGAACCGTTTCAAATGCCGAAATCAATCGTTCAATCATGCCTTCTCCGTAATTAACGGACGATACATGCTCAATCTGCTTGACTTCCTCGGCTGTATCATGAATTAAGTTAATGTCATCTACTTGTACTAAGAAAGTATCCTTTAATGGATTTTCTTCCTCACTCCAAGAACCCATAATGTCATTTAACGTATCATCAGTAGCAGCCATTTCAGTCTTAATCTGACCTTTTGACTGAAACTCAATACTATCTTCATTAATATTATCAATCGTTAACAATTGCTCACGAATGACACTTTCCTGCTCTTGAGTTGTGTCTGAATCTAAGAAGATTACCATCGTAACATCCTTTTTAATTAAATCCGCAAAATTATTTACATTGATACTTGCAATCAATGAAATAGTAACAATTACCAATGTAATAGTGATGCAGGAAATAGATGCCAACGACAGTGAAAAATTTCGGAAGACACTTTTAAAAGCATCTCGAATCGTCATTCCAAAAATTCTAAACAGCTTCATCTAAATATTTTCCTTTCTCTTGATCTCCAACTAAGCGACCTTCTTTCAAGGCAATTACATGCTTTTTCATTTCATTAACAATTTCCTTATTATGAGTAGAAACGATAATTGTCGTACCCAAAGTCTTGTTAATTTCTTCTAAAAGTTTCATGATTTCAATGCTTCTCTCTGGATCCAAATTACCAGTCGGTTCATCGCATAACATCAACTTAGGATTATTGACAATTGCTCTTGCAATCGCAACACGCTGTTGTTCTCCTCCAGAGAGTTGATCAGGATAATTTCGAATTTTATTTTTAAGTCCGACCAATTCTAAGGCACGTAACGTCTTCTTCTGAATTTCTTGCTTAGGGAGTCCTAAAATTTCTAAAGCAAACGCAACATTTTCATAAACTGTAAGTTTTGGCAACAAACGATAATCTTGAAATACGATACCTAATTTTCGCCGTAATTGGTATACCTTACCATTTCTTAATTTGGCAACGTCCAATCCACCAACCATGATTTTTCCTTTTGTCGGTCTCTCTTCTCGGTATAACATTTTAATTAAAGTGCTTTTCCCAGAACCGGAACTACCAATAACAAAAACGAAATCACCTTTTTGAATCGTTAAGTTTAAATCATAAATAGCAGTAACGCCATTTTTATACTGTTTTGTAACATCTTTAAATTTTATAAAATCCAAATGAAATCACCTATCCTATTTCACATCTTAAATTATAACACAAAAAAACTAATATTACTATTAGTTTTCAAGGTATCCCATGAATTACCAAAATTACTCTCCACCACTGGCCTGATAAGAGTCCGATGCAATAAAGAAAGCAGAAGCATCAATTTCCTTAACACCTTCAGTCAATTTAAAATAATCACGATTCGGAACAACAGTCATTAAAACATGTCTACGTTTGGATTCAAAACCACCTTTTACAGGAAAAACTGTAACACCGTGTTTCAATTCTTTCATGATATATTGTTTCACTCGTTCCTCTTCCGATGTAATGACATAGAACGTTTTATTATGAGAAATTCCTAAAATAACTCGATCCATCAATACGCTTTTAATATAAATAACGATAACGGCATACATAACCATCGTCCAACCGAATATTGCTCCTCCAACTAATACGATAATACCATTGATATAAAGAGAACTCGTACTGACAGAAATATGAAAATACTGATACAAAATCTGACTGACAATAGAAAATCCACCATCATTAAAACCTATCTTATATGTTATACCAGTAATAATTCCACTTGCAACTCCAACGAAAATGGCAATTAAAAGCAAATCAGATGTATCAATTGGAATCTGTGTAACAATTGGTTCCGTTAAATCAACAAAAACCGGATATAAAATCGTTGCAACAACGCTTCCCGTCGTCTTCGTAAATCCCAAAAACACAAAACTAAAAAGCAAAAGTACTATAGACAAAGCCAAAATTGTCATTGCTGGGTCAAAATGAAAAATCTCATCTAAAATGATTGCTACACCAGATGTACCTCCAGAAACCAAATTGGTAGGTAACTGTACCAAATTGAATAACAAAGCGGAACAAAACATACAAAATGCCAAAATAATATAACGCAATACCAGGTTTTTGCGATCAATCTTTTTTGTAATACTAATACTATCCATACTACTCTCCTCCGAATACTTCATAAGCATCCGTTACAACAAAGAAAGCATCGTGATCTATCATATGAATTCCTTCCTTCAAGCGGAAATATTCAGAAGTTGGAACAACACACATCAATACTTTTTGACGTTCTTTTGTAAAACCACCTCGTGCATCAAAAATAGTCACACCATGATTCAAAGTCGTCATAATGTACTCTTTAATCTCCTCGTCTTTTTCAGCAATGATATAAAATGCCTTCGAATTCGAAATGCCAAGCAATACTTTATCACTAATTAAACTGATAATATATAGGACAATCATCGCATAAAGAAGTTTCGTAATGCCAAATGAGAAAACACCAGCAACAACGATTAAACCATCACTACAAAGCATTGCAGTTCCCATACTGACATGTCCATATTTCGATATGATTTGATTAATAATATCTGTTCCGCCAGTTGTAAAACCTGCTTTAAAAATTAATCCAGCCCCAAGACCGTATAAAACACCGCCAAATAATGCCATTAATAATACTTGAGAAGTATCAATTGTAAAATAATTTGGTAACATAGCCGTTAGTTCAATAAAAATAGGAAGTAAAATAGAGCCTAAAACAGAACCTGCTGTCACTTTTTTACCAAGAGCAAAATAACTGATAATCAACAGTACAATATCGCATACAAGAATGACAATAGAAGGAGACCATTGAAATGCCGCAGATGTAATAATAGAAATACCAGTTACCCCACCACAAACAATGTTATTAGGAAGTAAAAACATATTAAATGCTACAGCAATTAATAGAACCCCCACTAGAAGTTGAAAATATCGTCTCACACGAAACTTTTTATTAATATTTTTTAAAATATTTTCATCGACTTTTACTCGTTTTTTAAATGGCCACATATTACCGAACCTCCTTCAAATAACATTCTATAAAAGCATCTAGATCACCGTCTAATACTTTTTCAACATTTGGCGTCTCATAATTGGTACGATGATCTTTTACCATCGAATACGGTTGCATAACATAACTGCGGATTTGGGAACCAAATTCAATATTTTTGGTTTCTCCCTGAATGCTAGCAATCTTTTTTTGTTGTTCTTCTAAAGCCAGTAAATACAGTTTGTTTTTTAATATCTTCATTGCTTGTTCACGATTTTGAATTTGACTTCTTTCGTTCTGACAAGTAACGACAATCTTAGTTGGTAAATGGGTAATTCGAACGGCTGAATCGGTCGTATTGACATGTTGTCCACCAGCGCCACTAGATCGATATACATCAATTTTCAAATCTTTCTCGTTGATTTCAATATCAGGAATCGAATCAAACACCGGCGTAACATCAACGGAAGCAAAGGAAGTATGGCGACGATGATTGGCATCAAAAGGAGACAATCTAACCAAGCGATGAACACCTTTTTCACTCTTCAAATAACCGTATGCATAATCTCCTTGAATCATCAAAGAGGCACTTTTAATACCCGCTTCTTCGCCATCTTGATAATCTAAAATTTGATAAGAAAAACCATGTTGTTCTAAATATCTTGCGTACATACGGTAAAGCATCCATGCCCAATCGCATGCTTCTGTACCTCCAGCACCCGAATGAATATCCAAAATACAATTTTTAGAATCATACGGTCCATCTAGCAATAAAAGTAAGGACTCTTCATCCAAAGATTGTTGTAAAGAAGTAATATCACTCGCCACCAACTCAAGTAACTCTTGATCGACATCTCCAGAACTGAGTATTTCCAAATCGTTTGTTGCCAAATTGCGAATTTTTTCAAGCGAACCTACCATCTTTTTTAAGTTGGTAATCTTCTTTAACACATCGTTTGCACGAGCGCGATCAGACCAAAAATCAACTGCCTGCGTACTACTTTCTAACTTCTCAATTTCTTTCTTTTTGGCATCAGCGTCAAAGTGACCTCCATAAAGATTGTGCTTCTTCTACTACCGATTCCAACGTTCTTTTCATTTCATTCAAATCCATTTAAATCCCACCTTATTAAAAATAATTATAACATAACAAAATCAATTTATGAATTACTAGGATAATTTTCATATTCATTTTATCACGGGCTTTCCCATTTCAGCAATGATGAAATGAATGACAAATGATAACACAAAAAAAATAAGCAAATGCTTATTTTATGCGGAAGTAGTATCTTGGTAAGTCTGAAAAACTTCATAAGAAACATCTCGTAAAGAGGAAACATCAGAAATACTTTGAACATCATAACCAAGACTTTGTAATTCTTTCAACAACTCCTCTTCTGATAAATAACGATCGGAAATATCAGTCCAAGAATTCTCATCGATACTACCACTGACAACTGGAACTAACTCTACTTGTACTCTTTGTTCTACTTCGCTAACGGTTCCTTTACTAAAAGATGGAACCAACAAAGAATAGCTTGACCAATCACTCCAAATCATCGTCGTGTCTAGACGAGTTGCATTTTCACTCGGAGCAACTGCATAATAATCACTTTCATTCGTAGTCGTTACATTGTAATATCTAGCAGCATATGTCTTAGTGCTATCATCTCTTTTAGCACCCATAACAGGAGCAACTAAATAATATGTATTTTCATCGTCCGGATTAGTAGAACCAGATGGATAATAATACTTTGGTCCATCTTCTTCGTTTTGAATGTACCATTTATAGGCATAATTTTGAGAAACTTCTTTAAATGGATAATTAGAATCCGGAGTATCTTTATAATATTCAATTACTTTTTCACAATCTGTTTGATTGTATGGATAATAACTCTTCACATCACCAGACCATTTAAATAATTGAGTACGATACCGATAATAGGTTGTTTCTTTCACAACTTTATATTCCAATTCTTCAGGAATTTCATCTTGCCAATACGTTTGTGCCTCACCAAAAACAACATCACTAGTATCTAAACGAGCAGCCTTATATGTAAAGTTTACTCTTGCATTTGTCTTATCGATAATTTCAGACTCATCTTCAATCTGAACTTGAGAACCAACGGCAACAGTCGTTTTATCATCACATGCAAGCGAAACCTCAAAGTGATAATTACCACTTTCTAATTTACAAACTCTAACATACGTATTGGCACCATCACATTTATTATAATATTTGACATCTGAAATTAAGTGTTCTCTCTTGATTGTATCCAAAGTAACGTTAATACATTCTCCAACAGCAGACGGCAATTTCGTCGCATCAAAATCAAAATACGTTTTGGCACTAGAAAGCAAATAATCAGATGGAAGAGTAGAACCCTCTTTTTCAAATGGATCAATTTGGCTAACTTCATAAGCGTTAATTCCAAATGTAACAATTAAACAAATAGAAACTGTCAAAACAATTAAAAGACCAATTTTGTACCCTCTCAATATTTTACGACTTGAGTAATTTGAAGAATCATTCAAATCATTTGTATAATTCATACCATTATTCATATGATCACCCTATCATCCCAATTATATTCTAATATAAATATATCATGTGACCACTAATTTTACAAGAAACAAAAGAACTTTATTTTATAAATGCAAATGGAAATAATAAGTGTCCGCACATCTAATTACCTAAATGTAAGTTAATTTATTGATTTAATAATAACATGTTTGAACTTTTGTAGTCAAACATGGCACGAGGATAATTATTGATCCAATCTTCTATTTTCTTTATAAAAGATGTTTTGATATTTGCGATATCCGTTCCTTTTGGAATCCATCTTCTAATCAGTCTATTATTATTTTCATTACTTCCTCGTTCTCCCGAACAATATGGATGAGCATAATAAATTTTTACTCTAATTCCTTTCTTTCTACAGGATTTTTCTATCCCTTCGTACCCCATAAATTCTACACCATTATCAAATGTTATTGACTTAAAAATTTGATAAAATTTACTGCCATATTTTCTTTCCAGTTTATCTAATGCTCTGGCTATTGTTTCTGTCTTTTTATTTGATAATTTCATTATAATTTCTTGTCTCGTTTTTCTTTCTGTTAAAGTAAATAGAACTGTTTTAGTTCCTTGTTTTCCTACAACTAGGTCACCTTCCCAATGTCCATATACTTCTCGTGTTTCAACTTCTTTTGGTCTATGTTCTATACTTTTTTCTGCTGGAACTTGTTTGGATACTCGTTTTTCTTCGTTTTTACTTTTCTTTTTCTTTTTATAAATTATTTTACCTGCTTTTACTTTCGTAAATAAATTGCCTTCTTTGATTGCATTTCTTATTGTCTTACCACAAACCTCAACTTCAAAACCTTTATTTTTCAACTCTTTAGATATTACTTCTGGCGATTTATGTCCTTTTACTATTTCATTTTCTATATATTCTACTAATTTGATATCTTTATCCAATTTCATCTCTGGCCCTTTTCCTGTTTTGTTATAATCATATTTTTCTTGGGCTATCATCGCACTATATTCTTCTTTTTCTTCCCACTCATATCCTCTAACAATTACTTTTCCTCTTTTGATTTCTCTTCTTATTGTTCTTTCACTTTTATGCAATAATATAGCTATTTCACTGATTCTTCTATGTTCTTTATTATACCATCTTTCTATCATTGTTCTTTCTGCATATGTTAGGTGTTTATATTTTTTCTCTTTTTTGTTATAATGTAAAAGACACATATTTTTACCTCCAATGTTTGTTTAGTCACTTACATTGTATCATAGGTAACTCTATGTGTCTTTTTTTATGCCCTTACCGGACACTTAATTTTTCAATTTGTAACTTTATTTTATAAAATAATAATTAAAAATTTGACAAGTCACTTGCCGATTCCACAAAAAGATACTATAAATGTTTGATTTTTTCCTCCAACAGTGGATTTGCTTTTACAAAGGTATTGGTTTCTTCATCATAATCATACCCTAAAGAAAGAGCAATTCTTGAACTAATTCTCTCTTTTGTAATATCAGTAATACTTATAAAAAAGGTATCAGGGTTAGCAAATATCTTTTCTTCCGCTAATTGCACAGCCATTTTAGCATATCCTTTTCTACGATATTTAGGTAAAGTAGCTACAGTAATATCTGTGATTTTTTTATTTTTTTGAATAGCATTAATACAGGAAACAGGGATTCCATTGATTAATAGTAAGTACTCTGTAGATGCTAATTCTAAAGGAGAGCTTTGCCTTTTCGTAGCCACAAAATATTCAAAATCCGATTTATCTTTTTGCTCAATTACTGGGAGTTGCTTAAAAATACAAGACATTTGATATCTGCGTTTCCAATCAATACCAGCAGCTTCTTGTACAAATAAATAATCCAATTTCAAACTATTCTCGTCATCATTTGATATTTCTACTAATGTAACCATAATTATAATCCCCTTTGTTTGCAAAGTATTATACTTTAAATACGAATCCGTGTCAAAGAAAATCAATATAAACACTTATTTTAGAAGAATTTTTAAAATACTAAATAAGAAACACTATCGATACTAGATCAGTCACCAAAAGATATTTATAACACTTTATTGGATTTTCTATCAACTTTATTAAAAAAAACAAAAGGTACTTCAAAAGTACCTTTTATCCTAATGAACCTGAATTGAAAACAACATTGAAAATAAATTGTTTTTCTTCACCTTGAAACTGATAAGTAACTGTAGAACGTACGGAAGCTGAATTAACATTCAAAACACCTGGAGAATAAGAAATGGTAAATGTCAAAGAAGATGTTTCGCCAGGCAACACGTCCATTTTATCCAAACTTGCATCAATAGAATCAATTTTATTACTTCCTGATAAAGTTTCTGTCTCTACAACACCATCTCGCATCGCAAGTAACGTATCATTTTTAAATTGTACAGTATACTGAATTGGTCCAGTCGAATGTCCCCACATCCAAATTGGTGTATTCAAAGTAAGTGTGTACTCATTTCCATTCCAGACTTCGGAATCTACAGATAGACCATAATCAGCCAAGTTTTGATCAGTTGAGATATATCCACCATTTTCTGTTTCCACTGGTGTGACAGGAAGAGCAATCCCTTCATATTTTGGCAAGGTTGTAACAGAAATCGTTTGTTTGATAGAATTTCCAGCATTGTCATAAACCGTAACGCCCATTTCATATCCAGTCTCTTTCTCTAAATTAGAGCAAAGATAACTAGTCTCTGTCGTTAAATCACTAGAAATACCATTGCCGCAATCGTAGATGTAACCTTGAATTTCGCTTCGTTCGGAATCTTCACCAACATCTTTTGCATCAATATTTAAACGTGCTTGATTATAATCCAAATCAGAAATAGTAATTTCATTGATTTCTGGAACAAGTGGATCAATTTTAGTAACTTCAAAGGCACTCGTCTGGGAATTATATCCATCGCTTACCATAAAGTAAAACATTCCATTTTGTTGATACAAATACGTCTGTGAAAAATCTGTAATTTGATGCCAGTCCCCATCCGGACTAGTCGTACTATAATAATAGGTTTCTCCAGGATTACTTTGATAACTAACAGAAACGACTTTCTGTGGTGCCCACTTATCAGCACCAGAAGTTAAAGAAACAACGCCAAAATCATTCGTAGTGACATGATTACAAATTGGCTCTGATTTATTTCCAGCATTATCTTCTACTTGAACACAAATATTGTAATCTGTAGAATTTTTAAGACCCAAGAAAATATAGACACCATGCGTTTGAGGAGAAGACCAAGAAGCGCCTCCATCAGACGAATAATAATATGCTTTAATACCAGAATCAGAATCCGTTGCATCTACTTTAATAGAAATAGAACTTGTCGTTGTATCACCAGAATCATCTAAGTTAATGACCGGTGGCACATTATCTAAAAGATATGGTGGAGATGCAATCTCTAAAACGTTACCAGCACGATCTTGTGCTCTTACAAGGATATAATAACTTCCCGTTTTTTCTGATAACGTCAATTGAATCGTCTTTGAAAGCTCAGACAAATCACTCACATCTGTCCAATTGCTAATAGATTCAAATGAAGTAGCGTCTGAAATAGCATAAGAAATGGAATTCAAACCAACATTATCACTTACCGTAAACGATACAGAATATTCTTGATGATAATTTTCATCGTTATTAGCAAAAGAGACAGTAGGCTTTTGACGGTCAATATTATCGATTGTCAAAACGAATTCTTTGCTGTAATTAAATCCATCCGTATAACGGAATATAATCGTAGTATTTTCATAGACATCCATTGGCAATATACAAGAGGAAAACTCATTTGTATCGCCCTTTTTACATTGTAATTCAAACTCATCATAAGAGTTGTTAATTGTTACCTGAACAGAACTATTGATCAATTCTCTAGAAGATACTGAAATATCTGGCACTGGAAGTTCTAACAATGCTACTTCTTTTTGAATCGTTAAAACATTGCCCGCCTCATCGGAAACAGCAATTACCAATTGATGAGTACCACTAACAACTTGTGTAAATTCTCCCGTTTCCTGCCATTCACCATTATCCAACTGATAACGATAAATTAATCGATCAGATGCAGTAACATTATCTGTTGTCGTACCAGAAACAGAAATACTATTTGTCGTCACACTGATTTCTGGCTCATAAAGATTCGGCTCTTGTTTATCAATATTGGAAATTTCTTGTGACAATTCTTTGCCATAATTACCATGTTCATCATCATAACGAATCAATACAGTTGTATTCTGTGAAACAACAATTTGATGATTGCTTACTTCAATCCAATTATTTCCCTGATCTATACTATAGAAAAGAGATAAATCTGAGTTATTTTCTAACGTTATTGTAACATCTTGATTTGTGATTTGAGTAGGTGCAATCAAATCGATTACAGGTGTTGGAATAGATTCAGTCGTAACAACAGTCTTAACTGTACGAATATTACCAGCCTCATCTATTGCTTGTACAAAAATAGTATAAGCAGTATTTGCTTTTAGCCCATCAAAAACAGCACTAGATTGAAATTCACCATCATCAATTGCATACGAATACTTCAAATTTTCATCAGATGTTACATCATCCGTTGTACTTGCAGATACAGTAATTTGATAAGTATTTACTTCAAATGTAGGTTGAAACTCTTCTGGAGGAGTAATATCTGGTGGAGGTGTTGGGGTTGGTGTCGGTGTTGGAACCGGTGTTGGTGTAGGTGTTGGCTCAACCGTCGGACTTGGTGTTGGTTCAATAGTTGGAACTGGAGTTGGTTCAACCGTTGGAACTGGAGTTGGTTCAATAGTTGGAACTGGTGTTGGTCTTGAAGGTTTCGTCGGAGGAGTCGGAGTTGGTGTGCTAGGAACTGGTGATGGCGTAGGCTCAAGCGGTATCTCCTCTTCATCACTTTCAAATTTTGCAACCAAAGTAATGTCACTAGTAATGGAATCAGAAAAATCAAACAAACGATTGTCTACATACCATCCAGAAAACGTAAATCCATCCTTTTGTGGTTCTGCTGGTGGAGAAAGTCTACTACCATCATCAACAATTGCTTGATTAATAATTTCTCCATCTACAACAAATCGAACAGTATACTTTGCATACTCAATGGCTTCCCATTTAGCAACAAGTGTAATATTAGAAGTTACTTTTGTACTAAAATCAAAAGGTTCGTCATTATAGTACCATCCAACAAAGCGATATCCTTCACGACTTGGTTCTTCTGTTGGTAAAGAGACAGTACCATCTTTTTGAATATCAACATCATAACTTTCATTATAAGACTGAAACGTTATCGTTACTTCATCTGATTTCTAAAAAAAAACAAAAAAGCAGAAAATCAAAAGCAAAATTAAGATAATCAAGATAAAAACAAAACTTTTCTTTCTATCTTTCATTTACATCCACCTCTACGATAAAACCATTATAACAGAAAAAACAGAAAAATAAAATATACAACATATCCACATTTAGTACATTCCATATATATTTGTTTACAAAATATTATTTTTTATGCCGCTAAATTAATTTTTTTAATCATAAAAACAAGTATCTTTTAAACCTCAAAAAATTCAAGCAAACAAAAAAGAGATTAGACGAAATCTATTCTATTTTAACTCAAATGACATTTTTCCAACCCCATTTTCAACATCAATGGTTGCAATTGAACCATTGATAATCGTAAAACAAGGTCCTTTATGAGAGATGTCTGCATCATAGATAACAGAAATAGAAAGATGTCCTAAAACACTATCTAACAAACATTTTTTCGTATCATAACCATAATAAGATTCCATTTTTCCGAACCTACCAAAAATGACACCTATACAATCTTCAAAGTATCCTAACTCCTGAAATTTCCACAACACTCGAATCGTCTCTTCCATCGTAAGTTCACAATTATCAAAATACCAAATGATGCCATTCTTTGAATAGCGTCTATGAAATTCTTGAAAGCCATCGTATTTCGTTCCGGCAAGTTCAGCAATAATATCAAAACATCCACCAATGATTCTACCATGTAAATGTACAGGCTTTTCATCCAAAGTATTCCAATACACTTTTTGATCAAGTTGATATCCTTCTAACCCAGTTACCATCGGTACAAATTCATTCTGATACATATCGTAACTTTTTTGTAAAATTAAATTACCTGTTAAAAATTCTAAAAAAGTCAATTCACTTTGGTGTAGTTCCAATGCGCCAAAGTTGCTATAATTATGGCCATATATAGTAGCAATATCATATTTTGTCGTAATCGAATACAAAAGACCAGTAGGATCAGAAAAACCTGCTACAAATTTTGGATGAGAAACAAGTAAAGAAAAATCAACAAATGGCAATATCTCTACTAAAAAATCGCCACCATCGCAACACAAAATACAATCCACATCATCAGAAGAAAACATATCATTAATTTCCTTAGCCCTATCTTGTGCAGAAGCACTTCGTCCCATTTGACAAGAAAATAAATTTTTAGAAAGAACAAGTTCAAATCCTTGCGACAGAAAATACTTTTCTGCTTGTAACAAACGCTGGTTCGATAATTTTTCACCACCACTTGCAGAAGGCGTTGGAACACCAATACAATTTCCCTTTTGAATAAATTTTGGATATTTCATAAAATCCTCCTAGTTCATTATCTACATGTATCATAACAAACCAATAATTCTTAGTCAAACAAAAAACAGATATTGATTTTATTCAATATCCGTCAAGATAAATATCTATTTTACAATTGTTTTTAATTCACCCATACGTGATGTTGGAACAAATCCCGGCTCTGCTTTGATAACATCAGGAATTCGATTGACAACAGTAGCACAAGTTAATCTTACCGTATCTGGTTTTTCAATCACTAAAGTCGTATCTGGTTCACCATAAACAGTCCAAGCATTACGATCGAACTCATCTTTATTATAAACTTTTCCAATACATTCTGTTTCTAATGTAATACCCTCTTTGGTTTCTGTCGTAACGACGGCACTCATTCCTGTTGCCATCCCTGCTTTTACAGTCATTCCTAATGTACTAGATTCAATATCATAATCATTAAACTGAGGAACACATTTTTGACGTTGACTAATAACTGTTAAACCTAACTTATCACAAAGCCAACCGTTAACATTCCACATATAAGAAGGCGCATAAGCTCCACTTTCAATAACCTTTTGGCGTTCTTCATCAGAAATTTCATCAGCACTAGCAACTTGTGCATTAAACTCTTCTTTTGTAAGTCCGGCGCCATGCGCTTTTGCTAACGCAATACCGTAATCTTCAACGTTATAAGAAGAACTTCCTTTAATTTTAGTAATATTATGACTTGCTCCGACAAGCGTTGTAATTAAATTTCCCCAGAAAGCATCTTGATAGCCACTTCCGGTAATAGTACAATTATTTTCTTTTGCAAGCTGATCAATTTTTGTCGTTAAAGTTGGATTAGAATTCATCGGATAAAATGCTTCTTCACAAGTTGTAATAGCATTAACTCCACATTTGGCACAAAGCATCAAAGCATCTTCAACATCTGCCAACAAACTCATTGTTGTAACAATCACACAATCCGGTTTCAATGTCATCAACATCTGTTCAGCATTGGCAACGTTTTCTACAACTACTCCTTTCTTATCAGTACCCATAATATCTCCGATATCTTTACCAATTACATTTGGATTGATGTCAACTGCTCCTACGATTTCGCCACCATTATCGATTACATAACGCATCGTATAAACACTCATCTTTCCACATCCATATTGGACTATTTTTAATCCATTCATTTTATCATCCTTTCTATATTCATTATAACATTAAAAAAATAAAAACACTTTAAATAACGAAAAAAGTTATGCTTCTAAACATAACTTTACAGATAAAAACAATTTGATTCATTCTTCTAATTTGAAACTTCTTGCGTCCTCGCAAACTACTCTATTTATCAAAGCAATTTTATTACTTTTTCCACTTCCACATGTCTGTCAATATTTAGCATTTTTTCTACTTTTCATTACTCATTTTCTTACATTACAGTATTTCTAGTTAGTTCTTTTAGTAATTACCGAACAAATTTACTCAAAATAGTTCTATCTTATATTACCTGTAACACCACTTAACCTCTTTTAAAATCGGATTAGATGCTTAATAATAAACATTGCATTGTTTTCCACTTCTAATCCAAAGTTAAACATAGAAAAATCAAACAATAAATCTGTTTATTAATTTCAATATATGATTTATTAATGCTTTGTATTCATATTATTTTTCATTTCGTTTAGTACGTCTTTATATTTTTCATATAAACCAAAATTATTGTCTTTAATATCATTTTTACCAAAGGCGATATAGTCACTTAAAAACTCATCTATAGTATCACTATTTACTCTATCTTTAATTAATTGCATACAAACATTTTCAAACCCTTTTATTGCAAGTATAGCTAAAACATCATGATAAGTTTTATCTGGTATATTAGATTTCTTATATAAATCCATTACAACATCTTCGGTTAAAGGAATGGGATTTTTAACAATTATTTTATTAGTTCTATAAATTCCATCAGGAGTAAATGTTCCAGGACATTTTATAACTTCTGCATCTTCTGGTAATTCAACTTCATATAAAGTATCTCCTCTTTTTATCCATCTAATGATGCTTTCATCTGTTGAAAAGTTTATTCCTTTAATTGTATCTAATGTAGTTGCATTAGGATCCCATTCATCTGATATATTAACTTCTCCTATTTTAAATTTTCTACCACTAGCATTAGATATATCTTTATCCATTACTCTAACATATTTCATATTTTATTTCTCCTTTAGTATTTTTATTTAAATTGCATTTTTCTTATAAATAAATTGAATATTTATGCCACTTATATAATAGTTTTTTTAGAATTAGTTGGCAAGCAAATCATACATACCATCATAATCACTTCAACTTTATTATCTATATTCATTTCTATGAATGATTCTATATTAGTTTGATGTTTACTAATTAAATATTTATTACATAGTTTCAATATATGTGATAAATCATATACTGTTACTATATTGCTCGTAGCATCAACTTCTATATAATCTGTATTATTCTATTATAAATATTTATCTACTGTGAACAATTTAAAGTGTTTTAAACCTCTTATAAGCTAATTATACTATATTTATAATATATATCAAATGTGGAATTAACTTTTTTATTTATCATTAGTTTTATTTAGTAGTTTGTCAAAATCGGAAGCATAATTCTTATCTTGAATAACTTTATATTTATCATACTCACCTTCTGCTTTTCTACAGCCATTTTATAAGATATTTTCCCTTTACCTTTTAACACTTCAAATCTATATTCGTATACATCTTTGCGTTTTCTTATATTTATAATAATTCATCATCTCCTTACAAAAAATAAATGTTAGCAACTTATATGCCAACACTTATTATTTAAATTTTTTTCTTTTTTAAAAGCATACAATTTATTCTTATTAGTAGCACTTTTAGAATTTATTTTAAATACTCTTAATTAAAATAATTCTAAAAGTTCACAATTATCTTTGCTTTAGTTCATTTTTTGTTTGATTGATAAATTCTTCTATAGACATAGATATAGTTTCTTCACTATTTAATCTTCTATAGCTGACAAGATTATTATCTCTTTCGTTATCACCTATTATTAAAGTAATAGGATTTTTCATTACATTACTATTTCTAACTTTTTTACCCATTGATTCTTTAGAATCATCATATGATACTCTAATATCTTCATCTTCTAACAATTCTTTTATTTTCTTACAATATTCATCATGATATTTAATATTAACTGGTACTATATTTACCTGTACTGGTGATAGCCAAATTGGTAATACTCCTTTAAATTGTTCTAATAGTAATACTAAGAATCTTTCATAAGAACCTAGAACTGCTCTATGAACCATAACTGGAGTTTGTTTTTCACCATTTTCATCAATATATGATAACCCAAATCTTTTAGGCATTGCAAAATCTAATTGAACAGTTGGTATTTGAATATCTCTACCTAAAGCATCTTTAAACATAAAATCTAATTTAGGTCCATAAAGGGCTGCTTCACCTTCACATCTTTTAGCATTTAAACTTAACTCATCCGATACTTCTTGAAGCATTTGTTCACAAATATCCCAATCTTTCTTTTCACCAATATATTTTTCAGGATGTTCATAATCTCTTATAGAAAGTGACACCCAAACATCATGCCATAATCCCATTCTTGAATAAAAATCTTTTATTAAATTACACATATTAATAACTTCCTGCTTTACTTGATCTCTTCTACAAAATGAATGACCATCCTCTACTGTAATTGCATATACTCTTGATAAACTATTTCCAACAGCACCTTGAAGTTCTGCTCTATATTGTTTATCTGATTCCATATATCTAATTGGTAAATCTTTATAACTTCTTAATTTTGAAGCATAAATTTGAGTATGATGTGGGCATTGTACTGGTTTAAGTACGAAATGATGCCCTTTAGGTGATTCTACTCTAAATAATTCTTCATTAAATTTTTTTGCATGTCCTGAAGTTTCAAATAAAGAAATATCAGCAAGTGATGGACAACTTACTTTTTCAAATCCATACTTTCTACATACTTTTTCTATTTCTCTTTTTAAAGCATCAATAATAACAGTTCCTCTTGGAGTAAATAACGGTAGCCCTCCTCCAACATAATCTGAAAAACAAAACAAATCTAAGTCCTGTCCTATTTTTCTATGATCTCTTTCTTTTGCATCTGCTACTTTTTGATTGTATTCTTTTAGTTCTTCAATTGATATAAACGCTTTACCAGATATTCTATCTATCATTTCGTTATTTGCATTACCATCTACATAAACGCCACTAATTCTTAACAGTTTAACAAATAAATTATCTTTACTTAATTCCTTTTCTAATAATTCAAAATCATTTTCACTAACTTTAATTTCTGATTTAAATTCATAATTAAACTCATCATCATTAAAATCAATTTTTTCTTTTTCAATTTTCCCGTATTTTCTATTAACTAATTCTTGTAATAGTTTTACAGCTTTTTCATTCATTTTAAATTCCTTCTTTCTATATTTCACTTTTTGATGGGGAGATAATCGTATCACTTTCCGTTTTCGTCATTTTTATCATCTCCTTTTAAACAAAAAGAGAATGATACCATTATAGGAGTCTATTTTAGACGGTACCATCCTCTTATTTTACTTAATTACATAACCGAGCTTCTCGGGCAATCTCTTTCGAGTGCTACTAATAGGTAGTAATTATTAAGTTGTTTATCATCTTTCACCAACCGATAACTCTCTATAAAACAATTATTAATAACCATGTCCTATATCATAGTATTTCTGAAAATATTATATCATACAAATAAAAAGTCTATCACATTAATTGCAATAGACTTTACTTATTAAAATAATATTTAATATTAATTTATAAAAGTACGCTAAAACAATCAATGCTACATATTGATTTAGTTGTTGTCGTATAAGTTGTCGTAGTTAATTGTTTTAACATAATAATCTCTCCCTTTCAAAAAGTAATTAAATTATAGCACTTTTATATTTATTTGTCAAAAACTGAACGAAAAAAAAGATATGTCCACATTTAAAATGTTGTCCACATCCTTATTTTACTTAGATTTTATTAGTATTACGTGGACAAGTTATAAAACTCGAACCAACTTACTAATTTTCAAATTTCAAGTTTTTCCTTATTTTATCTTACTTCCCGCAGCATTGCTTAAATTTTTTACCTGAGCCACATGGACACGGATCATTTCTACCAATCTTTTTTACACGTTTTGGCGTTTTTTTCATATCAGACTTATCTTCGTTGGTTATTTGTGTTTTAGATACTTCTTTTCGTTCGATATTTTGTTTTATTTCCGCACGAATTAGGAATAATGAAATATCCTTATCAATTCTTTCTAACATCTTATCAAACAAATTAAATCCTTCTACAGTATATGCACGAAGTGGATCTTGTTGTCCATATCCACGCAAACCGATACCTTCTCTTAAATGAGCCATTGTATTGATATGTTCCATCCAATGATTATCGATGACATTTAAAGAGATAGCTTTTTCAAATTCATCACGTATTTCAGTAGGAATATCTTTTAACTTTTCTTCGTATTCATCAATTACACGCTTATAAATAATGTCGATCATATCATCTGGTATTTGATTATTCAATTCTTCTTTATCTAATGGTTTCTTTAATAAATTATCATTAACGTAATCTAAAATAGCTTTGACATCATCATTCGTTAATCTTCCCTCTGGATAAAGGTGAGACTTAACGACGTCACTAACATGATTATTCAAAGATACTAAAATTGTATCATGAATAGATTCACTATCTAAAATTTCATTTCTACGTCCATAAATAATTTCACGTTGTTGATTTTGTACATCGTCATATTGTAGTAATTGTTTACGAATGTCGAAGTTATTTCCTTCTACTCTTGCTTGAGCAGTAGAAATTGCATTACTAAATGTTTTACTACGAATTGCTTGATCATCAAAACCAAGTGATTGCATTAAATTTTTAATACGATCACTACCGAAACGTACCATCAAATCATCTTCCATAGAAACGAAGAACTGTGTAAAACCAGGATCTCCTTGACGACCAGAACGCCCTCTTAACTGATTATCAATGCGACGTGATTCATGACGTTCCGTACCAATGACACACAAACCACCTAAGGCACGAACTTCATCTGATAATTTAATATCGGTTCCACGACCAGCCATGTTAGTAGCAATTGTTACAGATTTTCCTAAACCAATCTTACTGATGATTTCAGCTTCACGAGCATGATTTTTAGCATTTAATACTTCATGAGGAATGTGACGTTGACGAAGCAAATCACTAATTAACTCACTGGTTTCAATAGCAATTGTACCAACTAAAACTGGTTGTCCTAACTTATAGCGACGTTCAATCTCATTGATAATCGCTTTATATTTTGCTTGTTTCGTAGCATAAACTAAATCAGGTGCATCTTCACGAATAACAGGTTTGTTTGTTGGAATACAAATAACATACATGTTATAAATATTACGGAATTCTTCTTCCTCTGTCTTTGCCGTACCAGTCATACCTGAAAGTTTTTTATACATTCTAAATAAATTCTGGAACGTAATTGTAGCAAGAGTCTTTGTCTCCTGATTAATTGTAACTCCTTCTTTTGCTTCGATTGCTTGATGAAGTCCATCACTAAACGCACGTCCTGGCATCAAACGACCTGTGAAAGAGTCTACGATGACAATCTTATCATCTTGAACAACATAATCGACATCTTTCCGCATAGAATAATTTGCACGTAATGCTTGATTAATATAATGCACCAAACTTGCTTGCTCTAAATCAAACAAATTGTCAACCTTGAAAAACTTTTCACCTTTCTTCATACCATCATCAGTCAAAGTAACACTCTTCGTCTTTTCATCGACATTGTAATCATCTTCTTTTAAAGATTTAACAAATCGGTCCGCATCAATATAAAGATTAGCACTCTTCATATTTCCACCAGAAATAATAAGTGGCGTTCTAGCTTCATCAATCAAAATAGAATCAACTTCATCGATAATTGCAAAGTTTAGTGGTCTTTGGACACGGTTTTCCTTACGAACAACCATATTATCACGTAAATAATCGAAACCAACTTCATTGTTCGTAGTATATAAAATATCGCAAGCATACTGTTCTTGTTTTTCTTTTACAGAAAGATCACGTTTATTTACTCCAACTGTCAATCCCAAAAACTTATGAATATTACCCATCCAATTAGCATCACGATCTGCCAAATATTCATTGACCGTTACAATGTGAACACCCTCTCCTGTAAGTGCATTTAAATATGCTGGCATAACTGCAGTCAAAGTTTTACCTTCACCAGTTTTCATTTCAGCAATATTTCCATAGTGAATCGCAATTGCACCCAATAACTGTACATAGAAAGGTTTTTCTCCTAATACACGGAAACTTGCTTCCCTAACAACGGCAAAAGCTTCCACCAACAAATCATCCAACGTTTCTCCATTTTTTAAACGTTCTTTAAATTCTGCTGTTTTAGCCTTTAGCTCATCATCGCTTAGACTTTTCATTTCATCGTCTAAAGCATCTATTTGATCTGCGATTTTAGAAAATCGCTTTAATTCTTTATATTCATGGTCAAACAAACTTTTAAAAAGTCCCATACTATCATCTCCTATATGCACCTTTTATTCTACCAAAAAAAAAGAAAGAATAAAAGTTTTTTCTATTCTTTCCCTTAAAATTAAACCTATTCTGATTCAATGATACCATAATTACCATCTTTTCGTTTATAAACGACAGTTGGCTGATTTGTATCTGCATCTTTAAATAGATAGAATTGATGTCCAATTAATTCCATTTGAAGAATGGCTTCTTCTTCACTCATAGGCTTTACTTCAACCTTTTTTCTCTTCACAATGGTTTGGGCATCTCCTTCATCGTCTTCATCCATCTCTTCGAAGTTGCTAAAATCGAATATATCCTGTTTTTTCGTCTTCTCTAACTGACTTTGCAAGCGTGTCTTATTTTTACGCAATTGCCTTTCTAATTTGTCGACAGCAACGTCGATTGCGGCATAGAAGTCATCTTGACTTTCTTCTGCTCTTAAAATGAATGATTTAACTGGAATTGTGATTTCAACTTTATCTTGATGATTTCGCTTCTTAGCGACGATAGTTGCCTGAACGTCTTCGGCGTTTTCGATATACTTATCTAATTTACTTAGTTTCTCTTTGGCATAATCGCTCATCGCCTTTGTAGCTTTGTTTTTTTCTCCTCTAAGTATTATGTTCATTAATCATCAATCCTCCTACACATAGGATACCATATTTAATGAAAAAAGTAAAATAGAAAGAAAAAAACTACCAGTTTAATTGGTAGCAACAACTTCTGGTTCCACAGCAGATACCTCAACTGCTTGGTACCCTTTCTCTGTATGAATCAACGTGAAATCCACCACTTGACCCTCGCTTAACGTTTTATAACCTTCACATTGAATCACTGAATAATGTACAAATATATCAGCCATATTTGGCACCTCAATAAATCCGTAGCCTTTTTCATTATCAAACCACTTTACAGTACCTCTCACAACATATCCTCCTTTTAACTCTTTTTCTGTCATTTTTGTGAATTCACTTTCTGTGCTCGAGCACGATATAATCATAGCAAACAAATGCCCATTTGCAATAACTTTTCTGTAATTTGTCGCTTTGCTTCCTTTTTTGGTAATTTAGTAAACCAAATGTTAATTTTTTAACCAAAAAAAGAAAGAAAATTACATTTTACAGAAAAGTCGAAAAAAGTAAAACTTTTTGTACTACAATAGACGTGTCGAGGAAAGTTTATGAAAGAAGTATTTTTAAAACATTCTCTTCAACTCATTACTGCTAACAGAGAATGGGATGAGGAGAGTTTAGAAAAAATTAGATACGGTTTAGAAGGAATCTATTTAACAATCGTAAAATTGGTCATTTTATTGGCCCTTGCAATTATATTAAATATAGAGAGACTTTTTCTTATCAATCTAGTATTCTTTAACATATTACGTTTCTTCGCATTTGGTGTACATGCTAGAAATAGTACGCAATGCTTAATTACGTCAACCGTAATGTTTATTATATTTCCGATACTATCAACCAGTATCGATTTCCCCTTACCAGTACAAATAATAATCGCTAGCATTTGTGTCTTACTATTTCTGCTTTATGCACCGGCTGATACTCATAAAAGACCACAAAAGAACAGAAAAAAACGACAAATCAGAAAAGCGTTTGCCGTTACAATTGCAATTGTATATGTTCTTTTAATTATTATGTTAAAGGATTTAAATCAAATTATACTGTGCAGCTTAATGACCGAAACAATCGGGATTTTACCAATAACATACCACATTTTAGGAGTACCGTACAAAAATCATTAATTTGGTTAAATATCTAAGCGATATTTAATAATAAAAAATGAAAGAAGGACAAGAGAGAATGAAAAAAAGAATTGGAATGTTATTGACAGCACTAGCTTTATTAGCTTCAAATGCAGCAAGTTTAGGATGCGTAATGATACTATTAGATGAACCAACAGCGCCTAAAAATTTCGACTAAAAAAGACCACACAGAAGTGATTTAAAAAAAATCTACACGAAATAAAAAGCGTGTAGATTTTTTCTATGTTAAAATTAGAATAAGGAGGAAGAAAGATGGCAAGAGAATATAGAACTTTCAGTAGAGAAGAAAAAATTAAGGCAGTTAAAATGGTTTTGATTGATAAGAAATCTCAAATGGAAGTTGAAAGAACTGTTTTAGGCAAAAAGAAATGTACAGGAACTATTAATAGATGGATTAGAGAATATATCCGGGAAGGCGAAGAGAACTGTTTTAAAAAAAGAAAAGGATTAAAAAAGGTGAGAGTGTAAAATAAAGTGTGTAAGTAAAAAACTTACATACTTTATTTTACACTCTCTCATAGTTAAGAACTTTTTATTTCGTGTATAAATTTATCAAGTCAGTTCTCACTGGTCTTTTTTTATTCCTCAATTGTTACTTTCTGAGTATAATATCCACCAATCAAGCTAGTTTGAAGTGTATATCTATTATCTCTAGCAATTATATTTTTTACATAATTTAGTCCATTACCATGACCTTTGCCTTTTGTTGTGTATCCTTTTTCCTGAGTTTTTGCGATGTTAACATCACCTTTAAAGGTATTCATCACAACAAAAACAAGTTTTTGATCCAAACGATACATTTCTAAACTAATTCTCTTTTCGTCGCTTTCGGCAGCAGCATCAATAGCATTATCTAAAAGAATACCAAAAATTCTACATACTGTTTTTGACTTTTCAATATCCTTCCCAACATTTAAAGACTTCATTTTAGGACTAATACTTACATATGAATCTATCTCTTTTCTCTGAGCTTGGATTAATTTATAAAAAATCAATCCTTTCATACCACCTTTTGGAATATTAGCAATTTGAGTATCGACGATTGCAGAATTTTCAAAACTTTCTTGCAAAATTGAATCAATATATTCAATTGCCTCTTTTTCCTCTACAACAGAACGAATATAGGCAAGTTGATTTTTATATTCATGATAAGACAATCTTTCGTTTTCTAGCCAACTTTCTAAAGATGTAGCATGAGTAAATAACGCTTCATACTGACTATTTAAAGTTTGATATTTATTACGTTCAAAAATATATAAAATTAATAGGATAAACAAAATAAGTAAAGGAATTAATGCAACAATAAAATCAAATAAAAGCAATTGATTGGCTGATACTTGTAAACTTAAAATACTAATTAATACAATTCCCAACAAAATAAATAAAACTGTACTCTTATCATTATTATAGTTTATTTTGCTTAAAAATTCACTCAGTCTTCTACGATATACAGGTAATGAAGAGATTCCGACTGTAAATATAATAACAAAAAAATTTCCTATTACTAAATAAATTATTGTATTTCGAAAAGTATTAACCTCAAAGAAAATACTAAGAACTAATGAACCAATGCCATCACTCAATGCTGCAGTCAAAAAAGCTATTCCAGTTGAGACCAAAGATTTAACAAGCGATATTTGAAAAATATATGAAAACGCAACACATAACATTATATAAGTAATAATTGGTGATATTGAGGTATAAACGGGTTGATATGTAACAAAGCATATAAGTGACCAAAATAAACAAGCTATAATAATTTTTTGTTTTGGAATTGGTTCATTTATTTTTAATAAATGGTAAACAATATTTCCTTCAACAGTAAATAGAATAACCGCAAAAAATAGCTTAAGAGCGTTTACTATCACGGAACCTTAACTCCTTTTTGAAATTTCTAGACACTTCATAAACGATTTCGCCATTATCAAATACCAATTCATTTGTTCCAGAATTATAACTCTTAATATGGTCTTTGTTGACAACCATACTCCTTGAAACTTTAGAAAAGCGTTTATCATCACTTAACATTCTTGCTACTTCATTTAAGGTTTTACCGATATATTCATCACCATAAGTTGTTCTGACTAAGCATCTCTTAGAATCTTGCTCTTTTTCTACGTAGATAATGTGGTTATATTCAATTTGATAACTAGTATAATTATACTCATAAGACAACGTATGGTTTCTGGTGCCATACATTTTCATAATAATTTCTAATACTTCTTCCAATTTATGATTGCAGTCGTCCAATTTGTTGATAAAATCTAATAAATATAGCCGACTACTTAATGCTTCTAATTTATATTGATTATATCCGGTTACAATCACAAGTAAAGAACGCCAATCCTCGCAAGATTCACGTATGTATCTAGCGACATCTAGGCCAGATTCTTCACCTACCTCAATATCTAACATATAAACTTTAGAACCAATATCTCTTCTTGTCAGATTGAAGAATTCCTCATCATATTGATGAAAAATATGAATTCGATATTCAATATCACTTTTCATCATCTGATTATTAATCAATTTAATTGATTTTTCTAAAAATCTATCATTATCATCGCAAACAATAAAATTAATCATGTATCTACCCTCGCATTGTTATTTTACCATATTTTACCAATTATTTGGTACAAATTATCTCTTTTTTCGACTTTTATGTCGTACTTTTTCTTTTACTTCCGAAAATTTAATTGGTCGTTTATCTGTAATAATGTCTGTACAGGTGACTAACCACAGCACAAACAACGCTAAAACAATATAGATAACGCGACCTGCCACTGGATCTTTTAATACATAGAAAATAGATGCAAGTGCAAATAAAATATCAATAAAGTAAATAATTAAAACTGTCTTTCGCTGAGAAAATTTCATCTTTAAAAACTGATGATGCAAATGTTGCTTGTCCGGTGAAAAAATCGGTCGATGCTGGAGTAACCTTCGAATAATTGCAAATAACGTATCCAAAGTTGGAATTGCCAAAATCAAAAGCGGTACAAAAATAGAACTGAATGCCATTCCTTTAAATCCAAGTAAGGAAATAATCGCAATAATAAATCCCATAAACTGTGAACAATCACCTGCAAAGATTTTAGCCGGATAAAAATTATGGAGCAAAAATCCTAATGTCGAACCGAGCATAATAAAGGTTAGCAACATCTCTAAACTATTCGTTCTTCCTTGATAAATACAAATAATACCAGCAGTCAAATAGAAAATGGAAGAAATACCACCAGATAAACCGTCTAATCCATCAATTAGATTGATGATATTAACACATGCAATAATAAAGAATATTGTAATTGGATATGCCCAAATTCCAAAGGATATTTCAGGTAAACCGAAGACTGTAATACTGTCCAACAAAATTCCACCATAAAAGACAATGACAGATGCTGCAGCAAGTTGTCCAATTAATTTATAAGAAGCACGCAAATCGTGAATATCATCGATAATACCTGTCAATATAATAATAAAACTACCAATTAAAATAGAGTTCATTTGTAAGCTATGTACCCCAAAGCACATATAGCCAAACAAGAACCCTAGAAAAATGCCCAGTCCCCCGAGTTTCGGGATTGGTTTATTGTGAATATGACGATTACCTTCCGTACTACGTGGTACATCGACCGCACCGATATGGTGTGCAATTCGTTTCATCACTGGCATAATAGCCGCACTAAAAATGAATGTTGTTAAAACAATTCTGATGACATTATCAAATGTATTTCCGAACATATTATCATCCCCATTTTCTTTATTATAACAAAAGTTAGAAAAATACAAAAGAAAAAACCTAAGGAAATAGGTCTTTCTTACAATAATTCTAAATGATTTAGCATCATACCGGCTCCATCTGCTACGCAAGTCAAAGGATGCTCGGCTACAAAAACAGGAACTTTGAGTTCTTTCGAAAAAAGATCAATCAACCCATTTAATAAAGAACCCCCACCAGTTAAAATAACACCTTTGTCAATAATATCTGCAGAAAGTTCTGGTTGCGTCTTTTCTAATACACGTTTGGTAGCTTGTACAAGTTTTAACACATCTGGTTTCAAAGCCTCTACAACGTCGTTTTCTTTAACTGTTACCGTCTTAGGAAGACCAGAAACAATATCGCGTCCCTTTACCTCCATAGTTGTTTCTTCTTTAGAAGGAATCACAGAACCCATTTCCTTTTTGATGTTCTCAGCAGTCACTTCACCAATTAAGATTTTATAGTTTTCTTTTAAATAGTTAATGATGTCTTGATCAAAGGAATTTCCTGCTATCTTTACAGATTCACTAGTAACGATGTTTCCCAAAGAAAGAACGGCAATGTCGGTCGTACCCCCTCCAATATCAATAACCATGTTTCCAGTTGGTTTTGAAATATCTAAGCCGGCACCAATTGCAGCAACTTTAGGCTCTTCTTCCAAATAAACTTTGCGAGCACCAGTACGTATTGCAGCTTCTTTAATGGCATTTCGTTCCACTTGTGTGATATTGCTTGGACAACAAATTAAAATGCGTGGACGAAGGGAAAATTTTCCAATTGCTTTGCGCAAAAATTTATTTAGCATTGCTTCTGTAATTTCAAAATCTGCAATGACACCATCTTTCATCGGTTTCACAGCAGTAATCTTTCCTGGTGTTCGTCCAACCATTTCATTGGCATCTTTCCCAACGGCAAGAATTTCTTTTGTATCCGTATCAATTGCTACAACAGAAGGTTCATTGAGTACAATTCCTTTCCCTTTGACGTACACGACGACATTGGCAGTACCTAAATCGATTCCTACATCTTTCAAACTGTTCACCTCTTTAAATATTTTAGTCTTGTCGCTTCCCCACCCTTAATATGTCTCGTATTCAAATGTTCGTCTAAAACAGTACGAACTTGATAATAAAGTACTAAATCCAAATCGTAAAGGCGCACTTTCAAATCATAATGGACTGTACTCTTACTAACATGTAACATATTTGCAATCTCACGGATGGTTTTATCGGTTTGAATCATCAATTCTGATTCTTTTAATATTCTTTCTTTAATTTTCTTTTTCATAATATTCTCCTAATAAAGTATATGTTAGGAAAATATTTTATGAATTATTCTGTTGTTAATTCTTTTAAAGTTTTGCCAATAGCAAGATTAGGATTTAAAACAGTACCGTTTAAGTACAATTCAAAATGCACATGGTTTCCTAAGCTCTGACTGATTACAGAAGTACCACTTGTGGCAATCGTCTGTCCTTGAAAAACTTTATCGTCTTTACTTACTTTGACATCAGTTAATCCTTGATAAGTGCTGATTAAGTTATTATCGTGTTGTATCGTAACACTTTTTCCAAACAATTCTGTGTCTTCCACTTCAATTACAGTTCCATCCAAAACAGCTAGAACAGCGAATGGATTGGCAGCACTATAATCGATTCCAGAGTTTTGCATATAGACTCCATCGTAAGAAACAAGAGCACTTTCTTGTAAGCTAGCATCACTCTGATAATCATAGAAATCTCTAGCAACCGTAACACTCGTATCGCTATATGGTGTCATTATGGTTTGTTCCGTTGCAATAACAGGAACAGTATATCCGTTAATTTCGTCAGAAACATAGTCGATATCCTCAGCTGGCTTTGCAACCTCTCTGTTTCCATAAAAATAGACTCCCGTAACAAGTAAAAGTGCAGAAAGCACATACAAGCTTGGCAGCACATATGGTTTTAACTTCAATTTTCTTTTCTTCATCTTTTCCACCTCATTAAAAGTGTGGCAAAAGAAAAAAGATTTTATACATTATTTTAAAAATTGTGATGACAAAAAGAAATCGTAAACAAAATTGGTAACCAAATAAGAAAGAGACAAAGTTACTAATAGATAGAATACTCTAGCTTGAGCGACACGATTTTTTTTAAAAATAAAATTAATATTCAATCCGTCCATCGTCCATACGACAACTAAAGTAATAAAAATATACAAAAAAAGTTTAGGCGTCACGATGATGTCTCCTTTCATAATCCGTTATTTTCTGGATTCTTCTGACGTGACGTTCTCCGTTAGAAAAAGGTGTCTTCAAAAAGGCATCGACGATGTCCAATGCTTTAAAGGAAGACATCGCACCAGAAATGGCAATGACATTTGCATCGTTATCAATACGAGTCATTTTTGTCTCTTTAATCGTACTGACATGGGCACAACGCACTCCATCTACTTTGTTACATGCAATTGAAATACCGATTCCAGATCCACAAATGGCAATACCGTATTCCACAATATGATCTCGCACCGCTTCACCAAGAGCAAATGCAAAATCGGGATAATCGACAGATTCCTTTCCATCTTTTGTTCCATAATCAATTACTTCATAATGTTTTTTCTGTAGATATTTTACAATTTTAGTTTTCATTTGATATCCACGATGATCACTTGCAATACCAATCTTCATATTATCACACCCTAAAAACATTATAACAAAAGGATGGAAATCCGTAAATAATAGCAAGAAAAAAGAAACGATTATTTCGTTTCTTCAGTAAATCCATATTTTTTATTGAACTTCTCAACACGACCTGTTTTAGAAGCTCTAGCTTGTTTTCCAGTATAGAATGGATGACATTTAGAACAAACTTCTACTTCGATTGAAGGCTTTGTTGAAATTGTCTTAAATGTTTCTCCGCAAGCACATGTAACAGTACATTCTTGAGTTTCTGGATGGATTCCTTTTTTCATAAACATTCTCCTTCCGCGTTCACTCGCCATGGTTCACATCGAAACCATAGTAATTAATTGCTAGTTTATTATAGCAAGGATTTATTGAATTGACAAGTATTATTTTTCCTCTGTTACTTAAAGAGATAAATGCAACTTCTTCTCTAAAGATTTTAAAACTTGCATTTAATGTTTGAAAGCGCTTTAATAACTAAACGTCAATTGTTTTCTTTAAGGTGATAAACAGAAAGGTATGAAAGCAATGAAAAAAGAAAGATTAACAATCGAAAATCGTATTTTGATTGAAGAATTGTTAAGACAAAATTATAAATTAAAAGATATTGCAAGAGCAATTAATGTCTCTCCATCAACTATTTCTAGAGAAATAAAAAACAGAAGATTAGGAAATGAAAAATTAGAAATCTGTTTAAAGACAAATAGATATCCTTTCGTCTGTTATAATTGTCCTAAAAAAGTTCACTGTTACAAAAAGAAATATTACTACAATTTTAAAGAAGCTCAAAAAGACTACGAAAAGAAAATGAAATATTCAAGAATTGGAATCGATATGTCTATTGATGAAATAGAATACTGGAATGAATATTTTAGAGAAAAAATCAAAGATAAAAATCAACCAATTCTTCACCTCTTTAAAAATATCGAAGGAAACTTTCCTAAATCAATTCAAACATTTTATAAATATATTCATAAGGGATATTTTTCTAGTATCAATGATGAGATGCTAGCTAGATCTTGCAGTTATAAACCAAGAACAAAGCATGAAAAAATCAAAACAATTACAAAAGATAATGTTATTAAAAAAGGAAGAA
>QAMK01000026.1 GCA_003149915.1 Bacillota bacterium
GTGCGTTTGAAATTCTACACCCAAATATACACCCAATATTTGGAATAGCAAAAGATATTCAGAAAGATTTAGATTTACTCTGCGCTTTAGATAGTATATGATTATCAGTGATTTGCAATTTTATGATATTTCTTGAAAGCATAGGTTCGAGAGCCTGTCTCTCCGCAATAAGCATTGATAATCAGTGGTTTATAAGGATTTACCCCCTAGTTTTATATTTGATAATGTAAAGCTAGGGGGTGTTTTTATGGGTCAGTCCGAAACTTTATCAATATTATGGAAATTGTCGGTGGTCTATTTCTTTTTCCACGTATAATAATCAGAATGACAACCCCACTCATTTAATGGATTTAGGTAAAGCCTTTGGATGCCTATTCAATATCAAATTTGGTGATTAGGTTTTAAAACCCTCTTTCTCTGCAAAAGAGTAAAAAACATAAACTCCCTGTAAAGTATTACTTTATAGGGAGTTTGTTTTTATTGAATAATAGAATAGTGTAGCTTTTATTTAGACTTGTTAATGTATTTTACTGCAATTGATCTTTTTATTTGTATAATTTGTTGTTTGAATTACTTTTAATTGCATTATCTATCGGCAATAGATGTTTCAGGGTTTAAATTCTTTCACTGCTTTTTCCAGTCTTTCCAAACTTAACTCTCCGGATTGTCTCCACAATTGCTCGCCCTTTCTCATTAGTATATAGGTGGGAGTATTTTCAATGGTATATAATTCTGCAAGAGCACGTTCTTGATCGATGTCAATTTGTACTACCTCAAGAGTTCCTTCCATCAACTTTTTAAATTCTTCTATAACAGGATGCATTTTCTTATTTTCAGGCTGCCAATGCGCATAAAATTCGGCCATTACCCAATCTCCATGAGTTAATCTTTCTTTGTTCCTTTCTTCGCGAGCTTTATTTTTTTCTTTCATATTAATAATGTTTTAAATGATTAATTGCAACTTCAACAATAAAAGAAGAAAAAATGTTTGCAGGAGAGGAGGAGAATAAACATAAATTGGAGGTTCATTACTTTTCATATTATCTTTTAGATAGAGTATTGTGCGGATGTCTTTTATTCTATATAATTAATTTTACTTTTAAAAGTGATATCATTTTCTAATATCGAAACTTTTCTATTTTGTTTATGCGAATTGTGCAAAAGCTTTTTTGTCTAACCTTTTTTTTTTATATTTAGCAACTTCGTTGATTTTTACCCTCTTTTTTATTGGTAGTATAAGTGTTTGATTGACTATATTAGAAATGAATACAATTCAGCATCTCCTTCAATATCACGATCTTTGTAATGTGAGAATCAGGTAAGTTTCCACATTGTGTGATACATAAAGAGCACAAAGAAACTTTCCTTAAATGCACCATTATCTTATGGTGTATACACTTAACTAAGAAAGGATATTATTGATGATAACAAAGGGATATAAAATATATAAAAGATCAGCTTATACTTTATTGTTAATGTCTGTGTCCATGTACATAAATGAAATGAATAATATCGTCGCCGATGGTTTGTTTATGTTACTAAATGATATTGGATTTAAGAATGTCCTGACTTCGGATGATTGTATCATTCGCTCTTCTCATATATCAGGAAATAGCTGTAATACTAATTTCTACGACATGGTATAATAATGACAAAAGCAGCAATACATATAACTAATCTTTTTTATCTGATTTTTATGATATTGATATCGAGCTGTGTGCATGAGATCTATTTATCAGAAGAACCGGAGGAGGAAAAAGAGGAACCTATGGACAAGGTACGAATAGAAATATTTACCCGTGCTAATCCGTATAATCTTCCTACGACAAGAGCGGCTGAGAGTGAAGTCGGTATGACTCCATGGGTTCTTGTGTTCAAAGGAAATGGTGAAAATGCTACTTTTGTTGAGGCTGTTCAGGCTTTTGAGCTTGTAGGTAAACGATATGTGATACTAACCAAGCAACCGGCTGGCACTAAGTATCAGTTACTGATATTGGCGAATCCGCTGAATAATAGATTCTGCTATGGAGATGCCGGTACATTGTATGAATTTACAAAGGATATACTTTCGGACAAGTTGACGAATCCAAATATAGAAACATTGTCTGATGCCTGTAAGAAGTTACTGACGGAACCATTGGCAAGTCCTTCTTTTACAGTTCCATTTAGCGGTACAAATCAAACTATTCCGATGAGTTATTTATTGGAGGTGGATAAGATAGATAATACAACGAAGATAGAGAATAATGATAAAAGCTCATTGTTGCTTGTCCGTACACTGGCTAAAATGATAATTGTTAATAAAGCAGCAAACTTTGAATTCAAGGGGGTTATGGCTGTAGTAAACGTTCCTCGTCAGGGGCAATTGCATAAACTGGGCAATTCCATCATGGGCAATACTTCTAATTTGACAGAGTATCAATATGATATTAATTACTCTGCTCCTTTGGTAACAGCAGAAACTGTGGCTGCTGGAGAGCAGAGTACGGAGAATAATCCGATTTATTTATATGAGTCTGATACGCAGAATAACACTTATATTATTATTAAAGGAACGTATGAAAATAAGGACTATTATTACAAGATGGCAATTGTCAATACTGCCTTGGAATCGATGAATATATTACGAAACCGTACCTATACGTTTACGATCATTGCTGCCAAGGGTCCCGGGTATGATACAATGGGTGATGCTAAAGTTGCTAAACCTTCTAATATTGATCTAGATTTTAAGATATTAGTCGATGATAGCGATTCTTATGAGATCATGGCTAATAATGACTACTATCTGGGAGTAAGTAATTCTGTTTTTATAGCTTATTATACGGGTACTGTGGAAAAGGGATATGAAGCTTTTAAGTTAACGACTGATTGTAAAACCGATTTTCCTAATTCAAGAACCATAAGCACTAATAGGGAAGAACTTGACGGTTCGTTTAATCTGGCATATCCTGCGGATAGAATTATTCCAATAGTTGATGGCGGTATTACTCCACGTATTACTCCTGTAGGAGTTTATGTTACGGAATGGTTAATGTGGTATGAAGATACCCAATATACCAGTGGAGGAGTACAAAGAAATAATGCATACGTAACGCTTAAACTCGGTAATCTGGAGAAAAAAATCCATATCAGACAAAGGAGAGCGATTCCTGCTGCAGGATTGACGCTTAAATATATGCCTACTGCTGATACAGATCCTACAGGTTATGAAATGAAGTACTATTGTCTTTCAGCATATGTGGAAGATGGTAGTGATGATCCTAAAAACTGGATAAAGTTACGCCCTTCAACGGGGGTACATCGGGAAGACACCGATAATATTACAGTAGATGACGGGACGATTCTTATTGAGGTCTTGCCCAATACCGGTTCTGCACCAAGGAGTGGCATTATCTATCTGACAACTATAAAGGACCCGAACTCAAATCCGAGTGGCAGTAGTATGCAACGTATTAAAATAAATATTAATCAATTGGTTTCCGTATCATCAAATTAAAAGCAATATAAATGAAAAAAGTGCTTGTACTCATACTGCTTATACTCGGATGCTTTGCGTCCGGGGGTAATGCACAGAAAGTTGCTCTTAAAAGTAATATTCTATATGACCTTACCACTACAATGAATCTTGGTTTAGAGTTAGGGTTGGCCCGTAAATGGACTTTGGATATCCCTGTTAACTATAATCCATGGAAACCAGCTGACGGAAAACGTTTACGTCATTGGGCCATACAACCAGAAGCTCGTTATTGGTTTTGCGAACGTTTCAATCGTACGTTTATTGGTCTTCACGGACATTATTCGGATTTCAATGTTGGTGGTTGGCCTGATTGGTCATTTATCAGTGAGAATATGCAGAACAATCGTTATCAAGGGCATTTGTACGGTGGGGGTATTTCCATAGGGCATTCGTGGATTCTGAAAAAACGCTGGAGTTTAGAGGCTGCTGTCGGAGTAGGGTATGCACGTATTGTGTATGAGAAATATCCTTGTGCAGAGTGTGGTACTAAGATAAAGGATACGAGTAAGAATTATTTCGGTCCTACCAAAGCGAGTCTGTCACTTATTTACGTAATAAAATAAAAAGAGAATGATGAAAAGGAATGTACAATTCATCGTATTTGTATTAGCTGTTTTATGTCAGAATATGAATTCGGCTATGGCTCAGATCCGCTCTTACGAAGGTATTGTGTCTGTGAAGCCGATACAGTTGGAACAACGAGGTGATTTTCTTCATGTAGATATTGATTTTATCATGAATAATGTGAAGGTTAAAACTGCTAAAGGAGTCGATTTTATTCCGCAACTGGTTACTCCGGAACGTACGTATAATCTCCCGAAAGTGTCTATTAAAGGGCGTGACGAATATATGGCTTACGAACGTCGGCTTGCGGTGATGAGTGCCAAAGAGAGAAAGAGTTATGAGCATCCTTATGTTGTGGAAAAAGGTAATAAAAGAAAAAATGATACCATTCAATATAGATACATATTGCCTTATGAAGTATGGATGGCAGATGCTAAACTGGTTTTACAGCGTGATGAGTGTGGTTGCGGTGAATCGACCTTGATGAGTGTAGAGCCGCTTATTGATAAGGTTACACTAGAGCGTATACTATTCCCTTATGTTGTAGCACCTTATCTGGCTTATTTGCAACCGATGCCCGAAGAAGTAAAGCGTCGTGATATACAGGCAGAATGTTTCCTGGATTTTGAGGTGAATAAAATAAATATTCGCCCGGAATATATGAACAATCCTAAGGAGTTGGCTAAGATTCGTACGATGATTGACGATCTGAAGGCCGATCCGAGTATTAAGGTAAACAGGCTGGATATTATTGGTTATGCTTCGCCCGAAGGATCATTGGCGAACAACAAACGCCTGTCTGAAGGACGTGCTATGGCATTGCGTGATTATTTGGCAACCAGATATGATTTTGCCCGGAATCAGTATCACATCATCTTCGGTGGTGAAAACTGGGAGGGACTGGTGAACGCACTTGATACCATCGATATAGAGTATAAAGATGAGATACTGGACATCATTGAATATACTTCTCTTGAACAGGGAAGAGAATCTAAGTTGATGAAACTTCGCGGAGGTGTACCTTACCGTTATATGTTGAAAAATATATTCCCAAGCCTGCGTGTTGCTATTTGTAAAGTGAATTATGATATCAAGAACTTCGATGTAGACGAGGCACGGGAGGTGATAAAGAAACGTCCTCAGAACCTGAGTCTGAACGAAATGTTCCTGGTGGCTAACACTTATCCGGCAGGTTCGCAAGAGTTTATTGATGTATTTGAGACCGCTGTCAGGATGTATCCTGAAGATGAGGTGGCTAACATGAACGCCGCTGCTGCAGCTCTTTCACGCAATGACCTGATTTCTGCAGAGCGTTATTTAGGTATGGTAAATTCTAAAAAACATTTACCGGAATATACGAATGCTATAGGGGTATTCATGTTATTAAAAGGAGAGTATGATGATGCGGAGAAATATTTGAAAGCCGCTGCCGAATCGGGTCTGGAAGCTGCCGGACACAATCTGGAGGAACTGGCTACAAAAAAAGCGAATGTAGCTGAAATTGAGAATAAAAACCAAAAACAAAAGAGATAAATATTTTAGTAATAAACACTTTAAGTTAATTGTAAACAATGAAAAAGAAGAATCTTTTTATGCTGGCACTTGCATCTTTGGCATTTGTGGCATGTAGTAATGAAGACATCGTGCCGATAGAAGATATCGATTATGGTGTAGTAACTGATCCTAAAGGGGATGCGTGGGTAGCTGTGGGGATTAAAACTCCGTCTGTGTCTCGTGGATTGAATACTCCGGATCATCAGAATGGAACTGCTGTTGAATCGGAATTGAAGAAAGTAAGAGCTATTTTCTTTACAGCTGATGCTGATCCTGAAGTTACAGCTGATATCACATTGAACAATGCCCAGGCAGGGGTGGATGACACCGGACAACCTACAGGAAGCGCAGGTGCTGCATTTAAAGTACCGGCAACTTCTAAACGTATTTTGATTGTAGCCAATCCTTCTTCAACCTTCCAGAATGATAATGTCAACAATAAGTGGACTACTGGTACAAAGTATTCTGTTGTGAATGCAGCTCTTACAAATACAGCAGCCAGCATTTCTTCGACCAATGGTTTTATGATGACAAATGCTAAGGGAGACTTGGAACCATCGATTACCGAAGATGGTCCTACTTTGGGTGATCCGAAAGATCTGAGCCTTTATAAAACAGATGCCGGAGCTAAGGCCAATCCATTGACTATCAATATTGACCGTGTCGTGGCAAAAGTTCGTGTAACTATTACTCAAACAAGTTCTAAGGCGGATATATCTGAAGCAAAGTGGGTATTGAATACAACGAATAAGAGTTACTATCCTCTTTCAAAGAGAACTCCTACATGGCTGGAACAACAGAATGTTCCTTCAGGAGGTTTCCGTGCTCCGTTTGACCAATATAAGAAAGGTTCTTATAGGATAGACCCTAATTATACGGCTCATCCGGCAGGATCTTACAACGTGTATGATGAAAATCATGTTGATGCAGGTGCGACAGCGATTCCTTGGCATACAAGTACAGAAAGTGAATATTGTCTTGAAAATACTCAGAATCAGGCTGGTAATACGCATGATAATACAACACAGATATTGGTGAAAGCTAAATATATGCCTAAAGAGTATCAGAAGGCAGATGGTTCAACTACTACTGATCAGGAAACAAATGGAGACTGGATGATGATTGATGGTGGTTTCTATACCTTTACTACCTTGATGGACTGGATTGAAAGAGAACTGAAGTATAAGTATCTCAATACTCATCCGAACCCTGCTATCATCACTACACCTTTGACCACTGCGTTCAACAAATATTTAGAAGGAATAGGTCTGAATGCCGTAGGTCTTCCTGGTACAGCTGATGCGGATGCTATTGCAGCTCTTAAAACAGCTTTCGAGGGTAAGAAAGCTGATATCCTGCTTGAAGATGACAGAGCAAAAACGGTAGATGTTCTTACTTATTATAAGGGAGGTTATAGCTTCTATAAAGCGATGATTAAGCATGACGATACCAGTTTGGCTACCAATGAATTGGGTGAGTTTGGTGTAGTTCGTAATTCTGTTTACGATATTAGTGTCACTAAATTCAATGATCCTGGATATCCTACCATTCCTCCTGTTACAATAGATCCGGATGAAGATGACGATCTCCGTATGTCTATCCTGATTGATGTTAATCCATGGACATGGTATACTCAGGAAGTAGAATTCTAATTTCAGATTAGTAGTTTTATTTAATTCTTTATTTAAGTGTTGTGGGAGATATAAGTATACTCCCACAACCTTACTTTCAACTTCAGGAAGTTTCCGGGAACCTTTCTATAAAAATTCCGGGATGTTATAGCTTGATAGAGCAGCTGTTGGGTTCTATCCCCAAAATTGGAAATAACGAGAAAAGAGCCCGTTTCTTTTCCACTCTATATATGATTAAATTAGAAAAATAGAAAATATGAATCTGAAAAGCCTTATACATTGCATTGCCCTGGGACTTCTTGTTGCCTGTTCCTGGATGATGACTTCATGCGATAGCTTTAACGAAGATCTGCCGGAGTGCCGTTTATTCGTTAAATTCAAGTATGATTATAATATGCTTTTTGCCGATGCATTCCATACGCAAGTAGATAAAGTGGAGCTTTATGTATTTGATGAAGAAGGTAAATTTATGTTCAAGCAGGCAGAGGAAGGCGCTTCACTTGGAACCGGTTATTACCGCATGGCTGTAGAACTGCCTGTCGGAAAGTATCAGCTTATGGCATGGGCAGGAGCACGTGATTCATATGAAATAACTTCACTGACGGCAGGAGTCTCTACCCTTACGGATTTAAAATTACAATTGAAACGTGAAGAATCTCTCATTATGAGCCGGAAACTTGAACCGTTGTGGTATGGTGAGATTATCGATGTGGAGTTCACAGGTACTCGTAATCAGACAGAGTTGATAAATCTCATAAAAGACACGAATAAAGTGAGATTCCTGTTTCAAGGCTATTCGGATGACGACTGGGCATTGAACATGAATGATTATGATTATGAGATTATCGAATCAAATGGTCATTTGAATTACGATAACTCTTTGCTGGCTGATGATGTTCTGAGTTTCCGCCCCTACCATATGGAACAGAATGATCTTTCACTTGTAGCGGTGGAACTCAATACAATGCGGTTTATGGCAGATCGTCCCACTCGTTTTATCGTGACGGAGAAAGCTACAGGACGGAAAGTGTTCAATATCAATCTGACCAATTATTTGAAGATGTCTGCTATGGAAGGGAGCTTTCCTAATGCGCAGGAGTATCTGGACCGTGAAGATGAATATAAGATATCCTTTTTCTTCTCTGAATCGTGGCTGGCCGTACAGATCAATATCAATGGCTGGACGTATCGTTTCCAAGATGAAGACGATTTTTGATAAAAAGGGTATAGGCTGACATATTGAATGAAAAGATAAAGAGAATGTATATAGCATTCTCTTAAAGGCACTTATACTTCTTCGATGTGAATCGCGGGGTATATTATATTGTTTGTTTTGTTTGTGTGTGCCCCTATTTCCTCTAAGTGTAGATGTGTAATAGGGGCTTTTTTACAAAACAATAAAAGAAAAGAATATTAATAATCAAAACCAACTTAGGAAAATAATAATGAATTCAAAACTTGAAAAAATTCTGATGCAAGAAGCATCCAATACCAACCGTATTTATCTACACTATCGTCCGCAGCACGGGCATTGGGTGGCTTATGAGCAGTCGGCACTGAATCTGCTGTCGCTTGCTCCTCTGTTGTTACCCGATGAGGAGGTATTCTCCGATGCAGAAATACGTCTCCGTTATGCTACTATCAATTTTGATCAAATGGATCGTTATAACTTACCAGCCTACTGTACCTTGTTGGGAGACGATATAATGGTGCTGGGCACCGAACTTCCTTTGGCTCACCTGCAAAACCCTTTGCTTCCTGCATAGGGAGGTATGTCAGGCGATGATACCTTTGTAAGCTCACTATAACTGTCTTTCTCAGCAAGGAACGTTCCTTTTCCCGGTGCACGGTCTTGTTTTACATGTACATCTAAAACAGTACGAGATGCACATGTCGTACTGTCCCACATGTACATGTCGTACTGCTTTACATGTACATGTAAAACAACGTTGCACACCGAGGATTCCTACTCTCCTCTATGAGACAGGACTTTACCGATACCGGAGAAAGAAATAGACGACAGCGGTAGATGGTATTTGATACAAACCCATACAGACATGAGGAAAACTCACTGCGAAAATCTGCGCTTCAACGAACCATCACCTGTCGGACCTCTCCGTGAGGGGAGCACATTTTACGAGTGAGTTGGCAATATTTCCTTCACATTAACGTTTTCTTAATTCGTCCTTTTAAAGAAAACAAATGCCCAACTGATTTACGGATTTCTCTCTTATCAGTTGGGCATATCACATTGGTGTGGTTAGAGTGGCAGACTGAATGCATATGAAGTTCGCAACATTCCGATAGAAAAAGTTCCTTCTTTGTTATTGATAAAGTGGAAAGCCGGTTGTAGGTTAAAATTCCTTTTCATACAGATCTTCCAGGTTAACTCGTAACTAACTTCGCGTCCATATGTATATCGGGCACAATTGATAAACGTTCCCAATGTGTTCTCTTTAGAACTGAATACGATATTTGAGAGTGTTACTCCAAATCCTGTGTATCGTTTGCATCCCATATTTATTGATAGGTTAGCGGAGTACTGTGCGAGGAGGTTTATCTCTTTTTGATTCTTTTTGAACAGGCATTGTTCAAGATAAAACCATCCGGAAAAGTTTATTTTCTTTTCTTCCAATGTTTGTTCTCCATTCTCATTATTACTATGCAACCTATTATGTATAGTAAAACCACCAGAATACAAGCCATGATAAGTTCGGTTTTGTTGGTAAGAAAGTTCTGATATATTAAAAATACCTTCCTGAGAAGGGCAGATAGAAAACACGCTGTTTCCTTTCTCGAATACTTTGTGAGCCACTCCGTTATAAAGACTGTACTGTAACTGCCAGTGATTATTTAATTTATAATCCAGATGTATACACATTGCCGACAATGGATAATTTCCTAACGGATAATTGGCCGAAATAGTAGGGAAAATACCACAGGAACTGTTGGTAAACAGAGCTGTACAAGGTGACACGAAATAATCTTCATTGACATTACGAATCCCGGTAAACAGTAATATATCTCTGATTTTTTGTGTATATCCTAAAATAGCTAATCCGTAAGCCATACTGGTCTCTTCTATATTAGAGAATGTCTGCCAGTCGCTGGCAATGGGCTGGGCACTGGTTTTTAATATATGGATTGAAGCATAATCAAATCTACCGCTTTTTCCTATATCTATTGAAGTCTCAAATCTCAGGAGATTGACCCAGTTCGCCGAACTTTTGAAATTGTATTGTACCTCTGTCGTATATGTGGTACCAATTGTTTGAGCAGATATACAGAGAACTATGCCTGTATATCCGGCCAATAACAGAATAATTTTTTTCATGTTTTGGGGATATGTTTTAGAGCCAACGTACAAATCGTTTAATATACCACACTTTTACAACCTGTGTCAATGCACAATAACTGAGCAGAATACCTATCAGCCAGGGAAAGTAACTCAACGGCAATGGCATAAGCCCTATTGAAGCACCAAACCTGGTGAAGGGTATCACAATGCCTACACCCATGATAAAGAAAGTGAGTCCCATTACCGGCCATGTCGCCCTGCTTTGGATAAAAGGTATTTTTCTTGTTCGTATCATGTGTACAATGAGGGTTTGTGAGAGTAATCCTTCGATGAACCAGCCGGACTGAAATAGGGTCTGGTGCTCAGGGCTATTACATCCAAAGGCATACCACATAAC
>QAMK01000023.1 GCA_003149915.1 Bacillota bacterium
AAAAAAATTCAATGCCTTCCTGGAAAAAGAAATACATACAAATTCCAATTCATCGAAAAATTCAAGAAACAATACCCAATAAATATAATGTGTGAAGAATTAGAAATATCCAGAGATACTTATTACAAATGGCTTAAAAGAAAAAATATAAAAAATAGATACGAATTAAATCATGAAGCATTAAAACCGCTAATTCAAAAATATTATGATTTATCAAATGGAACTGCAGGATATAGACAAATAAAAGAACAACTTGAATATCATGAAGGAATCATTATCTCATATTATATGGCTTTCTTAATTAAATGTTGCATAATGAAATTACCTGAGGCTAGAAAGAAAAATAAAAATAAAGGTAAATATACGGTTACAACGAAAGGGGATGAAAAGAAATACACTTATCAAAATATAGCAGAAAATATGGATATAAATGATATTTATAAAGTAATATCAACTGATACAACAGAAGTAAAATTGGAAAAAGACGGAAAGCAAAATGTATCATTCTTTATTGATGCTTATAGCACTGAAATATTAGTATCATGTATTGGTAAATCACTAAATAATGATTTCATAGAATACAATCTAAATTTATTAAATGACAGTGATTATAAATTAGATAATATCATATTACATTCAGATCGTGGAGGAATGTATAAAAGTGGAATATATAATACAAAAACCGCTGAAATGAATCTTATACCAAGTATGTCCGCACCTTACACTTGCACTCATAATCCTTGGATAGAAACACTCAACGGCCAATTCAAAGATTTCATCAAGAAAGACAATCCCAAGACTCTTGATGAACTACAAATTGTATTAAACAAATTTGTATACTATAATAATAACATAAAAATTAAAAATAAACTAAAAACAACACCGATTAATTATCGATGTTGCCATAGTTAAGAACTTTTTATTTCGTGTATAAATTTATCAAGTCAGTTCTCTATCCTCTTTCTTTTACGTTAGTAGTAAGAGAAGCCTGTAAAGCCGCAAGGTCTGCAGGTTTCTGATAAGTTGTCGTAGCACTTTGATAAAATGTTCCCGGCTGATACCAAATATTTTGAATATTGGCACTATTGCTAAGCGGTTCTGGATTTGGTCTTTCAATATGCATCGCTGTAGGAACTTTAAAAGCACTACCAAATGCGATACAATTACCAGGCTGCAACGTCTTCAAACTTTCCATAATAGCACTGCTGACCGACGGTACCATGTTCCGAATATATTCCAAATCTTTTGGATGCAACGTTCTCAAAATGATAAAGTTAGAACATTGGGAAATGGAAGTTTCAGATAATTCGGATGGCCGCTGCGTAATCAAACCTAATAAAACACCATATTTACGACCTTCTTTGGTAATACGGTCGAAGATATTATAACCCAAGATTTCTTCATCGGCATCTTTTTGAACATAACGGTGAGCTTCTTCAATGATAATGTGGAATGGAATACCACCACGATCTTTATACTCACAAGCAAAGTCGAACAACATCTTAGAAATGATTTTCGTAAGTGCTTTTGCCATACGGTCATCGACATAGTTGATATTGAAGTTTACAATCTGCGCTTTTTTACCAAGACTCGTCGTAACCAAACTCTTGATATAATCTTCTCTACTAATCATTCTAGGATAATCGAAGTATTGTGCCGCATCTCCATTTACTAACGTATGAAGACGAACACTCAAAATATTAGCATAATCGAATACTTTATCACTCTTTAAAACACCTTCACTAATGAGTGAAAAATCCATCGCATTTTCTAAATCTTTCAAAGTAAAGGGAATCGTTCCATCCGGTGTCTTCAACTCAGACTCCTCAGTCGTAAATTTACTGACGAAATCGACAACCAAACTCATCTCTTGCATTTTACCAGTCTTATCGACATATAAAAGTTGTTGCAAAGTACGATTGTATCCCGGTTGAATAATCAACGATTGTAAATTTAAATCCTTTGTATTGAAATTAGTTAACACTGCTGTAATTTGATCGCGAATCTTAGTAGAATCTTTACCACTCATCAAAATATCCATCAAAGCACGAGCAATAATTTCATTCTTCTGTTTCAACGTTTTTTCATCATTACTCTTTAAAATCGGAACTAACTTCAATGCTTTATCGATGATTGGTAACTGGGAAGAAGTCGTAACTCCTAATAACTGAGCAATATCATCGGTTCCTAATAACCAAAGTGGAATTTTTAAAATCTCACTTTCTGGCGATGCAACATTTGTCGAATAGTTTTTATAATAAATATTCGGATTGATTTGGTTGATATTTTGAAAGGCATTGATGTATTCACCATAAGCATCAAATATAAAAATATTAGCAGATTCTGGAGCGTTCTTCGGATTAGAAAAGATATTTTGTAACAATCTAGATACCGTAAAAGATTTACCAGAACCAGTATTTCCTAAAATGGCGAAATGATTACTGAAAAATTGATTGGTATTGACGTTAATGCGATAATTACGATAAACCGTAGAAAGACCAAAATAAATTTGCGAATGGTCCGTAATCTGTTGTTTACCAAAGATCAGTTCTAGTTCGTCACTCTTAATTAATCTTGGTTTTGCACGAAAAGAAGGTTTTGCCGAAAAACCCGGCAAAAAACCAGTTGGCAATACTTCTCCAACAATTGAAACCTTAGCACTTGTCTGATCGACATCAACAATTTCACCGACAATCTTAGTGTCGTTTGCATCTTCAAAAATAACATGAATGCCAACTAAGTTTACTTGGTTAGTCATATCAATAGAAAGTTTAATCGTAATGGTATTTCCAACAATACTGACAATCGTTCCTAGCATACACATTTCTCCAATCCCTTTATTCTAAAATTTATTATATCATATTTTAGGAGTTTTTACTCTACTTTATTCGGATATTTTATGACAAATAAAGGAATCATTTGACAGAAACCTCAATATTAAAAGGAATTGGGAATCACAGGATCTACTTCCACCAAAGTCTCTTCTTCTATTGTAGTAGTTTTCTCAACTAAATCATCGACCACGGATTCTTCTACCATAGAATCTGACGAATCATCGCTAAACTCATCTTCACTCAAAACTTCATCGGACTCTTCCGAATAAGAACAGTCATCATCCGAACTGATATCGGAAGAATCATCTCCCTCTTCTTCTAAGTCCATTCCAATCCATGTGACATCCCCTAAAATTTCGAACGTTTGACAGTCAAAAGAATATCCATTGACATCGATTGTAACAGAGTGAGTTGCCGTCATATCAGATGTCAATACCAAATCTGCGGCTAAGATGATATTGGTACAAAATGGATTCCAAAGAGCAACTTCCAACTCATCCAAATTAGAAACCGTAACTGTAGAACGGTAACTTTCTACATATCCATAAATAGAGTCTTGTACAAATGCAGTTGTCACATCGCCTAATAAAACACTATCGATTCCAGTAATAGAAGGATTTTCTATCGTTTCAAAAGAATTATGAACATCAATAAAAGAAACGGTACTAGAAGTAGCGCTCATATTAGCAGCATCGAGTAAATCGACTGCTTCTAAAGAAACATCACTATCTACTATGGACAAAGAAAGATTCAAAGATACATTGTGAAAAGAAACAACTGTGTCGAAAATAGAAATATCTGCCCCTGTAATTTGGTACCCTTCTCCATCCAACAACTTCGGTGTCTGAATCGTAATATCTTCTGTAGTCATGATGTCATTCATAAAGTGAATTTCGGAAACGAGTTCGCTACTGAATGCACTCAGTAATTCTTCTTCTGAAGAAACGAAAACGGAATCAAATTGATGCAAGGAAAGAAAAAATTCATCCTTTTCTAGCGAATCCGGTAAATAAGAAATCAGTTGTTCCAACATTGCTCGTTCAGATACACTACTATAAATTGTAAAAGAAGAAATTCGAACCAAAACTGCTGCTAAATTCGTATTATTTATTTCTTGAATCTTACTTTCTATCTCTTTTAATTCCGTATTCATCTCTTCGACACGACGTTTACTAAAATCTATTTTAGATAATTCGATGAAATATCCATCTAACTTATCTTTAATCGATACCAGTTCCGGATGAGCACTTCCCTGAATAGATTCCAATAACCGTGAAACCCATTGTTTCAACTCTAACACGTCTTGTGTATTATCATAAACTGGTTCTTTTTTCTTAGGTGCTTGATACGTTACGTTACTGACAACCGTTTTAGAAGGACCAGAAGGATTCACTGTAATAGTCGAATGATTCGGATCAAAAGTAGGAAGAATCTCTTCTGTTCCATCGATTACAAGTTGCTCATCAGGTAACGGATCACTCAAAACAAAAGAACGACGACCAATCATAATCAACAGAAAAAAAAGAAACAAAATAAAAAGAGTCAAACAAATGCCGTCATAAATATCTTTTTCTTTATCTACTTCACGGTTCATTTGTCTAACCTCCTTTTAAACATATATTTTCTATGTTAGTAGGAGTTTGAAAAACAGTCAAGAGAATTTACAACTTTTTACTTTGAAAATAGTGATTCAAAAAAACTTTCTCGGTCCAGTTCATTCCATCTGTTCTAAAAATATGACTTCGTCCCAAATACATTTGATCAAGACTTACAATTACTTTTTTACGAGGAAAATCACGTGGATGTAAGTACCTTGTCAGTAAATAAGATTGAAATAAAAAATATCGTTTCCGAAACGTTTCCAAACATTTTACAAAGACGAGAATCAAAATGAAAATAAGTTGATAAGAACGAGTCAAAAAAGAGAATAGAATCGCTACACTAAGTCCAGCAATGGAAATCAAAACAGTAACCAACAAACTTCGGTAATATGGCAAAAAGGAAGCAAACAGTAACTGTACGGCTTTCCCACCATCCAAAGGATAAAACGGCAACAGATTAAACCCTAACAACGCAAAATGGTACATCTTTAAGATTTCAAAGTCATCTACTGGTAAAACAAACGATAGAAGATAAAAAACAATCATCTGCATCATAGGTCCTGCCAAAAGTACCATCCACTCTTCTTTTAAAGAGGAATTAGATAAAGAATCGAAAACTGTATTTCCACCGTATGGACAAAAACGAATTTCCTTGACGTGAAAGCCACACAACTCACCCATGATTGCATGTCCCAACTCGTGTGGAATAATCAGCATAGCAAGCAAAACAATGTTTTTAAAAAGGCCACAAAGTAAGATGATGTATAAAAAAAGAATTGTGAACCCTTCTAACCGAAATTTAGGCCACGTAGTCTTGATAATTTAAATATGCTCCATCTTTCATCAATACTAAATACAAATCTTCACTTCTACTCATCCCTAAAATCTGTCCTTTCTCTACATAATCGTACAACTTCACATCCGATACATCGACATTTCCATACCAAACAGAAACGCCATCCACTTGCTCGACAACAATGGTGTTGCCATAATGTTCCGTCTCTCCAATCGAAACGATAATACCACTTAAAAGACTTTCCACGACACTTCCAGATGATACTTTCAAACGAACCCCATCGTAATACGGTTCCAAAGAAGTATATGGAATGGTTCCTGAAAATACCTGTGTCACTTCATCGTCGTTAGAAGAGAAAATACCGCCGATGTATTTATTATACCAATTCTCTATCTGAGCAAAAGAAAAATTATCCATGTAGACGTGTGTTTTAACCCAACTAGCTGCGGTAGGGTTCACTTTCACAGTAATTAAAACACCGACAAATAAAATTCCCAACACCAACAACTTATTTACAAACTTATATTTTCTTTTTACCAAATGATGCTTCTTATAATATGCTTTTTTATACTTTTCGTAATTATCCATAGATATCTCTCCAATCTAACTTATGCTTGTTTTTCTTTTGTAGAAGTAAAACGACAAAACTAAACAAAACAAAAGCAAGAAAACTACTCAAAATCGCATGAATATACCAAGAGAACGAAAACAAAGTAACTTGATAACAGACAAAGACGATATAAAATAACGTATAATACGTTAAAAAACTCATTAACATCGCAAGAAGAGATAATCTTTTTCGTACGATAACATACAAGACAAGATAGATAACACTCGTTAAAAAATAAAAACCAGTATACGAGAAATCATATAAGAAACCGGTTACAATTGGGAATACATAATCTCCTTTCTTTACTCCCCATAAAACTGCCAAAAGGCAAAGCGGAATCCGAAAAGGAAAGAAACAAGATAAGATACTTTCTAAGAACAAACAGACAATGTAAACGACATATTTCATTCTACTTCCCTCCTAAGAATGGCAACATAACGAATCTGATTTAACTGCACTTTCGGTACGACAATCGCATTTAAACTGATTTCATCAGAAGAAGTCTGTACTTTACTAACCTCCCCTAGATAGATTCCAGATGGATAAAAAGAACCCAACCCAGACGTACTGACAATACCTCCTACGATATCTTTATCTTGAACGGATAAACCGGAAGCAACAAACGTTCCATCCTCTAAATAATCACTAAGAACTGCATAGATGGTCTTCTCTCCTAATGTGATGACAACCGGAATTTGATAACTGCTAGAAAGAGCGGATAACAAAGAAACTTCAGCATAATTTTTAGTCACTTTACTAACGGTTCCAATCATACCATCAGCACTGACAACGGCCATATCGGCTAATACGCCATCGTCACTCCCCTTATCGATCGTAAGAATATTAGAATATGGAGACACCGTCCGATTGATCGTCGTAGCATAAAGAAGTTCAAATCTAGATAAAGACGTATCGAGTTCCAACAGACTTTGAAGTTCAGCAATCTCTTTATCTTTCTCATCACTTAACGTGAAATCTAAAAAATTAGAAGGTTCCGATTTAAAATCGAGAAAATAATAAAACACATCTTTAGCAAACGATTCAATCGAAGTATAGAAATCTCTTCTAGAAAGTGCATACCAAAAAACACCTAATAACAGAAGTAAAACAAGTCCCAATAAGATTTTACGTACTTTTCTCCTCTTTCGCATCATACTTCCATCCTTCCATGTTCTCTAAAACTGTAATACGCATCGTCTGAAACAATCAAATGATCCAAAACAGGGATACCATTCATCTCCCCAATTTCAATCAAAGCCTTTGTCACACGAATATCTTCCATAGATGGTGTCACATCTCCAGAAGGATGATTGTGAATACAAATGACAGAAGATGCACTCAATAAATATGCTTCTTTAAATACTTCTCGCGGATGTACAACACTACGATTTACTGTTCCCATAAATAATAATTTCCTTTCCAATAACTCTTGTTTTTGATTAAAATACAATGCATAAAAACACTCCTGTTTTTTCCCTGCAAACAAATATCGAACCGATTCAAAAATATCCTTTGGATTTGTATATCGAAGATGATTGTTAGAATTTTTCATCAATACTCGTTTACCAAGTTCCACACTAGCCAAAAGATGAAGTGCTTTCACTTTCCCAATTCCTTTGATATGCGATAAACTTTCTACACTTTCATCTTGTAAAGAAGATAGTGACTGCAGTTTGGATAGTAGATGTAACGCCACCTCTTTAGCAGATAAAGAAGAAGTTCCAGATCCCAATAAAATTGCCAATAAATCCTCATTGGAAAGATGCTCCAGTCCTATTTGTAATGCCCTCTCTCTAGGACGTTCAAGAGAAGGAATATCTTTTATTCTCATATCATCACCTAATTAATTATTAACCATTTCGCTTTGGATTATCATTCGTTGTTTTGAAGTACCATCTCATCATAAGTAGCAAGAATTACTTTTAAAACAGATACCATATCACTTCCAGATGTGCTGCTTAGTAGTTGATCGTATTCTTGAAGAGAACCAATGAAATCTAAATTCGATACCATTTCCTCCTGTATGTACGTATCAACTCCCAAAAAAGAGTAATATTCTTGAATCTTTTCTGCGTTCTCTCTGCTCATTGTAATACCAACATAACTGTAATATTTCCCATCTTTCTCTCGTACCACCCGCGTGTAATCTGTTCCAATTTGACTACTGTCCAATGCCACTGTATCTTGCACAAAATACACTAAATTACTACTAACATACTTACTGCTATCTTGATAATTAAATAAATAAAGTCCCACGATGTATCCAGCTATGACTGCAATTACCAAATAAATAAAAATTTTTATCTTCATATCATCACCAAGTTTAGTGTACTAAATAAAAAGATAAAAATTTGTCGAAAAAAAAGAAGCAAACGCTTCTTATAACTTACTATTCATCATCTGTTTATAAACTTCTTTAATCACTTCTTTTTTATCGTGATTCATATCAATAAAATTAACATGCAACTGATATCCAGAATCAAAACTAAATAATAATTCTACTTTTCCAGGTTTAAAATTAATCGCACTTGTAGAAATAGAAGAATAAGGGAACATATGAATCTTTTTATAATATACAGCAAGTGTATCCCGGTCAAACAAAATCATCTTTTTATCTGTAAACACCGCATAATCCTTACTATTCTTATATCCCATCAAGATTTTTTCTTTATCACTTACATACTCTTTTGCATAATCCGGTAAATCTTTTGGTTCAATCTGATATTTAAAATCAAAATACTTAGATAATTCTTTAAACTTAATATACGACATACTAACACCCTTCTCTAAAACCATTCTATCACAATCAAAAAAAAAGCAAAAGAAAAAGTCATAAACTTTACAGTTTTATGACTTCTTATCTTACTGTTCTGTACGTTCTTCAATCCAGAAAGGTCCAAATTCATATCCACTGATACTAGCACGATTATAATTATAAACTTTGTAACCTAGACCAGTACATAAATCAACAGTTCCATCATCGTAAGTAATCGTTTCTTTAGAAATACAGAATACAGGATCTTCCTCTTGTGATACTTTGTAAAAATCGAAGATAACAACGACTAACCAAGCTAAGATTAAAACCCAAAGAATAATACTAATCACTTTAAGAACTGGATTCTTCTTATTGGCTTTCTTCACATCTTTGAAATCTTCATCAACAGTTTCATTTTCTTTCTCTTTTACTTCTTTTTCTGCCATAAACGTATACTCCCTTCTACACTCATTATAGCATAAAAAAACAAAAGTGAATATATCACTTTTGTTTTATCTTTATTATTGATGAATAGAAATATTATATAAGAATGTACGATTACCAGAAGCATCTTCTAAGCAAACACTTACGTTATCAGAATTAACAGGAATCATATATTCTCCAGTATATCTTTCACCTGCTGCAACATTTACAATTTGATTGTGTGATTTTGCATAATTAATTAATTCATCTTCAGAAGTAAAACCATTATCTAAATCATAATAAATTGTAAAAGCTTCATCTTCTATATCATACATATCATAATGAATAGATCCTTGATATTATCCATTTGTTTCAACACCATCAAGAACTGGTGCATTATTCTTTGGTTGAGAAGATTTTACTATAACTGTTCTCATAACATATTCATGATCTGTGCGATTTGCATCAACACCAACATTTCCATGATTATCAGTATATTCATAAACAATTTTATATGTTCCAAGTTTTGTAGTATCTACTTTATCTACTTTACTTAATGTTCCATTCTCATCTGTATAATGAATGTATGATGGAGCAGATAATTTTACTATATAGTCAAAATTATCATCGGCATAGGCACCAAAATCAAAATAATCAGAGCCAGCTTCAATTGTCATTTTAGCATCACCATTCAAATATAACTTGGGTGCAGATAAATCTGTGACAATAACTGTTCTCATAACATATTCATGATCTGTGCGATTTGCATCAACACCAACATTTCCATGATTATCAGTATATTCATAAACAATTTTGTATGTTCCAAGTTTTGTAGTATCTACTTTATCTACTTTACTTAATGTTCCATTCTCATCTGTATAATGAATGTATGATGGAACTAAAGTAACATCTCCGTCTAAATTATCTAAAGCATAAGCTCCAGCATCTTCATAATTAGAACCAGCCTCGATTGTCATTTTAGCATCGCCATTCAAATATAACTTAGGTGCAGATAAATCTGTAACAACAACTGTCCTCATTACATATTTATGAATGTCACGATTTGCATCAACACCAACATTCCCATGTTTATCAGTATATTCATAAACAATTTTGTATGTTCCAAGTTTTGTAGTATCTACTTTATCTACTTTACTTAATGTTCCATTCTCATCTGTATAATGAATGTATGATAAAACTAAATCAACATGTCCATCAAAATTATCTTCTGCATAAGCTCCAGCATCTTCATAGGCAGACATATAATCAATTGTCATTTTAGATTCACCATTTAAAGTTAATAATGGTGCAGTCATATCAATAGATATTTCTTTAGCTACAGTATGACCATATTTATCAGTAGCAATTACTTTATATGTTCCCTCTTGATCTAATTTAGTAGTAAATTCAAAGTTTTCGCCACGAGAATCAAAAGTAAAATCTGATCTATCATAAACTGTTCCATTGATGTCTACTGAAGTTAAAAATTTATCAGTAACTTTAACATTAACAGCTGAATTGTAATAACCATCTAAACCAGTTCCTGAAATAGCAATATCAGGATTTTCATTATCAATTGCAACCCAAAGGTCTGTTACATTACCAGCTTTATCATATGCATAAATATGATAAGTTGCTTCCTGTTGAAGTGTAAATGTTGGTTTATATACATTTTTACTTACACCATTATCTTGATTTACAACAACAGCGTAATCGAAATTAACGTCTGTAATAGTAATATCCATAGATGTTTCACCATGAGTACCAGAAGTAACACTAAATTCTGGTGCAACATTATCTAAAATAACTTTGTCATAGCGAATTTCATAAGGACTAGATTCTGTATAGGTAACATCGGCATTTGTATATGCTCTACCTTCGTTACCGGCAGCATCTTTATGTCCATGAATACTAAATTGAATTTCTCCATCACTTAAACCTAAGTCTTGAGTGATTTTGATATCTGCATAATATGCATAACTTTCATTTTCTTCACTAGAACTTTGTTCTGCGTAGTAAGTTTGGAATTCTTTATTACCAATCTTAACCATTGGAGCAGTTCCTAATTTTTCATCGTAATAAGTTAGGATTCTTACGCTTTCACCAGTAGTGATGTAATGAGCATCAGCGCCTTCTGCTTCATTAAAGAATCCTGTAATACCAACTACTCTAGGGCCAGGTGATACATTGTCATAAACAAATTCATATACTGCTTCATTTCCTGCAACATCTCTTAATGTAATGGTATTTTTTCCGTATACTAAAGCATTCTTAATGTTTTGGAAATTTGCATCTGACCAATTGTTTACTGTTAATTCTTTATATTCTCCATCATTAATCTTGTAAGCAGAAACTCCAGTGTTGTCATACAGTTTAAAGCTTAGATTAGAGAATACATTTTTATCTAAATTCCCTACATAATCTTCTTTAACAGTAATTTTTGGAACGGCATTATCAATTGTGAACGTAACGACAGTTTCATTTCCTTTTCTGTCAATTGCTTTAATCGTATAAGTACCATCTTCTGGAAATGTATGATCAAATACCATCTTAGAAGTTGTATAATTGTTCTCATATTCCTCTAATACTTCTTCTGTATCGTCTTCATTTACAAGAACAACTTTCTTTAAACTACCGTCTTCAAAATGAATTGTAGCATTTTTATAATAGCCACCATCTTTTACTTCTACTTCATTTTTACCATTAGTACCTGTTCCAGATAATACTGGAGGTTGTGTATCTAAGTAAATATCAGCATATGCAGAAACATTTCCAGCTTTGTCATAAGCCTTAATGTTATAACGAATATTGTCACCTTCTGCATCTAAAGTAAAGGTATTTTCAGTGATTGTTTTCATTTCACGACCATCATAATATTGAACTGTCATGTAATCGAAATTATCATCTGTAGCTACAACTGTAAACGCATCTGTGATAAATCCATTGTTAAAATTCAAACCAGGTGCAACACTATCATAGATTACATATGGATATTCTTTTGAAGTAGTCATATCTTGTGTTAATTCAACACCAACATTTCCAGCTTCATCAGCATAACCATAAATTTTGAAATTAATTTTTCCTTCTGGTAAAGCAAATTCTTCAGTAGTATCGAATTCTACGAAATAGAATTTTGCTGCTTCACTATAAGTTAAATCTAATGTTGTAACTTTTCCGTCCATACCGTAAATGTCAACTTTAGGATTCGTTACTAACATTTCAGGGAATGAAACATACAATCTGATATGTTCACCTTTCGTAGCATAAGTACGATCAGTTCCATCATTATCGTTTGTCCAGTTGAAAATTCCCATTGCAGCATATTCTGGAGCAACTGTATCAATTACTACTTGATTTTGCGTATCGTGATTGATGTCTTTGTTAGTTAATGTATCTCCTACATTTCCAGCAGCATCTGCATAATTTGAAATTTCAATCTGCATAATGCCATTGACATCATTTTCCGTTACTTTGTAGTCATAAGTATATGATTGCATGTTACTATCATATTTCATTACTCCTACTTCAGTGCCATTAACTTTTAAAGTTGGTAATGTAGCAAGATTTTCATTAAATTGAACGATTACACAAACAAAATCTCCTGCTTTAGCAACTTGTAACCAAGCACCATTTTCATCTTTTCTACTAACATTTGTTAATCTTAGTACTTCCATTTCTGGAGCTTGCTTGTCATAAATAACGTGTCCATATTTTTCTGTTTCAGTAATGTTTTCATTTGTTAGAACTGTCTCATTTCCTGCAGCATCTAATACATTCGTAATCTTAACTGGAACTTCTTTTCCATTTTCCAAGCCCATTGTGCTGCCATCGATTGTGATAGTTGTATCACATTTGAAATATTGTTTTTCTGTTTGCCAATTTGTCCAATGGCAAGACATTTCAACAGCTTCAGCATTTCCAATTTGAATCATTGGAGTAGATGTGAATTCTTCACTGAATACCAATTCAACATAAAGTTTTTGACCATCACCAATTACTTTATAATCTGTTCCACTATTATTTAGAACATATAACCAATCTAAAGCAATTGGAGTCTTGTCGATTGTAAACTTTACAGTTGTCGTATTAAAGTTTTTGTCGGTAACTGTGACAACGTAATTTCCTTCTGCCGTTAAAGGAGTCGTAAATTCAATCTCTTCTCCATCTAACGTAGCAGTAATCGTTACGTCGTTATCATCTGTAACGTTAATTGTTACATTTTCTTTTGTAACATCATTGTTGTTAATTCCTGTAATAGCAGGAACAGTTGTATCATCTAATACTTTGTTAATAGCATCTAGACGATTCATTAATTCATCTTTTTCTGTGCCTTCTGGAAGATTGTTTACCATTTCGATAATGTCTGTATCTGTACGATAGTCAACTGCTGCATTAGAATCATCTTTGTTTTGCATAGAATTAACTCTATTTTCTAACTCTTCGATAATTCTTCTTGCATCGTTGTATTGAGACATATCGGTATTTCCAACGCCACCAGTAGTGCCGTCATTACCAGCACCAGTAGTGCCGCCATTACCAGCACCAGTTCCAGTTCCATTACCACCGTTACCGTAAGTAGTAATTGGGTCTGTTTCTGTTGCTGAGTCATCGTTTTCTTCTTCTGGAGTTGCCGTTGGTTCAGTACCATCGATTACTTCTCCATTGCCAGAACCCCCATCTTCACTAACACCTGGTCCTTCAAGATCATTATCTTGATCAGGATTTGCGAAAACGAAAGATCCAAGGCCGATTAATAAGAATAAAACGACTACGATAAGTGCAATTTTTTTCTTATCCATAAAACTCTTTCTCTCCTTTTCGAATTTATTATATCATATTTTGCCGTTTTTGCAACAGAATTCGACATTTTTAGACAAGAAAAGGATTCAAAAATAAAAAAAAGAAGAGAAATTCTCTTCTAAAAAAGTTTAAAGCGGTTAATTGGCCAAAAACGCAAAGCAATTTTACCAATGATATCGGACTTTTTAATTAAACCAATATCTCTACCATCCATAGAGTTTTGACGGTTGTCCCCTAAGACCAAATACATATCTTCCGGTATGACATCATATCCGATATCTTGTAATGAAAAATCGTCCGTAATGACATCATCTCCTAAATAATCTTCTTCATATACTTCGCCATTAATATACAACGCATTATCTCTAAATTCAATCGTATCACCAGGAAGTCCTACAACACGCTTAATCAAATATTTTGTGTCTGCATAAGAGAGTGAAATAATATCTCCTCTTTTCACATCACTAAAACGATAGATAGCTTTATTTAAAACGAGCACTTCTTGATTTTGTAGTGTGGGATACATCGAATTTCCTACAACTTGTGTAATCGATACAACATATAAGAATAAAATCAAGACTATAAATATTACAATAATAAATTTAATGGAATCCAATAAAAACTCTCGTATGCTTAACCAATCCATGTTGTATCCTCCTTTAGCCTACCAAAACAAGTATACCATAGAAAAAAAGATAAGTTAATGAAGTTTACAGAGAAATTTGTAAAATAATTCACAAAAAGACAAAATAGTAAAGAAAATTGAACATGTTTTTTAAATAATGAGCATTTGCCATAAAATAAAACCGATGTTAATATCTCCGTGGAATGTTCAATCCCCAAGTACTTACCTTCTTTCATTAGGAAGGAGGTTGATAATTACGTATAAGAAAGATTTTTTAATTTTATCTTTATTAATAATTATCTTCTTGCTTATTGCACTTTTATTTACAATTGTAAAATAAAATCAATACAAGAAAAAAAGTACTTAAGTCCAATGGACTAAGTACTCCACCAATTTAAGGTAAGTGCTCAAGTCCGAAATTGAGCATTCCCTTTTTTTGAACAAATAATCATTCATCGCTTACAGTATATAGAAACTTTTAAAAAAATACAATAAAATTAATGTATTGCTATTATATTTAATGTAATAAAGTTTCTACGAAATATTCAATTTTCAAATACTTGCTTCCTTCTTTAGAAATATGTATAAAATGGATTTTTTAATTCTTTCATTACTAATAATTATCTTCTTGCTTATTGCTCTTTTATTTACTATCGTAGAAAAGGAAAGCACTTAGGTTCAGAGTTGAACATTCACTTTTTGAATGATTACTCATTCACTACTTACAGTATATAAAACAACGAAAAAAAATGCAATCAATTTAAAAAAATTTTCATTTCCAAATTTATCCAAAATTGTATTTTGGAAATATAAGATTGATTTTGTCTTTTTCAAGTTATTATCTATATGAATTTATAAAATCAACAATTTGTTTTTCTTCTTTTATTCTGTTAAAATTTTCGCGGAATGTTTAATCCCCAAGTACTTACCTTCTTTCATTAGAAAAGAGGTTGATAATTATGTATAAGAAAGATTTTCTAATTCTTTCTTTATTAGTAATTATCTTTTTATTAATTGGGCTCCTTTTTACTACTGTAAAATAGAGTTACAAAAATAAAAGAGTACTTAAGTCCAATGGACTAAGTACTTATCAAACCAGAAAAGGTAAGTGCTCAAGTCCGAAATTGAGCATTCCTTTTTTGAATGATTACTCATTCATTACTTACAGTATATAAAACAACGAAAAAAAATGCAATCAATTTAAAAAAATTTTTATTTCCATGCAAATGGAAATAATAAGTGTCCGCACATCTAATTACCTAAATGTAAGTTAATTTATTGATTTAATAATAACATGTTTGAACTTTTGTAGTCAAACATGGCACGAGGATAATTATTGATCCAATCTTCTATTTTCTTTATAAAAGATGTTTTGATATTTGCGATATCCGTTCCTTTTGGAATCCATCTTCTAATCAGTCTATTATTATTTTCATTACTTCCTCGTTCTCCCGAACAATATGGATGAGCATAATAAATTTTTACTCTAATTCCTTTCTTTCTACAGGATTTTTCTATCCCTTCGTACCCCATAAATTCTACACCATTATCAAATGTTATTGACTTAAAAATTTGATAAAATTTACTGCCATATTTTCTTTCCAGTTTATCTAATGCTCTGGCTATTGTTTCCGTCTTTTTATTTGATAATTTCATTATAATTTCTTGTCTCGTTTTTCTTTCTGTTAAAGTAAATAGAACTGTTTTAGTTCCTTGTTTTCCTACAACTAGGTCACCTTCCCAATGTCCATATACTTCTCGTGTTTCAACTTCTTTTGGTCTATGTTCTATACTTTTTTCTGCTGGAACTTGTTTGGATACTCGTTTTTCTTCGTTTTTACTTTTCTTTTTCTTTTTATAAATTATTTTACCTGCTTTTACTTTCGTAAATAAATTGCCTTCTTTGATTGCATTTCTTATTGTCTTACCACAAACTTCAACTTCAAAACCTTTATTTTTCAACTCTTTAGATATTACTTCTGGAGATTTATGTTCTTTTACTATTTCATTTTCTATATATTCTACTAATTTGATATCTTTATCCAATTTCATCTCTGGCCCTTTTCCTGTTTTGTTATAATCATATTTTTCTTGGGCTATCATCGCACTATATTCTTCTTTTTCTTCCCACTCATATCCTCTAACAATTACTTTTCCTCTTTTGATTTCTCTTCTTATTGTTCTTTCACTTTTATGCAATAATATTGCTATTTCACTGATTCTTCTATGTTCTTTATTATACCATCTTTCTATCATTGTTCTTTCTGCATATGTTAGGTGTTTATATTTTTTCTCTTTTTTGTTATAATGTAAAAGACACATATTTTTACCTCCAATGTTTGTTTAGTCACTTACATTGTATCATAGGTAACTCTATGTGTCTTTTTTTATGCCCTTACCGGACACTTAATTTTTCAATTTGTAAAATTTTTATTTCCAAATTTATCCAAAATTGCATTTTTGAAATATAAGATTGATTTTGTCTTTTCCAAGTTATTATCTATACGAATTTATAAAATATGCAACTTGTTTTTCCTCTTTTATTATGATATAGTCTCCGCGGAATGTTCAATCTTGAGTACTTACCTTCTTTCATCAGAAAGGAGGTTGATAATTATGTATAAAAAGGATTTTTTGATTCTTTCATTACTAATCATTATCTTCTTGCTTATTGCACTTTTATTTACAATTGTAAGATAAAATCAATACAAGAAAAAAGTACTTAAGTCCAATGGACTAAGTACTAACCCAAAACTAAAGGTAAGTGCTCAAGTCCTATATTGAGCATTCCCTTTTTGAATGATTACTCATTCATCACTTACAGTATACCTATTTTCTTCTTCATTTGCAACCTTTTATGAAAGTTTTTGCTTTAACTGAGAAAGTTTCTCTTTTTCTTCTTGCAGTTTCGTTCGATCTAGTTGAACGACATTAAGAGGTGCTTTGGTAACATAGTTTTCATTCTTTAATAAATTTTCTCTTCTAGCAATCGATTTTTCTAACATTTCGATTTCATGATGAAGTGCTTCTTTGTCGATAGTTTCTTCTTCTAGATAATACGTAACAGAAACATTCTTAGATTCGTAATGAACTTCTTGCATTCCTTCTTTTGAGGTAGATTCAGATATTTTTAATAAAGAACAGAAATATGGTAAATACTCTTCTCTACCCGAAATCATAACTGCATTTTCTTTTTTGATGTTATTGTTCGCTTTTAAATTACGAATGGAAACGATATCATCTAAAACAGATTGGAAGTCTTCACTGACACTGGCGAAAGAATAAGTACGACTTGCTACCGGATAGGCACTAATCATGATAGACTCAGCATCTTTTACCGGTAATGCTTGATAAATTTCTTCTGTTACATAAGGCATAAACGGATGTAACATCTTTAAAATATCTGTTAAGACAAGAAGTAATACCTTCTTAGTAGTATCCGTCATATTGCTCTTAGCAAGTTCGATATACCAATCGCAGAAGTCGTCCCAGACAAACGAATATAACATATTTCCGACGGTATGGAATTGATACTTATCCATACTCTTACGAACCTTTTTAATCGTTTGGTTTAATTCATTTAGAATCCATTTATCTGCAACTTGTAGTTGTTTCTTATCAAATGATAAATCGGTGATGCCTTCTACGTTCATCAAAACAAAACGAGAAGCATTCCAAAGTTTATTGATAAAGTTCCAAGTGGATTTTACTTTTTCTTCATCGTATCTCAAATCCATTCCAGGAGCAGAATTCGTCGTTAAGAAAAATCTCAAAGAGTCCATACCGTACTCTTTCGCAACGGCAATTGGATCGACTCCATTTCCTAAACTCTTACTCATTTTACGACCAAGCTTATCACGAACCAAACCGTGAATCAAACAAGTTTCAAATGGACGTTTTCCCGTAAAGTGAAGGCCTTGGAACGTCATACGATTAACCCAGAAAGGAATGATATCGTATCCAGTTACTAAAACATTATTTGGATAATATCTCTTGAAGTCTTCGGTCTCTTCTGGCCAACCTAATGTACTAAATGGCCAAAGGGCACTAGAAAACCAAGTGTCTAAAACATCTTCATCTTGTGTCCAACCTTCTCCTTCTGGCGCTTCCATACCGACGTATACTTCGCCATCTTTATACCAAGCAGGAATTCTGTGTCCCCACCAAAGTTGTCTAGAGATACACCAATCGTATGTAATCGTCATCCAATGGTTCATGATTTTTTCAAATCTGGCTGGAACGAAGTTTACTTTTTTATCTTTCTTCTTTTGATTTGCTAAAACGGCATCTGCTAAAGGTCTCATCTTAACGAACCATTGTTTTGATAAATATGGCTCTACCATAACTCCGGTTCTCTCTGAATGACCAACACTGTGCATAATCTTTTTGATTTTGATGAGAAGTCCAGCCTCTTGTAGATCTTTTACCAATGCTTCTCGACAAGCAAAACGATCCATTCCTTGATACTTACCAGCGTTTTCATTCATCGTCGCATCTGGATTCATAACGACTACTCGCGGTAAGTTATGACGAAGTCCAACTTGATAATCGTTTGGATCATGGGCCGGTGTGATTTTTACGACACCAGTACCAAACTCTGGATCAGCATGTATATCTGCAACAACCGGAATTTTTTTATTGACGATTGGCAAAATAACATTTTTACCAATATACTTTTGATATCTTTCATCTTTTGGATTGACCGCAACTGCCGTATCACCAAATAAAGTTTCCGGTCTCGTCGTAGCAACTTCTAGATAATTGCCATCTTCGCCATCGATCATATACTTGATATGGTAAAATGCTCCCTCTACTTCTTTATAGATAACTTCTTCGTTAGAAAGTGCTGTTCTAGCTTCTGGATCCCAGTTGATGATTCTCTCACCACGATAGATTAATCCTTCGTTATACAAATCGACGAATACTTTACGAACTGCTTTCGAAAGTCCATCGTCAAGAGTAAATCTCTCTCTCGTATAATCTAGCGATAATCCTAATACTTTCCATTGTTCATGAATATTTTTTGCGTATTCATTCTTCCAAGCCCAAGCGTGCTTCAACCAATTGTTACGGTCCATACTTCTAGGATCGATTCCCTCTTGTTTTAACTTTTGGTCAACTTTAGCCTGCGTTGCAATTCCGGCATGATCCATTCCTGGAAGCCATAAAGCATCATATCCATCCATTCGCTTGTAACGAATGATGATATCCTGTAACGTCGTATCCCAAGCGTGTCCAATGTGTAACTTACCGGTTACATTAGGAGGTGGAATGACGACACAAAACGGTGGTTTACTCTTATCACCTGCTTTAAAATATCCATGTTCTAGCCACCAATCGTATCTTGTTTTCTCTACTTCTTCTGGGTTGTATTTCTTTTCTAACATCTTAAACACCTCTCTCTATTTTTTGATAACATTTGTTTAAATACTGACGGAACTCTTCTTCAGCTGCTGGTGCAACTTCAACCGTAGAAGCCCAAAAACCAAAGTTATCCGTTTCTACTAAAATATCGAACGATTCATCGTAATTAAAATCGTATAACATTGCCATCATACGAATGACGGAATCACTTTTCGTCTTATGATTTTCATTATGAATCGCTTTTTCACTTTCAAATTCTTTCTTAATAGATGGCGTAATATTTCCATCAAAATAATAAGGATAATAATGGGCACACACTTCGTAAATATCGATTTTATCGGCATCGCGAATTAATTTACAAAAAGGAAGTGCCTCTTCTGAAATGTCTCCTTCTAAAGCATAGCGACTATGATGATCGATTGCTTCTTTAATAATCGTATCGTAACGGTCATCACTCACAAAATCACGAATATGTCCCAAATCAAACAAATACGTGACTGCGTAACTAGCATGATCGAACTTTTTATCTTTAAAACTCTTCGTCTGTTTTAACTGTTCGAATCTTCCAATATCGTGTAAAAGACCAATCGTGCGCGCTAAAATGATATCACTATCCAAGTATCCTAATCTCTTTGCAATCATCTCCATTAAGTGTGCCACTCGGTAAGAATGATCATACTTATGTCTAATATCATCACTGATATCTTGATAAGATTGATAATACGAATCAAATGCATTTTTTACTTGTTCATAATCTTTTTCAGTCATAAAAAAAGTTCCTCCTTACCATGTAAGGACGAAACTTTTTCCGCGGTACCACCTTAGCTTCACAAAGCAAATTCTTTCGAAACAGATTTACTTTATGCTCTTCATTTCTAGATAACGGCTAGCCCCGTAAAACCCTATGTATTCAAGTCTTAAGCTCCTCTACTACCTTCTTCTAACTGATGCACTCATTTCCACCAACCATAAGTTCTCTATATCATACAGATTAGAATACTCCTTAGACTCATCGCTTTTGATATCACTAATTATATCGTAATTTACAAAATTTGTAAATCTTTTTTACAAATTCACAAGATAAATCATATACTACGATAGGTGATATTATGTACGGAAACAAAGGCCATAACAAATTTTGTTGTTGCCCTGCCTGCAAAGAAAGACGAAGAGGAAGTGTTTTATTTAAAGCGATTACTTATGCCATCAGCATCATCGTCATTTATCAATTGATTTTACTTTTCTTTTTCATGACAAAGATATTTGCGTTCCTCTTATTGATTGAATTGGCAGGTCTATTCTTTCTTTTATTTCTTTTGATATTCTGAGTATGCGTGATAAAACGATTCCATTCTCTGATACATTTGTTGAATCTTTAAAAAATTAGCATAATCTGCTTTAAGAGATCTTCGAAATCGAATCTCATCGGGAAGCAATCCGATAATCCATAATTCTAATCGTTCGAAAGGTGTGAGTTCAAAAATACTTTCGTAGGTTCTAAGAAGACTGTAATAGTCATCTTGCCCAGTCAGTAAAATAACGAGGTCTTCTAGAGGCGATGCAAATTTTGCTTTACTCCAATCGAGTAACACATCACACTTTCCTTGTAAATAAGAGTCTAATGTACAAGCCCGGTTACAAAACACCCATCTCTCGTGCGGAATATCTTGCGCCATCTGATACCAGTCTCGCAGCAACTGTTGGGCCAAAGAAAGATGAAAAAAAATCATACTCGAGTGTCTCAAATAATATTGCATTGCCGGAGTGGGAAACAAATACCCTTCTAACTCGTCGTTCATCGAATCATAGTAAGCCGTTAACTCTTCTATTTTTTTAGAATACGTCTCATAAAACGTTTCGATGCGATGCGTATCCTTCTCTTTATAAAAGCAAGTATTCTTATGAATACTTGCTAAAACAACACTTAGGTCTCGTCTTTTAGAACGAGGATCCAACACCTTCTGTACTTCGTACGGATAGACATCGTATCGTTCATCCGTATGCACTTGTCTTATAAAAAACGGAATCCGATGATTTTCCAAAAACGAAAAAGTAGAATCTAAATCTTGATGTGGTTTTAATAGAAACGTCCCATCGCCTGTATCGATGAGACGTTCTCCATTCACAATCTGAAAAGATCGAATCTTATAAGGTGCCTTACTCATGATTACTTGGTACGATCAATTTAGAACCGACTGGCAAAGTATCCAAATCGTTGTATTCTGCTAAAGCATCTCTACTAGTTTGATATTTGGAAATGACGTTCTCTAAAGTGTCAGACTCCCGCATGATGTAAACGTGATACTTGCAAAACGTGTCTGATGAGTCTGCTAGATTAGAAAAAATAGATGGTAAATCACTTGATTCACTTTTATCAGTTCCTAAATTCGTAACTTCTACCGGAATCGGCTGAGTAGGAAAAATGATATTTTCTTTTTCTGGCGTTGAATTACTAATCATTTCTTGGTTGGGAACAGCATCGGTTAAATCTTGATCAGTGAGTTCTAACAATTCTGTATTCTCTTCCATACTGGCAACTGGTTCTTGTAGTGGTGCTTCTCTGTCTTCTAAAAGATTCGTTTCCTCTTCCTCTAGTTGCACATTATCTAATGAATCTTCTTTCATCGGTTGTAATTCTTCCTCTTTTGCATCATCTTCGATACGCGAAGAAGTAGATATAACTTTGACCTCTTCTGGCACTTGGACTTCTACTAGATTTTGCAATTTGACATCAATATGAACCAAAACACTCTGTGAAGTAGGAATCTCATAATAAAAATCATCGATATCAAACAGAACCTGACTAGCATCGTACTTCGGATCGATTGCAATCGTACAAGGTATGACCTCGTGAAATGATTCTTTCTCCAATGTATCCTTCACTTGATACGTACCACTAATTGTAAAACTACCTTCTACAGTTTGCTCTTCTAACTGTAAATCGTGATCCAATGAAATCGAAGTCACTTCCGTAATTTCATCTGGAAATGAAAGTTCTTTTTCAAAGGAAACCTTTTTTTCCATATAATCCCTCTTTTCTAATAATGTATATGAGGAAAAAACAGAAAACATGAAAAAAAGAATCATTCCTGATTCCTTTTGTTTAAAGACTCGTACTGTTTCACTCTTTTTAATCCTTTTGCTGCTTGTACATTGTATGGAAACCTGTTCTTACTAGAAAGTATCGTTAACACGGCTTTTAAATCACTCTTTAAAGTAGGAGGCGAATTACTCTCACAAAACGAAATTAAATAAAAAATCGTGCCGAGATAAGATGGATCATCTTTCACAATATTACCTAGCAAAAGGTTTGTAAAATTATCGAAGTCCATCAAAGTTGCTGTAATTACTTCTTCATCGGATAATAACCCAACTTCCGGACAATGCTTTAAAACAAAACGTGATTTTAGGAAGTGTTCTTTTAAACTCAACCGATGAAGAGTTTCATAAACTAAAAATTCGTATTTGTACTGCATCCAATCTTCTTCCTTCAAAGACTTCATCTGGTTCATCGAACGAATGAGGTCGTTTTCATATTCGCGAATCTCGTCATCTTGAAATTTACCTCGCATCTTTGCGATAAGAGAAGAAACACGGTCTAGTAATTCTGGATGAAGAAATAAAAATCCTGGTATGACTTCTTCTTCCACAACAGGCATCGTTTCACTTTCCATTGTCATCAAAAACGATTGATATGCCCATTTATCTTGATAAGCCTGATAAAGTTGCTCTTCATCGCATAAAAGAAGCGCCTTTTTCGCATACAAATACCGATAGAGAGCCATCACGTCATCTGCTTCTTCTGGAAACCGTTCTAAAATAACATCAACTAAAGAATCATTTGCCATATAAATCCTCTTTTCTTTCCCGCTTTGTCGTGTGATAAACTCGCTTTGCCAAACGATATTGACGACTACCCTCTTCCGTCTTGGGATAGAACTCTTTATGAGTAAAATGTCCTAACAAATCACGACAATACGATTGAAATACCTGCATCATTTCCTGATTCTGGACCATTCTAGGATAATGAAATCCAATCTCATCTAAATGACTGACAAATGCCACCGTATAGATAAAGTCCGGATATTTCGTACCATCGAAGATTTTCGTAGAATCAAAAGAACGGATGGATTCAAAGTTACAGTAATCATTCCAAAAAAGTTCTTTAATATCTTCCTTTTGACAAAGAGAATAACGAGGAATACCACGATATCTCTTTTCTCTTCGCAAAGCCTCTTTTGCATTCTCTTGAAAGCGATTCTTTGGTCGCCACTGAAGAACCGTATTGCATCTCCTGATACAATCGTTTTCTAACTCCGTAATGGATGGTGACGAATACTTACCACGATAGCAAGCAATCAGATTTAACGCCTCTTCCCAAAACGCCTCATCTAAAAACATCCATTCGCCATCTTCCATTCCAAAGCGGGTATAATACAAAAAGGATTCATATCGATTGGAATCGATTATGTAATTCTGAAAACACTCCGGACATGCATAAATCATTTTAGTTATAAAGTAGTTGGATAGTTCCCTCATCTTTCACGCGTCTCCTTTTTCCTTTGAACAGCTCTTTATAAATATCCTGATACTGATCGACCAAAACAAACTTGGTATCTTTTCGTATCTCATCAGGAATCTCCTCTAAATCTTTCTCGTTCAAACGTGGAATAAAAATCTTTCTGACGCCACCACGATGTGCTCCAATCGATTTTTCTTTCAATCCTCCAATTGGCAAAACTTTTCCTTGTAACGTCATCTCTCCTGTCATCGCAACACTAGGACTTACCTTCGTCTTTGTAAACAAAGAAAGTAAGGCTGTCGTTAACGTGACACCTGCAGAAGGTCCATCTTTTGGGACAGCCCCTTCTGGAACGTGAATATGAATTGAACTCGTTTCAAATACTTCTGGATCAATGTGGAATTCTTCGGCATGCGCTTTGATGTAAGACAACGATATCATAGCAGATTCTTTCATGACTTCCCCTAGTTTTCCAGTTAAAATCAGTTCCCCTTTTCCTTTGAACGAAGTTGCTTCAATCGGTAATAAGTCGCCACCAAAAGACGTATAAGCAAGTCCGTTTACGACACCGATTCGACCAGTATTCATATCGGAATCATTATATAGATACTTCACTTTTCCTAAGTAAGTTTCGATATCGTCTTCCTCTACGACACGAGCTTCCGTTTTCTTGTTCAACAACCGGTCCATGACGATTTTTCGTAAAATGCTAGCAATCACTCTCTCTAAATCACGAACTCCTGCCTCTTTGGTATAATTTCTCACTATCTTTAAAAGTGCTGCATCTGTAAATGTAACTTCTTCTTCACTGAGACCATGTTCTTTTAACTCTTTCGAAATTAAATGTGTCTTGGCAATGGCAACTTTCTCAAACTCCGTATAAGAAGATAACTCTACGACTTCTAACCGATCCTGAAGCTCGGTTGGAATCTGATCCAAATAGTTAGCAGTCGTAATGAACATTACTTTCGATAAATCGTACTCTTCATCTAAGTAATGGTCCATAAATTTATTGTTTTGCTCTGGATCTAAAACCTCTAACAAACTACTAGCTGGATCACCGTGATTACTCTTAGACATCTTGTCGATTTCATCGATTAAGAAAACCGGATTCACCGTACCTGCCTTCTTCATTCCTTGAATGATAAGACCTGGTAATGCTCCAACATAAGTCCTACGATGTCCGACAATTTCTGCTTCATCGTTTACACCACCGACACTGATTTTGGTAAATGTCCGTCCTAAACTTTTAGCAATTGCCATCGCAAGAGACGTTTTACCGACACCAGGAGGCCCAACCAAACAAAGAATTGGACTTCTCAAATTGTTTGTATTCTGCTTGACTGCTAAATATTCCAAAATACGAGTTTTGACACTCTCTAAGGCATAATGAGACGCATCCAAACTCTTCTTGACTTCACTAATATCGGAAACATCTTTCGTCTCTTTCGTCCAAGGAATTGCCAAAAACCAATCCAAATAACTTTTAATCATCGATAACTCTGGACTAGCAGAAGGTGTCTGTTCGTATTTACTGACCTCGCGTAACAAATTCTCACGAATTTTATCACTACATCCCAATTTGTTAATTTTTTCCCGTAGATCATCGATTTCTTGATCTTTATCGTATCCTTCACCAAGTTCATCTTTAATTAATTTAATTTTTTCTTTTAAAATAAACTCTTTCTGATTCTTATCTAACTCGTGTGATAAACGACTTTCAATCTTTCGTTCCAATTCGCTAATTTGCATATCTTTGTCCATATCTTCTAAAAGCATCATGGCACGTGCAGTCGCGTCCATCTCGATTAAATAAGCATACTTACGATCCCGATCTAACGGCATTGCCATCGAAATCAAATCGGTAAGTTCAGATAAATCGTGAATCTCATTCAAAGAAGATATCAAACTGTTACTCATGTAAGAGACATCATCGATATATTGCGTAAGTGCATTCTTTAAACTTCTGATGTATGCTTCTTCTTCCAAAGCAGAAACTTCTTTTTTAGAAGATACTTTTAAAACACACTCGATTAAGTCATCTTCTTTGGTATAAGATAATACTTCACCACGATCCAATCCCATCAAAGCAACCCGAGTTTTTCCGTTTGGCATATCCATGTGCATTTTAACTTCTGCAATCACACCAATTTTTGGTAACTCAGATACGTCTGGATCCACTTCTAACTCGTCTTTTGGGACGACAACCAATATTTGATTTTTATAATACGCTTCACTAAGCGATAACAACTGTTTTTGAGGTAAGGTGTCAAATTCCATGCGTACTTCACTATGTGGAAATACAACAACATCACGGATGACAAGTACCGGCAAGTTTGTTTTTAACATAAAAAGACTCCTCCTAAAATCATCAAATCTTATTATAACGGGATATTCTGAAAAAGCAAAGAAAAAGATACATTTTTCAAAATGTACCTCGTCTAATTATGACAATTTTGTGATGACGGCATATCCGTTTCCACTATTGCCAATCATCGTTCCATCACCAGTATAATCAGGCATCGACTGATCCCCACTAATAATCTGAACATCAGTAACACCAGAAGCAGTATAACTAGAGCCACCGCCGCCTCCGGCATGACTTCTTGCAGAACCACCACCACCGTAGTAGCCGCCGCCTCCTCCGGCACCGCCGTAGCCACCAGAATAAAGACTCATATCTCCGCCTCTTCCGAACGTTCCACATCCAACTGTTGTGGAATTAGTACAGCCCGCTGCATACTGTGTTCCACCAGCACCACAAAAATCATTATAATCGGCATTGTAAGTGTCGTATCCGTTTCCGCCAGTTGTGCCACCACCGACACCGCCGATACCTTCGACACCAGTGCCACCGCCACCACCAGCAACGATTAAAATAGAAGATTGTTGGGTACGTAAAGTTTCTAAAGTACCAGTTGCAGTTGCAATATGTGTTGCTCCTCCACCACCGGCACCAGATTGACTTCCCTCTACTCCAGTAGATTCACCACCATTGCCACCGCCGTTATAACCACCGTTATAACTATTTCCAGCACTTCCTACGACAACATAAATTGTAGAGTTATATGTCAAAGTAAGTTTAGCAGTTGCATATCCGCCATTTCCGGCCGTACCACCAAGACTTCCTCCAGAAGCACCCCATACTTCTAATTGATACGTTCCTGTCTCTGGAACTGTAAATGCCTCGGGTGTACCAGAATACGTAAACGTCCACCGACTTTTAGATGCTGCATTCAATTCATCTTTAATTGCATCGACAATCGTCGTATTGTTCTTTCGAATTCCTGAATCGATTGCTAAAATTAAAATTAAAGTTAAAACTGCCAAAGACCCGACACTATAAATGATAATAGAAATCGCAAATCCTTTGTTGTTTAGTTTCATAGCTCCACCGCCTTATTCTAAACATAATTATAGCAAAAAAGAAAAAAAAAGAAAATGCAACTTATGCATTTTTCTCTTTTAACAAATCAATTGTCTTACGAATTTGCATATCGTATTTAATCATTTCGATACCACCGAATGCTTTTAAGAAAGCATCTTTTTCCATTTGATACTTCTTAGCAAGGTCTTCAGCTTCAGCAGAAGCATCCTCATCGCTAATTTCAATATGTTCTAGTTCAGCAATATGCTCTAACATCAAACGATATAGAACGTGTTCTTTTGCTTCGCCTTCCATTTGATGACGAAGATCTCCTTCTGTCATCTTTGTAAATTGATAGTAAGTTTCGATGGAAATTCCTTGCATCTTAAGTTGTTCAGCGAATCTTCCAACCATGTTATCTAACTCTTCACTGATCATTTCATCTGGAATATCGACTGTTACATTTTCAGCAACTGCTTTTAAGATATCATCGACATACTTGTTTTCTGCATCTTCCATCTTATGAGCTTCGATATTCTTCTTGATTTCTTCTTCTAAACTTTCCTTAGAGTCGACTCCTGGCATAGCCAAATCTTCAAAGAAATCTTTATCTAATTTTCTCTTTTCTTTGGCTTTTACTTCGTGAACTTTAACTTTGAATGTTACTTCTTTTCCTTTTAAATCATCATGTGGATAATCTTCTGGGAACGTAACTTGAATATCTTTTTCTTCTTCGCTCTTCATTCCGATTAATTGTTCTTCAAATCCAGGAATAAATGTATTGCTTCCGATTTGTAAAGAGTAATTTTCTCCCTTTCCACCTTCGAATGCAACACCATCTTTAAATCCTTCAAAATCGATAACGGCAACATCACCATCTGCAACTGGACCATCTTTTACAACCATTTCAGAATAACGATCTAATGTTGCATCAACTGCTTCTTGGATTTCTTTCTTCGTAACTTCCGTACTTTGTTTCTTAACTTTTAATCCGGTGTATTTACTAATTTGCACTTCTGGTTTTGCAATCAAAGAGAATGTGAACGTTACACCATTTTCGTTAATTTCTTTCAAATCTACTTTTGGTTGTACGACAGGTTCAACTTTAGATTGTTCCAATGCTTTTAAGAATGCATCTTGTAAAACAAGGTCAGCTGCGTCTAAAAATAAAGATTCTTTTCCAAATTTCTTTTCATAAATATCTCTTGGTACATGACCTTTACGGAAGCCATCGACTTTCACCTCTTTTTGTTTCTTTTCGAATGTCTTATCCAAAGCTTCTTGCCATTCTTCACCCTTAATTTCAATATCTACTAAAACAGGAGATGTCTTTTTCTTTTCAGCACCTGTTTCTTTTTTTGTTACCTTTTTCTTTGTTTCTTTCTTTTCTGCCATAATAGCACCTCCAACACTTTCTTATTATATCTTAAATCCATTTAGAAAACAAGCAAAAGAAAAGATATGTTTCCATATCTGCTTCTTTATTTGATAGATGTAATTTTTACTTGGTAAGATCCATTTGGACTTTCTACTGTAACGATGTCTCCTACCTTCTTGCTAATCAAAGCTTTGGCAATTGGAGATTCATTGGAAATTTTAAATGCAAATGGATCTGCTTCTTGACTTCCAACGATGGTATACTCGTCTTCTTCATCTTCGTCATCTAAATACTCGATAGCGACAGTAGACCCGATACCAACTTTATCCTTAGAAGCTTCCTTGATGATTTCAGCATTTTCAAGCATTACTTCCACTTGTTTGATTCTACCTTCGATTTCTGCTTGTTCAGCACGTGCAGCATCGTAATCGGCATTTTCTGACAAATCTCCTAGTGCTCTCGCTTCCTTAATTGCATTTATGTTCGCTGGACGTTTGACATTGATCAAATCATCTAGTTCCTTCTTTAAATTTTCATAGCCTTGCTCAGTAAGATAAACCTTTTTTTTATCACTCATGATGGGCCCCTCCTTCATAAATCTTTTAACATTATACTACAAAACAATAAAAATGTCAATCATTTTCTGTTGACACTGATAGAAATAGAATATGCCAATAACGAAAAAAGATGACTATTTTCGTTTGTTATAACAAGCAATTAAATAATCATCTGTCATACCACTTAAAAAGTCGATTACCATCCTTTTGGTAGAAGTACATTCTAAATACTTAGCATCTTTTCCACGTAAGAACGATGTATAAATTTCACTGCTTTCGTTTTTCGTTTCCAAATCGTTCAAGTACACCTTGTACAAATAGTTGAACTCAATTGTCAAAATCTCAATTTGTTCTTTGGTATTGGCCTTATCATAAATATGTTGATAATTAAATTTTTTTAAGTCGACAATGGCCCGAAATACTTCTGGACTCATCGAGATGTAGGGTTTTCCCAAACTGTGATCGATGATATCCAAAATAATCGTATTGACAATAGAAGAATTCGTATTACCTAAAACATCCGTAATCGATTGCGGAATTTCTTCTTTCTTTAAAATGCCTAAACGAACGGCATCTTCGATATCGCGTCCTAAGTATCCAATCAAATCACTGATACGAACGACACATCCTTCCAACGTCATCGGACGCAACTTGGTAAGCATCGCCGGATCCTTATAACACTGCTCATATTCTTTCAAAAACGACTCTTTCGTCTTTGCAACAGGTTCGTATTTCGATGAGACAAATTCACCGTTATGACAAAGAATGCCATCTAGTACTTGTAATGTCAGATTGTTCCCTTTTCCATTTCTTTCTAAATCCATATAGACACGAACACCTTGTACGTTATGAGCAAATACTTCTCCTAACTCGCGCATCGATATTTCGTTTAAAATGTGTTCTCCTGTATGGCCGATTGGAGTATGTCCAATATCGTGTCCCAAAGCGATTGCTTCCGTTAAATCCTCATTCAAATTGAGTGCCCGCGCAATCGTTCTAGCAATCTTGGAAACCAATTGCACATGAATCATTCGTTTGCTGATATGGTCGTTGGCCGCAAACGAAAATACCTGTGTCTTATCACTATATCGCGTATAAGATAGAGAATAGATAATACGGTCGATATCGTGATAAAACTGCGGTCTAATCTCCGTATCCGAAAACGATTCTTCTTGAAAACGAATGGCATCTTCGTTTTTCGTAGCATACAAACTTAAATACGATTCTTTATTTAAAAAGTTGGCGCGCACGTGCTTTAATTTTTTCGAATCCACGTAACTTCCCTCTTTCCTCTTGAATTTGTTGACATAATTTTTGAATTGCTTCTTTGTTTCCCTCTAAATACGCAATCGCTTGTTGTTCACTCACTAAATGTTCTGAAGAAATATCCGCTTGTAAAATAAATTTCGTTCCTTCTTTTATGGGTTTAATTTGTTTTAAAGCAGGAACTAAACAATCTGTTGATAATTCATAAAAATGTTGTTTTTTCTCTTTCACAATAATCGAATTGATGAGGGTCACCACATTTCCAGCATCTTTCCGATAATAACCAACTTGATACAAATTCATACTTCTCTACCTCCTTTTTATTCCTTTGAAACAGGAACTCGCATCATGGAACTTTCTAAAATCTCCTCCTCGATTGGTAAATATAAGATTTGTTCGGGATGATTAGCAATTTCTACCGAATTTCCATCTTCATCCAAAATCTCTTTTATAGTATACGAAACTACGTTTCCATTGGGCATGATAAATTCCACAGAATCGGAAACTTTAAAGTAATTTCGTTGTGATATTTTCACTTGTTTTTTTTCTACGTCATACCCTAAGACATATGCTAGATAATCTTGATTAGAAGCCTCTTGTCTTCCCGTATAGTACTGATCACTCATATCCGCTTCATGAAAATAATAATGTGTACTCGTAGCTCGGTTTGCTACTCTAGATAACGTTTTCTCCATCTCTTCCATCAAATCATCCGTCAAACGATTCTCATAGTAAGCATCGATCAACTTCCGGTAGCACCCGATTACCGTAGCAAGATAGTAAGGCGAACGCATTCTCCCTTCTACCTTTAGACTTTTTACGCCGGCTTTAATCAGTTCTTGAACGTGATGAGACATGTTTAAATCTTTGGTAGCCATCGTAAACTTTTGGTCGTGATGATCGATATCGAATGCAAAGCGACAAATTTGTGCACATCCGCCACGATTGGAATCACGGTTCGTCAAATAGTTGGATAACACACAACGTCCACTGTAGAACGTGCACATCGCTCCGTGAATGAACACTTCCAAATCAACTGGACATGAGGCATGAATTTCGGCAATTTCCGATACTGATAATTCACGCGCTAATACGACCCGTTTAACACCTTGATCAGCAAAGAACTGAACACTCTTTAAGTTCGTCGTCGATTCTTGTGTTGAAACGTGAACTTCCACCGATGGATAGTGCTCTACTAAATAGGATATGAGCATGACGTCACTTACGATAAACGCATCGATACCCGCGTCGACAACTTGGGCAATATAATCATAAACACCATCTAAATCTTCGTTATGAAAGACGATGTTCAAAGTCAAATATACTTTTTTCCCTAACTTATGAGCAAATTCACAACCTTCTTTAATCTCATCGATTGAAAAGTTCGTTGCATTCGCCCGCAAACTGTACTCTTGTCCACCGATATAGACGGCATCGGCTCCGTACAACAATGTAATTTTTAAACGTTCCAAATCACCCGCTGGTGATAATAATTCTACTCTATCCATTTTTCTTCACCTTGTATATTGTCTTTTTATAAAAGAAACCTGTATAAGATCCAATCAGAGAATTCATTCGAGAAACAGCATTCTCTTTATCTTCTTTCCCAGCAATGATATTTTGAAACGTTTCGATAACTTCTCTCATCAAGGGTTCATCTCCATCTTCATAGACGAGTCCATAAGAAAAGTTTGCATCCTTAAGAGCAAATAACGGTTCGGTACCATTTAAGAAACGATGATAGAAAAATGTCGTTCCTGTAGAATCCTCCCTCAAAAGATACGGATCATGACCAACACTTTCCTGAATCTCATACGGTCTTTCTTCCTTTTCTTCTTGAATCGATGAAAAGTAATTCGATAACAACTTCCGTTTTGAATGTGCAATAATGGGATATCCAAAAATAGTTGCCATCAACTTCATATCGGTACGTTTTTTTATTTCTAACATCTCTTCTAGAGTAATTTCAGAAGAAAGAAGTGCGTAGGATACTCCCTCACGGAAGTAATAATTACATGTTTGATAATTTGTGACAAGATGAGTTTGATTCCAAACGATTGGTATCTTCAAATGAAGTTCTTGAGCCAATCTTAAAATTGCCAAATCGTAAAAGAAAATTCCGGCAATCGGTAACGAATCCAATTCCTTTAAAACAGATTCTACAACTGGCAGTTCGTGATTAAACAAGTTTTTATTAAACGACAAAAAAATCTCTTCCTCTGGATACTTTTCACAAAGATTTCGAATTTCATCCACAGAAAGCGATGTTTTAAAATTCGTTGAAAAATCTCGAATGCCTACCAAAAACGAATGGACACCCAAGTCGCGAAAACGATTAAATTCTAAATTGTTTGGAACTACTAATAACTTCATATGAACACCCGAGTACATTATATCATAATTTTTTTATTTGCAAAGAAAAAAGAAGAGGTTATCTTCTTTCAGTTACAGCGATGCCATCCCCTACTTCGTGGATGACTGTCTTGTATTTTAAATTCGTTTGTAAATAAGAAATGTATTCTTTAATCTTGCGAACAAGACCACGTACATTCTTACTTTGAATTTCATTTTCATCTTTGTTGACAAGTCCATGAAAGCCCATATTATCTGTAATAATAAAGCCTTTTGGAGCAAGATTTTTTTCGTACCGTTCAAAAAACTTAATGTTTTGTCCCTTGGCAGCATCAATAAAAATCAAGTCGAACTCGCCTTCAATTTCTGCTTCCAAAGCATCTTTAAATATCAAAGTGATACGATCTTCTAAACCGAACAATTTGACATTCTTGACAGCTTCCAAATATCGTTCGCTATCACGTTCGATAGAAGTGATTTTAACATTAGGATCAGAAAGCGCCATCATGATAGCAGAATATCCAATGGCCGTACCAAGTTCCAAAACGGAACGAATACGATGTTCTTTGATGAAATTTGTAATGAAGTCTGCTGTCTCATCTACCATAATTGGAACATCTTTCATAGCAGCATACTGTTTTAACTTTTTGACTTCTTCAATTGTATTAAATGCTTCCTCTTTCAAAATAATCACCCTTTCTCATTCATAGAAAAGACTTATCGTCCTTGATTAATATCTTGTAATTCTAATTTTTTAGCCTCAAAATCTTGACTATTGTCGAAGAAAAACGTCTGTGCTAATTGAATGTTAGCAATAAAATACAAATAATCGGTTTCAGTCGGATGAATGGCAGCTTCGATACTAGATTTGGATACCGTACAGATTGGTCCAACTGGCAATTTTCCATTCATACTGCCATCGATTAATCGCGTATTGTATGGACTTTGCGTCTGGTATTGTGCCGCAGTAAGTACCTGTGTGGCATCATCAATTCGCAAAGCATATCGAGTCGTAACATCACTTCCCAAACTCATGTTAGAATCGATACGATTGATAAATACACTGACGATATCAGCACGATCGTTACCGATTCCCTCTTTTTCTGCCATACTAGCAAGAGTTAATAACTCATGAACAGAAAAACGACTTGCTTCAATATCAGAACGATACGGTTCTAACACTTGTTCCATCTCATCCAACATCGTTGCAAATATCGTCTCGATAGAAACATCTTTTGAAGCGAAGTTATAAGTGTCTGGGAATAAATATCCTTCTAACGAATAATAAATTTCAGGATCTTTAATAGCATCTGTTAAAAACCAATACTCTTCAATTAAAGAATCCAAATACGTTTCATCTTCTAATAAAGCGAAAACTTCATCTTCCGTATGATTTGTATTGCTTGCAATTAAACGAGCGACCTCGCGCATCGTAATTCCTTCTCGGAACTGAATCTGAATCTCATTTGGATTATAATTATTACCAGCTGTAAGGGTATCGACAATCGTCTCTACATTCATACTAGGACTTAACGTATAAACACCTGCTTTTAAATCATTTACCTGAAATATTTTTAAATAAATAAGAAAAAATGTTTTGCTACGAATCAGTCCTTCCTGCTCTAGTTGCTCTGCAATTTGAGAAGAAGAAGAACCGGAAGCAATCGTTACTTCCTTGGTCTCTTCGCTAGAAGAAACAGCAGAAATATTATAGTTGTATACGGTACATGCGCAAATAATAGCCGTAGCCACTAAAATTAACGCACATAACATAATTGTGCTTAATTTTTTCATACTTACTCCTTAGCAGAAACTTATTGATTCGTAGAACCCTCTTCTGAAGAAGCATCTTGCTTATTGCGAACTTCTTCTTGTAAAGTTTCTAAAATCGTTTCAATTACTTTCCACTCTTTTTCAGTTGTAATCGGTTCTAATTTTGTATTTTCATCATTTGGATCAAAGATAGAAGCAAATACTTGAATGTTTCCCTCTTGGTCTCTTGAGTTATCGGTGTAAACAATGTAGCTTTTCTTCGTTTCATCACTATCGAATGTAAATAGGACGTTACAAGTAACTTCAGTCCCATCATTCGTAATTAATTTAAATGTATTTTTATCCATATTATATTCTTCCTTTCTGATCTAAATAACTTTGTAAAATAATGGTAGCAGCAACCCCGTCTACTACTTGACGACGTTTTTTGCGTGAGGTGTCATTTTGAAGTAAAACATGTTGAGCCTGTACAGTCGTAAGTCGTTCATCGATCAAATGAACCGGTAAGCCAAGATGACTTTCTAATTCATGCTGAAACCAGATACTGAGATTTCCTTTCTCGCCAATCGTGTTGTTCATGTTTTTAGGAAGACCCAGTACAATCTCATCCACTTTTTTTTCTTTGACAATTTCCTGAATTTTTGGAATCAAAGACGAGTATTCTTCATTATGGCGAATCACCCCATAATTGCTAGCAATCGTTCCTGTTACATCAGAAACAGCAACTCCTAACGTACGGCTTCCTAAATCGAGTCCTAAATAACGCACTACTTGATGTACTCCTTTAAAAGCAACGCAACAATCGTACTACGATCCAGTTTCGTTATCTTTTTTCTAGCATCTTGATACGACGAAATAAAACCAGGATCCCCACTAATTAAGTATCCGACAATTTGATTCGTCGGATTGTATCCTTTCTCTCTTAAGGAATCCCAAACTTCACGTAATGTATTTCTTACTTCTGTATGTGCCAAATCATCCAAAGAAAACGCTTTGGTTTTCTCTAACTCCATATAATCACCATCCAATACATAACAATATCATAGCATAATTTGAGCATCCTTTTCAAGATAACGGGACAGAAAAAAACTTGGTTTTCCAAGTTTTTTATCAATAATTGCTGAACTAACTTTCAATGTTATATGACGTTAAAATACTTTCTCGATTAAGTCCAACTGTTTCAGTGATAGAATTGCTACTTTCTTGATTCTTCTCTTCCAATCTGCTCATACCAATTCGCAATCCAGAACGATAAGATTTTTTCCAAAACCATTTGCATAGACCAATATAATAAATTCCTGTTATCGGTTAAATACATGTACTGTTACAAATACACTCGCACTTCGACCAACACAATCATCCAAGAGATTACTTAACTTCCAAACAGATATGATGTCACTACAGGTACCGCAATTAAAGCGATCACGCCTAAAATGACGACGACCGCTATTAGTTCATTAATGTAAACCCTTTTCTATTACTTTTCTTCATCGAATCACCTGTTTCTAATCTTCTTCAGGTAAAATGATTCCCGTTTCATCCTCTTTTTGTTCAATAACCGTTACTTCTGGTAATGCCAAATCTGTAACAGCATTAAAATCACTAAATACATATTCAAAATTGACACCATCTAGTTGAAACGTCAACGAAGATAAATATTCCCCGTTACTATTAACTGTAATTACTACATCATCCGTAATGGATTCAAAATCGATATCAGCAATTTCTTTTACGATATCTAAATAAGTAAACATATAATTATATGCTTGCAAATTAGGAATAACGTACTCGACAGTATCATCATCCACAACATTCTTTGCACTATTTTGATCAAGTACCGTATAAATAGCTTTTAAGTCATAAATTCCTTCAAAATGATCCATCGTATTTCCGATTTCACTCAAATAATATAAATCTAAATTCTCATAATCGACAAAATATCTGCTAAGTAGTGACTCATCTGGTGTCGTTTTCTGCTCTGTAATCTCTTGATAAGAATCATCGATATTACTAGTAAACACCAAAGAACTATCATCTTTAGAAATTGTAAACCGAATTTTATAGTTCGTTGCATTTACCGTATTGTTGTAGGCATCATCAAATAAGACAGTTTGGCCAGTACTTCCACCATTATCATTCTTTTTACCACCTAAAGCAACAAAGAAAACAATTGCCAAAACGATTACTACAATAACAGCAATTCCAATAAATAAAAACAACTTTTTCTTTTGATTATTTAACTTTTTATTCATTTTCTTATTCATAAACATACACTCCTATCCTAATAAAAATTATAAAATAGATTACCAAATAAATCAATTGAAAAAGAATAATAGAAATTAAAAAATCGGAAAAACTCCGATTTTAATGAGCTGCAAAAATTGCCATGTATCCTAAAAAAACCGTAAACAAAATGAGTACAATCCAACCGTTTACTTTTTCAAATGTACTACTCTTATATTTAACACCTAATGCAAGTGTCATCAAGACGCCACCGATAAGACCTCCAATATGAGCAAAATTATCAATTCCAGGTACCATAAATCCCAATAATAAATTGACAATGATTAACGGAATAATTTGACTTCTTAAAACGTTTCCTAAATAGACACGATAATGATATCCAAAATATAACAGAGAACCCAATAGTCCAAAGATAGCACCGGACGCACCAACAGATGCATAAGAGCTTACAGTAATCGATAACAAGCTGCCTGCTAAAGCACTAAATAAATAGATGAGACAAAACTTAAATTTACCCATGTAGCTTTCTACTTGACTGCCGACAATATACAGCGAATACATATTGACTACTAAATGTAGCAACCCGCCGTGAATAAATGCGGATGTAAACAAACGATAATATTGTCCTGCTCGTACAGCATCACCATAGTTACAAAACAAATTCGTAATGTAATTAAAATGTCCTGACAACATCATAAGTAGAAAAATAACAACGTTAGCACCAATTAGTGCATATGTAACAACTGGCACTTTCGGTTCGAACACTTCCTGATTTCTCTTAGCATCGCTTAAATTCTTACGATTGATATCGTTCGTAATCTTCAAGAAAAGTTGCATCCCCTCTTCATTGAATTCCATCTTCTTTGTAATATCTGGCAGATGTTTTAAAACATCTTGATATTTATCTAAATCTTTTTCAGAATCTAAGTACATGCTATCGATACTCTTCTCTTCCGGCAATGCGAGATCATCACCGAGATCCGTATAGATACTGAGTGTTGGCAAATGAAATGAAAATGTCTTCGCCTTAATCTTAGACATAATACGTTTTGTTTTATAAACATCAAATTGCATTTGTTCCTCATTGTGAATATGACTAGATACAATTCTAACCACCTTATAATCACAATCCAAATTCTCTAACCAAATTTCATTTTCAATTCCCTGTAAGATAATCGGGTTGTAATTTAAATCCGTGATGAAATAATGCAATAACTTGATGACAATTTCATTTTTTTGATTAATAGAATCTTCCATGGAATCACACCCCTTATAACATAATATTATAACAGACTTATGAACTTTCTTCCAACTTTTCTAAATAATTTGTAAACTCTTTTGGAAGTTCAGCTTGAAAAGACATCTTTTTCTTTGTAAATGGATGAACAAATTCCATCTGATAAGAATGAAGAAATTGTCCAAAGTCTGTCTTAGAGCCCTTCTTTTCATATAGTGGATCGTTGGTAACTGGATGCCCAATGTATGCCATATGAACACGTATCTGGTGAGTACGACCAGTCTCTAATCGTGCTTCCACTAACGTATTTTGTGAGTATCGCTTTAAAACTTTAAAATGCGTAATAGCTTCTTTTCCGTGTTCAGCGACAACCGCCATCTTTTGGCGATCCGATGGATCCCTACCAATCGGTGCATCGATGGTTCCTGTCTCGTGCATGATTTTTCCATCAACCAAAGCCAAATAAATCCGTTTGATTTGTTTTTCCCGAATCATTTCAGATAACGCGTCCATCGCCTCACTTGTTTTGGCAACCACTAGTAAACCGGACGTATCTTTATCGATACGATGAACAATTCCAGGCCGAACATCCTTGGTCTTCTGTTTCCCAAAATAAAACAATAATGCATTGACGAGCGTGCCATGAAAATTACCTGCGCCAGGATGAACGACCATACCAGATGCTTTGTTAATGACGATTAAGTATTCATCCTCATAGACAATATCAAGTGGAATCTCTTCCGGTACAATCCATTCCTCTTCTTCCGGCATTTCACTCACATGGACAATTGTTCCAGGCCGACACTTCTTAGAAGCATTCACAATGTTGCCATCTACCGTTACTGCACCAGCATCAATTAATTTAGCTACTTTACTACGACTAATTTCCATCTTACTGGAAAGAAATTGATCTAATCTAACGTTTTCTTCTTCGATTTCGAATTTCATAAACTTCACCTCGACATATTTCTATAAAAAGGAATCCAATTCCAATGACAATTCCCATATCAGCCAAATTAAAAACTGGAAATTGGTAACTTCCAAATGTAAAACTCAAGAAATCAATCACATAACCATATAAAATACGGTCGATTAAATTTCCTAAAATTCCACCCATGAGAAGCCCATATCCAAAAACACTAATTTTATTAAATTTTTTCTCATAACGCAAATATTCGTTGAGTACAATCAGTGCCACTGCACTAACCAAAACTAAGAAAAAGGTACTTCCACCTAAAATTCCCCATGCCGCACCGATATTATGTACTTTCTCTAATGTAAAAAAAGAACCGATGATAGGCACAGTAGAAATCAAGTATTCTTCTACCAAATATTTTGTAAATTGATCTAGTACAAATAAAACAATTGCTACGATATAAATATTTTTTTTCAAAGATTCTTCACCACTCAAAATTATAGCAAAAAAAAATGACTATTACTAGCCATTTTTCATTTATTCTGTTGTACAAGTATAACCATTAGATTGTTTTACAGTAGCAATGTTTGCAATGCTTTCTCCTAAACTGTATTCAATATTGATTGGAGACTGAATTACAGTTTCTGGAGTTGCTGTCGGAGTAACTGTTTCTTCTGGAGTTGCCGTTGCATCTGGCGTAGCAGAAGGTGTTGTCGTACCTGCTAAAGAGGCATTGTAATTTTGAATTTGTGCTAAATCATATAGTAAAGAACGAGTCAAAGAATTTGCAACTGTCGTATCGCAAGTTGCAACGACACCAGATGTAGCAGGATATTGTTCCATTTCTAACAAACAAGAAGATGTTGCCGTCTCTAATGCAGTAGCAAAATCCATCGTAGTATTTTCAATTGGTGTAACAACTTCTTCAACTTCAATGTTAGCAAGTTCATCATTTTGACCAGAATAAGTTTCTGTCAAAACGCGATGAAGACCAGTCGTCTCATCATCCGTTGTAAGGGTACAAGTTAAAACAGAACTCGTAACTGTAGGTGTAGCCGTTGGAGTTGGCGTAGGCTCTGACTCAATTGGATTCATTTGTCTTACAATAAAACTTTGAATATCTGGCAAGAAGATAATGACTGCACCTAAAATGGCAACGATTAAAATAAGACCGATAATCTTACCGATACCACCCTTTTTAGGAGGCTCCAACTTACCATTCGGATTGTCAAAATTTCCACCATTAATATCGATTGGAGGCGGTGTTCCAGCACCTTCCGTACTTACTCCAGCTGTAGCTGCCATCACTTCATTTGGATTGGCAATCGTACCGACAACATCTGGATTAGATGCTGGAGATTCTGTAGTTGCTGATGCAACTGGTTCTGTAACCTGTGCAGGTTGCAGATTAGAAACAGGTTCTGGATTTACAGGTGCAACAACCGGTTGCTCTACTTGTTGTACAGTTGGCTGCTCTACTGATTGTACAGTTGGTTGCGCTACTGGCTGAGATGCCGGAACCGGATTGGAAACAGGAGCAACACTTGGAGTAGACTCTACAACTTCCTCAATTGCTTCTGGTGTAATTGGAGCACTCGTAATTACAGTATTCTCTAGTTCTGGATTATCTGGTGTATTATCGTCCACTGATGCAGCAACATCGACAGATACTGGTTCAGAAGCAACAGGTTCTGGAACTGGTGCCTGCGTTTGTGGTGCCGGTGTAAGATCCAATGACTCTGGTTCTGTTTGAGGAGCACTAACTGGTGCTGGACTTACTGGAACTCCAGATGTCACAGGAGGCGTTGTCGTTGTTGTATTGTTAGCTTGACTTACATCATCAAGCAAAGTTTCTGGTTTTTGATTTTGATCCATAAAGATTCAACTCCTTTTATTCTATATATAAAATTATAAAATAAAATAAATAGAAAATCAAATCATTTAGAACGACTTCCAAAAAAAAAGATGCAAACGCATCTATTTTTGACGTCTTGCATCTTCTTTCTTTCTCTGTTCCGTATTCAACGTTTTCTTACGAAGTCTCAAGTTATGAGGAGTAACCTCGACCAACTCGTCTTCGTTAATGTAATCTAATGCATACTCTAATGTAATTGGCCTTGGACGTTTTAATACGACCGTATGATCAGATCCAGCAGCACGAACGTTCGTCAAATTCTTTCCTTTTGTGACGTTGACAGCCAAATCGTTCTCACGAGAATGTTCTCCGACAATCATACCTTCGTAAACTTCGACACCAGGAGTAACGAACATGACACCACGTTCTTCAGCACTACCAAGTGCATAAGCAGTCGTCTTACCTTCATCGATAGAAACCAATACGCCAAGTTTTCTTTCTCCGATATTGATGTTTTCATAAGGACGATATTCCTTAAAAGAGTGGTTGATAATACCATACCCTTTTGTCAAAGTCATGAAGTCAGTCGTAAATCCAATTAAACCACGAGATGGAATCGTATAAGTCAAACGAGTTTGATTGTTAAAGTTCGTCATATTTTCCATAATGGCACCACGACTACCTAGTTGTTCAATGACAGAACCGACAGATTCCTCAGGACACTCGATTTCTAGTTCTTCAAACGGTTCCATCTTAACACCATCGATTTCTTTAATAATAACCTTTGGTTTGGATACTTGTAATTCGTATCCTTCTCTTCTCAAGTTTTCAATTAAAATGGATAAATGTAATTCACCACGACCACAAACAATCCAACTTTCTGCATCGTTTGGTAAAACGCGTAAACTGATATCTTTCTGTAATTCTTTTTGCAAACGGTCTTCTAACTGTCTAGCTGTTAAGAACTTCGTATCCTGATCTCTTCCCGCAAATGGACTCGTATTAGTTCCAAAAGTCATTTGAAGAGTTGGTTCATCAATTCGTAATGGTGGAAGTGGAAGAACATGAGTAGTATCGCAAAGTGTTTCACCAACAGAGATGTCAGCAAGACCTGCAACAGCAACGATATCGCCTGCCTCTGCACTTTCTACTTCAATTTTCTTCATTCCTAAAAATCCAAATAATTTTTGAACACGAAATTGTTTTGTCGTACCATCCAAACGGTAACATGTTACCATTTGACCAACTTTAATCATACCATTGTGGATACGTCCAACACCGATTCTTCCAACATATTCATTGTAGTCTAACAAGGCTGGTTGAAATTGTAAAGGTTCTTCGGCACTGCCAGACGGTGCTGGAATTTCAGAAATAATCAAATCCAACAACGGATTGAAACCAGGTTTCTGAGTAGATAAATCTGGATCCAAACTAGAAGTTCCATTGATTGCACTAGCATAGACAACTTTAAAGTCAATCTGCTCATCACTAGCACCAAGTTCAATAAATAAATCTAGTACTTCATCGACAACTTTTTCACACCGTGCTGAAGGTTTATCAACCTTATTAATTACAACGATTGGTTTAACTCCAGCTTCCAATGCTTTCTTAAGTACGAATCTCGTTTGTGGCATTGGTCCTTCATATGCATCGACAACTAATAAAGCACCATCTACCATATTCATAATACGTTCTACTTCTCCACCAAAATCGGCATGTCCTGGTGTATCGACGATATTAATACGGTAATCATTATAATTGATAGCAGTTGTCTTAGCTAAAATCGTAATACCTCTTTCTTTTTCAATGGCATTAGAATCCATCGTAATATTAGAAGTATCTTCATTTTCACGGAACGTTCCGCTAGATTTTAATATTTGATCGACCAAAGTCGTTTTACCATGGTCAACGTGTGCAATAATTGCAACATTTCTCTTTTTCATATTCTCACTTCTCCCATTAAATACTTGAACGATTATAACACAAAAGATTATAAAATGCAAAATTTTTTTTGCTTAATGTTACTTAAAGAGAAAATTTATTTTTTTATAAAAATACTAGAAACCTATTCACCAACACAAATAATATTCTTACATACAAAAACCTCATTTCCATTTCGGAAATAAGGTTTTATTAAAAATGTTATTCTGATAAAAATCCTAAACTATTTACAAAAACCAAAATAGTATCATACGTGGTTTCTATATCTTCTACACCAGAAAAATCGATATCAGGAACAGTAACATTCGTACTAACACCTGCTTCAACATTTCTCTGAGTAAATGACGTTAGTGAAACAATCTTCTGATCTTTCAAAACAACTACACTACCAGAAACATCTCCAATTGGGACATCTCCTTGATAAGTAAGAGATAAACTAGTTTTCAATACCTTTTCTTGAACTTGATTATCGTAAACTAATTCAAATGAATCAGAAGTTAAACCAGTATAATAATTTCCTTCTTTGGAAATGGTAAGTTGCACCGATGCTACATCTAAGAGATCACCATCAGCATTTACAAAAGAAACTTCTGTAGCATAATAACTCTGACCCAATATCGGAGCATAAACTTCACTATTAGAAACCATTTCTCCATTTTCATTTAGCAAATTGGCCGTAATTTTTAACATCTGATTTTCATCTTCAGTAGACTTTATCAAAAGACCTACTGCATTACCAGCAGCTATTGGGTTTGTTGTAACTTCATAGCCTGTATCATTAGTCACTTCAATCGGAAGATCAAAACTAGGAGTTGGCGTAGATGGAAGATTTTCGTTCGGTTCTAAATTCTTATCATCAGAAAGGAAAAACACTCCAATTCCGATTAAAAAAAGGGAAGCGACTAAAAGACAAATTATAATAATTTTTTTCTTCATATTTTCCTCCTAATACCAACAAGAATTCGTTCCTGTACAATACGATGTACAATAATCTGTACACCATTTTGTTACAACTGTTTCCTCAACATCACATTGCCAACGATCTAATGGATCACCTGGAATAGGATGGGCAGAAATACATTTCTGTCCCCATTCACATGCATGAGAACCACATGCATGAGAACCACATGCATAATTATAAGTACCACAAGCTGAAGCATTAGCACCGTATACATAAACTAGGAAATTACCAGATGAGTAATTTACACGATTTCCTACATTATCAATACAAGTTCCACTAATAGAATGATTACCACGAGTAGTAAACGTTTGACTTTGCGATCCAGAAGCAATTCCACTATGTGCATCACTACAACTAGCGCTTACAACAAGTCCACTTTGATATCCAGATCCATATCTCGTACCAGATGGTGTAATCGTATAAGTTGGTGCTACTTTATCGATACGTACTGTCTGATTATTCGGACAAACTGTAGAATTTCCTGCTCTGTCGTAAACCGTACCAGGTCCAGCATTCGTAATATTCATACTCGTTGATGTTTCATATAATTTAGAAACATTTCCAACACATCCGGAACCACTATCACTACAAGTTCCTACAATTGTAACATTTTGATTTGTCCAACTTGTAGACCCTCCTGACGAAACGCAAGTTGGAGGTGTTTTATCAATTTTTACAGTTTGGTTAGCTGGACATACAGTAGAGTTTCCTGCAATATCATAGACAGTTCCAGGACTCTCAGCAGAACTTTCGATTCCGGAATCATACGTTTTCTGAATCGTAGTTTCTTTACATCCAGAATCGGCATCAGTACATGTTCCAGTCAAAACAATCGAACCTTCCAACGCCCAATCGTTTCTACCACCAGTGGAAACACAAGTTGGAGGCGTTTTATCTAACATAATATGATATCGATTAGTCTCTCCTTCATTGCCTTCATTATCAATAACTTTTACCAATACATCGCCATTAAATGTTTCAGATTCAGTATAACCACTTTCTACAAAAGTCCAAGATGCACCATTATCTTTTGAATACTTATAACCTTGAACACCAGAACCATCAACTGTAGTATGGCCACAAACAGTATCATCTCTAGCCGTAAAAGTAACAATGACATCTTGATTTGTCCAAGAAGTTCCATCGTAATCTTCTCCACCCGAAGTCATTTGAACACCCGGTTTAGATGGATTCGTAACATCGGTAACGGTTACTCTGGTAACTGCTGACAATGTACCAAACGTATAATTAATGTTAAATGTACCTACTTTAGTGGTATCAATAATACTTGGGTTTGGTAAGACATCATATGAAACATCCTCTCCGAAAATAACTGCTTTTCCGGTTAGATCAATACCATTTTCTGTCAAAAAAGCATTAAAATCCGTACATTGTTCTAAAGAAAAATCAGCAGGATTAATAATCTTATCAGAACGATCTTCGTAGAATTGGCAATCGGACGACTGATAATCACCACATGTTAAGCAAACCTTATAGTCTAACTTAGCATTAAAATCATTTTCAGTTGCCCCATTCATAATAATTGCATAACTATCATCAGCATTACAATATTCCCCCTGGTTACCAGGATTTACAACTGGATCCAAATAACCACCATTAATCAGTGTTGAAAGTTGAACAGTCACATAACTGTTTGGGTCCGGAACACTGTAAGCACTACAAACTTCCGAATCAGAATTACCAGCACAATCAGCAAACATATTGTATGCGGCAGCAACAATATTTTGTTCGGTCATTTCATATGCAGATGCCTCTGAACTCGTTAAGTAATACGTAACAGAAGGAACCGCAATCAGTGCAACAATTCCTAACAATACAACAACTGCAAGCAATTCAATTAACGTAAATCCTTTCGATTTCATCCGTTTTTTCATAATTCAATTCACCTATTATCCTTTTTACTTAAATTTTGTCTAAAATAAATTTTCTTTATTATAGCCACACCTATTTTAATTATATCAGCAACATTTAAAAAAAACAATTTTTTTCTTACTTCTTTTTCTCACATAACTACACATTGATAGAATTAATTTCTATTCATTTGATTTTTAACCTTATCTTATGTGGATCTTGTAAAAAGTTTTTATTTCAAGATGATAAAAAAAAATTCACGAATTATGAATTTCTTTTACACGATATCGGTCGTAAGTTTTATGATTCGATGCAATCAAATACGGAATTACCTCTTCATAATGATCTAAGAAAAAGCAAACATCCTTTGATATTTGACCTCTTCTTCTTTTAACACTTTCAATCGGAACGCTGATTAAATAATGACTACTGACATAATCACTAAGTGACTTCAAAAATTCCTGATCGATTGGATTGACCGGTTCTTTCGCAAACTTTCCATCCATCTTCTTCACGATATCTTGTGACTCTGGATAATCGTGAATAAACTTATAAACATTGAATTTGATGATGCCACGATTGATGACATCCTCTCTAGTTCCTCCCACTTCATCTCGAAAACTTCCTACTACTCCTGATAATTCATCTAACAGCACTTCGTATTCATTTTCCAAAATAATCACCTGTTACAAGCATATGAGATCCATTTGTCGAATCTTGTCGAAAAAAGGAAATCTTGACAAAAAACGTCACTTTTTATATAATTTAGCATAAGAAATGCAAAGGAAGAAATAGTAATAACAACTCGGAATCTAGTGAGGTTATGGCTGGTGGAAATAACTGACTGAATGTTATGAACGCACTCTTCTAGCAGATGAAAATCCGTTACTTCGCGTTAAGAAGAATGAGATAGTGCACACTATGAACTAAGGTGGTACCGCGGTTGATCCGCCCTTAGAGAAGTGGCACTTTTTTTATTAAAGGAGGAATCAAATATGTACTTAGAAGAATTAACAAGCATCATCAATCATGCATTTTTAAAATCTGGCTACAACATCGATTGTAAAGTAATCCCTTCTGACCGGAAAGATTTGTGTGACTACCAATGTAACGACATCTTTAAAGTAGCAAAACAGTATCATAAAAATCCTATGGAAGTTGGCGAAGAAATCGTAAATAATTTAAATAGCAATCCAAATATCACACAATATTTCAAAAAGATCGAGTTCGTTCGCCCCGGATTCATCAACTTAACCCTATCCGATGAATTTATCAATCGATATGTACGCATCACCCATCAGGACATCAAAAACACATTGGAGTTACCAGAAAAAGAAACCTTCGTCATCGACTACGGTGGTCCAAATGTTGCCAAACCGTTACACGTCGGTCATATGAGAACAGCCATCGTTGGCGAATCCATTAAACGAATCTTAGAATTTTTTGGGCATAAAGTTATCGGCGATGTACACTTAGGAGATTTTGGATTACAAATTGGTCAAGTCATCTACGCAATCTTAAGAGACAACATTCAACTAGAAGACATTACAATCTCCTACTTAGATGAAACATATCCAAAGATGAGTGCTCTTTGTAAGGAAGACGAAGCCATCAAAGAAGAATGTGCAAAAATCACAAAAGATTTACAAGATGGAAAAGAAGAATACATTCCAATTTGGAAAAAAATTCTAGAAGTATCCAAAGGCGATATCAAAGCTCAATACGACTACTTAGACGTTCATTTTGACTATTGGTATGGCGAATCAGATAGTTACAAATATTTACCACGAACAGAAAAAATACTGACACCTTGGTTAAAGACAAGTGAAGGTGCAAAAATCATAGAAGTTGCTGAAGAAAGTGACAAGAAACCATTGCCACCATTAATCTTCAAAAAATCAAACGGTGCTTACCTATACGCTTCCACAGATATTGCAACCATATTACAAAGAATGGAAGATTTTCACCCCGACCATATTTTATATGTAACGGATAACCGTCAAGAAATGCACTTTACTCAAGTATTCCGTGTCTGCGATAAAACTGGAATCTGCTCTATCAAAAAATTAGAACACTTGGGTTACGGAACAGTAAACGGCGAAGACGGAAAACCTTATAAGACGAGAAATGGCGATACTCCAAAACTATCTGCCCTATTCCAGAATGCCAGAGATATTTTCATTAGCAAAAAAGAAGATAACAAAGCAATGAGTATCGAAGACGTCGACAAAATCGTAAATGCCATCTTAAAATTTGCAGATTTACAGAATTCAAGAGAAAAAGACTACATCTTCGACTTAGAAAAATTCTCTGAAGTTACTGGTAAAACCGGTCCTTATATCTTGTACACGTATCTAAGATTAAATCGCATCATTATGGCAGAGCGAATTCCAAAAGGATTTACAAACGAAATCTACAACGAATTCGATCGTGATTTAAGACTACAAATTTTAGAATTGCCAAACGCGCTGCAGGCGGCTTACGACGAAAGAAAGCCAAACTACATTGCCGAATACGTATACAACTTATGTGTATGTGCCAACGCTTTCTATCAACATAACAATGTCAATAAGGAAGAAAATCAAGCTAAGAAAGATGATTACATCTATGTTCTAAAAACAACAACGGATATCATCCGGGAACTACTACATTTATTAATTATCGAAATCCCAACCAAGATGTAATATGTTAGAATACATTGAGCCAATTAAAACAGCACTCCTAACATTTCCCATCTTGGCTTTTTTAATTACCATTCCTTATATCATTGCAAGTTATAGAAAGTACGGTGCCATCCCTTTCCTAAGGGTACTCATTACTTACTCGTTTGTCTTGTATTTGTTAACTGCTTTTTACTTGGTGATTCTACCGCTACCAAGTCCAGAAAAAATAAGTACGATGGCAACACTTTCACCACAACTTATACCATTTCAATTTGTGAAAGATATTGCAAGTCAAATTCCAAATAATGTCGATGGCTTCAGTATCGTTTTACAAGTCATGAAAACCAAACCTTTTTACCAAGTAGCCTTTAACCTACTCTTAACTCTTCCTTTTGGAGTATATCTTCGATACTTTTTCAAATGCAGTTTCAAAAAGACATTACTCCTTACATTTCTATTAAGTCTATTTTTCGAAATAACGCAGGTAACGGGACTATTCTTCATCTATCCAAAAGCATATCGATTGTTCGATGTCGATGATCTAATCATCAACACAACTGGTGGCATCTTAGGGTATCTCGTAACACCATTATTTCAAAAACTGTTACCAACAAGAGAGATGTTAGAATTAAATTCCTACAAAAAAGGAAGAAAGGTATCGATGTTAAGAAGAACGATGGCATTCCTAATCGACTTGTTCTTCTATGGAATCATTACAATCATTGCAACATTTATCATTTCTAAGAAATGGATTCCAATCGTGGTTGCAATTTTCTACTACATTGGAATCCCAATCATTACAAAAGGTGCTACAATCGGTAAAAAAATCGTAAATATCAAATTACTTTCATTTAAAGGGCACACTCCAAAATGGTATCAATACATCATCCGTTACATTCTTCTGTACGGAGTCTTGTTACCATCCCCATTCTACATCCTAACAGCAGCAGGCTATCTAACCGACTTTGTAAGTGATAGTACCGGAACTGCGCAAACGATTGTCATGATTTTAGCACTTGCTATCATTGCCATCGAATACTTTATCATATTCATTCATAATTTCATATTAAAAAGAATGTTCTGGTATGAAAGAATCAGTAAAACGTACAATGTCAGTACGATTGAAATTCCAGAAAAACTTCGCGGACTAGAAGACCCATTAATAGAAAAACCAAACGAGCGACAATAAAAAGATAAATTTATTATTTTTCTAAAAAAACACTTGCATAGCCAAGTGTTTTTTGGTAATATTATAAATGTCATTTGAAACGCGGACGTAGTTTAGTGGCTCGAATACGGCCTTGCCAAGGCTGTGACGGGGGTTCGATTCCCCTCGTCCGCTCCATTTGAATACAACTTACGGACTACAAAAGTTCGTGAGTTTTTATTTTATAAAAAATCCTATATCAACAGTGATATAGGATTTTCTCATATATGAAAGAATAATGCTTTCACACATATTAATTTTTTACAATTTACAAGTGTAATAGTTACAAATATTTTAATAATTCTGGAAACTCTGTATACCCGCTTTCAGAATTTAGATGGCCACCACCTGAAATCATAATCTGATTTTCAGTTATGGTATCAGCAAATTCTTTTTCCGCTTCATATTTTACATAAGGATCATTATCAGAATAAAAACATACCACATCATCGCAATAATTCTTAACATCTGTAAGATTATCAAAATACATACTTTCGTTAACTGTATCATAAGCTTTATCGATACCAAAATAATGATTAAAGCCACAGACAAAAACTAGTCTTTTAACTTTAATCTTATTTTCAACTAGAAATTTGCAAACAAAGATAGGTGCTATCGAATGAGCAAATATGATTGTATTTTCGTTTATGATATTGGATTTAACGTAAGCTTTCATAAGGTTAGACCAGTTTTCATAATTTTGATAGCCAACTCCTATTGGAAAATCGGGAGTATAAACTTCTAAATTTCTGTTTTCTATTTCTTTTCTTAAATATGGAATCCAATTAGAAAACGGACTTCCAAAACTCCCATGTATTAATAAGTAATTATTTTTCACCCTTCAATTCCTCCTTTAATACTTCAACATATTTATCTGAACCCTCCCAAACAATAACTGAATATAAATTGTTTATATCTTTTAATTCATTAATAATATAGATAGCTATATTTTCAATTGTAGCTCTAGTTTTTATTACATCATCTATATATATTTTATCCAGTTTACTTATAACTGAATCAATTTTTGGAGTAATTTCATGAAAATCTATATTTCCTACCATATTGTTAACTAATTGATCTACAAAATTAATTTCAATTCTAAATGTGTGCCCATGAATATGTTTTCCATGAGCAGAATCAATATTCCTAATTATGCAAAGTCTTGCCATCTTTATTCACTTCTTTCTTTTAATACCTCGATAACTTTATTATTGTATAGTTTTACTATTTTTAATTTCTTCTTAAAATATTTTACCAATTTATTCATAAAGTATTGATCTCATACACATCATACAAGGCTTACAAGATACATATATAGTTGCACCCTTTAAATCACCATATAAATTCTTATTTTTAGAAGCACTTTATATTGCTTCTAATTCTGCGTGTGAATACATACTTGTTTCCATTAAAGTTTTATCATCACTTCTGCCAATAATTTTATTATCTTTAACTACAATAGCACCATAGGGATATTTGGCATTTTTACTAATTTCAATTGCTATATCTATATACTTTTCATCAGTCATAATTGCACCTCCTTATATTTCATTTTCTTTCAAATACTCAATTATTTCTATAAAGTTTTTATCATCTTCATACTTATTTCTATCAAATTCAATCCAAGCATTAGAGATACTTTTTTCACTATCTAATACCTTTCTAACACTAGGATTATTTATAATTGGATTATTAGGCTGATTTTTTAAATCAAAACATCCTTCTTGGTCATATAATTTCATTTGAATATCACATTCTAATTTATCGCAATGATAAGCAAATAATGCTTCATCAGTTTTTCTTTCATTATATTCATCTAATAATGCTGAAATTTCATCTTTTCCAAGAAAATCTTTCAAAATATAATTGGTTGCTTCTTTTCCTTTAATTAATTTTTCTTCTCGTGTTGTTTCATAAAATGCTAAATCACCAATTTCAATTTCTTCTAGTTCATGAACTGCCAACATGAAAATAATTTTCATAATATCTAATTTATAGCCAAACTGATAATAAATAGATAATGCTAGCATTTGAACTCCATAAATATGTTCTGCAACACTTTCTATTCTCTCTCTTTTGGCATTCCAGACTTTAGGACCTGTCCTAATTGTATCTTTTAATTTAGTACATAATTTATAATACTTAATTGCGTTTTTAATTGTATTATTCATACCTAATTCATCCCTTTCTTATATAAAATTTAATAATACATTGCTAATGGATGTATTACATAGACTTTTGTCTTATCTTTATATAATTTTAATAATACTTGATTAACAAATTTATATATTTCAGAAAAATCATTTTGATTTTGTATTAGGTCATTGTCTTCACTAATTATATTTGTTACATAACCTATGATATCAATTTTCCCACAATACTTAAAAGCGACATTCTTAGGATTATCTCTAAAATTATTATCATTAAGAACTATTAAACATTCCTTTGTCATTATAAATCTAGTATAAGGTAGTGTGTTTTTCGCAACATCTATTATTTCTACTAAGTTTTTTCTTTCCTCATCAGCAGATTTTATTTTTTCTTCTAATTCCTTTAATTTTAATTTTACTTGCATATCTTGTTTTTGTTGACTTGTCAAAGAATCCTTAAAAGCCTTTATTTCATTCTTTTGTTGTTTAATTGAAAATGTATATGCACCTTTTTCAGAAAAAAGTTTTTCAAAGTAATCAAAGTCAAAAAAAGTAACATTTTCATTTAAAGATATAATGTCTCCAATTGTAAAATCATCAGTTTTTATAATATTCTCTTTTTTAAAATAATTATATACTTTATCAAATGCATAATCACTCATAACTTTTTCTTCAAGTGATTTTACCAATTTAGTAGCAATTTGCTTTTCTGTTTCTCCAGTAGTTATATCTTCTTGAATTTCTGCACCAATACCAGCTAATTTTGCTCCTATATCTGAATTAATTGTTTTCTTATTTTCAAGAGTTTTACTTTCTTCATTACTAATTTCAATCTCGTTAGATGATGAAATTGAAATTCCTGCAGTAATTTGTGCTAGATATGATTCAATTCCATCTTTATCATAATAAATGAACCTTCTCATGCATTAACCTCCCTCATAATAGTTGAAATTTCCTAATAAAATTATATCAAAATTAAGCATAAATATCTATACTACCACTTGAAATAATCATCATATCTGCTATAATTTAATTATCAGTTGATTTAATCAACCTTGGGAGTCATATATTTCGTATACGTGTATAGTTATCGCTCCATTTGAATACAACTTACGGACTATAAAAAGTTCGTAAGTTTTTATTTTATATAAATATTAAACTTTAATGTTCTCTTTCTAGGAAGGAGGACATTTTTTATGCTTGAATTTAAAATTTCAGAAGAATTTAAACCTAATCCCAAAATAACAGAACTTATTAAAAACTACACTTACAAAACTAAAAAAGGAAAAATTAAAATTCTTCTACATACTAATTTACAAATTATTGAACCAACTGAATATCTAATTACCCATCCTATTACTCTTACTATACTTGAATACAAAGTAAATGAAATTAGTAATAAACCATTTTACATTAAAGAACATAAAGCAAAATATAACTTAAAAGAAATAGAAAATATTATAAAAAAATA
>QAMK01000032.1 GCA_003149915.1 Bacillota bacterium
TTGGGAAGAAGAAGCAGGGAACATTTCAATACCAAGAAAATCCATAATTCTTCCAAATTGAGTAGTTGGTTTTTCTTTACCTTCTAGTTGTTCTTCAAGCGTAACTTTCTGAGACATAGCAGGGAAAAAGACAGAGTATTTATCAGGATATAAATACTTAGGACTTCCATAATTTGTAAGCATTTGTCTGAGTGCTTCTAAATATCCCAAAAGACATTCATGTTCACACATATAAAGACCTAATATTTTGCCGGTTGCATCATCAATAAAACCATGAATAGAATATTTATGACCGTTTTGAAACCAATCAAATGGTGTTCCGTCTGCCTGAACCAGTTCGCCTTCATATTCTTTTCTTTTTCGTCTTCTATGAGTTTTTCGATCTTTATGTTTCTTTTTGGATTTAATTCCCTGAGTAGTGAGAATATTGTAAAGAGCAGTATAAGAAATCATGATATTTTCTCTTTCTTCTAATAATTCTTTAAAATGAGTAAAATTAGTATCACAGTAATCTTGCGAGCATTTTAGTTCAATTATCTTCTTTTTGATATTTTCAGGAATTGTATGACTTGGTTGATGAAAATGATTTTTATGTTTAATTCCGATTTTGCCATTTTCTTTTACTGATTTCACTTTTCGCCAAATTTGTCTTTCAGAGATTTTTAAAGCGCTGGCGGCTTCTTTGCCAGTTCTTTTTCTATCGATGACAGATTGAATGATATTTAGTTGTTGTAATTCCATATTTGTGTAATAACTTCCTTTCATTTTTTCACCTCCGATGAGGTGTTATTATAACTTAAGATTATGACATATTCAAAAGTTAATTACACTATGACATTATCACAAGTTAATTACATCCTAACATGCAAAAAATTTACATTTCCCAATGTCCATGGTATAATGAACTAAGAATAATGATTACAAGAAAGCAAGGGAATTAATATGCAGCACATAACCTACATTAGTCAAGATGACCACTACAACTTAAGTCTTCGTTATTTTGAAAAAAATGATGACTTGTTAATTGAAATTCCACGATACGGAACAAATAAACGTACAGATGATGTCTTCATTGCACATCTAGCAAACGACATTGCTAGGAGAAAAGACCAAATCAAATTGATAACAGACAGCTTTCGAAACCATACTCGTTATAAACAAATTGCAATTGATGGTCAAATTGTGGTATTGGAAAATCCTGTGGCATTATTAAAGAGACCAGATTTTGCTAACTTGGAAGTCGCCTTAAGAAACCGCAAAAATGAAATTCGTCTAAAACAAGCAAAGTTAAAAACAGCTGCAATCAAAGCAACTGCTGCTATTGGCTCTTTAGTTTTTGCAGGAGCCGTCATCGGCATGGTCGCTCCTCAGGTAAAAGCCGCGCTCGATAAGAATCCAACATTGGTAGAAACCAGTGATCCATCTATGTCAGACAAGTTGCAACAAATCCCAGAAATGGCAGCATCTCAAGAGATCACTCCAGAGTCAGCAATTCCTCTATCCACGACGGAAGAAGATCAAATAGAAACGGTTTCAAGTATGAACCAAGAGGAATATGTTCAACCAGAACCGGTAGTCATTCCAGACGAGATAGAAATCGGTTCAGATGATGTCACGTACGATGCCACTTCTCAAGATATGGTAACAGTATCCATACCAGAAAATGATTCTGCCGCAGCAGAAGTAAGTACTTCTGAGACAAACTACATAGAATTCCTAGAAAATGCATATGGTATGACAGAAAACCAAATCGCAGAAATTTGCAATCATCAAAATTTAGATATGACAACCGCATCCTTCTCATCCGTACAAACTGCTATTTCCAATGTGTATTGGCAAAATGCCGGATTATTTACACCGTTAGAAGTATCATCTTCACCCGCAGATGTAGAACAGGAAATTTATAAAGCGGCAACGGCATATGGTTTTACGAGTGATGAAGAAGTCGCAACCATCATTGCCATCTCACGTCTAGAGACAGGTCATTATACTTCTGAAAATTTTCATAATTTAAACAACCTCGGAGGAGTACGAGATAATTCAGGAAACTTTATCCAATATGACACCATTTCTCAAGGTGCTATTGGTCTTGCTAAAAGTATTGCTAGAATTAAAAACAACATGATTCAAAATGGCACGTACAATTCATCTCAGTCGTTGGCAACCAATATCGGACCAACCTTTTGTCCAAGTAACGAATCCGTTGCTCCTTGGGCACCAACTGTCGATGAAATCAAAAATGAAATGTTGTCATCTGGTGAGTTAACATCAATTCGTACTGGTCAATCACAGACAACTGAAAACCAGCAAGGAGTTATGAAGTAATGAAAGTTCTATTATATACTGAAAGTTTAAAAGCAATTTCCAAAAGTGGTTTAGGAAAAGCAATCAAGCATCAAATGAAAGCCCTCGATTCTGCAAAAATTTCCTATACCAACGATCCCAACGAGCAGCCTTATGATGTGGCACATATCAATTTCTACTTGCTGAAAAGTTATCGTTTAGCAAAAAAATTACGAAAGCAAGATGTGCCTGTCGTCTACCATGCCCATTCCACAGAAGAAGACTTTAGAAACAGTTTTATCGGTTCCAATCTCGTTTCACCGTTATTTAAAAAATGGCTATGCAAGTGCTATAGACTAGGAGACATCATCATTACTCCGACAGAGTATTCCAAAAAACTACTAGAATCATACCATCTAAATCGAAAAATTTATGCGATTAGCAACGGCATTGAACTAGAATTTTTCAAACGAGATGAAAAAGGTGGCAAAGAGTTTCGAAAATATTACCATTATAAACTAGAAGATAAAGTAATTGTAGGCATCGGTCTGTATCTAGAACGAAAAGGAATTTTAGACTTTGTAGAACTTGCCAAACGATTGCCGGAGTATCAATTCATCTGGTTTGGGTATACACCGCTTTATACAGTCCCAAGTAAAATCAGAAAAGCGGTTCGCACCAAGTTACCGAATTTGAAATTTGCCGGATACGTCGAACCAGCAATGATCAAAAAAGCCCTGAGTGGTTGTAATCTGTACCTATTTCCAACATTAGAAGAGACAGAAGGTATTCCAATTATTGAGGCATGTGCAATGAAAACACCAGCGCTAATTCGAGATATTCCCGTGTTTGATGGCTGGCTTCAAGATGGTGTAAACGTCTACAAAGCGAAAACAATCGATGAATTTGAAGATAAGATCGTCCGTATCATCAATCACGATTTGAAAGATTTGACCGAAGAAGCATATCAAGTTGCCAAAGAGCGGGATATTAAAAACATTGGAAAACAACTAAAACAAGTATATGAAGAAGCAATTCAAATGAAAAAAGATAGAGCACACACCAAATAAAAAATTCTCAAAATCAGACAAAAAAGAAGTCCCAAGAGTATTCAAGACAGAGGTTCAATGTCAAGTAGTGTTGGTGAAACCAAAAACTAATGATAAATGAACTGTTGATGGGAAGTGTTTATAACACTTCCTTTTTTATGCAGCTAAAGGATTAAATAAACCTTTAATAAGCATAATTCTCGCTTTGAGATGGGAAAATTTTCTGTATCCATAAGCAGTATGTTTAATTTGTTTGATTACATTATTTGTTCCTTCGACGATACCGTTAGAAAAGTCATAATCAAAAGCATTAGCTAGATACTTTTTCATGTCCAATAGAGTTTTATTACATTTTTTAGCATAGATGGATATATCAGAAGAAGGATTATCAATAATAGAAAAGAATTTATTCTTATCACGATTTCTAAGAGATTTTAGAAGACCTTGATAATAATTGTAAGTAACAAACAATTCATGATTAGTGTTAATGAGATAAGTTATAATATAATCTTCCGTGACATATTTTCTAAAATAATGAGAATAAAATTGAGTTGAAGTGTCTAAGTCATCTTCACATTTCAGAATTAATTTCCAATATTTTTTGAATTTGTTATAGTTTTTATTGGATTTCTTACATAATTGAATTCTTGTTTTATCTAATGCATTTCTAAATTGAATTACGATATGGAAACGGTCGGGGACGATAGTTGCATTTCTGAAAAGTTTATGCATTAAAATGTAGTATGGCTTGTAAAGATCCATAGTAATAAATTCAACTTTATCTCTTTCTTGCTTTGAATATCTTTTAAAATAATGTTCAATATCTATAGATTTCCTACTATTATTAATGTCAAAAATACGTTTAGATGAATGATTCACAATAATAAAAGCCATTCTGCTGATTGTATCTTTGGTGGCAGAAAATTCATCAATGCCAAAAGAGGTAGGTAAGAGACCATTATTCTTTATTAATTTATCTTGAGAGATATCGTGTAAAATACGATTAACAGAATTAGTGGAAATATTGTTACGTTTAGCAATCTCTAATTCGCTTCCTTTATTCATTAAGTCTAAGATAACACTTGTTCTAGTATTGATAGAAATTTGTTTGCGAAACTTAACAATGTTAGTAGAAGCAGTAAAAGTAGAATGACAATGTTTGCAATAGAATCGTTGTTTATCTAAAATTAACAAAGTGTTATAGTTAGAAACTTTAGGCAACTTAATTTTACAGTTCTTTTTCCAGTTCCATTTGATAATATCGTCAAAACCTTCATTAACGCATCCACATTTGGGACAAAATTCTGGTGTATAAGTTAGATAACCACGAAAGATTTTAGTAACAGTATTGTTAATTTTGACATTTTCTAAACAATTTTCATAAAAATAGATATTATCATCTTTAATATTTAGAATATTTTTAGTATAATCAGTATGAGTCATTTAATCAGATCCCTTCAGTGTTTTTTTGTTCAAGTTACATTGTATCATAGGTTTCTGATATGACTCTTTTTTAATTAAAAATAGTGTTGATGATTTTTATCCACCAACACTATTTATTATAGAACCAAGACAGAATGCTTATCAGACTTCTTTTTGAATGGCATAAAATAGACCAAACGAGATGCTGTAGGATAATAAGGAAGAACCACCGTAACTGATAAAGGGAAGAGTGATTCCCATGATTGGCAAAAGACCAATGTTCATTCCAATGTTTTGAATTTGTCCAAATGCAATCGTTGCCAGCAATCCAATCCATAAAAATTTAGAAATCCCATGTCCCTTTTCGGCCATCTTAAAAATGGAGTAGTCGAACACCACTAATACAAGTAAAAATAGAACGGTTCCGATAAGTCCGACACTACTCGCAAACACAGAAAAGATAAAGTCAGTGGCGGGTTCTGGAAAATAAAGTGGTAAAGAACCATGCCCGAATAACCCAGCAGAACCGATTGCTACCAATGCATTTTCCAGTTGCATACTCGTTCCATCGCGAAAATCTTTTAATCGATTCAAGCGATAATAGATATTAGAAGAAAAAATTTGAATGAACAGTTCCTCTTGAAAGAAATATAAGTAAAGAAAGATAGCGAGTAACACGACGACAGTACCGCCGATAATCCAAAACCAGCGCTTACTTAATTTAGAACAAAAGAGCATGACAACTGCAATGAAAGTGTAGATAAAGATAGAACCTGTATCCGGTTGCAAAAAGGTAAGAACGACTGGCAACAGTAAATAAAATCCCATCTTACACAAAAAGAAAAATTCTTGTTTAAAAGTAACTTTCCGACGTTTGTTAAATGCATCGATTTCTTTCGCAAATAACAGAACCAAACTGATTTTCATAAATTCGCATGGTTCAATGCTACCTAAGTAGGGAATGACATACCAACAGCGACTATTGTTAATGCTTGTACCAAAAAATAACAGTCCAACGAGAGATAGAATCATGAAGGCATAAAAAGGATAGATTCCTTTGATAATCCATTTGGCAGGTACCTTGGTGAGAATCCAAAAGATGACGATTCCTAATCCATACCAGAGTAACTGCTTTACGGCCAAATTTCCCAAACTAGGATTGATGTAAAGTCTTGCCGCATAAATACTGTAAATACTGACAATCATAAAAATAAAGACACACAAAATTTGAGTCCAATTCCATTTAATTCTTTTTTTATACATGGTAACCACCCTTATTAGCATTTCCGAAATTGCAAAAAATTATCCTGTGTTTTAGAAAATGAATTCTGTTTTATCGTATCTATGCATACAGTAAAGATAGGAGGTTAAGATGAGCAAATTACCAAAAATTAGTAAAATTCCATTGAAAGAAGATATCAGCAACAATCAAACAGTGTATTATGACCGCAAAGAAAAAGAATTAAAACCGTTAGAGAGTTTAACGACCCAAGACGTAAAAGAGCAGATAAAAGAGATTTTTGACTCCATTCATCACTATTACAAAGTAGATGTTCAAATCAAAACGTTCCACCATACGTACGACACTAGAATTATTGGCAAAACAGAGAATGCAATTCTGACAATGGATGAAGATACGATTCCCATCGATGAAATTGTGTCGATTAAAATAAAAAAGTCAAACAAATAAAAAGTCGCCGTAGCGACTTTTTTGCTAACACCTAACTACATACATCGACGTAGGTATCTGCTAAACATTCTAATGCTCCAACACAGTTCAAGTTAATTGTAAAGAATTGATTTGTGGCAACGTAGGGTTCTGTAGAGCCTGTTGTAGATGGTGCTAAGATACGGCAAGTTAGACAGCACCCGTCTAGATTTTCAGCCCGGAAAACACTACTAGTTGAGCCATCTGTTCCGTATGGTAGTGTCCAAAGTCCACCATCGCAGCAACGGAATAGGCGAATCGGTCTCGTGTTGTAAGTGCAAATAGATGGACATGGTCCTAAGAACGGTTTATCGCATCCTTCTTTGATATCATCAAATTTTTGACCACGACGTTGCAATTTGATAATGACCTCTAGAATGTCACTTAGGCAGTTTTCACAGGTGTTTTTTTCTTGGTCGCACATGAAGATTCCCTCCTTTTCAAGTACTTAAAATTGAATCTGATATAAATCAATTTTGATTTATTATCTAATATAGGATATGTATTTTTAAAAATATTGTTATAGCCATTTATACCAGAATGTATAATTGTAAATGATGTGAGACAAAATTTATGAAAAAAATAAAAGCAATATGATATAGTTACAATGTAATTATTGATTATTGTTTTTTTCTATAATTTTTTGCCTCATTTGTAAAGGAGTGAGCCAACCAAGAATTTGCATAGGAATGTTATTGGAACGTTTGAGATATGATTTCATTTGTTTTAATAAATCATTATAGGAATAAAACTTAAGATAGAAATAAAATCTTTGTTGATCATTTCTGTGACTTCTTTCAACTTTACCGTTGTGTCTAGGAGTTCTAGGTTTAATCAATTTGTGAGATATTTTTAAAGATTCAAGTAAAGTGTCTAATGGATGAGTTTTATCTGTTTTCAT
>QAMK01000029.1 GCA_003149915.1 Bacillota bacterium
GCGGATGATGGAGAACTGGCCCAGGGTGACGTACAGGCGGTGTACGTCGCCCCCCATCACCAGCTCCTCCGGGAAGCAGGCACAGATGGACGGGGGAATCTCGCAGCAGCAGTCGCAGGGGCGGCACTCGCACACGTCCACCAGCTTCATGCTGAGGATGATGGGGTCCACCGACTCCACTATCCGCACCAAATAGGTAAATGGTCAAAAGGTATCCAGGTCATCCAGTTTCTTTAGGACAATGCGGACATTTCCGTCTCTATTAACGCTGATATGGTCAATAATCTTGCGTAAATCCACATTTGTCACGGATTCCAACTGCAAGAACCGCTCAATCTCCTGTATGTACTGTTCCACAAAACGGCCTGAATCCTCTTTGACCGCCAGGAAATGCTCATATTGCTTTAAGTCATAGTCCAGTGACTCCAATTCTTCAAGGATGCTTGCAGTGTGCTTTTTTAGTTCGTTCATTGTGATAATCTCATTGGCGTACATTTCCTGGTATCGCTCTTTTTTCGCCAGTAAAGATTTCTGCCGCCGTTCAATTTTGACCCTATCATCCGAAGATTGCCCACTGGAAAGTCGCTTTTCTATGTCGGACAGTATTCCAGAAATGAAGTTGCCCTTGTCATGAATAAGGGATGTAAAATACACCTGTATCTCTGTTAGGAGTTCCGCTTCGTTCAGTGTTACATTGTTGTCGCACCGTTCAGCGGTAAACTGGTCATTTGTGGTGCATTTCCAATATATGCGAGTGTTCTTGTAGGTGTAATGTTTCTGGCAGAAAGAGCGTCCGCAGTGCTCACACTTGATAAGGGTGCTGAATAGGTGCTTCGTGCTGTACCTGGCCCCTCTAAACGGCTCCCCGCTATCATACTGCGCCCGGCGTTGGTTTAGCTGTGCCTGCGCCTGTTCAAATACCTCCGGCGGAATAATGGCCCACTCCGGTCTTTCGTGGTGGAAGTGTTCTTCGGCTGGTATATGTACTTGTTTCCCGGTTAGGTAGTCCGCTATCTCATACTTATGATTGATATAATGGCCGCAATAGATGGAATTGGTCAGCACACGCCGAACTGCTCGGGGATTCCAGTCACACTTAAACTTGGTTTTGCGCTGGCTTTGATTTAACCGCAAGCTGATAGTCCGACACCCAAGCCCTTCTTCCAGGTAAAGCCGGTAAATTTCCTTTACCGTTTGTGCCTCCTGGCTGTTTATCACAAGGGTAAAATTATCAATGCGGTCATAGCCAAAAATCCTCTGCGGAACCCTGCCTTTTTGGGCATTTATCTTCTTTCCGAACTTTACCCGCTTGGATAGATTTGCGCTCTCCTCCTGCGCCATAGCCCCGAAGATAGTAAGAACAAATTCAGAATCCGAAAAAGTTTCCATGTTCGCTGTAATAAACATGGTATTGATACCTAATGCTTTTAACTCTCGGATACTCTGCAAAAAATCAACGGTATTTCTGGCAAAACGGGAAATGTCCTTCACGACTACGGCCTCAAACAATCCAAGTTTGGCATCTTTCATCAGCCGCAGAAATTCACTTCGCTTCCGCAGACTTGTTCCTGTAATCCCCTCGTCTGCATACACTTTACGCAAATTGTGACCGTTTTTCTGCGCATACTCCCCGAAGAATTGCTTTTGGTGTTCCAGGCTGTCTACCTGTTCTTCTTTGTCTGTGGACACACGGCAATAAGCTACTATATTCAAATTGTTGGTTGCTCCTTTCATCAACCAACTCATATCCACATCGGATTATAGCATAAAAAGCAAAGGAGATAAAGGCTTGTCGGCCCTTATCCCCGTGGTATGAGTTAGTATTTAATTTTCACTTGCGCTGTGATAAGGTGAATCCAACATTGCCAGTAGCTTTTCAAAAATGATTTGCCGTAAAATATCTTCAACTGCCTTGTTTTCACTGTTTGGATTGACAAAGGTATACTTGACCTCCACGCTGTTCTTCCTCGTAGGATACGCCCCCTCTCTGGTAAGAGTATATGGGCGATATACCTCTATCATGCTGAAATAGCCTTTCAATCTGGTTATCACTCCAACCCGCTCTCCTGCCTTCGGCGAGGATATGTCCCACTTGACAGCGGCAAGATAAGCCAAGTGGTTCAAATGGTCAAAGCGATTTATTTTGCGCCAGCTTCCGGCGTGGCGGCTCTGCACCCAATAATATGGGGGATTTCTTCATTTTTTCGGATAAAGCCTCAAAAAGCCCTTAACCATCAATATTTCTCTGGACAAAATCATTGATTTTCAAATTGATAAGCCGTTGCGGCACAATCATTGCTTGTCCAGAAAACAAAATGTTGACATGAGATGTGAGATATTTTTCACGGCTCTGAAAGTGAAAAAAGCCTCCTGTTAAGCCTCTTTCTTTACTTTTCTTTGCTGTTTCATCTCTGGATTATCCAGGATAATTAAATGTCGTTCGTCATTTCCTGCAATAATTACATAGGCGTTCCCCTGTTCATTTCCCCGAATATGTTCAATGCCCTGTACATCACTAATACGGATACGTCCGTTTTCTGCACCATCCTTCTGCGAATATAACACTAACGTTTTAACATACCCGTACAATCCAGAAAAAAAGTCCCATCTTGCACTATCAAATCTAATCGTAGCACGTAAACTTCCGGTTGCTTCCGCCGTAGCTTCATTCATGCCAGCTTCATATCGTCCAGCATGGCAACGATTAACTTCTGCAATCAAATCATCAACTGTTTTTATTTTTACCACATCTTTACCTCTCACATAATACACTAGTCATACGTACAGAAACCCATTTTGGACACGCTGTTTGTCCAAATCAATTTTGAAACCCTTGCGGCTCAAGGGTTTGAAGGGCTTTCTTTATAAAGAAAATAAGGCAATGAAATTTAGTAGCTTGAAATTAAGGCGCGAGAGCGTAGTGTAAACGGAGCGGAAGCAAATTTGGTCCTGACAAAAACCGTGTGTCCAAAAACTTTAGTATGATGAAGGGGAGTGATTCTGTTTTGGATTTCACTATACATCGACACGCTTGCTTCGTTTAGATTTATATTGGGGACAAGAAATTACGATAGTCCTAAAGCTCTGCTTACATTCGTGAACACAACGACGGCATAGATCATTGTATTCTTTGCGCCCTTTCTCATTAAGGAAAAAGTTCCACTCTTCTTTTTCCCTTTTGGACATCCTGGGAATAGGTACCACCTTCTTTCCAACTGTTATATTTCGGGGTGATTCTGACGCTTTTTTCGTTCTCTGTGCGCTTTTTACGCAATAAGCATATAATTCCTTCTACCCATACATTATCGTGTATTTTAGAACGCTTTCAAAACATTTTCTGTTATCCGTTGCCCTATACTTCTTAATAAAACTATGATTTGTTTGTGTGGTTACAATTCAAAAACGGCGTGGTTAAGCCATCCTTCTTACCAGTGCGTTATCCGTTTTGGCTTACCTGCTCGCTCAATAATGCGGTCATAAATCCAGTCCATACAATCGCCACATACATTCAGCGTTACCCGCTCACCATCATGCTTGGAACCACGGTTAGCTTCAAGTGTAATTAGGGATGGGCCATATATGTCGTCCTGGTCACATATATCGCACTCAAAGCCAGACCATATAGAATCCATGCTTTCTTCTTCATTTTCCTCCGAAATCATTTTCAAAACATCGTCATAGTTCGTAAGCTCCATTTTGTTCCCTCCCTTCTGCGGCTCTGCCGCTTTTCTTTTTGGCTGGACATTGTTCCTGACTCCTCGGAGCACTGCACCCTTGGGCGGAGAACATCAGCACGCCCTTTCCGCTTCTAACCGCAAGGGGTGTACCCTGGGCGGCTGGGAAGCGGCGGGGCCGTCCCTGTCCGCCCCTAACCGCAAAGGGTCAACCATCTTGTCAGCAACTCAATATCTCTATGTCACATTGTCAAGGTACACGCCATCCAGAACGAAAAAAGACACACTCCCCGCAAGGCACTTATGGCCTCATGGGTAAGTGTGTCTTTAACTTCTGTCGGCGACATTTTCAACTTACGGCGCTATTATAGCAAACCAATTTAGGCAGGTCAACCCAATGATATAAACAAAACCGATTTAGATTTCCATTAGTCCAGAGATAGAATCGGGCCGTGCCTATGCGGTGAACCGACTACTAAGAAATATCCTGCTGGACAGCTTCGGAAATACCAAAACCACCCCCGGCCTGTGTCTGCTCCCGCTCCATACGTTCCCTGACAGCTTGCAGGACATACGCTTGTACTGACTGACCAGCATTAGCGGCGGCGGCTCGTATCGTTGCCCCTACCTCTTGTGTCGGACGTATCATTATATTGTCTTGTCTCCGATTGTAATTTGTGCTTGCCCTCTTTTGTGCTTCTGTTGACATGGTATCACCCCCATTAGATTTTACCATCTGATATAAATATCAGTAAACTGATATAATGCACAAAAATATCAGTTAACTTTTATGCATTATTCCATCTTCACAAACTATCAGTTAACTGATATACTAAAAGCACAACAGGGGAACACCCCGACAGGTCAAGCCAAGGTGGACGATAGCATCAAGACCACCAGATAAGACCGGAACCGGATACGGGAGATTGTGACGCACTTAGAAGAACGCTATGCCGTAAAGCCCTCCGGCGCTTGACCTGGAAGAATGAAAGGAAGGTTGAATATGTCCAGTATCGAAATCATTTCCAAGATTGAAGCACTCAAGGAATGGGAAGCCATTCTGGAAGAAGCCAAGGCAGAGGTGGAAAGCCTCAAAGATACCATCAAGAAAGAGATGGACAGCCGGGGGGTGGAGGAATTATCTGCTGGGCCTTATATTGCAAGGTTTAGTGCCGTTATTTCTCACAGATTAGACACCACCGCACTTAAGCGTGAGAACGCCGCCCTTTATCAGCGGTATCTCAAACAGTCTACCAGCCGCCGCTTTTCTATCGCATAAAACAAGCCCCTTGCACAACACGCCGACCAAAGCAAGAGTGCAAGAGACTTGACCCACACTCACCAAAGAGGGAGCGGGTATATTCAGTATAGCCGCCCGCTCCCTCAAAATCAACTACAATTTGTTTGAATGAAAGGGAGCGCACACCATGAAAGAACTCACCAAGTATAGCCGCCTTGCCGGTTATCTGGAAAAACTCTATGATAAGCTGAATGCCGACTTTTTCAATGGTGAACTTGTACGGCCTGTTATCACCATCCAAAGCAGTAGCCGCAGTTATGGGCATTACACCTTATATGACGCATGGAGCGTTAAGGGAGAAGGGTATAAAGAAATCAATATTGCCGCCGGGACACTGAACCGGCCCATTGAGTACACGGTCTGTACATTGCTCCATGAAATCTGTCACCAGTATAACAACGAGATTGCACACGTCCAGGATTGTAGCCGTGGAGGAACCTACCATAACAAATATTTTAAGCGAACAGCCGAAGCCCACGGCCTCACTGTTACCCGTTCAGAGAAATACGGATGGAGCATAACAAGCCCATCTGATGAACTGCTCGACTGGATATTGAACAACGATATTCAAGAAATCAAGTTGAACCGCAACGAGTATCACGGTATCCGCATTGCAGGGGGTAACGCCGCCGCCGAAAGTGGAGCGCCTACACCCTCCGCACGGCCTAACCACAACCACCGCTATGTCTGCCCCCACTGTCACAATATCGCCCGCTCCGGTAAGCCTATCCGCCTTATCTGCGGCGATTGTCTGCAACCTATGATAGAGGGCTGACCCCATGCGGCGCACCACCAAACGCCGCTTGTACGTCCAGCAAAGGGCAATGGGGCTGTGCTTACTTCTGGTAAGCGGCCTCTTGCTCTGGCTGGCCTACTGCGGAACGACACCCCTTGACCAGGATTGTACGGCGGTACTGATAACGGCCCCGCTGGGCGCATATCTTCTGACCACGAAAAAACTTGTGATTGTTTGAAAGGACGGTTTACCATGGGAAAATTTATCTGCTGTATTTTCATCTGCGCGCTTGCTATGGCGTGCGCTCCACTAGCTTTGCTCCTGCTGTGCCTTTGTGGCTGGAAAGATTAACATACATAGGGCGGGGTGTAATATCCCCGCCCTTGTCGTTTGCCTATCCAACCAATTTGTAAAACGTGCTTTTCTTCATACCAGTCAGCCGCATGGCCTCTACGGCGGTTATTTCCCCTGTGTGCCACCGCTCTATTACTTCATTCCAGTTATCAGGCTTAACAGCTCTTGGGCGGCCTAGGTGCTTACCTTTAGTCCTTGCCGCCGCGATCCCCTCCGCCTGCCGCTGGCGTAACGTTTCCCGCTCCTGCTGGGCAATGGAGGATAAAACCTCAATCAAAATATTGTTTACCATTTCAAGAACCCATTCTTGCCCCGCTGGATACTCAATCATCGTTGTGGGCAAGTCCAGCACCTTCAAACGGATACCATTTTCTTTGAAGTATTGCAACTCGTTTTTAATATCTGCTTTGTTCCTGCTTAGACGGTCAAGGGATTTTACCACCAAAGTATCCCCACGGCGCAGTAAGGCCGCTTTAAGGGCTGTGTATCCCGCCCGGTCTAAGTTCTTGCCTGATTCCTTGTCGGTGATTATATCCCGCTCCTGCGCCCCTAGAGAGCCAAAGGCGGCAAGCTGGCGGTCAAGATTCTGTTCTTTACTGGATACCCTGGCATAGTAGTAAGTCCGATTTTCCATCAGAAAGCGCCCCTTTCCTGTTTCTGCTTATAGCTTAACAGGCGGGGCGCAATCTGCACACTTCAAGTTTCCAGAAAAGTCATTCAATTTTTGGATATGTTCAGAAAGTAAATCAGGGTACTTGACAGACACTTAACAAGGCCGCTTTCTTACCGTCTCCAAAGGTAGAACTTTTAGGAATACTATTTCTGGAATACAAGGGTTACACCGGATGGAATATCATAGTAGATGTTTTTTATATCATAACTTAATAACTTCTTTTCACCTCCATCTGAACAAAGTTCAATGAAGGTATCGCCAACGGTATATGTACCCGACACCTCAACAGGTGTTCCTTCCTCTGTGCGGTGTAAGTATACTGTCCCGGTATTCGTAAAAATCAGGCTGGCATCATTCCACTCTAAAAAGGAATATCCTCGTAGTTCACAAAGTTCTGCAACATTAGAGGTTTTATATGTTTTACCATCGTATTCATAGCCGTTGACTTTCCATGTACCAACAACTGAATTTCCACCAAAAGCATTAAAGGATATAATTACCAGGCAAACACATAGCGCACAGATAATAATAGCTAACCTTTTACTTTTTGTTTTCATCCTCTATAATCCCCATTGTAAAATTAGGCATGATTTCTCTTTGACCGCCAGAACAGAAAAAGGCTAGTAGCAATGGCGAGTACGCATATCACGATGATTGAAATGCAACCTGTTTTTACCACCATTACGGTGCTCAAATCAAAATTTAGTATATCTTCCTCAAAGAGAATTGCTCCAAGCCCAATGGGGCTCTTTCCTATCACACAATTATAGGCATTTTGGGCGCAGGCAAAAACGAAACCAGAAGGAATTAGGAGAACTGCCGCAACAACAGCAATCACAATATATATTTTGCGGGATAGCTTCGATTTCGATGAAATAGGCTTGCCGCCATTGCCCGGAGCGTTGACCGCACATCCACAGTTTGGACATACCACGGCATAGTCAGAAATGTCCTTGCCGCAATTCTTACATTTTTTCACTGTTGTACCTCTTTCCCTTTTGCAACGTCTTTTAACAATTCAATCATTTGCTGATTTTGACTCTGCTGGATTAAATCTGGTAAAGCCATGACATAAATACCACCCGCAATACCAAGCCAGAAACACATGGCCCATGCGTGGGCATCATCTCCATAGCCCTTTCTCACAGCGACTTTCCGCATGAAGTTGGCAAAGATAAATTGAACAAGAAGAATGAAGCAGAGTAGAAAAATTATAACTGCATACCTCATATGACCCAATCCTTTTCTTAGATTGTATTCTTAATTAGATATTGCTTTTAGAATATAGTTTTAGCATATCAGAAAAGATACAATTTAGCAAGAGGGAGGGTAATGGCGATATGGCAAAGTTTACACCCAGGAAGTTTGAAAAAGAAGTAATATCCATGCGGATTTCTTCGGAAGTCTTAGAAAAGATTGACGATAAAGCGGCTAAAATTGGTATATCCAGGAATGAACTGCTGAATCAGTGCATACAATTTGCGCTCGACAACATGGAGGACAATCCAAAGAACGATTAAGACCGCCCTGTTTGTTGCAGGACGGTCTTTTTCTGCCTACTTCTGGAAAATCAGCGTGTAGGACCGGTCATAGTGCTTTGCCCCAAAATCGCCGCATAGCACGGTAATTATTGTGCCCAACACACTGGATTCTGTATCGACTTTCACACACTGTATCCTGTCCAGGCACAAAACGTTTTTCCCTGACTTCAAGTAAAGTATGTTTGGATTCTCATATATCTCCATAGCCGGAAAGGCCATCTCGACCTTGCAAGGGTCTGCACACTGATACCACTCCTGATTTTCACTGTGGTAGACAATACGGGTAAATCGTTCTTTCTCGCAGTATTTCTTGAACTCGCTGACGGTCAATGTTTTCTTCATCGTTTCTCACCCCCCTCTGCAAGTAATAGAAACAGGGGCGGAAAACCGCCCCCGCTCCTATGGTGGTGCTTGCGTTCTATGCGTCCTTCCATACTTTGATTTTACCATCCACCGATGCCAACGCACACTTCAAAATCAGCGGCTCAAACTTCAATTTTTCCTTATCGGATAAAGTTCAAAAATCCGCAAATCGTGTTTGATTTGTGCTGATACCCCTTTGCTACAAAATGCGTCACGCCGCGACACCAAAAGAAGCGCCATTTGCGGTATCTTTAGGGAGGTATACCAAAATGGCCTATTTGCAGATTGCGGCTCGGCTGAAACAGCTACGCATGGAGCGGGGCATGACCCAGGCGCAAGTCGCCCGCCATGTGGGGGTGACCCGCTCGGCGTTCTCTGCCTATGAAAACGGCACACGCTATCCAAGTTATGATACCCTTATCAATCTGGCGCACCTGTTCAGCGTTTCCACGGATTTTCTGCTTTGTATAGATAACCGGCACTTTGTAGATGTTTCCGGGCTGACGGCGGAAGAAACAGCGGCAATCACAAATATGGTCAACCTGTTACGCTCCAAAAAATAGGAAAGGTCGCTGTCCAATGAGAAGAAAATCCCTGCTGTCGTTCATGCTTTCACTGTCCCTGTTGCTCTCTGCATTGCCCCTCACGGCCTATGCCACAGCGGAAGATGATGCTCCCCCCACTGACCCGCCGCCTGTATCGGAACCTACGGAAGATAGCCCACAGATACCGGAAGTCACTACCCTGGAAGAACTGCTTGCCGCTATTGATGCCGCTGAATCTGGGGATACAATAGCTTTAAGCAACCAAATTTACATTGACCAAAATTGTGTTATCGGCGATACAGAAAAAGTGATTACGCTTATTCCAGGCGACACCTTTACCGCTGGAACTTTTTTGACCGTTTCCAGTTTTGCCGAACAGGACGTTACCATTCAAAATTTGAACCTTGACGGGCAGGGGGCGGCCCTCTCTGCCGTTGTTGTAAACCACACATCACTTGACGATATTGTTGGACAATTTGAAATGTCCAATATCAATATCTCAAACTTTGCTTCCACAAACCGACCTGTTATTCTGTCTGCCGTGACCGCCACAGTTAGCAACTGCACTTTCAGCGACAATACAGGCAGACGGACGGCGGGGATTGAATTACCTTCAAACAGCACGGCTATCATTGAAAACTGTACCTTTACCAACAATACCTCTGCCGGGAACGGCGGCGCTATCCTCTGTATGGGGCAACTGGAACTTAAAAACAGCCAAATTTCCAATAATCAAGCGGGGGTAGAGGTTGACCGTCCATGTGTTGGTGGAGGTATTTATATCAGCAATACCGGTTCTGGACTACTATATAACTGCGCGATTACAGGCAACAATGCTAATCTAGGCGGCGGTATTTCCACCGATGGAAAGTTAGAAATTGTTGATTCCCTTATCTTTGGGAATACGGGGGCAATGGGCGCAAGCGACATCTACGCCCCCAGCAACACGCCGCTGTCCATTTCCTATACAAACGGCATGGATTCTATTTATACGGAAAATGACCCCGTGGGGTATTATGCTGACTACTTTGAAAATGCTTTTGACCCGGAGAACAACGCAGTATTTTTAGGGGAAAGTCTCTCCATGGAAAAGGTTGATACCCACTTCGGAGCAAAGTTTGTGTTTGCCTCCGATTTGCCAGAAGAACCAGAACCCGAACCGATACCGCCGGAACAGGACACGCCGGATTCCTCCGACACTCCATCTGACCCCGAACCTGTTAAACCTTCTGACCCTGGTACCCCTGATAAGCCAGATACACCGGACAGCCCCGATGAATCAGATGAACCGGAAGAACCCGAACCGCCAGAGGAACCCGAACACTCCAAAGACCCGGAACCGGATACCTCCGATGAAGATACCCCCGCCCCTTCCAGGCCGCACCGGCCCAGCCACAGCGATACCCCGGCGATAGAAATAACGGAACCTGTTAAGCTGGTGCTGTCCTGCGGCGACGCTGTTCTTGACCCCGCTGTCCCTCTGTTCCTCGCTGGATATGGAGATGGGCAAGCACACGAAAATGACCTCATAACCAGGGCGCAAATTGCCGTTCTGCTGTACCGCTCCCTAACTCCCGCAAGCGTGGCTATGCTGTCCGGTGATTATGATACCTTTTCCGACGTGGAGCGGGGCACATGGTACTACGATGCTGTTTCCGCTCTGGTCTCTGCGGGCATTGTAAGCGGATATAACGGTCTTTTCCGTCCAGACGATACCCTGACCTCCGGGGAACTGATAACCATGCTGACACGCTTTGTAGAGGCCAAAACCGTCCCCATGCCATGGGTATCCTATCAAGGCCATTGGTCATATCCAAGCATTGTAACCGCCGTTGCCTATGGCTGGATTGACGATGCTTCGGAGATAGACCCTGACCGCCCCGTTACCAGGGGAGAAGCGGTTGCATGGGTCAATTCAATTTTTGAACTCTGTTAATACAAGAGAAAGTCGGTGCACAGAGGCACCGGCTTTTCTCATGGGCAAAAGTATAGTATACTGTTATCAGTCTTTGATAGCTCAACGATTCATAACAATACGCTTAAAAGAACATTGGATATGAGTTGGTTGTTCTTATCTAATTGTGGGCGGTTATTTCCACCACCGCGGTGGGCAGGCTGCGGGTGGGCAGGTTCTGCACATCCAGGGCCTTCTCCTGGCCCAGGGAGGAGAACACCTTGGCGCTCCCCTCGCTGCCGAACAGGATGACCCGCTTGTCAAAGACGGCCAGGCCGCTGATCTCCACCGGCCGGGCGGCCCCCACGAAGGCGTCGGCGGTGATGCGGTAGAA
>QAMK01000012.1 GCA_003149915.1 Bacillota bacterium
ATTATTGTTTTTTTCTATAATTTTTTGCCTCATTTGTAAAGGAGTGAGCCAACCAAGAATTTGCATAGGAATGTTATTGGAACGTTTGAGATATGATTTCATTTGTTTTAATAAATCATTATAGGAATAAAACTTAAGATAGAAATAAAATCTTTGTTGATCATTTCTGTGACTTCTTTCAACTTTACCGTTGTGTCTAGGAGTTCTAGGTTTAATCAATTTGTGAGATATTTTTAAAGATTCAAGTAAAGTGTCTAATGGATGAGTTTTATCTGTTTTCATAGTATAAGTAAATTCTTGACCATTATCTGTTTGAATGATTTTAGGTTTATAGCCAAAATAAACAATCGCTCTTTTTACAAAATCAATAGTAGAATAGGAAGATTGTTCTTTGTAAGGATAAATAAATCTTTCACGTGATGCTTCATCAATTATAGTGTATTGGTAAAATTTGTCAGGAATTTGTCCAGCATAACATTCTTTTGGAATGACTTTAACATCCATTTGCCATTTCATACCAATATTGGTAGGAGTATCATATTTCCTGGAAATATACTTAGAATGGTGTTCAGTATTCACTTTATACTTAAGTTTTCTAACAATTCTAAATAAAGAACAAGCATGCCTAGAATAGCCCTTTTCAGTCCTTAATTTTCCATAAAGTTCACAAAGAGAGATTGTTGGATTTCTTCTAATATAATTTTTAATCCAATATAATTCTTGTTTTGTATGAGCTTTTGGATGAGGAGATAAAGGTTTATGGGATTTATCTGTTAAAGATTCTTTTGTACCATTAAATTTTTTGTTCCAGCGCATAAGAGAGGCTTTAGAACATTTATATCTTCTGCAAACAAAAGATATTGGATTTCCATTTCTATATAATAAAACAGCATAATATTTAGTATTTAAACTATGTGGATAATGTGATATACTTGTCATAGCAATAAGTCCTTTCTAATGTAAATGTTTTGTCTTAATTACATTTTACTAGACTTATTGCTTTTTTACTATATTGAAAAGTCTCACATCAATTGTAACATTACATATTGTTATAGCCATTTATACCAGAAATAATTTACAAATATAGAATAATTTAGTATAATTTAGAATAGGTGATCGAAATGGATTGGACATATATCATAATATTAGTATTTTTCTTAATTATCGTTTTAGCAATTTTAAAAGCAACCAAAAAAGATGCCCATCTAGAGATGAACAAATTGTTAGAATATCTTGGGGGAAAAGAAAACATCATTCGGACAGAGACCAATCTGTCTAGATTTAAAGTAGAAGTCAAAGATGTATCGAAGGTAGATAAAGAGGCAATTCAAAAACTTGGTGCCAAAGGGATTGTAGAAATTGATAATCAATTGAAAATTATTTTAGGATCAGAATCCAAACAGTTAAAAAAATACATCGACGATTTAAAATCTTAAAATCATAAATTATAGTGATTTTCTACGAAATTCAACGAACTTCTACGGAATTCGACAAAATCTGACATTCCTTCTTTCTATAATAACAATGGAAAGAGGGAATTTTTTTGAATGCTTTTGATTGTTTTTTAATCAACATGGTATGCATTTTATTACCATTATTGATTTATCAAGTATATAAGATGCATTGCCATAACTTAGAAAAGAACGAAGAAGAATTGATTTTATATGTGATGTTGACCTCTTCTTTGTACTTATTATTAAAGTATGGTCATTTTACTGAAACTGGAATTTATCAGTTTGCCTTTGTCAATTTACCAATTTTAATCGCATACTACTTTCGTCAAAAAGGCTTTGCTCTTTTGATGTCGATTTTCGTCGCAATTTATGAGGCATGGAACTATCCGAATTTCTTATTTGCAGGAATTTTAACGACCATTATCTATTTTGTGCTTTATATCTGGCTAGAAAAAAAATACCAAGGTCAGAAACTGATTCAATTATTTCTAATCATCACGATGTTTGTATTTACTGTGAGTATCGCATCGACGTATCAAGAAAAACCAATCGTTCAACTTCCACAAATATTACTTGCTATGATTCTTTTATATGGAAGCACCGAAGGAATCATTTGGATCATTCAAAAAGGAGATGACGTTTTAGATTTAAATGCGATATTAAAAGAATTAGAAAAAGAGAAAGTCTTACGAGCATCCTTATTTCAAATCACGCATGAAATTAAAAATCCAATTGCCGTGTGCAAAGGGTACTTGGACATGATGGATTTGGCGACAAATCAAAAAAAGATGGAATACATCCCAATCATCAAAAATGAAATTAACAGAACGCTCGTTTTGATGGATGACTTTCTAGATTATACAAAAATAAAGATTACACCTGAAATTATGGACATCACCTTGCTACTAGAAGAACTGTTACGAGAGTTAAAACCACTTCTAAAAGAGAAAAAAGTAGAGACGAAAATCGTTTTATCGAAAGACGAAATCGATATTTTAGGAGATTATAATCGTCTCAAACAAGTATTTGTAAACGTACTGAAAAATGCCATGGAAGCCCGTGCACCACACCGCAAGATGAAATTAGAAATCACGATGAAAAAAAGCAAAAACAAAGTGACGATTACGGTAAAAGACAACGGTGTTGGAATGAGTAAAGAAACGCTTAATAGATGTGGAGAAATGTTTTATACGACGAAAACAAATGGAACTGGAATAGGGGTAAGCCTTGCCAATACGATTATCGAGCGTCACAACGGCACGATTCAATATCAATCGGAAGAAGGCCACGGTACAACGGTAACGATTCAGCTTCCTACGGCATAAAAATTATCAAAAAAAAGAACCATTAAATGGCCCGATATTTTTCTTTTCCTTTAAATGGATTTTTAGAATCGATTTTGTCTGTAAACATGATGCCGTTTAAATGATCGATTTCATGTTGGAATGCAATAGCAAGTTCTTCCCTAGCACGAATGCGAATCGGATTTCCATCCATATCGTATCCTTCTACGGTAACTCTAGCATAACGAGGGACGATTCCATCCACTTCACGATTGACAGAAAGGCATCCTTCACCATCTTCGACATAGATCATCTCAGCAGAATTACTGACAATTTTTGGATTGATAACGACGTACGTTTCAAAACCATTTTCAACTTCATATACAATCGTCAAATACCGTTTTGGAATTCCAAGTTGTACTGCTGCCATTCCCATACCAGGACGCAAATCGTATTTTTTAGCAAGTTCCTCAATTTGACTATTTGTTAAATACTCGATCATTTCATCGATCGTTTTTCTATCTTCACTACTAAGTGGGAAAGTAACTTCCTCGCTTTTTTGGTGAAGAATTTTATTTTTTTCATCTAAAATATCTCTTGTTCTTAACATAGACTACCACCTGCCAATAGATTATATCAAAAAAATGACAAAAAGAAAAGGGATAAAATCCCTTAACGTGCGCCTCTGGCACCAAGTACAATTACTAACAAAATAAATAATACTAAAATAATTGCATAGGAAGAGTTGTTATTCGTATATGTCATACAAGGTGTAGAGTAGATTGGTGTTTGGTTGCAACTGTTCCCACCACCATAATAATACATGATATCCCTCCTTTTTAGATTTCTAATATAAAGTATTCCAAAGATTGACATTTTGCTATTATAAATGACCAAAAAAACTTAAAAAGAAGGAATCTTTATGGTATGATTAATAATAGAGGTGAGATTCGTGTTAAAAAGGTTCAAGAAAATTGATAAACCTTTGCTAATCATAACCATCATCTTAATTGCCATCGGCCTCGTCATGATTTTCTCGGCATCTAATGTTGCTGCATTTCGGTCTTCTGGTGACTCTTACAGATATCTCAAACGACAACTGATGGTACTTGCTGTGTGTGCAGTAGCAACCATCGTCATATTAAAGTTTAAAACGAGTTCCTATAAAGCACTCTCCTGGGCTGCCGTAATTGGAATTGGCTTAGCGCTTGCTGGATTATTTGTACTTGGTACCGTTCGTAACGATACTTTAGGATGGTATGACTTAGGTCCTTTCTTATTTCAACCGAGTGAATTTGCAAAAGTCATTCTAATCGTATGGATGGCGTCCTACTACGATACGAAAAAGAAAGAAAACTTAGAACAGTACATGTTTGTATTTTTCCCAGTTATCGTTGCCGTCGTATTCTTTTTCTTGATTATGTTTCAACCAGATTTAGGAACGGCATTGATTTTTTCATTTATTGCCATGTACATGTTCTTTGCATCCCCGATTAGCAAAAAGATAAAGAAACAGATTGGTATGTTGTTATTCTTTTTAGTGGTAATGATCATCCTAATCGGTGTAACGACTAAGTTTAGTTTTTTAGAAGAACATCAACGAGAAAGAATTTTTATGTCAATGTCCAATCCATGCAGTAGTGAAAACTTCTACGATCAAGGAAACCAACTATGTAACGGATATATTGCCATCAATAATGGCGGATTATTTGGTTTAGGATTAGGAAACAGTATTCAAAAGAATTTGTATTTGCCAGAAGCATATACGGACTTTATCTTTTGTATTATTATGGAAGAATTAGGACTTGTCGGAGCAGGTGTGATTCTCTTACTGTATTTCTTATTAATCGGTCGCATCGTCAAGATTGGAAAAGATAGCAAAACGGATCGTGGTGCAATGCTTTGCTATGGAATTGCAGTTTATTTCTTAATACATATCATCGTCAATTTACTAGGAATTTTCGGCTGGTTACCGATGACGGGAATTCCACTTCCGTTTTTATCATACGGTGGTAGTTATACGATTTGTACGTTGTCAGCATTAGCAATTGTTCAACGAGTCAATATTGAAAATGTAAACGAACGAGAAAAAGAAATGAAACAAAATATGAAAAAAACAAAAAAATTAGCGCCAAACGGAAAATAATCTCTATGGGAGGTTATTTTTTTATGGAGAGAAATTGGTTTGAACTATTGGAAACACATGGTAAAAAAATTGCAGTGATACTAATAGTAGTCACAATCATCATCGTTGCCATATTTGGATTTTTATCGTTACGAGAAGAAGCATCTATCATAGAGGATTCACAGCAAGAGATACAAAAATCCCCGCTCGCCATCACTCCAACTCCGACAAGCGAAACTGTAATCCGCGAAGAAGGGTGGATGGTCGATGTCAAAGGGGAGGTTGTAAATCCAGGAACGTATGCGGTAGAAGACAACATGCGTCTTTCTGATGTCATTCTTTTAGCAGGAGGACTTACGAACAATGCCGACACTTCACTTACCAATTTGAGTAAAAAAGTGACGGATGAAATGGTCATCATTATTTATAGTAAAGAAGAGGTCCAAGAAATCAAAGACCGAACAGTAAAAGCAAATCCAGATTTGCTATGTGGGCCAGGTGAGCTTCTTTTAAATGGCGAGTGTACGATAACACCAAGTACCTCGACGGAAGAATCGAATAATCAATCGACGTCAACGGGAAAAGTGAATATCAATCAAGCAAGTAAAGAAGAATTGATGGGTATCCCAGGCATTGGCGAAGTAAAAGCTACTAGTATCATCGAATATCGTACGACAACTGGATTATTCCAAACGATTGAAGACATCAAAAACGTATCGGGAATTGGAGATGCCATCTTTGAATCGATTAGAGACTATATTACAGTCTAAAATCATACTGATTGTTTTAAGTATCATAGCGTTTGGATACGGAATCTATCATAAATTGAGTCCTAAGCAAAGTAATTACCGGGAAGGCGATGTTACATTAACAGTTACGGTAGAGTCTTACCAGATCCAAGATAATCAGGTAACGATAGAGGCAGTAGCAAAAGAACCACTTACAATTTATGGAAGTCTGGAAACAGAAGAAGACCGAGAAATATTTCAAAAACTGATTTCTGTAGGAGATAAATTACAAGTCACAGGAACTTTAAAAGAACTCACCAATCAAACGTATCCGAACTTGTTCTCTTACAAAGAGTATGCTAATAGAGAAGGTAAGTTTTATACGATGGAACTCATCTCATACCAAAAGGTAAAGTCGACATGGCGTTCCTATCTATATCGTTGGTTTCACAAGTACGAATGTGAATACACGGATGTTTATTTCTTTTTAAATTCGCAAAAGTTGCCGGATTCATTTCAAGAGGTAAATTGGGCTCCATTTTTTAGTATGTACAGCCTTCTTTTACGTCCAATAAGAAAAAAGAAAAAATGGTATTTGTACATGCTTTTGTTGCTAGCACTCACTACGAACTTTGCCCCAAAAGTTTTAGCCTTGCTCTTCTTATTCTATTTAAGAACTCATCATTTATCCTTTTCAAAAAGTTTATATTTGACGTTGCTATTTCGAGTGATTCTAGAACCGAATATTCTGTTTACAAGTACGTTTTTCTATATCGGCATAATCTATGGTACTTTAGTCATTCTCATTTGGAACCGTATCTACAATCCAATTGTAATATCGTATCTTTTAAATATTATGACGTTACCAATATTTATATCGCAAAACTTCTATTTTCATCCGCTTCTCTTTTTCATTCAACCATTTATCCTCTATGCAATTAGGTTAGGATTTATCGGCGTGTTACTCAATACGGTAATTCCGTTTCAATTTGTACTAAACCCGTATTTTGATGGCTTGACAGCAATTGCGAAATTCTTGAGCGACACTTCATTTTTAAAAATAACGTTTGCCAAATTACCTGTTTATTTCTTAATTCTTTGTTATCTTTGCATGGCCGTATTTTTACTGGGAGTCATAAAAAGGAAATGGAAGTACATAGTTCCTATTTTATCGTTTGCTCTCTTACATTACCTAATACCTAATTTGCTGCCTAGACAGGATGTATTTTATTTAGATGTTGGGCAAGGAGATGCTACTTTAATTCGGATGGACCATAAAACGATTTTAATCGATACGGGTGGCATAATGGGAATCGGAACAATAGAAGAAAGTCGCACCAAACAACTGGTATCAAACAAACTGATTCCGTTTTTTCGTTCGTTAGGAATATCAAAGATAGATTACTTAATCATAACTCATGGCGATTACGATCATATTGGTGGAGCAATTCATTTCGTTCATGATTTTAAAATTGAAAAAGTAATCTTTAATTGTGGTGCTTTTGATGAGTTAGAACAAGAGTTAATCGAATTTTTAAATAAAAAGAAAATACCATATTACTCATGTATTAAAGAATTAAATATAAGTGACAATAAATTATATTTTTTAAATCATAAAGATTATGGAAATGAGAATGATAATTCCAGTGTTATTTATACTGAAATAAATAATTATAAGTTTCTATTTATGGGAGATGCTAGAGCAGAAGTGGAACAAGATTTAATAGAAAAATATAATTTAACAGATATCGACGTATTAAAAGTAGGACATCATGGAAGTAAGACAAGTTCTAGTAAAAGTTTTATAAACGAAATTAAGCCAAAGTATTCTGTCATCAGTGCTGGAAAGAATAATCTTTACGGGCATCCTAACGATAGTGTTTTAAATAATTTAATTGATAGTCAAATATATAGAACAGATCAAGATGGTAGTATTATGTTTAAGATTAAAAATAATAAATTAGAAATAGAAACATGCACCCCGTAGAAATAGTTAGTTATATATTGCGTCATTTACAAATATATAGTATTTCGTGATGTATTGATGAAGATTTATTGATAATAGTTTGTTTTTGTGCTACTATTAATATAGGAGTGATGTTATGGAAAAAGTAAATTTTAATATTGGCTATCAATATTTAGGTGTTGAGTATGGTTTAATACCATTTATTGATATAAAGTATATGGATGAAAAAGGTAGAGAATATGATGCCTTAGAAAATATTTTATTAAATAAAATGGAAAATAATCAATTTCTTAGGAGTGAAGTAGAAGAAGAAACACTAAAATTAATTGAAAAATGCAGTTCCAGTGCAACTGAATTAAGTTGTGCTGGTATTATTGATACTACTGGTCGTAGTTATGTTGCATCAAAAGGTAGCTTTTCAAATCCGTTATTAGAAATTCCGAGTAGAATAACTATTAACCATAAATATTTATTAAATCAAGATATTTCTGTTCAAGACAAATGCAGTATTATTTCTAAAATGTTTTTAAATTTATATTACAATTCAAAGAAAAAAAATAGTATTAGTTTTGGATCAGATGATAGTAAATCATTGGATTTTGGCTTTTTTTATGGAGATATTGACATTAAAGAAATGGATAGTTTTTCTTCAAATATGGAAGCAATGCTTTATACAATGATGGTAAATCATAATAGAAGATCAGATCAATTTATTAAAGAAGCAGAGAAAAGAATGTAATGCTTTTGAAAATGATTTAATACTATGAAATTAAGGCTTAGAAATAAGTCTTTTTTTCTTTATTGAAATTCGTATGCATAAACGTATGTCACCACATGGCGATTACGATCACATTGGTGGGGCAATTCATTTAGTTCGTGATTTTAAAGTTAAAAAAGTAATCTTTAATTGTGGTGCTTTTGATGAGTTAGAGCAGGAGTTAATCGAAGTTTTAAATAAAAAGAAAATATCATATTACTCATGTATTAAAGAATTAAATATAAGTGACAATAAATTATATTTTTTAAATCATAAAGATTATGGAAATGAGAATGATAATTCCAGTGTTATTTATACTGAAATAAATAATTATAAGTTTCTATTTATGGGAGATGCTAGAGCAGAAGTGGAACAAGATTTAATAGAAAAATATAATTTAAAAGATATCGACGTATTAAAAGTGGGACATCATGGAAGTAAGACAAGTTCTAGTAAAAGTTTTATAAACGAAATTAAGCCAAAATATTCTATCATTAGTGTTGGAAAGAATAATCTGTACGGGCATCCTAACGATAGTGTTTTAAATAATTTAATTGATAGTCAAATATATAGAACAGATCAAGATGGTAGTATTATGTTTAAGATTAAAAATAATAAATTAGAAATAGAAACATACTTATCATAGAAAGGAATAGATATGAATTATTATAACGAAATTAAGAAAGAACTTCTAGATAATGAAGTAAATAAAAAAATAAAAGATTATAGTAAGAATAAATATGAACTTCAAAAATATTATAATGTTGGTAAGCTTTTGTTAGAGGCAGGAAATAGTTATGGCGAAGGAATAATGAAAGAATATTCTGCAAAACTTACAAAAGACATTGGTAAAAAATATAGTGTTAGATATTTGTATGATATTAGAAAATTATACTTATTTGCAAAAGTGCACCCACTGGGTGCACAATTAACAATGTCTCATTACAGACTTCTTTTTCCGTTAAATGATGATAATGAGATAAATTATTATATTGATCAAATTATTAAAAGAAATCTATCTAAAAGACAATTAGAAGAAATAATTAAATTAGATGAGTATAAGAGATTACCAAAAGAAACAAAAAAAATTAATGACTAATAAGGAATCAAATATAATTGACTTTGTAAAAAATCCTATAATAATTAGAAATCATTCCAATTACGAATTTATATCAGAAAAAGTATTGCAAAAATTAATTTTAGAAGACATGGAATCATTTATGAAAGAACTTGGTAATTCATTTTCTTTTATAGGAAGTGAATATAAGATTAGAGTAGGAAACAGTTTTAACTATATTGATTTATTATTGTTTAATATAGAATATAATTGTTATGTTGTTGTTGAGTTAAAAGTAACGGAACTAAAAAAGGAGCATATTGGTCAAATACAAGTATATATGAATTATATAGATAAAAATTTAAAAAAGATAAATCAAGATAAAACGATAGGAATAATAATTTGCAAGCAAGATAATAAGTATGTAATAAAATATTGCTCAGATGATAGAGTAATTGCTAGAGAATATGAATTGGTGTAATATAATATTTATGGGTAAACCTATGGTGCCTAGCAAATCCAACTTATTTTTCAACTGCTGTAGACGGAACTATACGGTTTTTAGTGAAAAAAAGATTATTTCAAACAAACCCTGCATAAACTATATTAGCCGTTACATCAGTAACGTGGAAATAGATGGAGGGCATGGCCCTCTTTTATAAAATTTGCGTAATTAAAAAAAGTGTGATATACTGTTACTTGTCGTTAAGTAGTATCAGGAGTGTAGATATGAATATAAATGAGAAGAAAGACCAGAATTATTACAAGCTGGTAGAAGATATATTAGATAATGAAGAGTTTCAGAGTTTAAAGAATGTGGCCCATCACGGTTTGAATCGTTATGACCACTGTCTTCGCGTGTCTTATTATTCCTATAAGATAACGAAATTATTATCTTTATCTCCGGACGAAGTAGCAAGAGCAGCATTGCTACATGATTTCTTTTTTGAAAACGAAAATACTTACAGTAATCGCAAAGAACGATTCAATGTATTATATAGCCATCCACAGTTTGCATTAGACAATGCAAAAAAATATTTTGATTTAACCAAAAAGCAAGAAGATATCATCTTAAGTCATATGTTCCCAATTTGTAAAACGGTTCCAAAGTACATGGAAAGTTGGATTGTCGACGTAGTAGATGATTTGGTCGCATTATATGAAAAATGTTATTCAGTTCGTTATCAATTTTCAGCAGCAGCAACATTCTTAATCTGTTTATTGGTAAACTTTGGTAAATAATATGTATTTAAAAGAATTGTTAGCGAAGTACCAAGATAAAAAATGCATTATATTTGTAGACATGGATGGTGTCATAGCAGATTATGATGTAGGAGATGCTGATCATTTTCTAGATAAAAGACCACTCTTAACAAGCATTCAAAAATTAAAAGAAATATCGACGTTTCCAAATATAGAATTACATATTTTATCCGTATGTCGAAAAGATAAAAATATAGAAGAAAAAGAAAAATGGTTAGATCGATATGCACCGTTCTTCGCTCCAGAACATAGACATATCCTTTCGAAAGAAACTTATCCAAAACACACGATAGAGTTAAAGAAAGAGTTCGTATCTTCTTTTATCAAGCGAGATGAAGTGATTATCATCATCGATGACGATCCTCTTCTGTTAAGAGAATATCAAAATATGGATGCCAATTTGGTATTATTAAAAGATACGGTTTTAGTAGATTAGAGCAAAATGCTCTTTTTTCTTTGCCTAAAATGAAGTATAATAAATATGTCTTTTGTCTGCGTAGCTCAGTAGGATAGAGCGACCGCCTCCTAAGCGGTAGGTCGGCAGTTCGATTCTGCCCGTGGACACCATATTGATTTTATCCTTTCAATGAAAGGTTTATAAAAAAATGTTTTGAAAGCATGGTGAACATAAAAATGTCAGAATTAACCATTATCCTTTCTAGTTTTGGTCATAAAGATTTGAAAAATTATCTTTTGTCTTTAAATGGAGTTTCAGAAGTAAAAATAGAAAATGAACAGTATCTAGAAATTGATGTGAAATACAATTCTAAAAAAATACAGAGTAAAGTAATTAAAATGGAAATCACGCTGTTTTTAAATCTAATAAAAACACCATCTCTTTTGGCATTTGATAAACATTCTCCCGAACCAACAAAAAACTATCAAATTATAAAGAAAGAACCTTGTTGTGAAATTTGTATCGCATCCGCAATGGACAGACTATTTGAAATGGATGGGATTGAGAAAGTAGATAGCAATTATAATTATATTGATGATGCCACATCAGCAGAACAAAAATTGATTCTGAATATTTCTTATAATCCAAATGTGCTGCAGATAAAGGATATGAAAAAAATCGAAGAGACTATGAAAGCTTAAAATAATTTAGCGAAAAATGAGTCAGTTATGAGTAATTTAGAACAAATTAGAAGTTTATCACCTAAGGAAAGACGGGCATTATCGTATGATGAATTAGTAACATTGATTCGCAATATGACATCAGATAAAATCATGGAAGTTAGTAAACTGATCGGTTATCCTGTGTTTGCTAGACTCTGTATGGGTGAATTAAAACATAAATTTGTTTTATTACAGGATGGTGCCGCTGCCATCATTTTAAATAGTCAAAATCAAATTTTATTGCAAAGAAGATCCGATAGTGGCAAGTGGGGCTTACCTGGTGGCTGCCAAGAATTAGGAGAAAGATTTCAAGATACAATCGTAAGAGAAATCAAAGAAGAAACTAATTTAGATGTAAGAGAAGAAGATTTGGAATTGGTAGATATTGTATCTGGACTTAGTAGAAAAAACGAATATCCCAATGGCGATGTCGTAATCAATAATACCGTGTTGTATTGCGTTAAAAACTACAAAGGCAACATAGCGTGGGATTCCGAATCTAAAGGGATGAAGTTTTTTGATATCGATCAATTACCATCTAATCAAAATGATGCCGACTTAATCGAAGTATATAAAAATTGGGTTCACAAGTCAAATAATGAAAGTGATAAGTCATGAGATAAAACACATCTTTTTAATAAAATTCATTTAAAAGTATTGTATTTTATCAATAAGTAATCCACAAGGTTTAATGAGATGTGCTTAGGAAACTTTAGAGATCTAAGTTTTTTTTGAAAATTTTAGATGCATGATTTAAGAATAGATAAACACATTGGTAACTTTGTTTCAGAAATAAAAATGGTATCTGTTTATTAATGTTTTATATAGTACAAAAAAATATTGAAGTTTTAAGATTATTCAGCTACAGCTGAAGAAAGTGGATTATGTTAGAAAATGATAATGTATAAGTAAAGAAAGAAAAAGAAAAAATTAACTATTAGAATGAGAAATTTAAATAAGTTTAATTAAGTGAGGTGAATCCATTGTTATTACTATATATAGTAATATTAGCAGGAATATTTGGAGCGATAGGGCAATATATAGATAAACATTTAGTAAATAAAGGAATAACACGTAAAGATTATTTTTATTATATGTGTTTATCTATGATTCCATTTTCTATAATAATGGTAATAATTGAATATTTAACAAATCAATTAAAGTTTGAGTTAAATATAATTCCTTTCATTTTGTTAATTATTGCAATGTTTTTAAGATACAAAAAGCAGCACACTATTGTAGGGTGCCTTAAATACTTAAATCCTTATGAAGAATCTGCATATTTAACATTAGGAATTATAATTGCTTTTGTTATCGATGTAATATTAGGAATTGAAAGTATTCATTTGTTTTCTATCTTATCAATATTATTAACAGTATTTGGAGTGTTCGCAATTGCAAATTCAAAATTAAAAATAAAGAACTTACAGCAAGATTTAATGATAAGAATAATTGCATCCTTATTAATGAGTTATGTTACACATTATATGTTGCAATATTGGTCTAATGCAGTGTTTATATTAATTATGAACTTGTTACTAACAATTCTATTTTCTAAAGGTTATAATTTTGAGTATCATAAGAATCAAAAAAATATTATCAAATGGGTATTTGTACAACAAACATTTGGTTTTTGTGCATTATATATGAGTAACTACTTAGCAAGTAATTCAGTAACTTTAAGTTCCTACGTAAGACCAACGTCGATAATTGTAGTAGCAATTATTGCGATGTTTTTCAAAAAGAAAGATAAGAAACCTAACATTAGGCAAATAATAGGGATTTTACTTGTTGTATTAGGTATTTGTATGATAAATAAATAATAATAGAAACGATGATTATAATGAAAATATATAGTGAGATATGGTCAAGTTCCTCATAATACTTTAAAACAATACAGTATTGCTGACGAAGATTTAACAGATTTAGGAATAAAACAAGCACAAGATTTAAGAGATAAAATGAATAATATGAAATTTGATATTATTATAAGTTCGCCATTAAATAGAGCAAAACATATAGCAGAAATAATAAAAATAACAAATCATAAGTAATTACGAAATAGTAAAATTTTGTAACATTTTATTTTCTTTTTTTTAAATATATAGTAAAATATAGATGTTGTTTCAAAAACAAACGAGCGATTAGCTCAGCTGGTTAGAGTGCTTGCCTGACTTGCAAGAGGTCATAGGTTCGAATCCTATATCGCTCACCATAAGAATTTTAACTAGGTTCGAAAGAATCTAGTTTTTTATTTATAAAGTGATTCTTCTTAAAAATAGAAACGAATCGAAAGATTAAAAATAACGTACAAAGATACACGAAATAGCGTTACATCTCCTGGTTTTCTGCATGAAAAAATTGACAAATAAATGCTTTAATAGTATAATATAGCCCAATTTAAAGGGGGAAATATTATGTTATCACAATTGACATCAGATTTACTATCACCAGAGGAAAAAGAAATATTTGTTCAAAGGATGAAGAAACAATCATTTACACTAATCACCAATCAATCCGTTCGGCCATGCCCATCAATTGTTTACGATGTAAATACATTAGATAAATATTTGGATTGTAATCAAATAACAGAACAATTTATGGAAGCACGTTGGTATATTATTGAAAAGTTATTAAGTGATTATAAAAAACCAACATTCAATGCTCGAATTGTTTACAAAGGTTCGCCAGAAGAAGTTCGTGGTTTAAATCCAAACGAAATTTTGGATTTGTATCCAAGTAAAATAATTCTAATCTGTCCAGAAAAGGTATCACCTGATGATAGACCATATGATGGGCCTACTTATCAGTTTCAATATCTAAATTTTGAGGAATTGAAAACGAGACTTAACGATGCAGAAATGACTATCAATATTCAAGCGGAGCAAGATGGTAACGTATCCCGTGATAATACAATGACAACATTTGCAATATCTCGTCAGAAAGACAAGAGAAAAACAATAAGTAAATAATTGCCAATAGATAAATTTAAGAAACCTCTCGAAACTTACCTTTCGAGATTCTTTTTAATATACTGGCGCACGGCTGGATAAACATCGGTTTTCACATCCCTTGTAAATTCATTCCAATCTTTAAAATCAATATCTAGAATTTCATTTGGATTTTGAATTTGAATTTCTCCACTGACGTAACTACATACATAATAAGTTAGCCGAATCGGTGCAGTTGGATGCATGCGACAACCTAAACATTTTTGTATAGAAACATGAATTCCAGTTTCTTCGTATACTTCGCGAATACATGCTTGTTCTTTGTTTTCACCTAGTTCTACTTTTCCACCAGGAAATGCCCAGTTTAGCAAACCATCTTTTTTAGCACGCTGAATCATCAACACTTTTTGACCATGACAGATAATTCCAATTACAACTTCTTGCATCCAATCACTTCTTTTCTTAGAATGTATCATAATAAAAAATAAGAAAAAAGACAATTGCATTTAATAAAATAAAAAAATTAAAATTTATATTGACTCGTCCCTTAAGGGTAATGCTATTCTTGGGAAGAAAGGGAGGAATATTAGATGTATCAAATCAAAGAATTTTCATATTTATGCAAAACGACAATTAAGACATTGAGACACTACGAGAAAGTTGGAGTCCTATTACCAAAAGAGATTAATTCTTTGACTGGTTATCGTTTCTATGAGGAAAGTCAAGTAGAAACGTTTCAACAAATCAAAACACTACAAGAAGCAGGATTCACATTAAAAGAAATAAAAGATATTTTATATTCAACAAAAGAGTCACAACTAAATCAACAAATTCTAGATATGATCTCAGATTATAATGATCGATTAAAGAAATTGCAAGAATTAAAGGACAGCTTGCGAGAAGAAACAAAAATTGAACTGATACCCAATTCGAACTTCATAATGATTGGAAAATACAAACGATTAAAAAGCAGAGATGATTATGACAAGGAATTTGCTAAAATTGATAAAAAGATAGGAATCTACAGAAATGTTTCAAAAAAAGCATTAGAATGTTACACACCTGGTTATCAAGAAGAAAATTTTCTTTGTTTTATTGGGAGAGCCGTAAAAGATGATTATAAAGAAATACATAATGTTGCCGCTTTAACTTCTAGAATGAAGCAAGTAGGTTTAGATATATTGATAGATGATAGGCCTCCTACCATGTTACACATTCATACCAAAGGAAGTGTTAGCGATGCTTATCAAAAACTAATTCAATATGCAGAGCAAAACCAAATTCAATTGCGCGGTTCGTTCAAAGAAGTCTACAATGATAATGATCTGGATATTTACATTGAAGCCTATGATTTAACCAAAGAGAATCCAGATCAAACTAAATTTGAAACCGACTTAAAAAAGAAACTGGCAAGCACAGAGCCACAATATGATAAGGAATTGATAGGAAAATGGAAACTTCTAGGAGAGCAATTAGAACCAACTAAATTTTATAATCCGGAAAAGAGTCAATTTATACCAGACACCGAATTAAAAGAGATTGAGTTTCGTCCAAACGGAACAACGAACTTTTCAAACATTACTTGGAGAGACAAGTATATGATAATCAAAGAAGGGGAATATGACATCTATTGTTCGATTGGTGTTATGAAAAGAAAAAGGAAAAGGTATTTAACAGTATTATTAAATACAGAAAAAAGTGCGTCAAGGCCAATTCGTTTGTTCTATAAAAAAGAGAAAAGCAAAGGTGAAATTTTATAATGGAAATTTATCAATTAGGTATTTTTAAAGGAAAAAATAATGAGCTATTGAAACAACTTCGTCCAATTGACGATGATGTGATGGAGAGAATCGTGGATGAAGTATTGGAAACCGACTTTTTAGTGGATGATCCGATTTTCATCTATAAAAATATGCAACAGTCTCATTATCCAGCATTAGATTATTCTAAATTGGAACAAAAGTTACAACAAGTGATTGAACTATCAAACGGGGTATCGAGAAATGTAGTTCAAACGGAAAAACAAGGTGATGCATTTAACCGAGTTTTTATAAATAATCGTCAAAGCGGTCCAATTCAGTGTCGGTTCTATTTATCCCCAGAACCACAAAAAATGCATGGAATGGTTTATATGCTATTTCAAGAGTTTTTGAACCAACATTTACCACTTCAATTTAAGTACCAATTACAAAACGATGCCTATCGTTGTGACAGAATCGTCATCTATTCCGATAGGAATCATAAAGATGATGTTGAACGAGCTATCGCGAAAGTTTACCAGTCACATCCACAATTGTTTGAAGGATCAGATCGTTCCTTATCTTGGCTTTATCCATCTAAAATTCCAAATGTTTATATTGCGCCGGAAACACCAGGAACATCTTTTGGAATGCAATTTGCAGAGTTAATTCCAAATGCCAAAGCGATATTTGATTATTTATATCAATTAAAAAATTCAGATTCAAAGATATCCTTTCGTAGTAAGGAAGAAGAGCAACAAGTTCGTAACGAAGTGAAAAAAATTGTGGTATCGCTATTATGCCGAGAAGGTATGACGTTAACAAGTGATGACATCCCATCTCAATTGTGCGGATACGATGATCCAGATCGTCATTTGTCTATCATATATCAATATGGAACTGGAAAACTGTATCAAACTTTTCAAAGCGGAAATAATAAATATATTGCCACATATGAAAATTCAGATACTGGACGAGCATTGTTACAAAAGACAGCATATGGTACAGTTAGACCTAAGGTAGATCAACAAGTTCCAGGTATTTCTATCCAAAAAATTTCACTTGATGACAAAGAAAAAAATCCACAGAAAGTGAAACGTAGACCAAATCCAAATGAGGGTATCAACTCATAGAAGTAACTACTAAACGATGTCGGTTATAGTAATAAAATACAAGTTTAAGAAATATTGAACTTGTATTTTTTTTGTTTAGCTTTTATTTTCAAAATGGGATGGACCATGACACTTCTCAAAACTAATGAAGATTGACCTTTTTGCGAAAACTATTTATACTAGAAACTATTAAGGAGTCAATAGAGGTATGGATAATTACAAAGATGAAGTTTATAGAAGAGTTCATTAAAAAGTAGAAGCTAACATTTTTAGCGAGGGAAGTAAAATTGGTTTGGAAGGAAAATATATCGCACCCAATATGAGTTTAGAAGATATTTCTCCTAATGATAGAACACCAGAGATGTATGTGTCTCTCATCAATCATAATCGCTGTCATTTAGAAGATGTACCAGACGAGCTTCTAAGCAATTCCTTTTTAATTTCTACATTTCAAGGAGAGGTTCGTGATTATATAAAAAATCATCCAGCAAAATTTGACCGTCAATTTTATAAGAATTTGATAACTTCCAATTATTATGCGACAACTGGTGAAGAGAATTGTTTTCGTATCATGCCAGTAGAATATATCGATGAAGAAATGTGTACCTTAGCGATTTTAAACTCTCTAGATCATATGAAAAGTGACTGGTTTTACGCCGTACAAGAACGGAAACCAGAAGCATTGACCGAAGATTTATGGAAATTGGGGGCTAGGTTTTATGCTGAAGAAAAAGATGGCGAAAATAAATTTTTAAAAATGACGCCTGAACAATATAAAGATGAAGAGTATTACCTAGAAATGTGTAGTAGTATCTGTTCCTTATATCCAATTAAAGGAAAGATTATGGATACCATTCCAAAAGAAGTCATCACTCCTCAATTTTTGATGAAATTGCTTTCCGATACACTAGAAAATATTGCGACATTTAATGAGGATGCTCTAGAAACGGAAATCGCATATCATGAAAATGGCAATGAAGTTCATGAACGTATTTGGCAGTTTGCGATTCGAAAGTGGTATGCGACGGTGGAACGAATGAAATTAACTCCAGAGCGAATCGCATACTTTAAACAGTATTATAGCAATGATACGGATCAATACAATGGTAGTTTTAGAAGTAGATATCGGAAATTCCGTCATCCAAAAGTGAATCAATTGAAAGAAGGGGAAATACTTCTTCCAAATCAGTATGCAGGTACTGTTCCAGAAAATATGGAAAGAGAATACGATGCCGATCAATATCTAGAAGCTATATACCGTTCTCTTGATATTGAAATTGTTGGCGAACTAACAGATGATACCTATGCAGTCGTTGTACCTTCTAATTTAACGATAACGAAAACTGACGATACGATTCAAATTCAAAATCAAGATAGTAATACCACCATCCAATTGTCATGTTATAAGAATTTGGTAAGAGAAATTGAATTTGCAAATTCAAAACAATCCGGCATTCGAAACAAAGTAATTGTAAAAGATGGCTTACCAAAAAGGGTTTAAGTAAAATAAATTCATTCATAACAAACCCCAAATTGAGTTTTATAGTCAATTTGGGGTTTTAATTATCATAAATAGATTAGACGTACATAAATGCAACATTTTAATGTATCATTTGTTGAATATCGCCAATGTTTTCTTCTAAAAAAGCATATGGTTGAAGTGTTTGAAATTGACTAGGTAATTCAAATGCTTGCTTTTCTAACATATAAGAACGGATGGTTTGAATTGCTTCATACATACTTTTTTGTTCATCTGTTGCAGTTTGATTCTGAATGATGTCAGACAAATAATCATTTCCAATTTTAACATCTAAATAAATATACGGAATATTTCCAGCAACTCTCATATATCCCAAATACCATGTATAATTATTTTTGGTAGTTGATACAGATAAATAACTAGGTGCAATTTCAGGATAGTTTCCGTAAATTTCAATTTTCTTGGAAGAAATTGCCTTATTGTATAGGTCTAGGACTTCTTGTTTATCGATGAGTTCTAAATCCAATTCACTTAAGTCTTTCATGGAAATAACTGTTTGAAATTCATGTTCTTGAAAATAACTTTGGATGCGACGGACTTCCTCACTATAACGTTCATGATAAATATAATTTGGATGATTAACTGGTATTTCATAAGTAAATGTGCCAATAGAGTCGCTTTCTGTACCAGAAGAAACAAAACCATCTAATTTTGGATATTTGAAGTTTTCGCAATTGTAAGAATAATAATATGGTTTGTTTGATTCGGATGATTCGTATTCTATTTCAAAGTAACAAGTCCAACCATCTTCTTTTTCTAGTTGTGCATACTGAACTGGGAAATACACTTGACTACCAGGAACTATTTTGGAATTGAGTCTGCTTTCGTTTTTAGAAATGGCGTAAATCGCAATTCCAAATCCAATAATGATGAGTAGTAAAATAATACTACAAATGAAAATAACATACCGGCTCCTTTTCTTAATTTTGTTTTCAGAAACTTGGACCAGTCCCTTTAATGTTTTATCGACTTCGTTTTTATCCATTTTTTCTTGAATTTTTTCTCCATGTAATAATTCAGATATTTCAATTTCTAAAATGTTGCAAATATCTTCAAACAAAGATATATCTGGTAGATAATGCCCGTTCTCCCATCTAGATACTGTCTTATCCGTGACACCTAACTTTTCAGCAAAGTCTTTCTGTGTCATATTTTTCTGTTTTCTGCAATCTGCAATAAATTTACCAATTTTTCCTTGATCCATATAAAATCTCCTTTCTGCCTTCATCATACAAAAAAGAATGAAAATTGAACATCCCATGAATGTAGAATAATTAAAGTAACATGCTATGTAACTATTATAAAGAGCCAAAAAACAAATTCAAAGGAAATGTTTTAAAATATAGCAGGATTTTTTTCTCTAAATATAAAAATAGAAAAAACTTTATCATTATGTTACAATAACATTGAAAGGAGAATAATTATATGACAACAGTTTATTTGATTCGTCATTCTAAACCTTTGAAGGTAAACAACGATTTTAATAAGGATTCTTTACAACTTAGAAATGAAAAAGAAGTACTATCGGTTGAAGGAGAAGAAATTGCACAAAAGCATTTCGCTCATGATGAGTTTCGAGATATAGATTTTGTTTTCTCATCTAATTATGTACGAGCAATTGCTACAGCCAAATATTTAGCGGCATATAACAATACCAACATTAATATTGTGAGTGAATTTGGTGAAAGAAAGTTTGGAATACAAAAATGGGAAGAACTACCAAAAGACTTTGAACAGCAACAGAATGAAGACGAAATGTTTAAAATGCCATTAGGAGAATCACAACGAGAAGTAAGAGAAAGAATGGAGAATGCGTTAGAACAAGTTCTAACTACATGTGAAGGAAAGAAAGTCGCAATTGTAAGTCATGCCACGGCACTTTCTTATTTATTCAAAAAATGGTGTGAAATGAATTATAGTGCAGAATGTTATTTTCGTGGTCAACCATTTTTTGATGGAGTATGGAATTATTGTGAAACTTTTCAATTAACATTTGATAATCAAAAAAATCTTGTAGATATAAAGAACATTCGTTATTCAAATAATCCATAAAAGTTATATTAGAAAAAGTGATGCATTATGACAAAAACAACTAACCAAAAAAGATTTGAGAATTGGCTTGCCAGTTTAGAAACGGAATCAAATTATAAAAAATTTCTTACCAAAGACATGATTTGAAAATTGTTATCTTTGAAAGATGAAAAACTAGAAACACAAGAATATCCCAAAACAATCATAGATCCGTTATCCCTTGCATTAGAATTTTATAAAGAGCAGAGTGATGATGATTACAAAAGGATAATAGAAGGAATCCAATCTGGACAAATTATATCGTTAGAGAAGGGAAAGTCATATATAGATACTAAATCGGGAAACACCTATATTTTACTCAATCATGATGATAGCGATGTATTTTGTTTGGTTCATGAATTTGCTCATTTTATCGACCGTAACCATAAACCAGCAATCGTTCCTGATTCTCATTGGTTTTTGGCAGAAAGTTATGCTTTCTACATGGAAAAACGACTAGAGAAGTTTTTAAGTGAGAGAGGATATCACGCATTAGTTCAAACACGTAGAAATAATTGTATAGTATCAGAAACGAAAAACATAGAAACTATTTCCTTTGATACTAAGAAAATAAAAACAATTCTTCCGTATCACATGACAAATTTAGTAAACGTTTTACTGAGTTATCCGCTTGCCAATATTCTATCGGAATATTTAATCAATCATTATGGAACGATTCATAATTTATCGCCATATTTCATTAATTCTTTATATGCAGTAGATCGTGCGGTCACATGGCATACCGAATTGGCAAGTGAGTACCAACAAGGAAAGATAGTTTTGTTAGATCGTTATACGACTTCTAGCATCATTTATCAATCAGCAGAAATTGATAATCGTAGAGAAAAAGAAGATTTCATACACTACGTCACGGACTTCGAGTATCATAAAAATGGAATTGCATCACCAGATGAGACCATATTCTTATGGGCACCATACGATTTGATTACAGAAATCAGAAACAAAAGAACGACCAATGAAGGAATTTCAAAAGACATTCATGAGCGGGATGATGAATATATGCGAAAAGTTTATGATTCAGCAATGTATGTGGAAGATTATTTATCTTGGCATAAAGTGCAATGTGACGATGGTGATAAAATGAGACCGATTGAAGATATTCAGGAAGAAATTCATCAATATGTAAAAAAGAAATAAGGGCGAGCAATCGCTCTTTTTGATTGATAAGAATAAATCGATTTTGATTTTCCATAATAACAATAGGTGATGATATGAAAGTTCGTCTAGGATATGTCGTAGGTCCAGAAGGAAGACAAGAATTGCGCTATGCTCACACTATGTCATATCGTACGTATCAGACTTTATCAGTAGAAGAACGAAACCAAAAATTGGATCAAATGATTCGTAAGAATTTAGAAAATTTATTAAAAGTATTAAAATGGAACACAGCCCATGGAATTTATTTTTATCGCTTCTCGCAAAATATGATTCCACTTGCTACGAAAGAAGAGGTAGAATTCGATTACATTACACCATACCAAACGTTGTATCAAGAAATAGGAAATTATGTAAAGAAGAATGGAATTCGACTGGATACTCATCCTGATCAATTTTGTATTTTAAATAGTACGAAGAAAATCGTAACCGAAAACTCTATTCGATACTTAGGATTTAATAAAAAGATATTTGATGCAATGAACTTGCCCGCTTGTACGATTTTGCATGTCGGCTCCGGCGAAGGTGGAAAATCTGCTTCTATCGAACGATTTATCAACACTTGGAAAAATCTCCCAAGATCTCTTCAAAAAATGATCGTCTTGGAAAACGATGACCGAACATTTCATACGAAAGATGTATTGGAACTATGTCAGCGAATCAAAGTTCCATTTGTGTTCGATTATCATCATCACTTGTGTAACCCTTGCGAGGAATCATTAGAGATTCTTCTTCCTCAAATTAGAGATACATGGAAGCAATCGAATTTAATTCCCAAAATGCATTTTTCATCTCCCAAAAGCGCCACTTCGTTTCGAGCTCATAACAGGTGGCTTGAACCATTTCGTTTCTACGATTTTTTAAAAATAATTGCGCCCTTCTATGATTCCGTCGACATCATGCTAGAATGCAAAGGCAAGGAACTTGCATTACAAAAATTAAGTCATGTGTTACGATTCCTTCCCAGCATCCATCGCTTTACGGATGGAATTTTTGATTTTACCAACAAGGATTGTGAAAAATAACAAATTTATAGTATAATTACTACTTGGAGTTTGGTAGTTATGAATCAAAAAGTAAAAAATCAGTTACGATTAAATGAGAATGATATCGATCAGTTACTACATTGGTATCAAAAAAACAAACGAATTCTTCCGTGGCGAATGGATAAAAATCCGTACCATGTTTGGATATCTGAAATTATGTTGCAACAAACTAGAATCGAAGCCGTTAAAAAGTATTATGACCGCTTTATGAAACGAATTCCAGATATTCATACTTTAGCCACTATTCCAGAAGATGAACTGTTAAAACTTTGGGAAGGACTAGGATACTACAGTCGTGCTAGAAATTTAAAGAAGGCTGCCCAAACGATAGAAGAAAAATATGCCGGAACATTTCCTAATACATATGAAGAAATCATCACATTATCTGGAATCGGCGAGTACACAGCCAGTGCCATTGCTTCTATTTGCTTTGGTGAAAAGACATCTTGCGTGGATGGCAATGTCATGCGAGTAATATCCCGTATTTGTCACGATAAAAGAAATATCGATGATGCGAAGACTAAAAAAGAGTTAAAGAAAGAATTAGAACAAATTATGCCCAAAGAAGCAGGAGACTTCAATGAAGGCTTGATGGAACTAGGAGAGACAATCTGTATTCCAAATGGAATCCCTCTTTGTGAAGAATGTCCGTTAAAGAATGCTTGTCTATCTTACCAAGACCTAGACTATATGAATTATCCCGTTAGAAATGAGAAAAAAGAAAAGAAAGAACTGGAATACACCGTCTGTATTTTAAAATATAAAAATCTGTATTGGATTGAAAAAAGAAAGCAAAAAGGCATTTTGCAAAATCTTTGGCAGTTTCCAAATATGGAAGGGAAATATTCTAAGAAAGAACTAGAAACAAAATTAAAAGACAAAGCATTTCAAGTGGGTAAGATTACAAAACAAAAGACATACACGCATATTTTTACACATCAAAAATGGCATATGACATCGTACGTGATAGAATTGTCTGAAAAACCAGATTGCCTTACTGAAAACGAAAACGTTTCTACTTGGAAAGATTTAGAAGAAATCAAACGAGATTATGCCATTCCAACCGCATTTCAACCATTTTTAAAGGAACTAGAAAATAACTAGTTCCTTTTTAATGTAGTTGTTTTCGTTTGACGTATTTAGGAGATCCTTCCTTTTGAACTTTATCGAATAAAGAGATGGCTCTGTTTCTAGTGAGTACTTGATTCCAATCGTATTCTTGATTTGTTTCGTACTTACAATGCATGAATTCCATCGGGTGAATAATATGAGCATCCCGAAAAGATCGATTCATTAACGCTAAGACGTCTTCCTCCGAAATGGTTCCAGAATGTACAGCTAAGTAAAAGACATCACTGAATGTTACGGGATTCTTTTCTAAATTAGAAAAATTAGGAAGTTCCTCTTTACTTACCAATATTTTTAGATGATTTGCTTCTTCTAATTCATGCAGGTGATAAGAAATTAAAAGTTCGACAATTTGATATCGTAAATTGACCGTTCGTCTTTCTAATTCATCTAATTCTTTTAAATTGGAAACAAAAAAACCATATAACTCAAACGTACCATCTCGTTGAGCCTTGCGGTAATCTTCTTCTAAGTTCATAGTATTCCTTCTTTCGCACGATATATTATATGAGAAAAAGCACAAAATAATCAAGAAAAACTTGTGTTACAAACTTGTAACATTCAAAATAGGAGAAGAATGCTATAATAGGAACAGGTGATTTTATGAAAAAAATCGTAGTGGTGGAAGACGATAGAAACATGTGTACTGAACTCGTCCAACTTCTAAAAAATTCCGGATACGAAGCAGAATCATTAAAAGATTTTGAACATGCCGAAGAAGAGTTGTTAGCATCTCATGCCGATTTAATTTTATTGGACATCAACATTCCATACATCAATGGTGAAATGTTACTGCAGAATTTACGAAAAAAATCAGATATTCCAGTCATCATGTTAACGTCTCGAAACAATGAAGTAGATGAAGTTCTATCGATGAGTTATGGGGCGGATGACTACATTACCAAACCTTATAATCCGACGATTTTGTTACTTCGCATCAGTAACGTTTTAAAACGAATTCAAAGTAAAGAAGATTCAAAATACCGTGATTTAGAAATTAACATGCAAAATGGAACGATTAAGAAAGATGATGTAGAAATCATTTTAACGAAAAACGAAATGATTATTTTTGGCTATCTACTTCAACACCAAAATAAGATTGTGACACGAGATGAATTAATGACGACACTTTGGAATAATGATGAGTACATTAACGACAATGCTCTGACCGTAAACATCAGTCGCCTTAGAACCAAATTAAAAGATGTCGGCTGTGAAGATGCGATTGAAACTAGGAAGGGAATCGGATATATTTTATTATGAAATTTACAAGTTATTTAAAAGACAAATGGCTATCCATTCTTCTTTATACTGTTTTACTCATCATTATCGTATTATTACTCATCGCTTTTAAAGTAGATTCGTCCTTGCTATATGCGATTCTTTTTCTATTTCTGTTGTTTGGTATTTTAATTGTGCTGTCAGACTTTTACCGCAAGAAATCATTTTATAAAACCCTAGTTTGCAACACAGAATTATTAGATAAAAAGTACTTAGTGTTAGAAATGATGAAGAAACCGAACTTTTTAGAAGGTGAAATCTTGTGGGATACGATGTACGAAATCAATAAATCGATGATAGAGAACGTAAAGAATTACGAATTACAAGTGACGGATTTTAAGGAATACATCGAAATGTGGATTCACGAAGTAAAAATTCCCATCTCTAGTTTTTTACTGTTTGCCCACAATCACAACGATCAAGTTCCTAAGAAAGCAGTTCGCTGGATGCAAAGAGTGGAAGATTACACCGAACAAATCTTATATTATGTACGAAGTGAAAATTCTGAAAAAGACTATTTGATTAAGGAAGTAGAGTTAAGCAATGTCGTCAGAGAGGTTGCCTTAAGAAATAAAGATTACATCTTAGAAAGTAAAATTGAACTCGTAACGAAAAATCTACATCACTCGGTATATACCGATAGCAAATGGTTAGAATTCATCTTAAACCAAATTGTGAACAACAGCATCAAATATCAAAAAGAACGAGGCATCAAAAGAATTGAAATCCGCGGTATTGCCATGGATAATCAGGTCAAACTAGAAATCGAAGACAACGGAATTGGTATTCCTGCATCCGACATTCCTAATGTATTTCAAAAGTCATTTACGGGCGAGAATGGAAGAAAGCGTTCCAAATCAACCGGCATGGGTTTGTTTATTGCGAGCAATCTTTGCAACAAATTAGGACATAAACTAGAAATCGAGTCCGAAGAAGGAAAGTATACGAAAGTTATAATCACATTTGCCAAAGAAAACTATTACGACGTTGTAAGATAACTTTCAAAAATGTAAGATACGGTAAGGTAGAACGAACGACAAAGAATGTTGTCTGATGTAATATGAACTTACGAAAGGAGTTATTATGGAAACAATTTTAAAAATTGACAAAATTGAAAAGTATTATGGTAGTAGGTCTTCTTTGACCAAAGCCATCGACAACATTTCTTTCTCCGTAGAGAAAGGTGAGTTTGTTGCCATCATGGGTGCATCCGGTTCTGGTAAAACGACACTTTTAAATTGTATTTCAACTATCGACCGTGTTACATCCGGCCATATCTATGTAGCAGGTATGGACATTACCAAACTAAAAGGGAATGCCCTAAATAAGTTTAGAAGGGAAGAGTTAGGATTTATCTTTCAAGATTTTAATCTATTAGATACGTTAACGGCATATGAAAACATTGCCCTTGCCTTATCGATTCAAAATGTTGCTCCTTCTAAAATCGATGAAAAGATTAAGAAGGTAGCCAAACAACTGGACATCACGAATGTATTAGAAAAGTATCCGTATCAGATGAGTGGTGGTCAAAAACAGAGAGTTGCATCGGCACGTGCCATCATCACCGAACCTAAACTGATTTTAGCGGATGAACCGACTGGGGCATTGGATTCGAAATCTTCTAGAATGTTACTAGAACGATTCCAGGAATTGAATCAAGAGATGGATGCCACAATATTAATGGTAACGCATGACGCGTTCACAGCAAGTTATGCTTCTCGCGTAATCTTTATCAAAGATGGAAAAGTATTCAATGAAATTCATCGGGGAAAAAATAACCGCAAAGAATTCTTCGATAAGATTATCGATGTCGTTACATTGTTAGGTGGAGATTTAAATGATGCTCTTTAAGTTATCCATCAAAAACATCAAGAAAAGTTTCAAAGATTATGCCATCTACTTTGTAACGTTGATTCTTGGTGTCGCAATATTTTACGTTTTCAATGCAATTGAAAGTCAAACAGTCATGATGGATGTAACAGCATCCACAAGAGAAATCATTACTCTCATGACCAATATGTTATCGGGAGTCAGTGTCTTTGTTTCATTGATTCTAGGATTTTTAATCATCTATGCCAGTCGTTTTTTAATCAAACGACGAAACAAAGAATTTGGTATTTATCTGACGCTTGGAATGAGCAAACGAAAAATTTCGATGATTCTATTTATCGAAACACTTCTAATCGGATTGGTATCCTTAGGAGTAGGACTTGGCCTTGGTGTACTGTTATCACAACTCATGAGTCTTTTAGTTGCGAATATGTTTGAAGCGGACTTTACCAAATTCACGTTTGTATTTTCAAAAAGTGCCTGTATCAAAACGCTCGGATACTTCAGTATCATGTACATAATTGTCATGATCTTTAACACGATTAACGTCGGTAAATGTAAGTTAATAGATTTGCTATATGCCAGTAAAAAATCAGAGAAAATAAAATTAAAAAATCCAGTTATTTGTACCATTGCATTTATCGTATCGGCATGTTTTTTAGGATATGCCTATTACATGGTAACAGCACGTTTCAACGATATGCAAGCAAGTATGATCTATATTCCAATTGCAATCGGAATCATCACGACTTTCTTGCTATTCTGGTCGATATCCGGTTTGATGTTACGAATCGTCATGTCGATGAAGAACCTTTATTATAAAGGATTAAACAGTTTTGTTTTACGTCAAGTGAGTAGTAAAATTAACACTGCAGTTTGTCAAATGTCTATCATTTGTTTGATGTTATTCGTAACCATCTGTGTCTTGTCAGCATCGTTATCCATCAAAAATTCAATGACAGCAAATTTAATATCGCTTGCACCAGCAGATATCCAGATTGACAAAAAAATGAATCTAGATGAATCTGCACCAGAATCAGGATACACGGCTTCTCAAATAGAAGATTCTTACGTCAGTATTTCAGAAACGTTAACGAGATTGGGATTTGATCCAAACACATATTTAAGAGATATCGTAGAGATACCAATCTATGCGACAAACGATATTACGATTCGTAGCACCTTAGGTTCTTCCTATGAGACAATGTTAGAAATGTATCCGTATCTACAGTATGACAATGCCGAAATGTTACTTTCTGTTAGTGACTACAACCGTTTAGCAGAGCTTTACAATTTAGAGAAAATCACATTAGAGCAAGATGAATATGTCGTAGTAGCAGATTTTGATTCTTGGGTATCGATTAGAAACGAAGCATTAAAAAAGGGAACAACCTTAGAAGTAAACGGAAGAACTCTTCGTCCAAAATACGATCATACGATAGACGGATTTATCTACATGTCTAGTAACCACATCAATACGGGAGTATTCATCGTTCCGGATGGACTTCTACCAGATAGTTGGCAAGAAGAAAATATTTTAGTAGCCAATTATCAAGCATCGACCAAAGGTGAGCGAGAAGAAATCGAAAACATCTTAATCGCCACAGGAGATGCCGCATACGCTCCCAATACGACGCTCTCAGCAACGACGAAACTATTGATCTATGAAGCATCGATTGGACTAGGTGGACTTGTAACATTCATCGGTCTTTATCTTGGAATTATATTTCTAATTTCTTGTGCGGCCATTCTCGCACTACGAGAATTATCAGAAAGTAGTGACAACAAAGTAAGATATCAAATGCTACGAAGACTTGGTGCAGACGAACGAATGATTAATGGCGCCTTGTTTAAAACGATTGCAATATTCTTCTTATTCCCATTGCTACTAGCCATCATCCATTCCATTTTTGGAATCATGTTCTGTAATATTATTCTATCGACATTCGGTAGTGAACAATTGTTACCATCTATCATTATGACAGCCATCTTCCTAGTTTGCATCTATGGCGGATATTTCTTGGTAACGTATTTATGTAGTAAGAATGTGATTAAAGAATGAATCTATTAGCAATCAATTGGCAAGCCGTGTTCCAAAGTTTTGTCGATACATGGCTTCCACTCATCATACCGATGGCACTATTATTTCTCTTCTTTTTAGCAATTGCATTTTTACGGAAAGGAGATAAGGATGACTAAGTTCATCATCCGTTAAACATGACTTATTTAGAAGCGATAAGAGACTCATTACTATTATTCCCATTCATAGCATTCTTTTTTACTTTTTTCTATATCTTGCATCAATATCATCGTTACGGTTCCATTCATAAACTCAGAACCTTAATTGTATACTCCTTCATTTTATACATGATTACAATCTACTTTTTAACGATTTTACCACTTCCAAGTATGGAAAGTGTCAGTGCGATGACCGGACCAACGATGAATTTGATCCCATTCTCATTTGTAACGGACTTTTTAAAAGAGACCGCATTTCAGTGGAACGATCCAACGACGTATTTACAAATTGTAACGGAACCGGCCGTGTATACCGTATTGTTTAACATTGTCATGACCATTCCATTTGGTATGTATTTGAAATATTACTTTCGCGTTTCCACCAAAAAAGTAGTGCTGTACACGTTTCTTCTAAGTTTGTTTTTTGAAATTACCCAACTGACAGGACTTTACTTTATTTATCCTAGACCGTATCGCCTCTTTGATGTCGATGATCTTTTAACCAATACGTTAGGAGGCCTCCTAGGCGCACTCTTCATAAAACCAGTCTCCAAAGTTCTACCTTCTAGAAAAGAAATTGACCGAAAAAGTAGGGAAGAAGGAATGAAAATATCCGTTCTAAGAAGACTTACTTATGCAGGTTTAGATTTCTTCTTGTTCTTAATTTTCTGGTCCATCTTAGAAGTGTTTTTCTCATACTCTTTCACTAAATATATTGCCATCATTTCGTATTATGTAGGAATTCCACTTTTAAGAGGTGGTAAGACACCAGCAGGAACATTTTTAAATATTGCTATCGTTCCAACCAAACCGATTTCACTCTTAACTAGAATTCTGTTCCTCGGTGCATATTATATTGGAATTCCATTGCTAATTAGCATTCTATTCCGAAACATCCATATTACTTCCTTAGCAGGAATTTTGATTTTACTATTTTACGGAGTCAACTTGTGGCAATTGCGAAAACGGCCACCATTTTATGAAAAACTTTTAAAAGTAGAATTAAAAAGTACAATTGAAGTAGAGAAAGAAAATGAAAATTAGGAAACTTCTTAAAATGACGATTTTGTAACAAAAAATCGTCTTTTTCTATTGTATAATAAAGTTGGTGATACACATGAATTTAGCATTAGTAGAAGATGATGAATCAATTCGTTTAGGATTAAAGTATTATTTAGAAGATGAAGGCTTTTCTTTAACGTCATATAAAGATGCAGAAAGTTTTTTGGAAAGCATTCCTAAAAATCATTATGACTTACTTCTCTTAGATATCAATCTTCCTGGTATGAGTGGCTTTGAAGCACTTCCTAAAATTAAAGAAAAAGATGACATTCCGGTCATATTTTTGACTGCAAATGATTTAGAAGTAAGTACCGTAATGGGACTCGATATGGGTGCAGATGACTACATCACCAAACCGTTTAAAGCCAAAGAGTTAGTTTCTCGTATCAAAAGTGTCTTAAGAAGAACTTCCCAAAGTTGCTCGCTAGGCCAGAGTACAATTAAAATTCAAAATATTACGATTGATACGACGAAGATGAAAGTGTTAAAAGATGGGAAAGATGTTTTCTTGACCGCATTAGAGTATAAGATTTTATTAATATTAGCACTGAATCCGACGACCGTATTTACGAGAGAAAAAATATTATCGAACATTTGGGATGTCAATGAAGAGTATGTAAATGATAATGCCTTAACTGTGTATGTAAGAAGAATTAGAGAGAAAATTGAAGACGATCCACAAAATCCAAAAATTATTGTTACAGTGCGTGGTATCGGTTACAAGTTAGGAAATCGCTATGAATAGAAAGACGATTATTTTTGTAGCAATTCTTTGCTTCTTACTACTCACATCCGTTGGCATCAATTATACTTTATATCATAAAACACTAGATCTCTTGTTGCAAAACGATGCTTATATTGTCACTAATATTTTGGAACATCACCCGGAATTGGAAAGTGAAATGATGGACTCCGTACTAGACTCTTTTCAAATTGACTACGATAAGTTGGAAAGTTATGGCATTACAAAAGAAATGCTCCCATACTTAATCGAGGACGACAGTCTAAAAAATGAAATGATTACGTGGAATGCAGTTGTACTACTTTTAATATTAGGAGTCATTCTAGGATACGCCTTACATAACTATTGGATTCGGCATCGGAAACTGAAAGAAATCGACCATTACATGAGTGAGATTTTAAGAGGAAACGAAAGTTTGGATATCAGAGATTACGAAGAAGGGGACTACAGTAAACTAAAAAACAATATTTACAAAGTGACGATTAAGTTAAGAGAAGCGAAAGATGCATCGCAACAGAGTAAAAAAGAGTTACAACATACTTTGCAAGATATTTCTCATCAGTTGAAGACACCACTGACAAGTATGAATGTTTTAAATGAACTGTTAGAAAAAGATTTACCTAAGGAAAAGAGAAAAGAACTGTGTGCTAAAAACCGTGATCAGTTGGACAGAATCGAATGGTTAGTGACGTCACTTTTAAAAATATCGATGTTAGATAGTGGTACGGTAACTTTGAAAAAAGAGAAAGTGTTCGTAAAAGATTTAGTTTTAGATGCCGTAAAGACAATTCAGATTCCAATTGAATTGAAAGGACTGGAATTAAAGATGGAAATTCCAGATAAACTGACAGCAAAACTAGACCATAATTGGACCGTCGAAGCCCTTTTAAATATCATTAAAAATGCTTATGAGCACACTGAAAAAGGAACCATTACCATTACGGCCACAGATAACCCGATTTACACGCAGATTGTGATTAGCGACACGGGATGTGGAATCCCAGAAAGCGATATTCATCACATTTTCGAACGATTCTATCGGGGCAAAAGTACATCCAAAGAAAGTATCGGCATCGGTCTCAATATGTCAAAGAAGATTATCAACTTAGAACAAGGAGACATATCTGTTTCTAGTAAGCAAGGAGAAGGGACAACATTCACCATCCAATTTTATAAAAATTAAAGTGACAAAACTGTAATCATTTTTGTCATTTTCTTGTAATAGTTTGTTGATATACTGGATTCATGAAAGGAGAACCCATATGGAAATTTTAAAAGTAGAGAATTTAACCAAAACTTATGGCAAAGGGAACACCTTAGTAAAAGCCTTAGATCACGTTAGTTTCTCGGTCGAAAAAGGAGAGTTTGTAGCAATTATCGGTGCCTCAGGTTCCGGTAAAAGTACGTTGTTACATTTATTAGGTGGAGTAGACAAACCGACTTCTGGACGTGTTATCGTAGATGGTGAAGACGTCTATCGTTTAAATGAAGAAAATTTAGCAATCTTTAGAAGAAGACAAGTCGGATTAATCTATCAGTTTTATAACTTGATTCCAATATTGAACGTAGAAGAAAACATCACCTTACCAATTTTGCTAGATGGCAAAAAAGTAGATAAAAAATATTTAAATGAACTGTTGGAAACATTAGATTTAAAAAACCGTGTCAATCATCTTCCTAACGAACTATCTGGTGGCCAACAACAGAGAGTCTCTATCGGAAGAGCACTCATGAATCATCCCGCCTTATTACTTGCCGATGAACCAACTGGAAACTTGGACTCTAAGTCTTCCAAAGAAATTTTAGAGTTGTTAAAATTGTCAAACAAAAAATACAAACAGACGATTATCATGATTACCCATGATCACAATCTTGCCTTAGCAGCAGATCGTATCATAACGATCGATGATGGTAAAATCATCAGTGATGAGAAGGTAAAGTAAGATGAACATTTTAAATCGTTTGACAATCAAACATCTAAAATTAAATAAACGAAGAACCATCGTATCGATTATTGGAATTGTACTATCGACGGCGATGATGGTAGGAGTAGGTCTTTTAGTCTCCTCCATCAGAGATGCCTTGATTCGCGATGAAGAACTAAACAATGGTAGTTATCATGCCATAATAGAAGACTTTGATGGCGCCAATGTAGACCGTATTAACTCGAATAAAAATGTCAAAGAAGTAGAGTATTATAGCCAGTTGGGAGCAGCCCTTTTTAAAGAAAGCGACAATATAGGAAAACCGTATTATTACGTCTTTGCCGGCGATGATGCTTATTTGAGTCATCTTGAGATTACGGAAGGAAGACTCCCAGAAAACGAGACGGAAATCGTCATTTCTAATCATGTGTTTGATCAAGGTACTCCAACTTATCAAATCGGAGATAAGATTACGTTAGAAGTTGGTACGAGAATGTTAGATGGATATGAGCAACCATGGCAAAACTTCTATGACGACACAGAAACTCTTTCCAATACGACTAAACAGGAGTATACGATTGTAGGTTTCTGTAACCGTTCTTATTTAGAAAGTTATTCCTCTCCTGGATTCTATGTATTTACGAAATTGACGAGTCCTTCTAGCATGTCTCATTTAAGCGTCATGTTAACATATAAAAATCCAAAAGATACGTACGATTTAACCGAAATGTTTGCCCAAAACGTAGGGAAGGATTTAAATGACGTGAATAGTCAAAACGACATCCATTATCATACCGGTTTGCTATCCCTATACGGCACGACTCAGTACAGCAACATCAATAACTTCCTAGGCGTGTTTCTTGTGATCTTTTTGACGATTCTATCAGTGGCCTGCATCATTGTAATTTATAACTCGTTCGCCATCAGTGTCATGGAACGAAAGAAACAATTTGGACTTCTTTCTTCTGTCGGCGCCACCAAAAAACAAATCAGAAGAACCGTATTTTATGAAGCAACTATCGTCGGTATCATCGGTGTCATACTAGGACTCATCAGTGCATATATTGGTATTGGAATTGTTATCATGATTATCAATCATTTACTAAGTGGCATTTTAAGTGGATCCCTTACATTCACTTTGACGACGTATCCGATGTTTGTAGTAATTCCAATCTTATTTATCATTGCCGTAATCTACATTTCGGCATGGATTCCGGCCAAACAGGCAAGTAAGATTTCACCAATCGAAGTGATTCGTCAAAATGATGATATCAAACTGAATAAGAAAAAAATTAAGACGAGTAAATTGGTAACAAAAATCTTCGGAGTAGAAGGCGAACTGGCATTAAAAAACATCAAACGAAACCGCAAGAAATATCGTATCACAATTATATCTCTTTTCATAAGTATCGTAACATTCATTGCATTTTATACATATTTAGATTACGGTGTTAGTACAGTGGATTCTTATACGGCGACACTTAACTTTGATTTGATTGTTTCGACGTATCAGCTGGAAGATGCAGAACTTTCTGTCATCAATACGGCCATTCAAGATGAGCATGTCACCGATTATTTAACAACGAAAAGTATGATGTTGCTAGTAAGTCCAGATGCTCCAAAAGAAATCATAGCCGAAGAAGATTCATCTGACTACATAGCAGATAGTATCAATGTCATCGAACTAGACCAAGCAACTTATGACGAATATCGCCAAAAGTTAGGAATCAAAGATGAACGTCCAATCCTATATAATTACGTAAACACACTAGAATATAGTGATGGCAATCGTTTTGTAACCAATAAAAAATACTATCAAGAAAATTCAGATTTATCGTTAGAACTCGTTCGAATCACGGAAAGTGACGAGTTAGAAAAATATACGACGTTAGAAAACTTCCATTTTACTGACAAATTACCCGAGATGCTCGAAAATTATATTACCAGTCCAACTGTCTTTGTATCCGAAAGTGAATTCAATCGGATATGGAACTTGGAAGATGGGCAGGTATCATTCGTATATGAAGCGATGATAAATGGCGATGATTTGGATTCCATCGATACGTACTTAAAAGATAAATCGAACTCAGTAGACATCTACTATATCAATTATGTTGCGCAGATGAGAGACTCTAAGAACATGGTTCTTGCCATCGAAATTTTATTCTATGGATTACTAACGTTGGTGACTCTAATCGGTGTTACAAGTGTATTCAATACGATTACGACCAGTATCAACTTACGAAAGAAAGAATTCGCGGTCTTAAGAAGTGTTGGATTATCACCAAAAGGATTCAACAAGATGATCTGGTTTGAAAGTATCTTCTTTGGTTTGAAATCTTTGCTTTATGGTTTGCCAGTTGGGATTCTTGCTTCCTACTTGATCAGTCGCAACATGGGAATGCTAGTCGAAAACAGTTTCCATTTACCGATTCCAGCAATTATCATTTCTTGTTTCGGAGTCTTCGTAGTGGTGATGATTAGTATTTGGTATCAAGCCAGCAAAGTAAAGAAAGAGAACATCATCGATACAATTCGCAACGAAAATATTTAAGAAGGGAACCCCTTCTTTTTTCTTGAAGGAAGTGATGAATTATGGAAGAAAATCACAAATTAGAAAAAGAACCCAGTAGAATATTTGCTCAAGGTCTCTGCTGGAATAAATTATTCTGGATATTTTTAATTGCTAGTGTATTTGGTGTCTACTATGAACAAATTCTAAATTTTGTAACGCATTACTTGCGAGACGGGAGCATCTATTGGCAAGTGAGACGTGGTGTAATCTATGGTCCATTGAGTCCAATTTACGGTATCGGTGCCGTTTTAATGGTCTACTTTTTATTACGAAAAAAAAGGTCAATTTGGAAAACGTTTGTCATTAGCAGTCTCATCGGAGGCACATTCGAATATGGAATGAGTTATTTACAAGAAGTGTTTACTGGCACCATATCTTGGGATTACTCCCATCATTTTATGAATATCGGTGGCCGAACGACATTCCCGTTCATACTGGTTTGGGGATTGTTTTCTATTGTACTAGTGAAAGTATTGTACCCGAAGATTTCCACAGTGATTGAAAAAATCCCATACCGCGTAGGCAAAAAACTGACGAAGATTTTAATGGTACTAGTCTGCTTGGATTGTCTCATCTCACTACTTGCCGTAGCAAGACAGACTTTGCGAAATCACGAGATTCCACCGTTAACACCAATCGATACCTTGTTAGACTATTGGTACCCAGATGAGATGTTAGAAAAATGCTATCCCAATATGAAGTCTAGTAAATAAACAATAAAAGCAAGCACTATATAAATTCTAGTAAACACACAATAAAAGCAAGCACTTATGGAAAAATATGTAAAAAACATCCATTTCCGAAGAAAGTATGATATGATAGAAATAGATGAAAACGACAATCAAAATAAAAATGGAGGAAATATGTCGAATACAATAGATTATAGTGATTATCACATTTATAAAAAAGAAGAAATTAAAGAAAGGGCAAAGTCTTTAGAAGAAGAATTAAAGACTTTGGAAAGGAAAGAACCGGAGTTGCATAAGGATTCTTCTTACTTTCGCTTGAAAAACTTATTTCATGCCACAATAGAAGATATGTGTAATGAAGAGTTTAAACCAAGTGAAATCTATCAATATTTTAGAGGCTTAACAGAAGTACAAGAAGCTGGTTTAGATGGATATTGTCAATTGGTTTACTCAAAACTGTTTTATGACTTTGGCGACGATTTTTTAAGAGTGAATAAAAATAGAAAAGTAGAAATCATCGATGCTTTAACGTCAACTGAAGTACATCCCGATAACTATTCGGTATTTGCATCGTTTCTTTTAGACGATGAGATTTATCATGAGATAGAAGAAAAGGTAAGTTGCTATGAAGAAAACAATCGTGAAAGAATGAAGAAAGGTCTCGTCGAAGATTTGATTTTATCAGCAGTAGGTCGCGTCACCACTCCAGATGAGATGCTTGCCTATGTACAAACGGAACTTTCAACGCGAGAGATGCGCGCAGATGACGAAGAAAATTCTCTATTTCCAGGTATCATGACACTAGACCGTGTCAAAGAAATTTTACAAAGAAATTTACAAGTCGCATCGCGTTTAGAAATTGCTGACGCATATACATTATTAGAAAAGTTATCTTCGATTGAAGATTTAAAATCCCAACCGCTATCTAGTCAAACGAAGTTTTTACAATTTGCTCAAGGAGTAGGTGGCATAGAAGGATTATCACCAATTCGCAAAGCAGATGATATCTTGCATATTTCGACACAGGCATCCCAAGATCCGGAATATCTAATCAAAAATGACTTATCAGAGTTATATAAAGATGCAATAAATCATCAAAATGATAAACAAACTGGACAACATAAGTAGTTTTTGTGTTATAATGAGATTGTCTGTCCGTATAGTTTAATTGGATAAAATAATGGCCTCCGACGCCATAGACTGTGGGTTCGATTCCCACTATGGACACCAGTTGAAGATAACACGAATCGTGTAACGATAGAAAGTGGTGATGATTCTTGTCACAGAAAAAAGACAAAAAACCGGAATTGTCAGAAGAAGAACGAATGCGAAGAGGATCGCGAACCACAACCATTTTAAGTTTTGGTATTATCATTGTAACGGTGTTGATTTTACTGTTTGCGGGTATTTACCTGTACATCGATAGCATTCAAAATCACAGTGATTCTACTAATACGACAGATGCGTTCCGTTTTAAAAACGAATATGAAAGTTTGAATGGAAAAAAAGATCAAGAAGGGAACTTATACCCAGAACTGACAATTTCAAAACAAAACCCAATTTTATATATCTCTTCGGATGAGGTATTAAAACTACTGGATTCCGGTACAGGTATCATCTATATTGGAAGTCCAAAAAATTCTGATTGCCGCGAGATAATTCCTATTTTAATGTCCGTATCTGCAGAGTTAGGAGTCGATGAAGTCTACTACTTTGATGCCACATCAATTCGCGATGAAAAAGAACGAAATCCAGAGACGAACGAAATTGAAACTATTACCGAAGGAACGGAAGAGTATTACGATATCGTATCCCATTTAGAAGAGTATTTACCAACATACGAAGGATTAGAAGACGAAACGATTAAGAGACTGTACTTTCCAACCGTAGTAGCGGTAAAAAATGGTGAGGTCGTTGCTGCTCATACAGGTAGCATCGATGAAGATGGTACTTCCGAAGAAGAATTAAAAAACATTTATAAAGATATGATTGAAAAGACAAGAAATTAACTTGTCTTTTGATTTGAAAGAAAACGAATTTCATGATAGGATAGTATAATAACGATTGTAGGTGGAAGTATGAAAAAGGATCGCTATTTAACTTGGACAAACTACCTAGTTTCAGGAACTGTCATTACAGTTCTAGGTATCATTGCTATTGTCGGTGGTGTGAATCTATATCGCTGGACCATTACCATATTGGGATTAGGATTTTTAGGCTTAGTACTAGCCGATTTGATGAAAAATGTAAGTAGTAAGAAAAAAAGTAACAGTCGTTGGTCTCGTATTTTATTAAACTTGACGATTGCCGTCGTCTTATTATTTTTTCAAAAAGTTGCTATGGCCGTGTTACCAATCTGTTTTGGTTTATACTTGCTCATCAACGCTGCCATTAAATTTGTCAGTTACTGGATTTTAAAACACGATAATGTGAATAAAAGGTACCGCGAGTTCGTGATGGGAGTCATATTTTTATTTGGTGGCATTTTATTCATCACCTCACCAATCAATAATTTGAGCCTTCTACTTACCATCATTGGCATTTACTTTATTTTAATTGGCGTCAGTTACTATCGTTCTTTTATCGCAGAACTGATTCCAAGAAGATACAAAAATAAATTAAAACGAAAATTTCGCATGGCTCTACCGGCTTTTATAGATGCCTTTATTCCTATCAGTGTTTTAAATAGTTTGAACCGTTATGTCAACAATCAAGATGAATCCAAATTGGACTACGAATTAAAAAAGGAAGATACCAGCCCGGATTTGGAAATCTTTATCCACGTGGCAGATCACGGATTCAATGCGTTTGGTCACGTCGATATCTATTTTGAGGGAAAGGTCATTTCTTATGGAAATTACGACAACACGAGTTTTCGTTTGTTTACTTCCGTTGGAGATGGTATATTAGTAGTGACAAACAAAGAGGAATATATTCCATTTTGTATCGAACATAGTAAAAAAACTTTAATTGGATTTGGCCTAAAACTAAATGAAAAACAGAAAGAAAACGTCAGAAAACAAATAAATAACTTGAAAAGTAACACGGATCCATGGTATCCTAAATATGTTACTGATCAAACAGCAGGACTCGATTTTTCTGAAAATACGTATCAAAAAGACTATGCTAGTTTATTAGTAATGAAGACGCATGCAAAGTTGTACAAATTCAAAAAAGGCTTGTACCGTCATTACTTTGTATTAACGAACAACTGCACGTATTTTGCAGATTCCATTATCGGTAAAACAGGTAGCGATATTTTAAAGATGAATGGAATCATCACTCCTGGTACGTATTACGATTACTTGAATTATGAATTCAAACGTCGTGGCAGTATGGTCATTAGAAAGAGAATTTACAATGCCCAAAGCGAAGGTATCGTATTACAAGAAAAGAAATCAAAACTTCCTTTTAAGTTATCCTCTTAAAAGGAGTACATGCCGATTTAGTTTAGTGGTAAAACAAGTCATTGGTAATGACTAGAGGCCAGTTCAATCCCGGCATTCGGCACCATGATGAAACAAACCCTTTTCGAAGGGTTTTTATTTTGTAAACTTTGATTAGAAAACGCATCTCAATCTTAACAAACAAAACGAGAAATGATAAGATGATTGTAAGGACAGTGATGAAAATGGAAAATTTATACCATGAAAGCCATCTCAGAGACATGAGACAATTGAAATCATTTGTAATAATTGGAGGAAAATCTAAAGAGTGGCAAAAGGATTTGTCGAACCAACTTGAAAAGGAAATGAATCGAATTTTATCATTTTTTGAAGTACAAGAATTCAAAGAACCAAAACAGGTGCGAATATGGGAAACCCAAACTGAATATCAAAAATATCTAGAACAGTATGTTCCGAAATATTACGATTGGATGATTATGGATACTTTTGATGGGAATATCAATGTATTGGATTATGAAGAGTGCAAAAAGACAAATGCTCATAAGAATATGACAATCGAAGAGTATCAAAAAAACATAATTCATGAACTAGTCCATGCTACTCAACAAGAAATAAATCCAAATTCGGAAGGCGTCGAATGGTTTTGGGAAGCATTGGCTACAAACCTTGCTAATCCATACGACCATGTAGTACAAATCATATATTCCAAAGACGAGTTAATGTATCATTTTAATGAGTTGAAATTCAATTATGAAACAGCATACACTCTTGGTAAATTTATGTTAGAGTCTTACCCACATGAGAAGATATTAGAGATGGTTAAAAATCCATCGATTTTGATTGCAGATACCGATCGAATCCTTACAGAAGGAAGAAATTGGTTCAATCAAAATTATCTATTACTTCCACCAACACCGAAAGCAGAAAATGAAAACTTTGTCATTTATGCATCCGATTCACTTTCTCAATTTGCAACGGATACATTAGATATGCTAACTAAAAATCAGAAACGGATTTTAGATTTTTTCGGAGTTTCACATTATCGTAAAGTACAAGTAAACTTATATGACAATCAGGAAACTTTTCTTCGTTTTTTAAAAAGCATTGGACCAAAAAAATCTAACATTCCATCTTATTGTACTGGAACCTTTGATAACTTTATGATTAATAGCAGTATCGATGGTTCAACTTTACTAGAAAAATATAAATCAAAATTAAAAAGTTCTTTACATGAATGGATTCATATTATTTATAACGACTGCATTACTGACAAGAGAGTACTTTGGCTAGATGAAGGCTTTGCTACAAATCTATCAGGTGATCGTAGTCGTTTAGATGACGATGAAAAATTTAAAGAGTTTATTCAAAATCGAATTTTAAAAATTCCAGATATGCCAAATATGAACGACTTAACTCATGGCAAAAAGTTTGTGACAGAAACTTACAACGGTTATGATTTATCGTATTTTGTAGTTCGATATCTATTGGAAACGATGTCTCAAGATAGAATTCGAACTATTATAAAAGACAGTCAAAAAACAGAGGAACTTGGTAAAACAATTTTAAGTAACGCAATACAATATTACGTTCAAAAATACAATTTATCCTAGAAAACCATATCATGTATTAGAGTGACTTCTAGCTAAAAAGTATGTAGTTGGCATATTGTACCGAAAACGGTATAATAATGTTAGAGGTGATCAAATGTGTTAATTAAAGAAGCCAGTGAAAAGTGGAATATCAGTGAAAGAAGAATTCGTCAGTTAATTCAAGATGGACGAATTGAAGGTGCTAGAAAGATGGGAACAACATGGTACATACCAGATGAGACAGATAAACCAATTGATAAAAGATGGAAAGAAGAAAAAAACTATAGGATTGATTTACCAGAGGATTATTTCAATGAAGTGGATTCTAAATTAAAAAAATTAAATAGCAAAAGACCATTACCAAAAGAAACGAGCAAGTCTTTAGAAGAAAATAATATATTAAACTGGACGTATAATAGCAATGCAATAGAAGGGAATACACTAACGTTAAGAGAAACAAAAGTCGTATTAGAGGGAATCACCATTGGCGGAAAATCTGTAAAAGAACATTTGGAAGTATTAAATCATAAAGAGGCAATTTTGTTTTTAGAAGATCTTGTAAATGGAAATACAGAATTATCAGAATGGAATATAAAAAATCTTCATGCTTTAATTTCAAAAGGAATTGATAATCAAAATGCTGGCAAATACCGCCAAGAAAATGTTGTGATATCTGGTGCAACCCAAAAACCAGTAGATTATGTACAGGTGCCAGAAAAAATGGAAAAGTTGATACTGGAATATGATGAATGGCAGCAATTTCATCCTTTAATAAGAGCGGCACTGTTGCACGGAGAATTTGTATTTATTCATCCGTTTGTGGATGGAAATGGTAGAACGGCCAGATTGCTCATGAATTTTGAAGCGATGAAAAGTGGCTATCTACCGATTATCATTCGAGCAGAGGAAAGAACTAGATATTATGATGCCTTAGATAAAGCAATGGCAAATCATGATTATACTGATTTTGTAAAATTAATTGTAGAAGAAGAAAACAAAATATTAGATCAATATCTGACACTAGTTGGATAAGGAAATCAACAAAAAACCGTATCAAATGTACGGTTTTTATTGTTTTGGATGAATCGCTTTCTCTAAACGTAATACTCTAGTTTTTTGAGGAAGAGGTAATTCTTGATCTGGATTAATAAAAGTGCGACTGCTTATAATGAAAGGACTTTCCTTTGGCAGTTCGCTAGGTAACTGTATCTCTAATAATCCTTTCCGGTAAAAAATGAAATCATGAAGCGAAAAAATTTTAAATCCTAATAAATCACATCTCATATCTAATTCTGTATTTTGAATTCGTTCTTGTTCACTCAATGCATTGAATGTCTCAGCAAGTTCGTTGTACTGTGTAATGATTTTTTCTCCGTATTCGATTAATTCGTCTTCCGTCATATCTTTGACTTGATTATAATCTAATATCCAATCTTGATTCTTAAAAAATTGAATTTCGGCTGGTTCGTTAAACTGAATAAATTCATAACGATTGCTATCATCAACGATGAAAGTTCCAGTTTCACATGTTTTCAAATAAATGGAAGCAGGAATGTCTAAATCGGTTTGATTCAAATAAGCAATATCGTTTTTCTGCACATATGCAGCATCGTTTGTAATAATTTTCATAAAAACTCCTCTGGTAAAACTTCTGTTTTTAAAATAGATGATGTCACCACGTTGAACGTAAAAGGCATCATCGGTGAATATTTTCATTTCCATCACCCAGTCATATTATAGTACAAACTTGTAAGAAAAAGTAGATTTTTCAAATATTTATGATAGAATAAAGATTACAAAAGGAGAATGTATGAAAAAAATATTTAGGTTATCAAGGAGCGAACTAGCTCCAGAAATAAAAGAACTATTGAATAAAAATGGGATTACTTGTACAGTTGGAGGGACAGACTTTGCTGAAATCTTCGTATCAGAAGATGAATACGAATCTTCATTAAGAAAGGCAATTGAAGTATTGGAAAGCAATGACTTACAAGATAAGAAAGAAAATGATGCAGCGTTTGACTGGACTTGTTGGTGGGCGGACCCTTATGACACTGAACGCCAACTGGGTTGGTTACCGATTTTTTATGGAGTTTTACCCAAAAATAGAGAAGGAAAATATGGATGGTGTTTGTTTGACCGTCCTTTCGATTTCCAAGAATTTCTATCATTTCTTCAGACAATTGTAATACGTGATGTTCCATCATGTGACACAAGAAAGGTAATGATGGATTATCATAGAAAAGAGAATGCATATGAATTTTCTGTTCCCGGGAAAATGAGTGATTTTGAAAAAATTCAATCAGAAATTAGGAAATATGTCGAAGGATATCAAAAGTTTTATTCAGCAAATATGCCATTTGAAAGCATTCATTGGACCAGTCCAATCGGTAAATGGGATAAAAAGGTCCAGAAAGAAGAATCGCATAGTAAGTTATATTCTTATCTTTCTCATTCTTATTTTTTACGCGCTTTAAAGCATCCTGGTGATGATTGTGTAAGATACCATAATCGTGAAGGAAACTCTTTTGGATATCAAAGTCCAAACCGAACTTATCAGACAAGAAATCTGGAAATTCATCCTTCTTTGTTGCAACCTGGTGTAAGAGAAGGGTATGACGGCACTTTTACAGTTGCATCGTCCAAAGTATTTGCAAATTATATCGAAACAAGCGGCAAAGAAATCAAGTTAAAGAATCCAGAAGAATTTACAATGATAGACAATGGAACTTTCAAAAGTTACGTTTCTTACAACATGGAACAAGATCAAATTGACGTTCGTACGATTATAGACTTAACACGAAGTACGGTCGGATACGATTTCGATCAGAAAGGATTACGAGATGCGATATTCAAATATGTTCCACAAAGTGATTATCAAGGAAGAGTAGAGGTAAACGAACACTTCAAAACGTTCGCAAACGGTACAAAATTAGTTCATTTTGTAGATGATTCCGAATATTGTGCAATCTATGACTTACCAACGAAGTGGAATCCGTTTCAAGGAATTGAGTCATTAAAAGGAATTGCCTATCCATCTTGGAAACAAATTAGTTCTAAGATGGGTGATTACAATAGCTTATTGGAAACGATAAAACCACCCCAAACAGTTGCTACAAAAAGTTATGAAAAAATATTGAAACCGTAAAAACTGACGTTATATTTTAAAATAGTAAATTAGATACTCGGAAATTTATTCCGAGTTTTCGTTTGCAATGAGTTTTAGATTGACAAGGAGTTATAAAATGATAGAATGAAAGTAAGGGAAGATTAGTATGACAGAAGAGATGAGAAGATTAGAAAGAATCATTGAGGAAATATGGGAAAACGAAAAAGAAGAGGTTACGGAATATTACGGTGTCCAAATTTCTACGTATAGACATATCGATACTTACCTAGAACAATTGCCAAGTATAGAAGAAAAGATATGGCTTGCACAACGATGCAACAATAAAGAGAAGATTGCAGAATTAACCTCTCAGATTCAATTAGATGAATACCAAACGAAGCTGTATGAAAAATTAAAAGAACATAATATTGAGTTGGATGAAACACTGAATTTCAAACTCTTAAATCCAAAGTATGAGTTTTTAGGAAATTTGTTAGATGCAATGTCCACTGATAGAGTTGTTCAAGAACAGTTGGTATCGCTGTCGGACGAAAAATTAGAACTATTTAAAATCATGTATCGCCGGTTACAGGAAGTATCCAAATACAACGTTCCTTATGTTTCCTGCATCTTGCGAAGACTTGGATATACAATTCCGGAAACTTCTTGGCAAAATCGCTTTCATCATTACGATGACTTGACGGTAGAATTAGAAAAACAACTTCAAGAAGCTGGCACTTTGGACGATAATCTAGTGGATTCGCTATTATTTTTATATGCTCGTCCGTGTTTCTGGAATGTTCGTACCTTAGAAGAAGTAAAAGAGTTACGTACGCCGAACTCTAAAATTTTACAAGAACAAAACCAAATTGTTCAAGAAGAAAAGAAATCTTCTAAAAAAGATATCGCCCGACTAAAATCTGCACTTCTTGGTATCACGTATGGCTTAGATTTGAAAACTGCTAGCAAGATTTGTAAAAAGTATCATATGGAAGGACTCGAACGAACTGAGGATAATAAAGATTTATTTGAAATGTACCAGGCCATCTCATCAATTGTGAAAGAAGAAAATCCAGATACGATTATTGCTGTGTACGAAATGTTTCAGACGGAGATGCCGTTTGAATTAGAGTTTATGAACATTACGACATTTGAAGCAGATTTACGAAAAGAATTTGCAAAGTCATTGAATCAAAGTGTTTGGAAGTTACGAGGAGAACCCGTGCAATTGTTAGATGGTATTCCACTTTATGATGCGGACACTGATTTTAAGATGATAATCACTTCGATTGGTGCTTATCAACCGGATTTTACTAGTCAAGAAAACTATTTTACATATTGGAATTCTCCTGAAATTGTTTCACACGGTAACTGTTGCAGTTTAATTGCCAATAACAATTTATCGATGATTGATCCCAAAACTGTCATTTTAGGGTTTCAAACAATGGATGAGGACATGCTTTTATTGGCAGGTAATCAGGATTTAAATTCGACACCGGATAGTAAAGATTTCAACTTGTTAGAACACGACGACATCAATGCATATATGACGGCAGATCAATACGTCGATGAAACGAGAGGCAGTTTTAACGAATTGGTCTATGAACGTAGAGATTTAAGTTCCAATCCCAAGTTTTATAAGAAAAATCCGGATTATATCGTGTTGATTGAGGAGTACGAAGATATTGATGAAACGATAAAAAGGTATCAAAATCAACCCGAAATCGTAGAAGAGTTATTAAAACAAAAAGAGTTACAAGAGTATCACTTCCGAGAATCTGTCAAAGCAGCAAAAGATTTTGGCATCCCAATTGTAAAAATGAATCGGGAACGGTGTGCCAAAAAAGGCATCGAAAAAATATCTGAAATGTTAGTAGAACTTTCGACCTCGAAAGATCCAAAATGGATTCAAAAGATTATCACAGAATTTGAAAACAACCGCGTTGGAAACAATGAAAACCATAAGATAATCAGAGAACAATACTTTTCACAAGAAAAGATGAAGCAAATACAATCTCAAATTGAAACAATGATAGAAACGGAACCGAGTCTTGACATTCGAAGTCAATTGTTATCTGGTTATGAAAATGCCGTTCAACAGGAACAAGAACGCGTGAAAAAATGTTACTATAACCGTGTGAATGGACAAGAAAGTGGAATCGATTTTGATGCCACGCAAAAGCGAATTCAATTATTAAGTGGCATGACAACACCACAACCGATTATCATTCCTGATGAAGTTGAATTAGGAGGAAAAAAGTTATGACCAAAGAGAAAATCGTACGAGAAAAAAATAAAAAAATCAGTCAGTTGATTATTCGATTATTTCAAAAAGAAAAAAATCAATCCAAAAGCAAGAAAGAACTCTGTTAAACCCAGAGTTTTTTCTTTGCGTTAAATAGGAGAAGTGTTATAATAATGGCAAGAAGTAGATATTCGTTGTGAAAAGGAGAAGAATATGGAAAACACAGAAAATATAAAAGACAGGTACAATGCTTGGATCAATCAATTTATCATGACAGAAAAAGGACCACTAACAAACAATGAAATGAGGGTAAGAGACTTAATCGCATTATGTCATATCCCTGATTTTGAAACGTTTCAAAGTGACTTGCAAAACTATCTAAAGGGACGGAACCAAGTATGGGAAGTAGAAAGATTGACAGATGCATCTCTAGGAAAACGAACGGTCTTCAATCGCTCTGCAGAAAAGTTTTATCAAAGTCATAAAGAAGTAATGGATACGATTGGTACTTATACTTCGTTTTTTGATTTTATAAATTATAATTTCTTTTATGATGGTTCCTTACGAGAAAATTCCTCTCTTCCTTACTTTGTGTCTTATTTACAAGTAAACAAAGATTCGATGGACACCATAATTGATACTTTAACTGCCATTCAAGAGTTAGGAATTGACCGCTTAAAGTTAAATCCGATGGCAGATTTTACAGCGGAAAATTTTTGTCTTCCAACGGAACGTTCTTTTTCAGATAGGATTTCCTACGTCGATAAGACTCAATATATTCCCAATTACAGCGGAAACTTTGTATACACAACCAAGGATTCTCCATATAAGATTATGTTAGAATACGGATATGGCGATAGAATCTGGTTCCCTGAAATTGAAGTAAATACGTTAGTATTCGATGCGAAACGGTTACCAAAATCTCTAGCAAGAGATGAGATTGTGAAAACAATTCAATCTTCTAAAGGGGAAGAAGAACAAACAGAAGAGGAACAATTGCGAACATCTGTCATGTTAGATAGTGGTGTTGACTCCTTAAGCCGTGCGACAAAAAACTTTGAAGAGTATTTAGAAAATTTACACTATGTTCCAGATCTGTCACAATTTCAAGAAAAGATGGCTACCATCAAACAAGCATTGCTAGATATGAAGGGAACAGTTAGTAAGTATCAAGAACAATTAGACCAACAATATCCAGGTATTCAGAAAACAATCGATACGAGAACAGGAAATATCTATTATAGGAGAAAAAAATGATTCAAAAACCAAACTTATTATTAGATGTCGATGAAGTCATTTGCTTTGAAGGATTTTTAGATGCCGTCAACGACTTCTTAGGAACAACGTACCAAATCGACGACTTTACAGATTACTTTATCGATGAAGTAACCATCCCAAAAGAACAGTTTCAGGAGTTCCAAGAGTTCATTCGAAAAAGAAATCTTTATGAAACTGCCAAATTGTTGCCAGGAGCACAAGAGACGATTGCAGCTTTACGAGAAAAATACGAAATCTTTTTCTTATCTTCTTGTGTCAATCCTTTTGACTTGGAAGGATCGGGAAAATTATTTCAAGATAAGTACAACTATCTAAGAAGCACGTTACCTGACATTCATCCAGGAAACTATATTTTTACAAGTGCGAAACATTTAATCCATGCCAACGTTCAAATTGATGATTTATTAAAAAATCTGAATGATAATAACACTGTTCAAATTTTATTTCCATCTTATCATAACCGGGATGTTACTGAAGAAGAATTAGCAAAACGAAATGTAATTCGCGCCGGTACCGATTGGCGTCACGGTTGGGAAGAAGTTGGCAAGATATTGTTAGATGAAAAAAGCCCAGTTTATACATTAAAAAGAGGGAGACGAGAAACATGAAATTAGAAGAAACGCTTTTCCGAATTCGTCCTGAATATATTGGAAATGATTGTATCCAAACGATGATAGGATATTGCAATCACTTTCGCTTATATGGAAATGGTTCGTTGTTATATCATGGCAAATTAACAAAAAATCAACCGTATGTGAATGCTTATTTGACTGATTCTCGGGCCAGTCAGTTTCCTTATTCATCTATTCCTGAACATATCGAAAGAGAATTTGGAGAAAAGTATCGCTTTACCAACCAAATTTACGATTATGAAAAACCGTATTTAAGTGTCATAGGTGGAAAAATATTTCAAGAAACGGCTTATCAATATAAAGATGGCGCTCTGCTTCACGTAAGACCTTTGATAACGTACCAGGTTTTAGATTGGTATAGCGATATGATAGACAATGACTTAGAGAAAATTGAGCTGGATTCTCCCGAAGCTGCTTCTTGCAAAATTGTTTTTTCATCACCAGAAGATTTGGTTACTTATTTAAATACTGGTGTAAAAGAAGGAGAAAGTCCGTATACTTTTGTTCACTGTATCAACCTAAAAAATAATCAAGAAGGATGCGACATTCCAACTAGACAAGCACTTATGAACCAGGAACGTGAAGAATTAATGAAACGCTTACGATCTTCTATGGGCAAAGAAGTATTTCCAACAAAAGGCATGCAGGAAGAATTATTAAATGCAATCCTAGAAATCAAAAAACTTTCGCAAAAGGAAATTCTAAGGAATTATATGATGGTAAAAGGTACGCAAGATGGCAATCTAGAATTGAGCACCTTACAGATATTTTACCGAGATCCCGAACAGTACATCGTTTGGCAATTACCAATTCCAATTGAAAAAGAGGATATCGAAAAAATATACCAGGAAGTATCTCGTGTCAAACACTTCAAAAGCCCTAGAATTCTTCCAAAGGATAATCCCAATATCCCCGAAGGACAGATTGAGTTGGAACGCCAAAAAGTAAAACAATTACGAAAAGAAAAAAGGAACAAAATCTAAAATGTTCCTTTTATTTATTTTGACTGCGAATAATATTGGCAATGTAATCGTCGACTACCTGTTCAGAAGAGGGGATCTCGTCTGTCAAATCCTTTGCTTTTGGACTTTCTTGCAAATTGCTAGAAACAATCTTTTGAATTACTTGATCGACATCAGCAGTCCGATTACTCGATGTTTGAGATGCATTTAACATCTCTGGTTTTATAAAGTTTTTTCTTTGCTTTGTATGATTCTGCATCGGTTCCAATCGACCTGTTTGAATGTTCCAACGCATTGGTCCAGTTGAGTTCTTTTTTTCTTGGCTCATATTTTTCGTTGGAGAAATTGGTTCCTTTTGACTTCGATTGATAAAATTATTTTCCATCGTATCCTTCCTTACTTTAAGTAGACGATATCATTAAAAAAACAAAGTGTCAATATTTTTCAAAGATTTAAACCTATTTGCAAAAAAGATAAATACTTGCTATGATAAGGCTGGTGATAATATGGAGAAATATATACAAAAAGTAAACGAAATCGATTTAAGTAAAACGACAAAAGAAATTATGATTCAACAAATCAAAACGTTTTATGAAATAAAGGAAAACGGTTACCAACCAAATAATCCTTATCATGTTGGGGATGACGTTAAATTAGAGAAAGGAACATTGTTGCACGGAACTTATAAAAATTTAGAGGGCTTAAAAGAAATTATGGAAAACGGGTTAATTTCTAGTTGGTTTATTGATGGCAGATTATCCAAATATCCAAGTTCAGTTGGTGTCTGGAACTTAAAACAAGATTATTTACTAAAAGAGTATATCAATTTTTATTCTGGTGGCACCATTCTTTATGGTGGAATATTCGAAAATGGAATCCAAACGTCAACTAAAAAAACAGCAATTATCCCATATGATGAGATGCCAAATATAATGTCGATCACGACAAGCATCGATTGCCATATGTGGACGTTAGAACAGACAAAAGAAGCAAGATTTATGCCTAGCTTAGTTCAGAATAGAGTTCAAATTGGAGTGATTTTTAACGGAAATAATCCATACACAAAAGAGTTATTAAAAGGTGATATCCTAAATCCACAAATGATAAGTGATGCAGATGTGAGAGAGTTTATTAATCCAAATTACTATGAAAAATTTATAAAAGACAGAGGAAATAAAGACGATTTCTTTACAGACCGTGAAAGTGCCATTTTATTTGGTCTTCCATCCAATTTAATAGAGGGTGTTTTAGTAGGGAGAGACTACGAAAAGAATCCTGAGATTTTAAAAGAAATCAAAAATTTAATTCATGGTTGTTATATTTGTAATTTAGATGGAAAAGTAATCTTATAAATGAAAAATAGCAGTGTAATAGGGGAATGGTAAAAATGGAAAACATATTTCATGTGACGGACTTAACGAAAGAAAGCCCAATGGAGCAATTAATTGCAGAGGCACATAGTCAGGTAAAGAGTAGAAAAGTATTCCAAGTTTATGAAAAAGATGGACGAAAGATGATTTTTAAATCGTTATCGAAAAGCAAACCGTTGACGACTCCGTTTTTTGCATATAGTGAAGTGTTTTGGTCTTATATCATCCATACTTATTTTGACTCTTCTGCGCCAAGATACTATTTAGCAACCGATCAAAAGGTGTTATTAGATGATCCTTCCTGGTACTCTTGTGGCGTTTTAGTGGAATCTTTAACACCACGTGATGAGGAATTAATCAATCTGTTTGACTATCAGATGGCTCATCCTGACAAGCAACTAGGAGTTACGGATTATATCAATTACTGCATGGAACAATACGATTATACAAAAATTTTAGAAAGTGATTTTATCAAAGACCATCGCGAGTATGGAAGTCAAATTGCATATCAAATCTTATTATCTATACTACGAGAAGATCAAAATTTTCATTATGAAAATATCAACTTTTTAAAGAAAGGAGACAATCTATCTATTGCTCCACCAATTGATTTTGAATTTTCTACACCATTCCTGTATCCTGAAAACGAAATACTGAGCGACTATTATCATTACTGCTATTGCAAACAACTTGGATTTCCAACAGAAAGAAGCAGTAAGGAAGAAACAGAAAGAGGTAATATGAGTGAAGTTGTAGAGTTTCTTTATCATCGATTTTCTTTTAAACCACCTGCGCTTCAAACGAGAAATATTTGCATGATTGTTAGAGAATATCCAGAAGTAGTAGAAAAATTCTTAGAAAATTTAGATAGAATGAATCAAAGTTTATTAGATATTCGTTTATCGGATGCAGATGGATTTATTCAACCTTTCAGTAGCAATGCCTGGGCAGAAACAAAATCAATCCAAATAGTTGACTTGCGAAAAGAAGAACTAAGAGATGAAGATATTGATTCTGGTGATGACTCTTTTTCACCGCGATATATAGTCGACTTACCGAGTACATTTGCAAAAATAGAGGAAAAGGTAGCAACTTTTAGTAAGCAGTACCAGACGTTATTGCAAGGCTATTTAGAAAAATACCGTGATGGTATTCAAGACTTGGAGAGTATTTCGCCAGAAGAATTTTTTACTAAGGCGAAAGTATTTGAAAAAACTTTAAACAAAAAACAATTTTAAGACTATTTTTTTGCATGAACGATTTTGTAAATTTGTTTTGCTTGCTCTATAAAAATTAAGATTCCAGCAAGAATGAAGAAAATTAAAATGATAATTGGCGGATAATTGCTTGGCGAATAATTTTGAAATGCGCGAATGATAGAAATACTACCAGTTAAATAATAGATAAGTCCGAATCCCATAAAAAAGAAGAAAAGACCGACCACAATGTTCAATAGATTTTTTGAAATCTTTGGGAATTTTCGATAATTGGAAACAAAAGCACAACCGATAGCAAATGAAACAGTTAAGAAAATAAAGGAAACAAGTAGCAATAAAAAATTTGAATTGTTTCCTTTTAAAATAGCACGATCTGGATGTGCTGGATCGAATAAAATGATTCGTGTACTTCCAATTCGCGGTACCAAATCAGTGTTCAATGCCGCTTCTAGTAGATAAATTTTACCATCTACAGAATAAGAATAAAGCAAATTTGGCATAGATGTATTCTCATTGTATTGAGTTAACGTGCCAGTTGTTTCTTGAAATCCTTGCATTTGTTCAATATCATCTAAAACATCCGAAAGACCGTTTGCGAATAATAGAAGTCCAATTCCAAAAGTTACTCCAATTAGTAGAAAAGTGCAAATATTTGCAAGATTGAAATAAGATTGAATACGAATTTTTTTAGAATATTTGGGTTGTCCAAATTTTTTCTTAATAATGAGAAAAACAATAATAAAAAAGGGAATTGCAAATAATGATAAAAAGAAATTGTTATTTGAAATCGATACTGCGAACCAGACAATTAAAAATCCAACAACATATACCAACAAACTGATTGTAAATAGATTTTCAAAAAATCGAGCAATTTTTTCTTTTTCCAAAAATAAAGAAATTGTTTTTCCTAAAACAGAAATTCCACATATTAAGAAAGGTAAGAAAATAATGCACTCTATAACACTAGAAAAATGAAAAAACGTCCAGAATAAAATAAGGTTAATAAAAATGCTAGGAATTAATTGAATGATAAACATCCATTTTTGTTTCATAAATTCACATCCTTATCTTATATTAGTATATCATATTTCGATACCTATCTCTTTTCAAAATAATTTTTATAGGGTATAATGAACTTGATAGGATAGTGAAGAGTTATGATGAGAATTTATAAAACAGATGTTGAAACAGGTAAATTGAATTCATTAGAGAAATTAGAAGAAAATGCCTGGATTCACATGATTAACCCGAGCGAAGAGGAAATCAAAGAAATTACTTCTAAGACAGGAATCGATAAAAGTTTATTTGTAAAATTGTTAGACGAAGAAGAATTGTCACGAATCGAAGTAGAAGGAGATGACACGTTAATCGTCGTTGATATTCCTGCTTTGGTCGATTCTTCACATAAGAACAAATATCGTACCTTACCACTTGGTATCATTCATACGACCAATTATATTGTAACCGTCATGTTAAAAGAAAATAAACTGTTCGATGATTTTGAAACAGGACATGTAAAAGATTTTTGTACAGAGAAGAAAACAAGATTCACAATACAACTGTTTTTACGGATTTCGCAAGGATATTTGCGAGCACTAAACGAAATGAACAAAGATATTCAACGGGAAGAAAGAATTCTAGCCCAAGCAACGAAAAATCAAGAATTACTTGAAATGTTGAACATCGAGAAAAGTTTGGTCTATTTCATGGGTGCGTTAAAGTATAATAAGAACACATTGGACAAGTTGGCCAAAGGTACGATTCTTCCATTTTATGAAGAGGATTTAGAACTGTTAGAAGATGCCATGATCGAATGTAACCAAGCAATCGAAATGGCAAATATTTATAAAGAAATCATGGCAAGTACGACCGAGACATATGCTAGTGTCATCTCAAATAATTTAAATGGACTGATGAAATTCTTGTCTGGAATTACGATTGTATTTTCGATTCCAACGATGATTGCATCTTTTATGGGCATGAACGTTCCGTTGGGAATTTTTTCAACGAATCCATTTGCATTTTGGATTTTAATTGTTATCTCTATTACCGTGGCATTATTAATTGCATATTGGTTAAAAAAGAAGAATATGTTATAATTTACAAATTTTAAAAAAGTCGTTATAATAAGAATAACGATTTGCTCATATGGCGGAATTGGTAGACGCGCTGGATTCAGGGTCTAGTGAAGAAATTCGTAAGAGTTCGACTCTCTTTATGAGCACCATAGGGAAATCCGCTCGAACTTTTTATAGGTTTTGAGAATAAATAGACAATCAATTCTAAATTAGGATTGATTTTTTTCTTGTTTAGAAAAAAGTCTTCCAAAGAAAGGATTGATTAAAATGGTAAATGTTATCAAGCAAGAAGTTAGAATGGAAGAATCATTAAGAAAGAGATTAGAATTTATTTGTGAGTTTTGTAGAGTTAAACCAATTATTATTAATGGTAATTTAAGAACAATAGATAAAACTAATCTTACTTATCTAGAACCACATAGAATTATAATTAATGATATAACCTTTTTAGCTTTTAATTATTCTAATGAAATTTTTATTGAAAACTTAAATAATAAAATTAAATTATCTGAATTAGAAAACTATTTAAAACACAACTAATATTCATACCCTAATCAGGAAATTCAATAATCTCTTTCAAAAGTATTGCATTTTATCGATAAATAGTGTATATTATTTAGCGAGATGTGCCTAGGAAACTTTTGAAGCCCTAGGTCTTTTTCATTTATAAGGAGGTAAAAATGGTTAAAGAATTTAAATCAACAAACGAATTGATAGAAATATTAAACTCAAAAGGCGTATCAATAAAAGATGAAAATAATGTTAGATATTTAATTGAAAAATATTCTTATTATTCAATAGTAAACTCCTATAAATGGATATTTAAAATAGGAGAAAATTATAAAAATAATGCTTCTTTTGAAGAAATATTTGCAATGTATAAATTTGATAAGAATTTAAAAATAATAATGCTTAAATATATTCTGGAAATAGAAGCAGTAATAAAAACTAAAATTGCTAATCTATTTGCTGAAAAGTATGGATTAGTAGATTATTTAAATATTAATAACTTTGATTTAAAAGAAGATAATTCTAACTTAGAACACATCGAAAAACTAATTGAAGAAATTAAAAATGAAATTGATAAAGGAAATGGTAAACATGATGCAATAACTCATTATATGAGTAAATATGGATTTGTTCCTCCTTGGGTAGTTACTAAAATTTTATCACTTGGAACTATAAGTAAGTTTTATGGTTTAATGAAACAACAAGATAGACAAGAAATAAGTAAACAATTTCGTATAAATGATAGAATATTAAAAAATATTCTTGGTAATTTAACATCAGTTCGTAATATAGCAGCTCATGATGATAGATTATATACTTATAGAAGTACTTTCTATATTAGATTAGATAAAACTAAAAAATCCCCTGACAAAGCATTACATACTAATATGTATATAATAATTAAATCGTTAGAACTATTATTAGAAAATGATCAATCAATAGAAATGAAAAGTTTAATTACAAAAGAATTAGATATCTTAAAAGATAGTTTAACTTCAATTACTATTGATGAAGTTTTAAAAGTAATGGGATTTGATAAGGACTATTACATTGTATAAATATTGATTTATAGCATATAATAATATTGAAAAGTGCCTAGGAAACTTTAGAAGCCTTAGGTCTTTTTCATTTTTATAAAAAGATTTATCAAAATTAGTTAAAGTCATGGTATAATGGATATAGAATTAAATTGTTTATTTATTTGTTGTGATGGTTTTAGATTATCTTAACTATCGCACCACAAAAAAATTAGTCGCACAAATCGACTTTCAATAAACATTCAGTCTGAGATAGGACTGATTTTTTGTATAAAAAACGATAGGAAGTGATATGTTTGGAAAAATCAACGGATAAATATTTAATAAACAGGTTAGAAGATGGAAATCATTTAAATATTGTACTATTATCACATAATGCATACTGGCCTGAAATCCAAAAATTAGATCATCATTTTGAAAATTGCAATGTTACAGTTTTTGGAAGTTCTACTTCTTACATAAAATTAGCAGATAATCAAAAACGTGAGAAAATTGAAAATAGTGATTTAATTATTTTTTATAGTTCGGGATTTTATAATGAAAAGAGACTTACCGAATTAAAAGATATCGCATTTAGAATATCAAACAATAAAAATAAAAGAGTTAGTATCGGTTATTTATATTGTATTCCATTTGAACAAAAATCAGATGAGAACATATCGGAAAAAATTAAAATTGTTAGTTTTAAAAATGGCGAAGAAGTGACGGAAGAAGCATATCCAACTCCATATTTTTCAGCCTATGATTTAGCGGAACTTACCTTAGCCATGGCTGATAGTTATGATAGTGTGAAACAACGGAAATTAGAAAAAAAGTTGTAGATACTGAGCCTATTCACATCATAAGAACTTGAGGTATCCCGGACAATTTGTAAGCAGAACTTGTTAAAAGTTCCGTGTCATGATATTATGAATATGTCGAGGAAACTTACATGAAATAAAAAAGAGAACATTCGGTTTTGTCTAGTTGAATGTCTCCCCAATTCGTTTGCAGACATTTAATTCATTAACCATGAGTTAAATGTCATTTTTTTATTATTATCATAATGATAAGGAATAATAACAATGAATTTAAGAACTTTTATAATAAAAGTCTTAGTTTTCATCTTTACCAAACATCCCTAAAGATTAGAGATAGACACGAAACAATTAATATTCTCAACAAAAATATGATTGAAAACAATCGAATAACTATATTTTGATCAAAAATGATAACAAAATGTTCGTTATTGTATATATTATTCATCTTTACTTTGTAACTGCTGTAATTTTTTTGTTAATCGCCTTACTTGAGCCTGTTTATTTTTTTCTCGTCGCGTATCAATTAACTCTTGTGGTTCATGTTCAACTCTTTCTACAAATCTGCATCTACTACAAGTTCTTTCCCAAACTATTGTTTCTGTTCTGTAATTCGGAATAAATTGATGATCAATATAAGTATCCTCATACTGTACATCAACCCCTTTTTTCCACTTAGAAAATTGATGTCCTTCGCTAGCACAAATTTTTTCGGCTTCTTCCTGGGCAACGACTTCTTGATACTCTTTTACCTTGGCTTTCAAAATATCTAAAATTGCTCTTTGATATTTTAAGGGCAATTGATTAAAATCACTAAAAGATTTAGTGATAGAGTCATCGCCATCTTGAATATTTGGATAATTTTGAACACTAAGATGAAAAGCATCTTCATTATGTTTCATACAAACCTCCTAAAATCAATTTTAGTATATCATATAAAATAACAATATTATTATTTTTTTATTAACAACAATCTTTTAAAGATTGATTTTTTTGTAAAATATAATTAGGCTTAATCTGCTTTAATGAATTAAAATAAGATTCTCTTAGAAGCGTATTAATATTGACTCAAACTTTTTCCTTTTCCATGGTATAATGATAGTAAAGATAGATGTTAAAAAGAGAAAGGAAAAATATATGATTGCACTTACCCAAGAAAATTTGTCTTCATTTATTGAATATTATAATGGACTACATGATTCTCGTATTACCAAGATAATTTATGATATTCAAAATTCTAAAATAAAGCTATTTCTTGATGTTTATTGGTCAGGCACCCCTAAAAGAAGCGAGGCTGGTACACTTCAGACCAATCCAGTTAAAATGAAAATGAACTTGAATGATGTAGTACAATGTAACGTGCAAGAAATGTTTTCAGGTTATATTTGTGATGCTCCCATTCAATTTGTTACAAGGCAGAAAGATAAATACCTTTATTTTGCAGATGATGATAAAAATCCATCAATTGAGATTGTATGTAAAGATATAGAATATGAAGAAGTGAAAACTTTTTAAGACGATTATTTTTATAAAACGATTGTATTTTTCTACTTTAGTAATGTTTAAATGTACTGAGATATTTTGAAATAAGATGAAATATTGAAAATATTGGTGGTGAATGCTATGAATTTAGAAATTGATGAAAAAATTGACAAAGGTTTGTATTATAAAAAAATATCAAACGATAAAGTAATCAACATTACAGGCGAAGGTGGAAGTGGAAAATCAACTTTGGCAAATGAATATCGCACAAGTGATGATTATGTAGTTGTTGATTATGATTTGGTATTGTTAGACCCACCCCAAGGGACTGTAGAATATGAATTAAAACAGATGTTACTTAGTAAGTATGGTAAAGATTTATTTGCAAGTATTACAGAAGTTGGGATGGATAAAGTCAAAGAGAATTTTACAACGATATATCTTGAAACACTTCGTTATCTCTCATCTAAAAACAAAACAATTGTTTTGGATGGTACACAATTAAGATTTATTGATGATGTAAAGAAGATAAAAGGCGAATTGGTAGTGTTGCGGCCATCTTTGCAGACATGTGTTGCTCGCTCTGTCGACAGGTTTTGTCAAAAACATCCAGATGCTACACCTGAAGAGATTCAGAAATATACGCAAAACCGTTCTTTGATTCTTCATAAGTTAAATCCTATGATGAATGAATTATTAACACAAGTAGATGCACTTTCAGATGTAAGAGATACCGAATCTTTTTCAGACATAAGTACCTTAGAGCAGTTTCTTCAAGAAAATGCTAAAAAATATTTAGAAATAATTAAAATGGAATATGGAAAATTTATGTCTCCAGAACAAAATCAGTTTTTGCAGAATCTATTGACAACAGACTGTGTAAAAGTAGACTTAAATGGAAAAGAATATATTCGAAATCAAGAAAACAGTATCAATAATTCTACTACCATGACACCATTCCAAAAATTGCAAGCATTAAGAGAAATAACTGTTCCTTTAGCACATGGTGGCAGAGTATTTCAAGATGACAAAATGCATTTCTATCCTTCTATGTTGTTAACGAAAAACCCCAATATGACGATGGAACAATTAAAGCAGAAGTGTGATGAAGTGCTAATGCACGAGTTACTTCATTTTTTCATTCGACCGGAAGGTATTGATGTCGAAAAAAATTCTGACTTAAAAGGAATCAACACGTTTACGACAGAAGGACTCGTCGATATGTGTACAAGAGATATTCAATTAAAATATCATCTTCATCCAAATTATAATTCTGAGTATGGCTCCAATGTTATTTTTATAAGAGAAGCATTAGCAAATATTCCAGATGAATCAGAAAGAATGAAACTTATTTTTAACGGTTCCGTTGATCAAATCTATCAACAGACAACAACGGAAACATATGATACTTTTGAAAATTTTAAGCAAGCAAGAGACAAAAAGACAACTTACGATGCATTTATTACAAATATTTCAAAAATTTGGTATCCAGAACATGTACCAGATAGTCAGAGATTTTTATATGATTTTTCTGCAAATTACAAGAGCAAAGATGAGGCATTAGAAGCAATCATGAACTTAGGACAGCAACTTTTTCCGGAAAAAGCAGAAATGAGCGAAAAAGAATATGCTACTTATCAGAATATAGATCGCGTCAAGACGGCTTTAGATAAAATTATCGCTAACGATGATTGCAGAAGTCCAATTGAGGCAAATAATTTTATACAACAATATACGAATCAAAGTGATTACGATATAATTTCGATACATCAGCAATTAGAAAAACAGTTAAAAGAAAAATTTGAAGATTATAGAGGAAGAGAAAGTGAATTTCAACGTGATTGTCTATATGAATATGCTGCTTATATCATTCCGATGATAAAACAAGATTATGCTCCTTTTTTAACACCAGATGCAAATAGACGCTTAGATGATTTAGTAACGGAAAAGAAGATAATAGTCCAAGAAAATGATAAAGGATGTGCTCATCAAGACGGAAGAATTGAGATTGAGCGAGAAGATCCTTTAAAGCCGACATTTATTAAAAAAGTTCGTTATTCTATGGATGTTCTTTTACATGAAATTTTTCATCAGACACATAGATTTAGAGTAGGAGAAGATTTATATTACAGAAAAAACGGAGAAGAGGTAAAAGGTATCAATTATGGGGGATATCTATTTGAAGAAGGATTGACAGATAAATGTACGATAGATTTTGCCAAAAAACATCAATTGTCTTGTTACCCATTTTATGGATATCATCTCTATACACAACTGGTAGATTGCGTTGAAAAGGTTTCAGGTTGTTCAAATGGAGAATTATTTAATAAGGATTATAGAAACGTATTTAATAAAATAGATGCAACAGGAAATTTGTTAGAACAATATCGTTTTGCGGAATTATCAAGATTTGCCTCTCAATATGTAAAACATGATGATAAGGACAAAATAGAAATTGATTTTCATGGAAAAACACATGAAGTTCAACCTTATTCTAGGGCGCAGGAATTACTGAAAAGCAGTTTTGATCAACGAAGTAAAGACGAAATAAAAGCGGCACTCCAAATCAGAAAAAAAAATCAATTGATTGCAAAACAAAAAGAACAATCTAATCAGTTAGAATCTTCTAAAACAATGGTAAAAGGTTCATCCCCGTTAAATGGATATGCTGATTCGATTATTTTGATGATTATGGTAATTTTGGTTGCTTCAATAATAGGAATGATAATGTATTTGATGATAGGGTAGATAAAATGAATGATAGTAACAAAGTGAAAGATACAATAATAGAAACTTCGATGGAAGTACAAAAATATAATGAGAAGTATAATAATATATTATATGAGTTTCTTATGAAAGCCAGCGAACTTGTTGGGTTATCTAAAGATTTATATCAAATAGAAGAAACGATTATATTGAATCAAATATCACTAAAAGATTATGTCTTAAATTCGGCAATCTGTAACTATTTAAAAAGAAATCATATTGAAAACTATTCAATTGAAGAACTAAAAAAATGGATGAGAGAGTACAAACATCACAATTTAGCCGATTTAAGTACATATGAATTAGCCTTAAGTCTATACGAGATGTTAGAAGAATTAAAAACAATAACGGATTCTAAAATGGAGTACGAAGTGAATCAATTAAGCAATTGGTTGCAAGGTGTAAATGGAATCAAAAATATTACAAATGATACTTGGCGTAATTTGTATGACAATTTAATGCAACAAATAAAAGAGGATATTTTAAATCGTGTTTTGAATGACAAGAAAGCTGGTCTCGTAGTGCAGATGTTAGATGACATATTTAACTATTATTTATATGGTTATCCAAAGATTCCTATTGAACTAGTAAAGAATAATTAGAAATTTCAAACAAAAAAGATGTTTTTGAAATAGATAATCTGACTATAAAATGGTTTTGTAAATTGATTTTCAGAGAAAAGGATCGATATTACTTTAGAATCATTTTGTGCCTGATATTTTCCAAAAACAAATCTTTTTTTTTACCTCGTTTTATGATATGATTAACTTAAAGAATAGAGGGATAAGATGAAAGAAGAAACAATGAAAGAATTAGAACCGAAAAAAAATGGCGGTGCTGGATTAGACCCGAAAGTCTTACTAGCGTTACTTGCCATTCTATTTTTGTTAATCATGATTGGACTACCACCGATTTTAAGAATTATGGATTCATCGGAGGAGGAAGCACCTGTTGTTACACCGACACCAACACCTACGAATGAACCATCTTTGCCAATTGAAACCGATGCTCCTACGAATGTCACCGGAAGTGGCATGTTGACATGTACGTTCTACACCGAACAAAATAGTATCTCTACAACGGATGAAATCGATTTTTATTACAATCGTGCTAGAGTGTATGCCGTAGAGCAAAACACAAATTACCGTATTATCAATAATGGAAACGCAAATCTATTAGATAGTATCCGTTCAGATTGTGATACGAAGTATGCTTCTTATAGTGATTTTGAAGGAGTTGACATCATCTGTGATGGTAGTGAGATGAATGCACTTCACGTTAACTTAGTTGTTTCTTTTGATGATTTCTTTGAAGAAGATTTAGCCGCTCATGATCCACCAATCGTGTTAGAGTTTTCTTCTGGTGCAGATATTAACGATGTCATTATTGACTATACGGGCAAAGGTTATACTTGTGTTTTAGGATAGTTTGAAGTTTGCATCACACCTCGTACGGTATGATACGAATAGGTAAGTAAGATGACACCGGCACATAAATCCGGGAAAAACAGAAACGAGTCGATTCGCCGAATGACTTCTAAATATTCAATCTCACTTAACATGATGAAATTGGGAAGGGCATAGAAAGAACTCAAAGTCATCCCAAGTGTAAAAAATACAAATAACGTTGTAATCAAGTGAAGAAGAGATGCACTCACATATGCCGTGATGTTGCGCTCTTCTTTTTTTAATAGCAACATAGGAAGGGTACTCATCAGAAAGTAAAGAATACTTCCGGAAAGAATGGAATCCGTTCGAAATCCACTTAAGAATTCAATATGAATGTTAGGAACCAATCCAATCCAAGTGATAACGGTCAAAATAAGAGTTACCAAAAATAAAGAACCTGCAAAGTATCCGCTTTGTTCATGACTAGATTTACTAAAATAAAAAGTAGCAACTAGGATGATAGCAAGTAAGATAACCATGGAAGTATCCTTACTTATCGATAGATGCAAGGTAAATGCAAATAAAATGGTTCCGACAAGAGCCAAGAGAAATCCCAATATCTGTTGCATCATTTGTGGTAACGTTGGTAGCGTTTTTAAAAATAAAATGCCAAAGATAGTGCCGATGACAATATCTACAATTGCCATACTAGAATCTAGTTGAATGAGCAAAGAAAGACCTAGGAGAGAAAAAAGAGATCTGCTAAGAAAAAAAGATAAACTAAAATTTGCGAGTTTGTAATTCATCTAACAACACTCCTTCTATCGTTGGAATATATAAATATTGATCGTCAAAATAGGAAACTAAAATATTTTTCATCGTATAATGCATATCCTTTAACTTTTTTACGATGGCAACTGAAGTATCTTGATTGTATAAAAGTTCTGTGATATCTGCATCTTTCACCAATCCAACATAAAAGTTTAAACGAACGAATCGGTTCATAACTGGCTCTACTAACTGGGAAAAATTCTGAGTCATTTCATCGTCTAGTAACAACAGTTCCAATTGATCGAAACTGACGTGCTGGTAATGTTCGCTCAAGAAAGAATTTAACATCTCTCCGACATCATGCCCTTCTAAAACGATACTTTGAATCTGGTAGGTAGAAGTATCGAGTCCTTTTTCAGGAACAATTGTATTGAGTATCATTTCCACATGACCGTCATTTTCACTGATTCCAATCGTCTTCACAAACGTAACGTCGTTAATGTCGGCACGATTCAAAGAAAAAAACGCAAAGATTAAGATAATCAGAAATAAAATTCTTTTCATGAACTTCGCCTCCTGTTTTTCTTAGCAAGTAAAAAGTTGCGATATCGGAATCGACTCGTGACTTTCTCCTTTTTAAGTGGCACGATTGGATAAAAGTAGGGAAGCGAGAAGACAGTCGTCACAGAAATTTGATACATCAGTAAAACGAATCCCATAAAGACACCAAATAGACCGAACAATGCTCCTAAAAGAAGTAAAATCATCCGATAAGTACGAATCAAATAGTTGAAATCCGTGCTAGGGAATATGAGTCCAGCGATAATGGAAATCGCGATGACGATGATCATGATTGGAGAAATGATGCCGGCCGAAACCGCTGCACTTCCTAAAATGATTCCGCCTAAAATCGATATGGAATTTCCGAGCGACGAGCGAATATCACTTTCTCTTAATATTTCAAAAGATAGAATCAATAGCAGTGCTTCGATAAAAGCAGGAAACGGTACATTGACTCGTTGGGCATAAAAAATAATTAAGAGTGGCAAGTTTAAACTGTCGTAGTTGTGCGTTGTTACGGCAACAAAAATACCGGGTAAAAAGATGGCTAAGAAAAAGGCAATGCCGCGAATGATACGATTGAATAGAGTGAATGCGAAATGTTGGTAATAATCGTCAGACGTTTTGAAGAAATCTGGGAAAAACATAGGCATTAGAAGCACGTACGGACTTCCATTTAATAACACGACAATTTTTCCTTCGCTTAAGGCTTCGACAACTTTATCAGGACGTTCGGTCGCATACATCGTAGGCATTCCACTCTCACGGAGTAGAACTTTTAGTTGATTGTTATCGCTCACAAAATCGATATCGATGGCATTCAGTTTTTGAAAGAGTCTTTGAACGAGTTTTGAATTAGCAATCGATTCCATATAACAATAACTGAGTTTTGTCTTACTATTTCGACCAATCAAAGAAGACTTAACTCGTAAATCAGGAACAGGTAAGCGTTTTCTAATGAGACCAATGTTTTTCTCTATGTTTTCGGTAAATGCATCCTTTGGCCCTTCTAGAACCTTTTCGTTTTGGGAAGGCTGTACACCACTATCTAACATGGCCCGTGTTTCGATGGCAATTACAAAATTAGTACCAAAAATAATGACGAATCCATTGAGTAAATAGAAAGGCACATCTTTTAATTCGATTTCTTTCACGTTGAGACCAGGCACTACTTGCATAAAAAATGCTTTTTCATCTGGAATTGGCACGTGTAAAAAAGAGGCTTTCGCCGTAGCATCTAAAAGATAGCGATTGACTAAGTCACTACTGACGACTGTTTCACAATACAAAAGAGTGACGCAACTTTCGTATAACGCCACTTCTTTGGTAATGATATCATCCGAATTTCCAAGTTGTTTTAAGATGTCTGGAATTTTCTCTTTCATAGACTTCACCATTATTAGAGTGTACAAAAAAACTTTAATTATGTGAAACTTTAAGATATAATGATAATAGAAAGAATGATGCATATGAAAAAAAGTATTGAGGAAGTAAAGTGTAGTAAATTAGATCATTTTGGGAGAGGAATTGCCAAAGTAAATAACAAAGTGATGTTTGTTCATGGACTATTGCCAAAAGAATCGGCAGATGTAACGGTCATCCGTGAAAACAGTAAGTATATAGAGGCAGAAGTGTCTGAATTTGCATCGAAGTCTCTATCACGGCAAGATCCACCATGTCCTTATTATGGTATTTGTGGTGGTTGTCAGTTAATGCACATGACGGAGTCTTTGCAAAAAGAATTCAAAGAGTCTAAAGTGAAGGACCTATTAGCAAAATTTGCAAATTATCATGGTCCGATTGAGGAAATGTTAACGGGACCATCTTACGAGTATCGCAATAAAATTACATTTCATGTCAAAAATAAAAAGATGGGACTTTATGAAGCACTTAGTAACGATATTGTAGAAATCGATTCTTGTCTTTTATTGAATCCTGTTCTAAATCAAGTGATTCCAATTCTAAAAGAGTACTTCCATACTCATGAAACGAATATTACAAAAGTAGTGTTACGCCATACCGATCAAGGTATTTTATTAGGAACGGATCATAAAGAAGAGTTATCCACTCTTCCTTTACCGGAAGGAGTGGAGCTATGCGACTTAGAAGAAAAGACAAATCATACCATCACGATTGGCACATTTCAGTTTCACGCATCGATTGCATCTTTTTTCCAAGTAAATGAAAAAATGATTCCAACGTTGTATCAGCAAGTGATCGATACTTGCAAAAAAGAAAAACCAGACAAAGTACTCGATTTGTATTGTGGAACTGGTACCATTGGAATTATGGTAAGTCCGTATGCCAAAGAAGTATTGGGAATCGAACTTTGTAAAGAATCGGTAGAAGATGCTAGAAGGAATGCCCAGTTAAATCGCATCGACAATATTTCTTTTATAGAAGGAAAAGTAGAAGAAAACTTAGAAAACCTAAAGGATGCGGATTTGGTTATCCTAGATCCGCCGCGAGCAGGTATCATGCGTCAAGGAATCGATGATTTACTAAAAATTGGTGCCAAGACACTCGTTTATGTATCGTGTGATCCGGCGACACTAGCGAGAGATATTTCTCTTTTGAGTAGCAAGTATGAAATAGAAAAGGTGACACCAGTCGATATGTTTCCAAATACGTATCACGTTGAATGTGTGTGCTTGTTAAAACTGCGTTAAACTATTATAAAATAAAGGAAATCAACTATACATAGGAATTAAAAAAGTCAAAAAACAGTCGGAAATAGCAAAGTTTTATAAAAAACACATCAAAAATATGATAGGTTGTTTTAGTAGTATATGTTTCCACATACAAGGTCTAGTGGTATTGGTTGATAAATCAATCATATAATTTAAAATATAACTTTATTTAACAAATAATAGAGGTATCGTTATGAAAAAGAAAAAAATAATTAATTTAACAAGATATTTTTAAAATAGATAGTTGGTGAGGCATAGTGAGTTATAAGTTAGTAGAATTAAATGAGAATATGTTCAAAGAAATTTATGAAATGTATCAAGATATTCCTAATGGAGAAAATGGTCAAACAAATGATGCGTATGGATTATCGGAAGATGAATTCAAAGAATATGTAGTAAAACAAATTGAAAGAAAAAATAATGAGTTAACATATGATGATACTCCAACAATCACATATATAATGTTTGTAAATGAAAGACCTGTTGGATTTATTTGCTTAAGAACTAAAATAGATGATAATTGTAAAAAATGGTCTGGGAATTTTTATTATCAAGTTCGAGTATCTGATAGAAGAAAAGGGTATGCTACAAAAATGCTTTCATTAGGTCTTAAAGAACTTCAAAAATTAGGATTTAGTGAAGTTTATGGTCAATCTTCAAAAGGAAATATAGGTTCATCTAAAGTAATAGAAAATAATGGAGGCATATTTATTAACGAAGTTAATGGAACTAGATACTATAAAATTATATTGAATAATGTTTAGTTAAAAACTCCATCTGTTTATGTGTTAAATTATAAACAGAAATGAATGAACGATTCAAAACAAATTTTAGATAGAATTGATAGGAATGTTTTTGATGCAGTACTAGATTATATTATAATTGGAGGTTTTGATGAAACTAAAAAGTGAAGAAAAATTTCTAAAAATAATATTAGAGTTAGAATAGAAAGGTAATTTATATATAATATGCATTGTAGTATATTAAAATGAGTATTATGAAGTAGTCAGTTACACCAATATATATCAAAATCAACTAGTCATAATATACAAACAAGGCACGTCGAGTGTGTTTGCGTATTAAAAAGGAAAGATAGGTAAAAATAGGTATGGATAAAAAAGAACAAATTACAACAAATATCATGCAATTAGCAGAAACTTTAAATGCTCGTTATGGCAATATCATTCCAAAAGAAAAAGTAGGAGAAGCCATCGAAAGATTCTCGGGTTCTGAGGAAGACTATGATATAATCATGTCCAAAGTCAGTCAGTTAGCAATGAACTATGTGGTGAATTATCAAAAAAATCAAGTCTTAACAAACGATTTGCCTAAGGAAGAGGGAAGAGATAGCCAAACATTTGCAGGAATTAGAAATGTTTATCAAAAAGTTCAACAACTGCTAGCATCAAATGAAACGAAAGTGTTTCTATCGGGTGGCGTCGTGCCATATTTTCTGCTAAATCAAGATTCCAATCGTTTGCATGATGATATGGATACCGTTGCTAGAATGGAAGATATGCCAAAACTACGATTTTTATTTCAACAGGCTGGGTGGTATGATCCTAGCTGGGATAGTTTAAATATTGCCCAAGATGGTCAAGATTATGGGTTTGAAGTAAAGATAGATGGTGTTCCTGTTGGAATCTATCCGTTCACGTATGAAGATGGACTTTTGACACAATATACATACGATCCTTACAATACAGCATGTAAAATAAAAGAAATGCCACTGCATGAATTATCGGATTATGTGACGACATACCCAAGTAAAGATGGCAAAGTGTATGATATGATGAGTTTAGAATACATTAAAAAAAGTAAAGAAAAGGTAAATCGACAAAAAGATATTCAAGATGTCGTGAAAATAGAGGAAACGGGCTTGCTACGAAAAGAAGTGGAAGACCGAATTTTTCCACCGAGAGAGATACAAAATAAGAAAGCCCAATCTTTGAATACAGAAAAGACAATGGGAAATGCTACGATACCAGCATTACTTAGTGCCATGGTTGTAGGATCTTTCATTTTACTCGGGACAGTATTGTTCTTTTTTTAAAATATATCTAGATTAGTGTGAAAAGATCACACTTTTTCTTTTGTAAAAGGAAACATTTATAGACAAATATGATATACTAAAAAGCAGAAAGGGTGGTAGCATGAACAGTCTATTTGATAATGGTGAAGAACATGTAGAATTCAAACCGCTAGCTGATCGAATGCGTCCAACTACACTAGAAGATTTCTTCGGTCAAGAAGAGATTGTCGGACCAGATTCGCCAATTAGAAAGATGATTGAAACCGATACGATTACATCGATGATTTTCTGGGGCCCACCAGGTGTTGGTAAAACGACATTAGCAAAGATTATTGCGGGTCAAACACATTCTTTATTCTATGAGTTATCTGCTGTAACAGCAGGTGTGAAAGAAATCAAAGAACTGATTGAAATATCGAAGTTTAACAAAAGTAATGGCAAACGAACCATCGTCTTTGTAGATGAAATTCACAGGTTCAATAAAAGTCAGCAAGATGCCTTTTTACCATACGTTGAAAACGGGAATATTATTCTAATTGGTGCGACGACCGAAAACCCTTCGTTTGAAGTGAATTCCGCATTACTTTCGCGTGCCAAAGTATATGTCTTAAAAAGTTTATCGAAAGAAGATATCATCGGCATCTTAAAACGTGCCTTAGATAAGACGGAAGAATATCAAAATGTGCAAATTGAAGAAGATTGCTTCGACATCATCGCAAACGTAAGTAATGGCGATGCTAGAACTGCTCTCAATACATTAGAGACCGTCATCAACATTACCAAATTAAAGAAAAATAAAAAAGTGATTACTAAGCAGGACTTAGAACATGCACTGCAGAGCAAAGTGTTCTTGTATGATAAAAAAGGCGAAGAACACTATAACTTAATTTCTGCTCTTCATAAATCGATGCGTAATAGTGATCCAGATGCAGCACTTTACTATTTAGCTAGAATGTTAGAAGCAGGCGAAGATCCTCTCTATGTAGCGAGAAGATTGATTCGTTTTTCATCCGAGGATATCGGTCTTGCCAATCCAAACGCACTGCTGCAAGCGACTGCCACGTACAATGCTTGTCACGATAACGGCATGCCAGAATGTAACGTCAATCTTGCCCAAGCAGTCGTTTACTTAAGTCTAAGCCCCAAATCTAATTCTCTATATACTGGTTATATGAAAGCAGCATCCGTTGCCAAAGCGACGATGCAAGAATCCGTTCCTCTTCATCTTAGAAACGCCGTTACCAAACTAGATAGTGAACTAGGAAATGGCAAAGGATACCAATATGCACATGATTATGAAAATAAAATTACCAACATGCAGTGCTTACCAGATTCCATTAAAAACGAAACATTTTATCATCCGACCAATTCTGGTCATGAAAAACAATATGCAGAAATACTGAAACGAATTGAAAATATAAAGAAGAATATGAATTCATAAAAAGGAGAAAAATATGAACGAAAAAAACAAAAACACCACATCTGGATTCGATGCCATTACAGCAGAATGTGAACGCATCTATCCAACTCAAAAAAATCCAATTCATTACGGAACGATAATCGGTTGGCGTGTCGGAGGAGGCGATCCGTTAGATGGTATCAGTATCTACGATGCCGGCGATGCTTGGCACTTTGTCACATACGGTTTAACAGAATTATATGAAAAAGAGTCCGATAACAAAGAAATCAGTGGGTATGGAATGGAGTTTACATTTAAACTAAAAAAAGATGACTATGAAAATACAGAAGCAGAGCAAAAATGCATCTGTGGAATTTTACAGAGTTTAGCTAGAATGACTTTTGAATATGGCGAACTGTTTCGTCCATACGAGTATATCTATACTGGTCAAACGACTGGCATCGATTCTAAAGCCAAATCGAATATCACTGGTTTTATTACGATTCCGGATACATCCTTAAATCCAATTTCCACTCCGAATGGAAAGGTGGAATTTGTCGAATTAATCGGTGTCACGAACGATGAATTGTTGGCAATCCAAAACAAACAGATTAGAGTCAAAGAATTGTATGAGAAACTAGGTAGTGACATTACAGATTACAACCGTAACTCTGTAATATAAGTTATCAATAGAAAGGATGAACCTATATGAAGAAGTTAATTTGGTGTTGTCTACTTGCCCTTGCGTGTTTAATCGTTGTCGGGTGTGGAAATACTTCTCAAAATCAGAGTACGGAAGATATACCAGCACCTAGTAACGAATACGGTACGGTAGAGAAGGAAAGTGTCGAGACACTCGTTGCAAAATTTAACACGCAAGTATTAGAAAATGGTTCTTTAAATCCGGCTTCAAATGATTATCGCACAACGAGTGAGCAACGTTATTGGTATGGTTTAATCACAGGAATTTATTTGATTGCTGTACCGGAAGAGTTCCAAAATGATTTCCAAAATGAAATCGTAGACTATATGGTTTTATATGTCGAAAAAGGTAATGAGAACGAAGCAATGGTACCAGACTATTTAAAGGCATTAATCCAAGCAAACAACGATACCATTACCGATGACGAAGTAGAGAAGTTACTAACAGAAGCAAAAGAAAAATCTTCTACAGGTGAGACATCCAATAACGGAAAAGGTATTTCCATCGGTTACATAGAAAACGATGATAATTATCAATATCAAGTAATCAGGCTGTATGAGAAATAAAAAAAGTAAGTAGTAGGTAAATGACAATGCGAAATCTATCAGATAATTTTCAAAATCGAACCATTCAATGGAACGAATTATTAGAATACGGATTCATCCAAAAAGAAGATTCCTATTATTTAGAAAGACCAATCGTAGATGGATTATTTCAAATCGTAATGGAAATAGGTCCAGCAACTCAAACATCGAAAGTAATCGATTTATCGACCGAAGAAGAGTATGTCTTAGTCGATGTTCCATCTTCTTCTGGAAATTTCGTTGGAAAAGTAAAAGAAGAATATGAAACAGAAATTCATAACGTCATTCAAAATTGTACGACATTGAGTATATTTCAAGAAGCACAATCTCAGAAAATCATTCGCTATATCAAGGAAAAATACGGCGATGACTTAGAATTTTTATGGGAAAAATCGAACAATGCTATTTGGAGAAATAAAGAAAATAGGAAATGGTATGGTGCCTTGCTGACGATTTCAGAAGATAAGTTGGGACTAGAATCTACTCGCCAGATAGAAATTATCGACTTACGATACGAGAAAGAACACATTGCTGATATCATCGATAACGAGAAAGTTTTTCCGGGTTATCACATGAATAAAAAAAGTTGGATTACTTTGAAATTGGATGGCAGTGTCGAAGATGATGAAATTTATCGTCTAATCGATCATAGTTATTTATTATCAAAAAAGAAATGATAGAAAGAAGGAATTTGGATGATGTACCGTAAAACGTATTCTTCTCCGATCGGATTATTAGAGATGGAAAGCGATGGGACATACCTGACTGGTCTATGGTTTGAAAAATCTCAGAGTAGCACCAACCATGATACGGATTGGATAGAAAAAGATCTTCCAATTTTTGAATCGACTTCTCATTGGCTAGATATCTACTTTGCAGGAAAGATTCCTGATTTTACACCCAAGTATAAAATTCTAAATGCGACACCATTTCGGAAACAAGTAATCGATATCATCTGTCGCATCCCATATGGAAAAGTAGTCACGTACAAGGACATTGCTGACCAAATCGCTCGTTCAAGAGGATTGAAACGAATGTCTGCTCAGGCGGTCGGTGGTGCTGTCGGTTGGAATCCAATCTGCATCATCATTCCATGTCACCGCGTAGTAAGCGCGACTGGTAATTTGACAGGTTACGCCGGAGGTATTGATAAGAAAGTTCGGTTGTTAGAAATCGAAAACCATCTGGTGAGTGAGTTCAAAATAAAGAAGAATGAAGAGAAATCCTACCTCATATAATAAAGCAATCAATCTAGAAGCGAGCGGGGTGGGATTTTTTGACTCAAAAAATATGGTCAGCATTAAAAAATATTTGGATTCGAATATTTCGAGGAAGTTTTATTTTACTAATTTTATATACGTTGATGTATCTTTTAGCAGTGGCATCGTACTTAATCTGAAAGAAAATAGGAATTCTGTTTGAAAAATACGACAAAATGCGTTATGATGAAAAAGAAGAGAAAGGAGTTCCTATGTTTAGAGATATTTTGTATAGTATTTGTAATTCTCAAGTCAAACAAATTGAAAAACGTCAAAAGGACCTAGCCTTAGACACAGAAGCAGTAATTCTATCCCGTAACCAACCTTATAAAGAAAAATATAGTCTCTCTCATTTATACGATGTATATCAACCTCGTGCAATTGAAGATCCGTTCCAATTACCTTTGATTATTACGATTCATGGTGGTGCGTTTATCGTCGGCGACAAAAAATATCATCGCTATTATTCTGGTTTTATTGCCGTTCAAAATTATCAAATTGCACCAATTAACTTTCGTGTGATTTCAGAAAAAGTCAATTTAAAAGAGGAGATTCAAGATATTTTTGATGCCATCAACGACGTTGTTAAAGTTTTCAAAGGATTTCCTAGACTTTACATCATGGGTGAATCGGCAGGTGCCATGCTTGCTATCTTAGTATGCGCCATTTGGAATGATCCAAAATTGCAAAAAAAGTTTGGTGTAAAAGTTCCAGATTATAAATTGAGTGGTTTGGCTTTAATCGCATGCCCTTATAATCATCAATTGTATCCAAAGTTTATGGCCCCGATCAATTATAGTAGCAACAAGATGTTATTTGCTAGATGTCCAGAACTAAAAGAACTAGTAGATGCTAAGAAGTTGTGGAACGAAAATATGCCGCCCGTTTTTATTACCGATTACGACAAAGATATTTTCTATAAACGCCAACTTGATTTTGAAGAATTCTTAAAGAGTCGCAATCATCCATATCGGAGTATGTATGTAAATCATAAAGATGTAAAAGAAAAGTTGTTCCATACGTTTAATGTGATTCGACCAGATTACGAAATCAGTAAAAAAATCAATTTGGAAATGATTGCTTATTTTAATGAATTAGCAGAGAAAGAAAAAACGACAAAGAAATCTAAAAAATAAAAGTGCGGATTTAACTCCGTACTTTTTTATGCTCTGCCCAATAGAAATGGTTGACATATATACAAAAGAACAAAAATATGATATAATAAGCGCTACAAAAAGGGTGATAATATGAATACCATTCATGAATACGTGAAACAATATGGAAGGTTTACATTTCAAGAAAGTCCATTTAATGAAGTCGATAATGCCGTGTTCTCTTCACTTGCTTATCTTGATTTTTCAGACTGTATCGACGGCGAAGAAGAAATTACAATTCGGTTTTTAGCACGAAGATACTTTAAAAAGAATAATATCCAAAAGATTCGTAAAAATCCACATTCCATTCGGCAGATGATTGAAACATTTTTTCTTTGTTCTACTGCTCGTAGATATCAAGATATTATCGTTCATCACTTTCGTCATATAATAAATGAGACGACACAGTTTCAAGCCCTTTGTTTTACGATAGCGAAAGGAACGATGTTTGTTGCATTTGAAGGAACGGATGACTCGATGGTCGGTTGGCATGAAGACTTCGATATGATGCATACGTTTCCAATTCCAAGTCAAAAATTAGCTATAGAGTATTTAAATCAAGTGATTACTAGGAAGTACCATCGTGTATATGTGGGAGGACACTCCAAGGGTGGTAACTTAGCAATGACTGCCTGCATGTATTTACCCTTTTGGAAACAACATAAAGTAAAACAAATTTACAACAACGATGGACCTGGCTTTCGAAAAGAAGAATACGAATCGAAAGAGTTTAAACGCATTGAAAAGAAACTTCACGTCATCATTCCAGAGTCGAGTGTAATAGGATTACTATTTTATCACAAGAAAGATTTTCAAGTAGTGAAGAGCTTAGGCCGTGGCATCTACCAACACGATTTGAGCAATTGGTTATGTTATGGTGCTTATTTTACACCGGGAACTTTGAGCGATGAAGCAAAAAGTCAGGCCAGAAGATTTTCCATCTGCTTTCAAAAGTATAGTTATGCTAAGAAAAAAGAATTCGTGAACATTTTATTTTCGTTATTTAAAGAGTGCAACATGACGGTATTTAGTGAAGTGACCAATCCTAAAATTTCAAAGTTAATTCGTTTAATTCATGCCAGTAGAAAATTAGATAAAGAGTCGAAAGAGTTATTAATCGATATGTTTAGTATCGTTTTAAATAATAAAGTTGCTTCCAAAAATGAGACGATAGCATCATGACGTTAGGGAGGAATCATTTTATACAAGCATATGATTCTTATCGATATACAAAGAAAGATATGAATAAAAAGGTGGCAAAAAAGAAAACCCTATGATAAAATGAAATGGTAGGGTGATGACATGAAAAACAGTTTATTTTACTTAAAGAAAGTAGAAGAGTTGTATCAAATTATAAGTAGTAAAAGAGAAGGATTGAGTAATGAAGAAGCAAAACAAAGATTAGCACAATTTGGTAAAAATGTCCTTCCCAAAGCAAAGAAAGAATCCGTTGTCGTAATGTTTTTAAAAGAGTTTATCGAGCCCATTACTTTCATCATGTTGGTGGCAGCGGTTCTTTCTTTTTTGGTTGGAGAAGCAGTCGATGCCATCGTCATTCTGTTTATTATTTTATGTGATGCCATTCTAGGAACGGTGCAAGAATGGAAGGCGAACAAGAGTGCCGAAAGTCTTGCCAGTATGATAAAAACGTACGTAAAAGTATTACGGGATGGGAAAGAAGTAGAAATCGAGTCTGCAGACGTTGCCGTAGGTGATATTTTATTTTTGGAGTCCGGTGATAAAGTTCCGGCCGATGTTAGAATCATCGAATCTGTCAATTTGATGATTAATGAATCCATTTTGACAGGAGAAAGTGTCGCTGCTGAAAAAAGTCATGCCGATATTGCGAAAGAAAATCTTTCTCTATCGGAAATGAAGAACATGGCTTTTGCCGGAACGACCGTTACCAAAGGAAGAGCAACTTGTTTGGTCGTTGCGACAGGAATTCGTACTGAAGTTGGTAAAATTGCAACAAACGTGTTACACGGTAAAAAAGAAAAATCTCCTCTTACGATTCGGATGGATCAATTCTCGAAACAAATCTGTATTTTGGTATTGTGTATCGCTGCCGTTTTATTGATTTTACTATTAAGCAAAGGTTTGCCAATCCAAGAAATTTTATTATCCGTTATTGCACTTTCTGTGTCTGCTATGCCCGAAGGACTTCCGTTTGCATTGACATTGGCACTTACTATCGGTTCGATTCGAATGGCCAAACAAAACGTCATTGTCAAGAAATTGAATGCCGTCGAGTCTCTCGGAAGTTGTACGGTAATCGCAACCGATAAAACAGGTACGTTAACTGTAAATGAACAAACGTTAAAGAAAGTTGTCTTGCCATCTGGAGAGTCATTTGCCGTATCGGGAACAGGATATAACGATGATGGCGGTTTAGACGATGAAAAATATTTAGAAGATGCCAAACGAATTGCCATGCTAGGATACTTAAATAACGAAGCAACCTTAGAACAAAAAGATGGTAAATGGACGAGTATCGGTGACTCGATTGACGTCGCTTTCTTAGCATTTGCTAAAAAGGTAAAAGTAGATGGCTCTAATATTCAAAAAGTGGCTAGTATTCCGTACGAATCTGAAAACAAATACTCTGCTGTCTATTACCGCGATGGGGAAGAAATTCATTGTACAGCCAAAGGTTCTGTCGAAACGATTCTATCCTTCAGCAGCACGATGGGAACTAATAAGGCACCACTAGATAAAGAGAAGATTCTAGCCCAAAACGAAGAATTAGCAGCTGCTGGATACCGGGTTATGGCTTTGGCCGATGGAATGGTCACATCCTTTACAGAAAAGGACTTCTATACCAAAGAAGATTTGCCAAAGATGAACTTTTTAGGTCTTACCGCTTTCATCGATCCAATTCGAAAAGATGCCAAAGAAGCGATTGTACAATGTCGCGAAGCAGGTATTCGCGTGTTGATGATTACGGGTGATCATCCACTAACAGCACTTTCGATTGGGAAAGAATTGGGTCTAGCGAAAACGAATGATGACGTTACAACTTACGAAGAAATTGAAAATGAATTAGCCAAAGGCGATGCATCCTTCCGTGAGTTTGTAAAGAGAAAAAATATTTTCTCCAAAACGACACCAATTCAAAAATTAAAAATTGTCAATGCATTAAAAGCAAACGGCGAGTTTGTAGCAGTGACAGGTGATGGTGTAAACGATGCACCAGCCATTCAAGCCGCTAACATCGGTATTTCAATGGGATCTGGAACAGACGTCAGTAAAGAAACTGGCACGATGATTCTGATGGACGACCGTTTTTCTTCCATCGTCGCTGGTATTGAAGAAGGAAGATGTGCCTATAGTAACATCCGCAAAGTAATCTTCTTCTTAATCAGTTGTGGTGTTGCCGAAATTTTATTTGTCGTGTTATCGACTATCTTTAACTTTCCAATGCCACTGTTAGCAATCCAACTCCTTTGGGTCAATTTGGTAACAGATGGTTTGCAAGATATTGCCCTATCTTATGAAAAAACCGAAAAGAGTATTATGAAACGACCGCCTAGAAATCCAAAAGATCCGTTATTAGACAAAACGTTAAAAAGTGAAATCATTTTCTCTGGAATTTTCATCGGCCTAGCCGTCTTTGCTCTTTGGGTAGTGTTACTAGATGTGTTCCGCGTAGAAGAATCTCTAGCAAGAGGATACACGATGGCGTTCATGGTATTCTTACAAAATATGCACGCCTTGAATTGCCGCAGTGAAGAGAGGTCTGTTTTCCGAATGTCGTTAACATCCAATCCGTTGATGATTGCCAGCGTTTTAATTTCAACAGTGTTACAAATCATCGTCATGGAAGTGGACTTCTTCAATCATTTCTTAAAGACAAGTTCTATCCCGCCACTTCATGTCGTAATTGTCTTCGCATTATCGCTATCTGTCATTGTAGCAGTAGAAGCATTTAAATGGGTTAGAAGACGAAGAAACGCACGTTTACAAAAACAAGAAAATATGGTTTAATGAATAGTATAAAAGAGGTGTAAATATGGCAAAAAAAGCACAGAAGAGTGAACTTCCTTCTATCGTTGTTTCATTGATTTTATTTGTCATCGGCTTGTTGCTGCTATTATATTCAGATACGATTATCAAGATGGTTTCCATCGTATTGGGAATCGTTTTGATTGTAGCAGGCATCGTGATGATTGTTCGCTATTTTAAAGAAGAAAATAGAACCCTGTTGACAGGCTTTAATTTTGGTTACGGTGTCATTTCGATGATTGCTGGTTCAGCTTTGATTTTAAATCCGACGATTGTGGGAAGTCTCTTACCATTTGTAATTGGTATTTGGGTAATCATCAGTAGTATCATGCGCCTAGAAGGAGTATTTTACTTAAAACAGACGGGTAGTGATAAATGGGTTACGCCACTAATTTTAGCTATCATCAGTTTGATTTGTGGAATTCTTTGTGTATTTGGTCCATTCTTAGTTGCTAGTATTATCGTTCAATTCATCGGCATTATCGTGATGATTTATGCCGTTGTCGATATCATTAATGGCATCTCTGTTGGACAGGCAATGCCTTCTGAAAAGAATGCCAAGACAAAAGACAAAGATGATATTCCAGATGCTTTGGTAGAAGAAATAAAACCCAAGAAAAAGAAAGGAAAGAAAGCAAAAGATGACGAAGAGTAAATTTTCAAACGAAGAAAAAGAAAGACGTTACAAGATTCGGAAAGTATTGCGCGTGCTAATCATGGTTGCAGCAACTGCAACAATCGTATTAGCAGTTCTTTGCTTAGCAATTAAACTATCTTTTGTTTATCCTTTGGCTACATATGTTGTTACTGCTATTTTAACGTATGTTAGAAATCGATATGACTTTCATGATGTAGAAGAAAATATCGAACTACAAAAGAAAGTAGATGAAGGAATAAAAACAAAAACAACTTTAAAAGAAAAAACAAAATCAAAAAAGAAAAAAACATCAAAAAATGGATAATTTTTAAAGCAATTGAAAAACCCAACTTCACAAAAAGAAGCTGGGTTTTTATAATGCGACTAATTTTTATGAAATTATAATAAAAGCAATTCTATCCTTGAAATTCAAAAAAATCAGGAATAAAGCTTTCAGATGCCGTACCGCCTTCTTGCATAAAGGCATTGGTAATTCCTAAGTCTATCGCAAAGTTGATTAACTCATCGTATTCTTCATCCGTCACTGTTTGATTAAGTTCTGGAAATGGTAAGGTTCGGATGACGGTATATTGATTCATAATACTGATATAGATGTCATTATGATACGTTTCATATAGATATTGAATGATTCTTTTGGAGTCATCTAAATGTGTTGGTAAGAGTAAGTGCCTTACGATGACACCTTTTGTGATAAGACCATTTTCATCAAATTGACAAGGACCAACTTGACGGAACATCTCTCGGATTGCTCTCGTAGCAGTGGTAAAATAATGAGGTGCTTTGGAGTAAGCAATCGCTAAGTCATCATCGTAGTATTTCAGGTCAGGTAAATATACGTCGACAATACCTTCTAACTCTTTTAATGCTTCCACACTTTCATAACCAGAACTGTTGTATACGATTGGGACTTTTAATCCTTTTTCTTTTGCTAACAGGATTCCTTCTTTAATTAAAGGAATATAGTGTGTTGGTGTTACTAAATTGATATTGTTAGCACCTTGCTTTTGTAAATCCAAACAAAGTTCGACAAAACGGTCAACCGTAATCTCTTTTCCTTTGCCACCAGTACTGATTTCATAATTTTGACAGTAGACACATTTTAAATTGCATCCCGAAAAGAAAATCGTTCCGGAACCTTTATCTCCCGAGATGGGAGGTTCTTCCCAAAAGTGTAAAGCTGCTCGTGCTACTTTTAAACTTTTCCCAGTTCCACAAAAACCAAGATGTCCCATATTGCGATTGATTTTACAATTCCTAGGACAAATCTGACAACATTCAAACTCTTTTGTCATACAAATCACCATTCAGTATTATACTACATTTCTCTTTCTTTTTTGAAGGATTTAATATATAATAAAAATAGAAAGGATAAGGGATGATATGGAAAAAGTATTGAACAAATTAATGATTGGTTCCATTATTATGTCAGCAGTTTTGGCACTTTTAGGAATCGTTCTGTTAGTAGTTCCAGATATTTCTTGGATAGTAATTAGCTATACGTTAGCAACACTACTAATTGTGGGAGGAATTTATTTGTTGTTCTTTGGCTACAAAGATGTACTAGGAATTCGCGTCTTTGATGGTGTCACACCTGGTATTATTTCGTTTTTGTTGGGTTTGATTATTTTCTTAAGACCGATTGCATTCGCAACCCTAGTGCCATTAATCTTAGGCGTATGGTTTATCACAACTGGTGCTATTCGCATCCGACTTGCAATGTCACTTCGAATGGTAAAAGACGAAATGTGGTTCGTAACATTGTTAATGGCACTTCTAACACTTACATGTGGATTACTTCTAATTTTTAATCCGCTAACAAGTATTTTACTATTGACGCAAGTAGTAGGAATCATTACAATCATCTATGCACTAGCAGACATCATCGATGTTGTAATTTTCAAAACAAAACTAGAAAAATTCAAGAAAGCATTCAAATAAGGAATTTAAATTGCATAATATGAACTAGTGTGATATAATTTTCTATGTGAAAAGCAGTTTTCACTGGACTATTTTTATGATTCCTATTTTCTTTCTTAATTAAAGAAGACCAGATAGAGTCCGAAAATATATCCATGATTTTAATTAAGGAGGGAAATTATGAACGAATACAAAGACGAAACAATCAAATGTGTCGATTGTGGTCAAGAGTTCGTGTTCACAGCCGGTGAACAAGCATTTTATGCTTCTAAAGGGTTTACAAACAAACCAAAAAGATGTAAAGCTTGCAGAGAAAAGAAAAAAGCTGCTATGAATCAAACGAAACAAGAAAATGCATAAGAGAAGCGAAAACTTCTCTTTTCTTTTGCGCAAATAACGCAAATTGTATATAATGGTAATAGAAAGAAGGAGTTATATGAAATATTACTGCATCGGTATTAAAGGTTCCGGTATGAGTACATTGGCACAAATCCTATATGACTTAGGAAATGAAGTATCTGGTTACGACGACTCAACCGAACGAAAGTATACACAAGAAGGACTAGAAAAGCGGGGCATCAAAGTATATCATGATCATACCCATCCAATTGACAAAGATACGATTGTAACGTATTCCAAAGCCTTTCAAGAAGACCACCCAGAGTTACAAAGAGTGCGCGCTCTAGGACTTAAAATTATAAGTTACAATGAACTGTTGGGACATTTGACAGAACAGTTTGAAACGACTTGTGTTTGTGGTACTCACGGTAAGACGACAACGTCACTACTAATTAGTCATATTTTACAAGATACGATTGGTTGCAACTACTTTGTAGGAGATGGTTCTGGCTTTGCAAGCCGTGAAAACACGCGATTCATTATGGAGTCTTGCGAATACAACCGTCACTTTTTAGCATATCATCCGACCAACGTCGTCTTAACGAATATCGAATTAGAACATACGGAGTGTTATGATGGTATCGAAGATATCATTCGTACATTCCAAACATTCGTAAGTAGCGCGAATGGTCTTATCGTCATGTGTGGTGATGACAAAAATGTGAGAAAGATAAAAACTCATACCCAAACGATTTACTACGGTTTTGATGAAACGAACGATTTGGTTGCAAAGAACGTGAAATTGACGAGTCTTGGTAGTGAGTTCGATGTTTATCAAAACGGTACGTTCTACGGTCACTTTGATTTACCATTGTTTGGTCGTCATATGATTTTAAATGCCTTAGCAGCCATTGCCATTTGTGACTACTACGGAATTGGTGCCAAAGAAATTGAAAATAGTGTTCATACATTCCACGGTGCTAAGCGAAGATTCAAAGAAATAGTAGCAGGCGACGTCGTCATCATCGACGATTATGCTCACCATCCGACCGAACTTCGCGTGACATTAGAAGCCGCTCATCAAAAGTATCCAGACAAAGAACTAGTCGCAGTCTTTTTACCGAATACGTACTCTAGAACACTGGCCCTTTTAGATGATTTTGTGGAAGTACTAAAGAAAGCAGATAAAGCTTACATCATGGATATTCACTGCGATAGAGAACGAAGGGAAGATTATCAAAATGTCTCTTCTGATATGATTATCGAACGCGTTCCAGATAGTGAGAAAATTAGTGAAGATACCGTTCAAAAATTGCTAACTCATAAAAATGCAGTAATCTGTTTCATGAGTTGTGCTGACATTTACATAATTGAAAGAAAATTTGAAGATTTATTAGGAGTGGAACATGACTAAATTAAAAAGCCCATATCGAAAAAGTAACCCGTTTGCAATATTCTTAAAAGTGTTTGCCGTATTTTTACTAGTATTAGGTAGTTTGATTGGAGTAAGTTACGGCTCTGAGTCAGGTGGTGTTGCAACGTTTGCAATCTGCTTTCTAGTAAGTCTTGCCGTATTTGCAATTTTTTATGCAATGGGAGAAGGTCTAACCATATTACATGATATGAGAAATAAATTATACGATAAGTAGGTGAATGTATGAGTCTCAGCAAAGAACGATTAGAGTATTTAAAAGTGGCACATCCAGCTTCTAAAACAGAGCTTGATCCAAAACAAGTGCTACTAGATAAGTTAAAGTTATATCGAGGTATTTTAACAGGAGAGAAACTAGAGTATCTAGAATCTCTAATAGAACTGGAAACGTCAGCAGTTCGAAATGAATTATCATTAGAAGAGCAACAGGCATTGTTGGATTTAGGACTTTACCGTGACATTGTTAGGTACAATATTGGGCATCGTACTAAGAAGATACTAGAGTCCTTAAACGTGCCTGAAATGAAAATTGCTTTGGATCCAAGCGGAGATGTATCTGCAACTTTGTGTTTTGATAAAGAACATGAAAGATACAATGTATTTTTCTATTGTCAAGTAAAAGTAGGAAAAGAGTTTCCGTCACCAGAAGAAAGAGAAACGAAAGATGCTCGTTTAGGACATATTCATCTCTATCGTTTTTTAATTGATGATGTTGTTCGTGGGCAAGAATTTCATTTGCTTCAGACAGAAATCCAAAAGAAGAAGGATTTCTTTGAACAGGCGAAGGAAGGTAAGATTAAAATCCGTGCATATGAAGAGTTAACGGATGCTGATCGTAAGCTGAATCAATTAAAAAGTCGCCTCAAGAATTTACAAGAACCGATTACAGATCAAACTAGGTATGTAAGTGATGTCGTAGAAGTGGCTCATAATACATTACTAAGTGATTACGGTATTGAAAACGAAAGTTTTGAATGGCCACATCATCAAGGTTTAGACCAAGTGTACGTCAAACTCTACAATGGGGATTATTCCACTTGTTTAAAAAAGACATTAGTAAAACGGAAGCCAGGCCTATTACTTACAGATAATATTACTTATCGTTAAGTCACACAAATTGTGTGACTTTTTTCTTGAAAATAATAGAAGTGCAACGAAAAATGTGTTATACTCGATTTATAATGAGGAAATAATATGGAAAAGAGAATCAATATGAATCAGAGTGTAAAATTTATTTTTGGGTTTGCAATTCTAGGGGCTTTTTTAGTGTGTCTCGGAATGAGCTATGCTTATACTGGTGAAAATACAACTGAAAACACACAACAAATTATTAGGTTAGAATATGGGTTGAGTAGTCCGGATAGTAAAAATTTAGAATTCACGTTATCTCCTTCTGAATCGAAACTGGTAACGTTTGAAGTGACAAGCACGAATCCGATTGAAACAAAGTATGAATTATACTACGATATTTTAACATCCGGTATCGATTACATGGATATTCGGTATCAGACAATAAAAACAGAAAACCGAATCGGTACCAATGAAACTCAAGAAGTGAAAGTGTTAATAAAGAATCCAAATCAGAAAAGAGTTACGGTAAAATTCTATGTTAGAGGCGGCATGCCAAATACCAAATTAGAAATCAATCATGGATTTTTTGTGGATTAAGGAGGCTACTATGAAACAAAAAGGATTTACATTAATTGAACTTTTGGCAGTTGTTGTTATTTTAGGTGTATTGATGGTGATTGCAATTCCATCTGTTTCTAGTTACATAACGGCATCTAGAAAACAATCGTTTATTGACAGTGCCAAATCTTATATAGCGGCAGCAAAGGCATTTGCCAGTGATAATGGTGGAATAAGATATCCTCATAGTGATGGAGAAAGCTCATATATTCAATTATCTGAACTATCTTTAGAAAAGGGAGAAGATAAATCAGCATTTGATGCGGCTTACGTACAAGAAAAATGCTACATCAGAATTGTAAGTGTTTCTCGTGGCTATGACTTTTATATCACACTGGTAGATACCAAAGGAAATACTTTGAACGATGTGAAAGAACAGGATTTAACACCAGACCGAATCACTACAGACTCAGATGCTGTATTACCATATGATAGTGTTGCAAATACCAATCCGGATGATTCTGGTGAATCTGGTACTGATGAAACAGTCAACTTGACGAGTAGTTGTAGCAATTCGATTTCATCAAACTATATTGTTGTGTATGCAGGAGACGTCGACGCGGATGGGGAAGTATCTAACTCAGATCTTCTTCAATTTAGAAGATTCCGGATGCAACTGGCAACACCAAATGCTGCCGAAGCCATTGCCGCAGATTTAGACTGTAATAGAATGATAGATGATTCAGACGAAAGTCGATTGAGAAGTATACTTTTGGGATCAGAGCCGCCATTAAATAGAATCCCAGCTAATGCACCAGGAGCAAGTGCATACATTATCAATGATGCAACATTAAACGACCAAGGCTTGTACAAAGTCATCAACTAATCCTTGACAAATCGACTAGATTTATAGTATATTATCATTGCTTACCGCGACTTAGATATGGAATCCTCGTCCGTACCTCAGCCGTTGGCAAATAAGAAAGAAGGAGGAAATAATCATGGCTTTAACTACAACAGAAAAACAAGAAATCATCAAGAAGTTTGCTAGAAATGAAAAGGACACGGGTTCTGCTGAAGTACAAATCGCTATTTTAACAGCAGAAATCAATAACTTGACAGAACATTTAAAAGAGCACAAACACGATTATCATTCAAATCGTGGCTTACTGAAAAAAGTTGGTCAACGTCGTAATATGCTTAGTTACTTAGCTAAGAAAGATGTTACGAGATACCGTGCATTAATCAAAGAATTAGGATTAAGAAAATAGGCACTCTAAAGTGTCTTTTTTTTTGACATTCTATAAATTTGGTTTCCAAAAATGATAACCATCTGTTATAATAGGAATGAAGAAGAGGAAGAAGTATGAAAAAAGTATATGAACATGAATTTAGAGGAAGAAAATTAATCGTTGAGATAGGAGAAATGGCTAAAGAAGCAAACGGTGCCGTATTGGTTCGATATGGCGACACAGTTGTATTATCGACTGTTGTCGTATCGAAAACAGCAAATGTCCTATCGGACTTTTTTCCATTGATGGTTTTATATAATGAAAAATTATATTCAGTTGGAAAAATTCCGGGTGGTTTTATCAAAAGAGAAGGACGTCCAAGTGAAGCGGCAACACTTGCTGCTAGAATGATCGATCGTCCAATGAGACCGTTGTTCCCAGAAGACTTTAGAAATGAAGTTCAAATCGTTAATACGATTTTATCAGTAGAACAAGATTGTTCGCCAGAGATGACTGCTATGTTCGGAAGCAGTCTTGCTACTTGTATCAGTGAAATTCCATTTGATGGACCAGTCGCATCGGTTAAAGTAGGAAGAGTAGATGGTAAGTTCGTCATCAATCCATCTGTAGATGAGGCCAATGTAAGCGATATCGATTTGACAGTTGCTGGAACAAAAGATGCCATCAACATGGTTGAGTCATCTGCGAAAGAAGCAAGTGAATCGGATATGTTAGATGCTTTGATGTTTGGTCACGAAGCCATTCGAGAATTAGTCGAATTCCAAAATACGATTATAGAAGAGATTGGTAAAGAAAAAATGGATTACGACCGTATCGTAATAGAAGACGACTTACGCAAAGAAGTCACTGCCAAAATCGATCGTCCGATCGACGAAGCCCTACGTATCAAAGGAAAACTAGAAAGTGCCGGGGCATTAGAAACCATTAAAGAAAACTTAGTAGCAGAGTACAAAGAAGCAAATGAAGATACGATGAAGCCAGACGAGCTAACCTTGTTGTTAACAAAAGTAAAATTGTTGTTCGAACAAGTTCAATATCAAATTTTTCGTCACATTGTCGTAACCGAACACATTCGTACGGACGGTAGAGCAATGGATGAAATTAGACCATTGTCAGCCAGTGTCGACATCTTACCTCGTACACACGGATCTGCTTTGTTTACGAGAGGGCAGACCCAAAGTTTATCCGTGACAACACTTGGTGCATTAAACGAACATCAAGTTCTAGATGGTCTTGGTCTAGAAGATCAAAAACGCTTTATGTTACATTATAATTTCCCAGCTTTTGCCGTAGGAGAAACCGGTCGATATGGCGCGCCAGGAAGAAGAGAAATCGGTCACGGTGCTTTAGGAGAAAAAGCATTGTTACAAGTAATTCCAAGTGAAGAAGAATTCCCATATACGATTCGTGTCGTAAGTGAAATTTTAGAATCAAACGGTAGTAGTAGTCAAGCAAGTATCTGTGCTGGATGTATGTCTTTGATGGCAGCAGGTGTTCCAATTAAAGCACCAGTTGCCGGCATCGCTATGGGCTTAATTACCAATGGCGATGACTATCAGATTTTAACGGATATTCAAGGTTTAGAAGATCACTTAGGAGATATGGACTTTAAAGTGGCAGGTACCAAAGATGGTATTTGTGCCTTACAGATGGATATTAAAATCAAAGGAGTTACCAAAGCCATCTTAAAAGAAGCATTGGCTGCTGCTAAGAAAGCGCGATTAAAAGTCTTGAAAGTAATGACGGATGCCATTGCAGAACCACGAAAAGAAGTATCGAAATATGCACCTAAGACTAGAATATTCACAATTAATCCAGCTAAGATCAAAGATGTCATCGGTCGTGGTGGCGAGATGATTACGAAAATTATCTGTGATGCTAGTAACGTAACGGATGTCAATAACGTCAATGCGGTCAAAGTAGACTTAGAAGACGACGGACGAGTTATCATCTATCATTCTGATCAAGAAGTCATCGATAAAACAGAACAGATGATTAGAGATGTTGCAAGAGAAGTAGTAGTCGGTGAAATCTATCCTGCTACGGTTGTAAAAGTAGAAGACTTCGGTTGCTTCGTCCAACTATGGCCTGGCTTAGAAGGAATGGTTCACGTATCGCAATTGGATAGCAAACGTATTGCCAAAGCAAGCGATGTCGTTAAAGTTGGTGACGAAATCATGGTCAAAGCATTAGGAACCGACAAGAAGGGAAGACAAAATTTCTCTCGCAAAGAAGCACTTAAGAAAGAAACTAAGAATGCGGAATAATCCGCTTCTTTTTTTGGAAAAAATTAGGAAACTCGTCATATAGTGGAATAGGTGATGAATGTGTTTCGTAAGATAACAACTGGTGTAGGAGCAGTTGCCCTGTTGTGTTTTAGCTTTTATTATACAGCCATGGCAGCTAAGTTTTTAAGAGGGAACGATGAACTGATGTTAGAAATTAAAAGCGTCGCATCAACTTATGAGACCGGTGCTATCGATGCCTCTTTTAATGGCGATGAAATGATTCCAGGACTTGCTGGTCAAAAAGTAGATTACGATAAAAGTTATAGCAAGATGAAAAATTATGGAATTCTAAACGAATCGGATTTGGTGTTCACGAGTGTTGAACCAAATTCTAGTATTGAAAACGTGTATGACAAATATATTGTCAAAGGAAACGATGCCAAAAAGGCAGTTGCGTTAGTATTTTTAGTAACCGATGAAACGTACTTAGAAGAGATTAATAACATATTGCTAACAAACGATGTACCAGCAACATTCTTTTTAGAATCGAACTACATCAAAAATAATAAAGATTTTGTAAAAGACCTTTCGGTTACCAACGAGATTGAACCGTTAGGAAGTTCCGCAACATACGATAAAGAGACGATTCTATATGACATCAGCCTAATTGAGACCATTACCGATTTACCTGCTAAATACTGTTTTACTAAGTATGCCAATAGCGATACTTTAAAAATTTGTTCAAATTATCAACTCCAAACGGTAAGACCTACCATCTTAACAGGAAATTATCCCCTTACTAAAATCAAGAACAATTTGACAAACGGTGCCATTATCTCATTTGATATGACAAGTATCGTAAGAAAAGAGTTATCGGTGAGTATCAATTACATCCGTCAAAAAGGATATGACTTTTTGACACTGTCTGAACTACTGAGTGAAGAAATGAAATAAGCTTGCTTTTTTACTTACTTTATGGTATAATTATGCCAGTTTTGTAAGGGGATGAGGATATGCGAGCACTAACTCATACAGAAGAAGATACTTTATATGCAAAAGCATTGAAAGAATTAAAATATGGTGATCCTACGGTATCGAAAGAAGAACGTCATAAGTTGTATCGTAAACTGTGTAAAGAATTTCATCCGGACTTAAATCCAGAAATGTTAAAGAAAGATCCAAATTCAGAGATAATCAAACAGATTAACATAGCTTACGAAGATATTAAAAAAGGAACAGTGCGCCATATCGAACAAGTAAGGGAAACTCCTAAACAACCAAATAGAAGAGCGAATACTTCCAAAGCAAAGACCGGTCAATATCGCAACCCAAATTGGCAACAAGAGTATCGTGACCCAATCGATATGAACGTCCTATATCAAGAGTTAGATAAAGTTTGTAAAAAGGTAGAAACATTGCGTGCTGCTAAAAAACAAGCGAATCGGTATATTGCCCAGGTAGGAGAAGAAGTTGCGTCCATCGAGCGCCAAGTAGCTTTATCAGAAGTTCGTAGAGTAACCAATCAAAATGAATATCAACGTCTGTCTCTGCCTGTAATGTATCGTTGGTGTGCAGATTTGTACAGTTCGGTTCATCCAGTTCGTGGTAGTAAAAAAGATAAACTGACACAAGTTGGATTAGGAATTGCTGCTGGTATTGAAACGGTATTGTTAGGAGCAGCTTACGTTGTGATTGTACCATATCCAGTCCTTGTATTCTTAGCCGCATTTGGTACCAAAAAAGTAGCAGATGTTGTTAGAAAACAGATGGGAATTCAAACGAAGACGGAACGCAAAAGAGAAAGGTACCAAATTGCTAGTAGAAAAGAAGCAAAAGAACAAATGGGCTTATACCAACAAAAAGATCATAAAATGGCTACTAAAGGAGAATTAGAAGAGTATCGGAATGGTCTTGATCAAAAATTAGATCGTGCTACGAAAAAAGAAAGTAGGATTTTATCCGCTATTCGAAAGGCAAGTTCCTATAACGCCAAAGCTTATCAAGAGGCATACGAAAGAAATACGAGATATACCTATCAAAATGGATATGCATACAGTAAAGGGAGAGCTTAAAAAACTCTTCTTTTTTTGGCCTTTTCTTGTTTTCACCTTGATTCTATAGTATAATTTTACTGTTAGGGTGTGAAACGTATGTATTTAAAAAGTATTGAGGCAGTCGGATTTAAATCGTTTGCAGATAAATTGAAAATTACTTTAGATAATGAAACTACTTGTATTGTCGGACCAAACGGAAGTGGTAAAAGTAACGTCGTCGATGCCGTCAGATGGGTTTTAGGAGAGCAATCAGTCAAATCCTTACGGGGAAGTGATGCGATGAGTGATGTTATTTTCTCCGGTAGTAAAAGTAGAAATCCATTAAATGTTGCCAGTGTTACGTTGACATTCGATAATTCGGATCAGTATTTAAATGTTCCGTATAGCGAAGTTGCAATTAAAAGACGTGTTTATCGTACTGGTGAAAACGAGTACTTTTTAAATGGCGAAAAATGTAGATTAAAGGATATCACGGACTTGTTGTTAGATTCTGGAATTGGAAAAGAATCGTTTAATATCATCGGTCAAGGAGAAGTTCAAAAGATTATCAATAGCAATCCTGCTGAACGAAGAAGTATCTTTGAAGAAGCGGCAGGAGTATTAAAGTACAAAAAAAGAAAAGAAGAAGCTATCAAAAAACTAGATCGTACCAAAGACAATATGGACCGTGTCGAAGACATCATTGCCGAATTGGAAGTCCAAGTAAAACCACTAGAAGAACAGAGTAAGAAAGCCCAAATTTATCTTTCTACCAAAGAAGCACTAAAAAATTGTGAAGTGGCCCTTTTAGCCCATGAAATTGGGGAGATGACATCTTCTTCTACTTTATATAAAGGTCAAATTGAAAAATTACAGGAAGAAATATTAACCTTGAACACCAAAACGAACAATTCGAAATTAGAATCTCTAAAATTGGATTTATTACATACCGAAGAAGCGTTGACAGCAAAGAATCGGGAACTGTTAGAGAAAACGAGACAAGAAGAAAAACTAAACGGTCAAAAGAACATGTTACAAGAACGTGCTAAGTATCAAGCAACCGATAGCCGTGTTCATGAACAGATTATCGCATTAAACGAATCGAAACTGAGTCTTCAAAATGAAATTCAAAGTTTAGAGTTAGAGATTGCTAGTATTGGTCGTGACATCGATTTGACGATGAAAAAGATTCACGAAGTAGAGCAAGAAGAGATGAGTTATACATTAAAGAGAGAATCTCTTCAAAAGGAATCTGCTACTCACGATAGAGAACTATTAAGTACCAACAACCGCATCGCTGTACTAAAAGAGTTTATCGAATCAGGCGGCGGGTTGTCACAAGCCGTAAAGAGTGTTTTAAATCATCCTGGTTTAAAAGGCATTCACGATGTATTAGGAAATTTGATTCAAGTTCCAGATGAATATACGAAAGCTCTTGAGATTTCATTAGGTGGTGCCAAAGAGTTCATCGTCTGTGAAACGGATCAAAATGCCAAAGATGCCATTCGGTATTTAAAATCTTCTCATTTAGGTAGAGCAACATTCTTTCCAATCTCTGTCATTACTCCTAGAAATGTCGACAGTAACACGTTGAGAGAAGCAAAGACGGAACCAGGATTTATCGGTGTGTTATCGAGCCTTGTAACGTACGATGCAAAGTATGCTGGTGTCGTTGAAAATCAAATTGGTAATGTCTTAGTATGCGACGATATCGATAGTGCCAACCGCTTGAGTAACAAGATTCATGCCCGCTATAAAATTGTGACGACAGATGGCGATGTCGTTCATATCGGTGGTTCTCTAACCGGTGGATCTTATCGCAATACGAGAAGTATGATTAGCGACCGAAATGAACTAGAAAAATTAGTACTAAAAAGCCGTGATTTGGAAAACATATTAGTATCGACGAATGAAGAATTGACGTCGTTAGATGAAAAGTTAGAAAAATACGAAACGGTTTTAAAAGGATTGAAATCGGTTCTATTTGAGCAACAAGAACAAAAGTCTTCCAAGGAAGCAAGTCTAACGAAGAAAAAGAATGACTTAAGTAGTAAAGAAGAAGAGTGGAACAGTCTAAATCACTTAGAAGAAAATTCTTTGAGTGAAGAAGAAGAAAGACTCATGAAAGAGTACTACGAAGTCGTTCGTGAAAAAGAACAAATTCAATTGGAAATTAAAAATCATACCAAAGAGCGGGAACGCTTACAAGTAGAGATTCAAGAAGCAGAAGCAGAAAATAAATTGACGTCTAGTACATTACGAGCAAAAGAAAGTGAGTTAAAAGATTTAGAAATTAAAACATCTCGTTTAGAAGTATCGTTAGATAACGAGTTGCAGACACTTTCAGAAGAATACGAACTGACTTATGAAAAAGCAAAAGAGTTGTATCCGTTAGAGATGGAAGCGGATGAAGCTAGAAGCAAAGTAAACGCATACAAAGTAGAATTAAGAAACTTAGGTGTCGTCAACTTAGCAGCCATCGAAGAATATGAACGAGTATCGGGAAGATACGAATTCTTATGGAATCAAAAAGAAGACTTAGAAAAAGCTAAACAGACATTACTAGAAATCATCGAAGAGATGGACTCTGTCATGAAAGATGAGTTCTCGTTAACGTTCCAAAAAATTCAAAAAGAGTTCAGTGAAGTCTTTAAAGAACTATTTAAAGGTGGTAAAGCGACACTGACTCTTACGAATCCGGATGATTTATTGACGACCGGCATCGACATTACAGCAAGTCCTCCTGGCAAGAAGTTAAGTAACATCTCCCTTCTGTCAGGTGGAGAAAAGACACTGACTGCCATCAGTTTGCTATTCGCTATTTTAAATGTTCGTACCGTTCCGTTCTGCTTGTTCGATGAAGTAGAAGCAGCATTAGATGAAGCAAACGTCGATAATTTTGGCGAATACTTAGATCATTACAAAAATAAAACCCAGTTCTTACTAATTACCCATAAAAAGAAAACGATGGAATATGCCAATACGTTATATGGAATTACGATGCAAGAATCTGGCGTTTCTAAATTAGTAAGTGTCAAGTTGAGTGACAAATAAAAAGAACGTAAAAACGTTCTATCTTCTAGGCATCGGTGGATAACAATATGGATATGGACAATAGTAAACTGGCATCTGATTGTTATTTTGATTGGATCCAATTGCGTATCCGCCAAGACCACCTAATATGAGTGGTAAAACAAATCCACCAGGTATGAACCTATCATCACTAGAATATGTCGTGTAATAAGTTGGCATACTTTGACGATATTGGTTCATACTATAATTAGGATATGGATACATAAATTCACCTTCCTATGATAGTGTATGTACGATAGTATTTTTTGTGAGGAGGAGACCATGGAAGAAAAAGAAAAACAATTAGCAAAAATGATTGCAGATTATTCGATTGATGTTCAACCGCAAGAAGTCGTGCTAATCGATTATGAAACGACCGCACCGATTTCTCTTGTCAAAGCATTGATTCATGAAATTATACAAAAAGGCGGAGTACCAATTACCAATATGACCAATCCTGAAGTAGCGGCATATTTACTACAAAACTCCAATGACGATCGCATCAAGATTGTCAAAAAATATAAAGAATTCGAAGTTTCAATGGTGGATGCATATATTCATATTCGTTGTAGTCTAAATGATTACGAAACCAAAAACGTTCCCAAAGAGACGATTCGCAAAATGGGCGCAGCACTTCAAAAATCGAAAGACGAACGTGTCAACCATCGCAAATGGGTACTGTTAAATTATCCATCTGTCTTAGATGCTTACAAAGCTCATATGCCAATCGAAGAATTCAAGAACTTTGCCATGGACGTCATGACGGTCGATTATTCTGCGATGAGTGAAAAAATCAAACCATTAAAAGAGTTGATGGAGAAAACAGATAAAGTAAGAATCGTTTCCCCAAATACGGATTTGACGTTTTCGATTAAAGGCTTACCAGCAATTCCGTGTACGGGCGAAAAAAATATTCCAGATGGAGAGTTGTACACAGCCCCTGTAAAGGAAAGTGTCAATGGCAGAATTACTTACAATACGCCATGTCCATATCAAGGCTTCGTCTTTCACAACGTTTCCCTAAAATTTGAAAATGGTAAAATTGTAGAAGCAACTTGTAATGAAGACAACGAAGAATTGAATAAGATCTTCGATCAAGATGAAGGTGCTAGATACGTAGGCGAGTTCTCTTTAGGATTCAATCCAAAATTAAGTAGCCCGATGGGCGATATCTTGTTCGATGAAAAGATTTTTGGAAGCTTACACTTTACACCAGGTGCTTGTTACGAAGATTGTGATAACGGTAACCGCTCTGCAGTTCATTGGGACATGGTATTAATTCAAACTGCCGAATATGGTGGTGGCGAAATCTACTTTGATGATGTCTTGATTCGGAAAGATGGACTATTCGTATTAGAAGACTTAAAACCGTTAAATTTTGGAAAAGAATAGGAAACTATTCTTTTTTGATTGTACTTTAATTCCTTTTTCGATATAATAAATAATAGAGAATAGGGAGCTGGTAAAATGAAACAAAAATCAAAACAAAAACGCGGATTCACGATGATAGAGCTACTAGCAGTACTAGTCATCTTGGGAATTATCATGGTGATTGCCGTACCATCTGTAGTGAGTTATCTACAAGGAGCAAGAAGTGATTATTATGATCAATTAGAAGAGTCAGTTAAAACAGTAGGACAAGAATATTTTAGTGATCATAGGAGCTTAATGCCAAGAGAAAATGGGCAGATTTTTAGTGTCAATATCCAAGATTTAATCACAGAAGGGTATACGACGGAAATATTAGATAGCGATGGAAATAACACTTGTACAGGTAATGTCTATGTAAAACGTCTTGCTACAGCAGATTTTGAGTATCATGCTTGTATTCAATGTGGAAAAACAGACGCGGAAGGAAACCAAGAATATATATCTACAAGCGCATTTTGTACGAACGGAACAACGGGAAATAATCCAGATGGGGAATGTGATAAAGTAAAAGATAATCCGACAGATGATTGTTTCATGATTCGAATTCCAAACTCTTTCAAAGTACCACAATGTACAACCGTAGAAGATAGTGCAGCATCGCAGGGAATTTCGTTAGAGGGAATTGTGTTGAATAACGGCGAAGATATTGGAGACCGTGTAACTGCTGATACGACTAGCGTCGATTATAAAAACATTGGAAACTATAAAGTGTACTATACTTATAAACAAGTACTAAATCCAGCTGGCGAGAAATATAACTTTGGTGTAACAATATATGATGATAAAGCACCGAGCGATGTAACGATTACAATGCACACAGACAGTGAAAGTGGTGATGTATATAATTGTCCAACAAGAGAGAATTGCAGTTGGACAGGAAAAGATGTCTATATTACGTTCACAGCAACAGATAAGTCAGATTGTGGTACAGAGGGTTCCGGTGTAAAACAATTTATGTATCGTTATGGTGATTCTGGTAACTGGCAATCCGTAAGTGCAGTAAAAATAACGCAAGACAATGGTCAAAATATATACAAAGCTACAATTATTAGAAATACGACTTATGATGGTCCAATTCAAGTAAAGGCTATTGATAGTGCAAGCACTTCTGGCACTGGAAATGATTTCGAAGGTGCTGTAACAGGAGCTTATCTTCTTGTCGATAAAACGCCACCTTCTTGTACGAGTTCAGGCGGCAACCCAGATTGGATTAACTCGGGATCAAGAATTTTAACAGGAACTTGTAGTGATGCGAATTCTGGCTGTGCAGGAAATGTTACAAAAGAATATTCGACAGATATCAATAGTACGACAGAGTCACCTGGAACTGTTTACGATAATGTCGGAAACTCTACCGTATGTCCAGGAAATCAAACCGTCCGTATTGATAAAACAAAACCGGGCGTATCCATTAGCGTTGCCAGTCAAAATGGAAGTTATCATACGACCACTGCTAACGTAACAGTAGGTCAAAGTGACAATCTATCTGGTGTTACACAAATGTGTATTTTATTAAATGATAATAATGTGGGTAATTGTTCTTGGCAAAACTACACAAATGCTGCTCAAGCGAGAAGCACGAATAGAGGATACGATGGAGGCAGTGTGACGTACTATGCTTGGACAAAAGATGCCGCTGGAAATGTTTCAAATGCTACAAGTGCATCTTATACAGTTTATAGACAATGCTCGACAACCTACACCAATTGGGGTGGCTGGGGAAGTTGTAGTACGAATTGTGGAAATGGTAGTCAAAGTCGTTCTGGTACCAAGATTGATAGCTACTTAAGCATCAATTGTGGTTCTGATTCTCAAAGTCAAGGATGTAGTGATAATAGTGGATGTCCACCTCCTCCTAGCGGAGGCGGCGGCGGTGGTAGTGACGGTGGCAATTGTTGCTGGGTAGATTGGAACACTACTGCCCACGGAAGTTGTACAACTATTCTATGTGTAGTAAGACCTCCATCAGCAGGTGGATGTGGTGGTACTTGTGGTTGGGGCGACGAACAATTAGTTTGCTATAGCTGTAGTTAGGGGGATTTGAGATGAAAAAGAAAAAAATAATAATAGTAATTATCATTTTAGCAATCTTTCTAATTGGTTTCGGAATTTGGTATCAATTGAGTTTTCAAGAACCAGAAGAGACGAATCCGGAACCAACTGCTCCACCAGCTGTAGAGATATCTACTTGGGAAGATATCATTATGAAAAATAGAGGACAAAATCATTATTATATCGATTACAATTTTCAAATTACGGGTCCTGATTTAAATGTAAATGGTACGTTAACATTCGATATTAATCATGACGAACAAGAACAATTGATTGATGCAACCATTACTAAAAATGAAGAAGATCCATTGGTATACCATGGCATATATGATTTGTATTACAATGATCGCTTCTATTATAATTTAGATGATCGTTCTACGTATTTATCAGTAGATGAAAAAAATGATATTGAAACAATTTATTCGTTGATGGAAAAAGCTACCGATGTGAATACAGAAACATTTACGATTTCTAAAGATGAAATGCAAAACATATTAGAACAATCTGTAATACGGTATTTGACTGAAACCAAAGGCGATGACGTAATTACAGTTTCTAATGATGTAGTCTTTCATTATACAATGGATGAAGAATTAAAACTCCTAAAAACTTTAAATGCAGAATTTACAATCAACGATAATCAAACAATGACTGTTTCTTATACATTTCAGACAGGTAGCGATACAGCAGCATGAAAAACAAATGGCAATACGTTTGGCTTTTTGTGTTTGTAATCATTTGTTTGCTAAGTTTTGGGGGATCTATCATTGCTGAAAATAAAAAAGGACCGTATCGTAGCAGTGATGAATTTTTAAGTGATACAGTTTCATCGAGAGCATTCCATATTGATATAGCAGTCGTCGATAATAGTAAAGTATATAATCATCAAATCGATGTTGACCAAGTAAGTGACATTCACACGATAAAAAGTACAGGCAATAGCACTTATGTTGCCAATTATCGTACGGGAGATTTGCAAATCGGGGATATGACATTTCATATTCCAATGGCAAAGGCTACGGATATCTTCAATCTGTTAGAAGAAGCAAAAGAAGTGACACAGGTAAGTGATACAGAGAAAGATTACATCATATCACAAGAAGCAATTAACAATTATTTGCTAGAGACTTCTGCAAATTTAATCAATGATGGTAGTTATACATATCCGTTAGCTGAACAAGATGTTAAAGTTCAAGTTTATAAAGATGGAAAATATTTGACTAGAATTTTTTATCAATTACAAAACAGTTTGTCAATTGAATATCAATTTTCTAACTATAATGATATTGAAAGAGAAAAGGAAATTCCACCGGTAGATTTACCGAACCCGAACATTTTAGAAGAGACAATTGATTTTTCAACCTGGGATTTTTTTAGACAAGTTTAATAAAAATGATAAAAAACACTAGCAATCTAACAAAAATATGTTATAATAGGTATGCAACAACGAAGTGGGAACAGAAATTCCCACTTCTTCTATTTTAAGGAGGAGTGTTATGAAAGAGAAAATAATAGAAGCTGTTGGGAATCGTTTAGATAAGCTAGAAGTATGGATTGACGATGTGAGACTCACCCGCGAAGGAACAGAAGAAACATTAGAAATCGTATTAGATAGCAAAGATATGATCGATTTACAAAAAGTTGTAATGGCAACTAGAATTATCAATCCAATCCTCGATAAAATAGATTTGATTGATCATGCATATACCTTAGATGTGTATGCCAAAGAAAAAGGAGTAGAAAAAGATGCGTAAAAAAGAAGGAAACACACAAGATGCTGGAAAAGAATTTTTACAAGCAGTCGAGTTTGTAGAAAAAGAAAAAGGCATTAAAAAAGAAGACATTTTGGCATTTATGGAACAAGCCTTAAATGCAGCGTACAAAAAAAACTACGGAATACCTGGCAAAGTGGTAATTAACCCAGATACAGGTTCCATTAAAGTATTTTCATTTAAGACCGTTGTACCAGATGAAAAAGTAGGAATGGATTACGACGACTTAAATGAAAATCCAGAACTAGATGAAAATGGCGAACCAATCGAAGTACTAGAATTCGATCCAGAAATCGAAATTACATTGAGCGATGCTAAAAAAATCAACCCAGATGTTCAAGTAGGAGAGACAATCGATACGGAAGTAACTCCGAAAGATTTCGGTCGTGTTGCAACTTCAACAGCCAAACAAGTTTTAACACAAAAGTTAAGAGAAGCAGAAAGAGCCTCTCTAAATGACGAATTTGCAGATAAGCAAGACGAGTTATTAGTAGGTACTGTTGAATTAGAAGACACGGATAACTACTTTATCAATCTTGGTCGTGTAAACGGAATTCTACCAAAGAAAGAATGTATTCCTGGTGAAAAAATCGAAATGGGAAAACAGATTAAAGTATACGTTTCTAAAGTAGATAATTCCGGTAAGAGTTTACTAGTACTTCTATCTCGTACTCATTACGGATTCTTAAAGAGATTGTTTGAACTAGAAATTCCAGAAATTAACGACGGTACTGTTTTGATTTACAGTGTTGCAAGAGAAGCAGGTAACCGTAGTAAAGTAGCCGTTTATTCAGAAAATCCAAATGTCGATCCGATTGGTGCATGTATTGGAGAACACGGTAGCAGAATTGCTAACATCATCGATAATTTAGGTGGCGAAAAAATCGACATCGTAAAATACGATAAAGATCCAGAAGTGTTCATTGCCAATGCTTTGAGTCCTGCTAAAAACTTACACGTAATTGTAGCAGATGAAAAAGAGTCTGAAGCAATGGTAATTGCGGATCCAGATAACTTCTCATTAGCAATCGGTAAGAAAGGTCAAAACGCACGTTTGGCATCTAGATTAACTCACTATCATATCGATATTAAGAGTGAAGCAGAAGCTGCTGAAGCAGGCATCCGTTTTAAATCAGAATAATGGAAATCATTCCATATGGCGAAAAATTAAAAGCAGGTCTCATCGGTGTCGTCGCACCAGATGGAACATTTTATGCCATTGCGAAAACGGGAACACTCAGTGCTTGTCATCAAGAAGAACTTAGAAAATTAAGTATCTTACTATCCAAAAATCAACCATGCAACACATTGGGGAGTCTGTTTTATAAAAAACGGGAACAAATTGAACATCCCGAAGAATTTTATCTAGGAGATACATTCGACTACAAAGTAGGATTTATCGATTTATGGGGATTTTGTAATTACGAATCTTCTAGTCGTCCCAATTCCTTTGCAGCCATCATGGTTCCTAGATACGAAATCAATCAAAAAAAGATAACCAATCGGCAGACAGAAGTGCTGACGGAATTGGTTCGCTTAAATCGCAACAGTCCCGATTCCTTAAATATCTTATTTTATAAGAATGATAAGCGCGACCGTATGGTTCAAAAAGAAGCGATGTTACCAAAAAAGACTGCCCGAGTACTGGAAAAGAAATATACAGACTCAAAAGGAGGAAAACGATGAAGACGAAAAAAATACCGATGAGAATGTGCGCTGTGACAAGAGAACGCTTTCCCAAACAAGAATTGTTACGTGTAATCGTTACCAAAGAAGGTGTTGTGGAAGTAGATCCAACAGGAAAGAAAAACGGCCATGGCGCATATATTAAAAAGGATTTAGAAGTATTAGCAAAAGCAAAAAAATCCAATGCTTTGGGAAGAGCATTAGAGGTAGAAATCAAAGATGAAATTTATGAAGAAATTGAAAGAATCATCAAAGAGAGTAAGAAGCACGAAGGGGAGTAAGAAACAAATGTAAAATAAAATCAAGAAGGAGGGCGATTTTATGATGAACGTAAAAGAATATGCATCTGATGTGGCACGAAGCGTAGATGAAATCTTAAAATTATGTAAGAAATTAGGAATTGAAGCGACAGAAGATACAGAACTATCAGAAGATGAAATAGTCTTACTAGATAACGAGCTAGCCAATACAGAAGAAGAGGAACCGGTAAACGAAGAGTTTATGGAAAAAGTGGAGTTAGAAGACAAGGCCGAAGAACTAGCCCAAGAAGCAAGATGGATGCAATCTTCTGAAAAACCAAAGAAGAAAGCAAAGCAACCGGTCAAGAATGAAAACAATAAAAAGTTCTTAAAAGAAAAGAAGAGTTTATACAAACATCGTGAAAAGTTAATGACGAATGATAGTCAAAGCGATGTTGTTTATTACAAGTCTGGAATGACCGTATCGGATCTTGCTCACAGTTTGAATGTAACATCGACTGAACTAATAAAGAAGCTGATTGGATTAGGTATCATGGCTACTTTAAACAATGCCATCGAGTACGATGTTGCAGAAGTTCTAGTACTAGATTATGGCAAGACGTTAAAGAAAGAAGAAACGGCAGATATTGCTAACTTCGAAGAATACGAAATTGTCGATGATGAAAAGGATTTGATTAAACGTCCACCAGTTGTAACTATTATGGGCCACGTCGATCATGGTAAGACATCTCTACTAGATTACATTCGTAAAACCAATGTAGCAGGAGGCGAAGCAGGTGGAATTACCCAAGCAATCGGTGCTTATCAAATTACATATCATGGTGAAAAAATCACGTTTATAGATACACCAGGACACGAAGCATTTACGGCGATGCGAGCAAGAGGCGCCCAAGTAACAGACATCGTCGTCATTATCGTTGCTGCAGATGATGGTGTAATGCCACAGACGAAAGAAGCCATCGATCATGCCAAAGCTGCTGGTGTTCCGATTTTAGTAGCCATCAATAAAATGGATAAACCAGGAGCAAATCCAGATCGTGTGTTAACGCAATTAAATGAAGCTGGATTAGTGCCAGAAAGTTGGGGCGGAGATACGATTGTAACGAACATTTCTGCCGTAACTGGTATGGGTGTCGATGAATTACTAGATAACATCTTACTAGTAGCAGAAATGAAAGAGTTAAAAGCCAATCCAAAACGTTATGCGACTGGTACTGTTCTAGAGTCAAAACTAGATAAACAGACAGGTTCCATCGTTACGATATTAATCGATAACGGAACGCTTCGTTTAGGAGACCCAGTTGTCGTTGGAACGAGTTACGGTAAGATTAGAACGATGAAAAACGACTTAGGTCAACAGATCGCCGAAGCATTGCCAGCAACACCAGTTGAAATCACGGGCCTAGATTCCCTTCCAACAGCAGGTGACAAGTTCATGGCCTTTGAAACCGAAAAACAAGCACGGAGCATTTCCGAAGAGAGAAAAGAAAGAGCAAAGAGTAAAGATACAAATCGTACGGGACTTTCTTTGGATGAATTGTTCGGTAAAATTCAAGATGGTGCCAAAGAACTTGCAATTGTCTTAAAGGCAGATGTAACCGGTAGTGAACAAGCCGTTAAACAATCGCTAGAAAAAATCAAAGTAGATGACATTCACGTCAACATCATCAGAAGTGGTGTTGGAACGATTACCGAAAGCGATGTCGTACTAGCTAAAGCAAGTAATGCCATCATTATCGGCTTTAATGTAAGACCTTCTGCCGCAACTGTAGCAGCAGCCAAAGAAACCGGTGTTGAAATTAGATTATATAACATCATCTATAAAGTAGTAGAAGAATTGGAAGATGCAATGAAAGGTATGCTAGAACCAGAATACGAAGAAAAAGTAGATGGTGAAGCAGAAATTAGAAAGATCTTTAAATTCTCTAAAATCGGTAATATTGCCGGTTGTAAAGTGACGAAAGGTGTTGTAAAAAACCACGATAAGGCAAGACTTGTTCGTGACGGAATCGTTATCTACGACGGTTCTATCGCATCCATTCAACATGAAAAAGACCAAGTCAAAGAAGTGAAGAAAGACATGGAATGCGGTATTACGTTAGAAAATTATCAAGATATCAAAGAAGGAGATATTATCGAAGCATACCAATTGGTAGAAATTAAGAGATAATTCTCTTTTTTTTTAATCCAAAAGCCTGTATAATAAGTCTTGAGGTGAAGATTATGAACCAAATTCGTTTAAAAAGATTAAATCATACCTATAGTGAAGAAATAAGTAAAATATTACATGATGAAATGAAAGATCCGGACTTAAACTTTGTGACGATTACAGCATGCGATACGACTAACGATTTAAGTTTCGCAAAAGTCTACTATACTGTATTAGAGGATAGTAAGAAAGATGTTGTCGCTGCTGCTTTAAAGAAAGCAAGTCCATCTATCAGAAGCATTTTAAGTAGTAGAGTAAACATTAGAAATACACCGGAACTTCGTTTCGTATATGATAACTCCATCGAATACGGACGTAGAATCGATGAAGTCATCGAGAAAATTAAAGAAAAAGACCATCACGAAGGAACGGATGAATAATGGATGGTATCCTAGTAGTCGATAAACCGAAAGGACCAACCAGCCGGGATGTCGTAAATCAAGTTTCCAAAATATTAGGAACCAAAAAAGTAGGTCATACCGGAACATTGGATCCAATTGCCACGGGTGTTCTTGTTCTAACGATTGGCAAAGGTACCAAATTGACTGAGATGTTACAAGCATCGACCAAAGAGTACATCGCCACCGCAACGTTTGGCATAGAAACCGATACGTTGGATACGGAAGGTACGATTATCAAAGAAGAACCTGTCACAATAACGAAAGAAGATGTAAAACGTGCTTTAAAAGAAATGGAAGGAACGTACGAACAGGAAGTTCCCATCTATTCTGCTATCAAAGTAAACGGTAAAAAACTTTATGAACACGCTCGTAAAAACGAACAAGTAGAAAAGTTACCCAAACGAACGGTGACCATTTACGAAACAGAGTTCCTATCGCTAAAAGAAAATCGTGCAACGTTTCACGTTGTCGTAAGTAAGGGTACTTATATTAGAAGTTTCATTAGAGACCTAGCCAAGAAGTTAAACACGGTTGCTATCATGAGTGATTTAAGGAGAACCAAGCAAGGAACGTTTCCGGTAGAAGAATCTCACCCTTTAGAAGAAATCACCAAAGATACAAAATTGATTTCCCTAATCGATGCGGTTTCGATTCCCAAACAGGAGGCAACTGGAGAAATTCTTTTTAAAATCAAAAATGGTGCCGTGTTTGAGATGACTCAAAATTCACCAATCGTGCTTTGGACAAATAATGGCAAAGCCCTTGCTATCTACGAGCAAGATGGTCCAAAGATTAGACCCAAAACGATGATATTAGAACAAGAAAGCCAGTAAGAATTTTACTGGCTTTTTACTAACACGTTCGTACAATCGGCATCGATACATAAATTTAATTCGTGGTTGTTTACTTCAAAGTAATAAGTTTGAGAGGCGAGACTGTTCGGTAGAGCAGTGACTTCACTATTGTTGCTACTCCATTTGGTAACTTTTAAATTGACGCCAAGCTCTGGAACAATTTCAAGTGTCCCATCTAACGTATAAGTAACGACACTTTCACTGCCACTTTCACTAATGTTTCTGGATGTAACTTGAATCTCTTCGTGAAATGTCTCATCATCGTAAAGAGCGACCATATAATCCGTCTTGGTGATGATAAATCCATTGTAACTTTGGACGTTCTCTAGTGTGTTTCCAGCCCAAGTGGCATAGAGTTCACTGCTATCGATCGTACGCGTACAACCGACTAGTAGGCAAAGCATTAGTAAGAGGATCGTTATCTTTTTCATATCATCACTCCCAATTTTCTAATTCATTATACCATACATTTCGACATATAATCCAGTAGGAGATGAAGAGATGTTTTTAGAATTTTTAAACTTTCTAAAAAGTTTAATTTTTTTTACGGGATCCTATTCCAATGCCGTATTTCCAGAACCGTTATCTAAGAAAGAAGAAGAGTTAGCCATCATAGGAGCAAAACAAGGAGACAAAGCATCTAGAAGTAAGTTAATTGAACACAACTTACGTTTAGTGGCCCACATCGTTAAAAAGTTTGAACATGACGGCAAAGACCAAGATGACTTAATCAGCATCGGTACGATTGGTCTCATCAAAGGAATCGATACCTATAGTCCTGAAAAAACGACGAAACTGACGACTTACTGTGCTAGATGCATTGAAAATGAAATCTTGATGTATTTTAGAAGTAACAATAAAAATACGAAGAACGTATCGTTAAATGAGTCGATTGGTTACGATAAAGATGGTAATGAAATCAGCATGATCGATATTTTAAAGACACCGGATGTCGATTATGTCGAAGAGATTCATACCAAAGATAAATTAAAACTGTTAGAGACGTACTTTCATGTATTAAATGCAAGAGAAAAAGAAATCTTAATCAGGAGATACGGATTACAAAGAAGAATTCCCCAAACCCAAAAAGCAATCGCCAAAGACTTGCATATTTCTCGCAGTTATGTATCGAGAATTGAAAAACGAGCATTAACCAAAATATTACGTGAATTTTTAAAGAACAACATTAGCGATTGAATGAAAGTGTCAAAAAAATGACAAATTCAAAAAATGGTATAGCCATAAGAAATCATTTTGATATATAATAAAAAACAAAAACTAATTGGAAGTGATTGTATGAGTAAAAGGCCTGCATTCGGAATTAATGGGTTCCCTAGGAAATTTTTTGACAGTCCTTTTGCCACCTCCAAAGTCGGTATTTTTAACTGGCTTTCATCACTCGGATTAGATGTACTAGAACTACCTTACGAAGAAATGAGAAAAATGTCTAAAAAGATGCGTATGGATTTCCTAGCAGCAAAAGAAGAATCTGGCATCATTTTATCGGCAGAAATGTTTTCTAATATTGATTTTACAAAGATGGAAGAAACGAAGAAACGGTATAAAGAGTTTTTAGAGTTGGCCATCGAGTTAGATATTTCTCATATCTTGGTTCCGCTTTACAAAGTACCGAAGACAACGAACATTTCAAAAGTCATTTCTTTCTTTGAATGGATACGGGAGAGTACTCCACAAGAAATTAACATCTATCCGGAAATTAGTGGCAATACGAGATCCTTGGGAAGTTTAGATGATATTATTTATATTTGCTCTAAAGTAAAAGGAGTTTATCCTTGTTTGGATTTTGGCTGTTTACATGGTAGAGAATTTGGAAGTTTAACTTCTGCTAAGAAAATCGAACAAGTATTTACGATTATTGAAAAGTTCTTAGGTAGAAACATTTTAAATCACTGTTACTGCAAAGTATATCCCGTCTCTTATAATCAAAAAGGCATAACGGAACGTAAACTGTTCGGCGAACAATTTTATGGCCAACTAAATTTGTTCAATCAAAGTTTGGAATATTTACCAAAAGCAAGTGAGTACATTACGGCCATATTGAAGAAAGATATTCATCCAATTACTGTTTCTAGAACAGATCATATGGAAGAAGTCGGTGCGATGCAACTAAGGGACATTTATTTTTATAAGACAGTACAGTAATGTCAGAATTTGTCAATCGTTATGGAAAAGAGTCGAAAGGACTCTTTTTTTATTTTGAAAAGTGATATAATTGGAGTGACTCGAGGGATACTATAAATATGAGAAAGTTGAAAGTTCATTTAAAAAAGAAACCAGCAATTATTTTAGCAACCGTTCTTGGTTGTGTTTTACTATGTCTTTTAACAATCTATTTATTTACACCAAAGATTAAAATCGACGGTGGAAATGACGTTGAAACAGTAGAGTACATGAGTGAGTACCAAGTATCTCCTGCCGAAGCATACCGCTTTGGACAAAAATTAAAAGGAGAAGTTACAGTCCAAGGAACGGTCGATACCAAAACGCTCGGAACGTATTATTTAATCTATCACTATGGAGACGGTATATTCGAAAGCAAAGTAACCAAAAAAGTAGTTGTAAAAGATACGACGGAACCAGTCATTACATTAACGGGAAATAGTGACGTAACGATGTGTCCTAATGCTCAATACGAAGAAGAAGGGTATCAAGCATTCGATAATTACGATGGCGATATTACGGCCAATGTGGAAGTAATCAAAGAAACCGATAAAGTAATTTACAAAGTAAAAGATTCTTCTGGCAATGAAACGATAGTCGAACGAAAGACAAATAGAAAAGACGAGACACCACCAACAATCACTTTGACGGGCGGATATACCGTTTATACGACAATCAACACATCTTACGACGAACTGGGATATACAGCAACGGATGATTGTGATGGTGACTTGACAAGTCAAGTTGTGATTACAGGAAATGTCGATACGACAAAGTTGGGAACGTACCAAAAAACATACACAGTGAAAGATTCTGCTGGTAATGAAACGACAGTTACGAGAACGGTCGTCGTAAGAAATCAAACGTCCAGTACTTCCTCTTATTGTGGAGGAGAACCAGGTGTTATCTACTTGACGTTCGATGATGGACCGAATGCTTATTACACACCTGTTATCTTGGATGTATTAAAAAAATACAACGTCAAAGCAACGTTCTTTGTGACGATGGCAGGACCGGACTCACTAATCAAAAGAGAGTATGAAGAAGGACATGCCATTGGACTTCATACCGCAACGCACCAATATCCAATTGTATATGGTTCGGTAGATTCCTATTTCAACGACTTAAATCAAGTATCGGACCGTGTCTACCGAATTACCGGAATGCGTTCTAATATCATCCGTTTCCCAGGCGGAAGTTCGAATACAGTAAGCAAAAAATATAGTCCGGGAATTATGTCTACCTTAGTAACGGAAGTCCAAAACAGAGGATACCAATACTTCGATTGGAATATTTCTTCTGGAGATGCCGGTGAAACGACCGATCCACGTGTAGAAGCAAACAACGTCATCAAAAATTTGAGTCGCAAGTGTGGCAACATCATATTGATGCACGACATTAAAAAGCATACCGCGCAAGCAATCGAAACGATCGTAAAATACGGTGTAGAAAATGGATACAAGTTTGATGTATTGACAGTAAACACCAAACCTGTTCATCAAAGAGTAAATAATTAATTTGTAAAACATCTAACAACTTTAGATGTTTTCTTTTGGATAATGTTTTGACGAGAGTCAAAAAAACAAGTACAATAGTAATAGAATAGGTGGGATACGATGAGAGACCGATTGTTAATCATTACGATTGTTTTAATTGTAATTGTGATTTTGCCAATTTCATTTGGATTACCCAAAAAAGAAATTGTGCCAATGCTAGAAGGAGATTTAAGAGAATACGTAAAAACGAGTGCACTTACGGTCACAGAACAAGATGGTCTTTGGACTGTAGAAACGCAAATTCAAAATGATACGAACGATGATATTACAATCGATTCTTTTCTTTTTATCGTATACGATTCAGAACGAAATGAAATTTTTAGAACACCGTTAGACTTGGGAACGGTCCTTCATGCCGGAGAAGAAAAACAGATTTCGGTAACGACACTTACGAATTTAGAAACCGTTACTTCTTGTCGCTATGAAATAGAAGGTGGTGTTGCCGAATGAAAAAAGTGGGAATCATCTCAGTAGCAGTTCTAGGCTGTATCTTATTAGGGATGGGACTCTTTTTACTTAGTAAGCCAACTTCTAAAGAAGTGACCGAACTAGTTGGTAACACCCTTTCTGTCTATTATGAAAATGGCACGACTATCTCTTTAAAAAATGCTCAAAATGTTCCATTAGAAGAACAAACCCCTTATGAATTTCAAATTACAAATTTGCGCAGTACACCTTCTATGTACAATGTATCTTTAAAAGAAAATTTAAATATTACAAACAAGTTAGAACGAGAAGAATTAAAGATTACAGTCGTTAAAAACGGTGAAGTAGTAGTGGATGGAGCATACCTAAACAGTTTTGGTAGTAATCTAGAAATTTTAAGTAATTGCAGGATGGAAGCCAATACAATGGACTCTTATCAGATTTATCTTTATATCGATGGAAGGTCGGAGACAAGCATCGGCAAAAATTATGAAGCGATTCTTCAAATTACAAAAATCGATTTGACGAGCGAAGAAGCAAGCGACCAAGAGCCACCGATTATCGAACTAGCAGGAGAACAAAATATCATTTTATTCCAAAACGATGAATTTGTAGATCCCGGAATCAAACAGATTATCGATAATCAAGATGGAAATATTTCGGCTGATAATGTATCGATTCGTTATGAATACTACGATGGTACGACACATGAAAATGTAAGCCATGTCGATACTTCTAGAATCGGATTTTTCTATATTTATTACACAGTCAAAGACAAAGCGAGTAACGAAACCCAAGCCATTCGAGTTGTTACAGTTCAAGCACCAGATAGCGAGAATCCGGATTCCCCGCAAGAACCAGAAGATACTTTTTTACCAGAAGTGCGATATGAAACGTTAGAAACAGGTGAAGTGCTAGTAACGATTACAGCAGATGAATCGTTAAAAGACTTAGTTCCATGGAGTAAGTCACAAGATGGCAAAACATTAAGTCAAGTGTTCTCAACCAACATGCGAATGACATTGATCGTATTTAGTGAAACTGGGCATTCTGCTATTTTGACAATAGAAGTTACAAATGTCAATAAGTCAGATGCGACGGAAGAAGAAAAAAATCCGGTCGTTACACCACCAGCGAATGAGATGTCTGTTACGTTTACGACGAAGACCTCTTACAACTCCGTTACCATTACGACACAAGTAAGAAATGAAGTCAGTGGCACCAATTATCAATATCAATGTGGTGATGGTAGTTGGTCTACTCCTTCTAACCAAAAAGAGTACACTTGTCAAAATTTAAGTCAAAATACGAGTTATAAAGTGTCGGTGCAAGCGGTTAAAAAAGATGGCACCATTATCTCAAGCCCAGTGGCAACGGTTAAGACGATAGCAATTCCATTACCGACATTCCAAATTAGTTCAGCAAATGTCGAAACAACCAAAGAACTGACTATCACATATCCAGAAATAGAAGGATTTACGAACTATTACAAAATAGATAATGGTGAAGAAGTAGTAGCAACTGCTACGCAAACAGTCACTTTGACACACAATGCAAGCATCACCGCAATCGTAAGAGACAATAGCAATTCCCAAAATCAAGTGAACAGTACGTATGTAGAAACCAAAATTGATTCTGCTGCACCGGTCATCTCAAATACCGACATCACGACATCGAATATTGGAGAGACGGTTGCCACCATTCGCTATCAACAAGCAAGTGATGACTTCACGGCCAACTTGAAATATTCGATTTGTATTTCCACTTCGTCGATCGATTCTTCTTATTGCTTACAAAACCCAACGACAACGAAAGAAGGGGAGACGACACATACGTTTACGAACTTAAATCCGAGTACGACATACTACGTCTTAGTCTTAGTAAGTGACTCGTTTGGCCGTACCAGTAGTTATCAGATGACATCGTTTACAACATCCTCTGCGGCAGCAGTTTGGGGTGAACACTTTGAAATTTCTAATAAGAGCGATTTGATTGGCATTAACTTCTCAACTTGGTTTGATTACATGCAAAATAAAAGTTCTGGAATTTATAACATCACGAACATTTTAGCAGGCAATGGCTCATTCGGAAATATCGGCGACTTCCACTATTGGGGTGAACCTGCCAAAGGATACTATAAATCGACTGATAAAACAGTCATTCGCGAACAGATGACAGAACTTTACAACATGGGTGTCGATTTCATCATCATCGATAACACCAATGCGACTCTTGCATGGATTAGTTCTGCTGGTGCATTGGATCCAAACAGTGTATTTTACGAGGCCGTGTACGCACCGATGAAAGCACTCCTAGATACGATCGTCGAAATGAGACAGGAAGGACTACCGACACCCTACGTAGCGAATTGGGTAAATACAAACGATGACTACGTCATGCTAAACGTCATGCACAATTTATTTACATCAGCAACATATGATCCATCACTAGGAAACGAAAAATATGAAGATATTTGGGTATATTGGGATGGTAAACCGTTCTTCTTAGTAACCAAAGACCAAGGCACGCCAGACCGGGATATCACGTACCGTGTCATGTGGGGCTTACAGACCAGTGTTGCAAACGGAGAATGGAGTTACTTACAAAAAGACAATAGCAAAAACAAGGGAACGAACTGGTCCGGTGCTGTAGAACAGATGAGTGTATCCGTTGCCATGCAACAAAATAGAATGAGTAATACTGGCAGTGCCACCGGCAGAAACCACGGTATCACGTTCTATAATCAATGGCAAAATGCATTTGCAACTCGCCCTAAAATCATCACCTTAACTTGGTGGAATGAGTGGGGAGCAGAACGACTAGATCCATCTACCAACGTTGCTTGCGGAACATATTGCTTTACAGATAACTACAACCAAGAGTATAGTAGGGATATCGAACCGCAAAAAGGTGGTCTAGGAAGCACGTACTACGACTGGACAACACAGTACATTAGAGCATATAAAAATCATCAATCGGTTCCGAGACTTGTGGAATCCGGTTATTAACAGGAATCTTGCATTCCTGTTTTCTTGTGTTATAATAACCCTTAAGGAAGTGGATTATGAAAACATTGTGGAGTGTGTTTGGGAAAAGACTAGAACAATTGATAGAAGAAGAACAAGAAATCGAAAGAAGTCTTGCTTCTGCCAATACGGAGTGGCGTATACAAAATTTAACAAGAGAGAAAAAACGGATTGTAAAAATGCGCGAAGAGTTATCACCGACATTGAAATCTCTTGCAAAAAAAGACAAAGAAAAGTGGTTAATCAATGCGAAAGCATTTATGACAGAAGAAGATCAAGTGACGTGGAAAAAAGAAGTAAACGCTTCTATTAACGGTATCTATTGCGGGTACGATATTGCCAGTGCTATGGTGATTCTAGAAGATCTATGGCTAAATTGTGATATGGATCGTGCTGTTTATCTCTTGCGCCGTGCGGGTCATCTTCCCAATGGCTATGAAAGAGTTCGCGAACTAATGTTACAGTATTCAAATATGGGACCAGAATTTTATGAAGCAAGTAAAAGAGGTCCACTGACTAGAAAACAAGAAGAACGCTTGCAACAGATTCGCTCTACCAAACGAACTTTAATGGTACCACAAAAGATTTTACGAATCACACCACCAAAAAATAAGAGAGGGTAACCTTGGTTACACCTTTTTCTTTACACGTTTTTGTAAGAATATTTGCCAATTAGGCCTGTTCAATGATACAATATTACATGAACCAAAGGAGAGAATATGAAAAATAAGTATGATGAGTTGTTAAGAAAAGGCAGTACCAATGAAGTATATGAGGATATCAAAAAAAAATATTTTGCGTTGATTGCAAATATGATTGACGAACAATTCCAGTTAGATACCTCATGGATGACCGAAAAAGAACTAAACGAATGTTACGGCGGTCATTTTCCATATTTACAATCGATAGCTAAAATAGATGCCGAGTTAGATCCAAGTGTCGTCTTCCATGATTCTTCCAAAGAAGAATGGAAAGGGAACCCAGAAGGATTTGCTCATCATCAAAAAGTAACGTATTATTTGAATCAAATTGAACATATCAAAGACCAATACAAACGTTATAAAGAAATCAAAGAGAGTTTAAAAGAACATCCATACGACGAACAAGTTCGCATCTGGAAACAACAGTTGCCAATTCCGTATCGCCAATTTGCCAGGAAGTCAGAGGCCATTACGGAACCACTTTACAAAGCAGATCGCTTAGATAACGTAATTAGAAATCATACCTACGTGATTCCGGATGGGGAATTTTACGACGTGATATCCATTACGGAACCGATGGTGTTATTCTATTTAGAAAATGTCCAAAATAGTTACGAAAATGCGTAACGCACAATACGAAGAGGACTGTAGTATAATATGATAGGAGATTTGAATGAAGAAGTATATTCCAAAAATGTATCAAAAATCCATTTTTGATGTTCCGTATTCAAAGTTAAAATCACTTGGAATCCGATGCCTCATTTTTGATATCGACAACACGATTGCCAAAATTGATGAAGAAGTTCCTAATCAAAAAACGACAAAATGGATGCAAAAATTAAAAAAAGAGTTTACGGTCATTTTAATCTCCAATAATACGAAAGGTCGCGTTGCCAAAGTGGCAGAGCATTTACAAGTGGATTATATTTCATTGGCTATGAAACCATCGACATCTGGCCTATCTCGGATTAAACGTAAATACGGTTTTGAAAAGAGCCAAATGGCCATGATAGGAGATCAACTATTTACCGATATTGTCGCTGGAAATCGTTATGGAATCCTAACAATTTTAGTAGATCCAACTGCTAAAGAAGACTTGAAGATTACAAGTTTGAATCGCAAACTAGAAGCATACGTAATGAATAAAAAGGGCACGAGACTGAAAAGAGGGAAGTTTTATGAGTGAAAAAAAATGTCGTGGTTGTGGCATCGTGTTACAAGATGAGAATGTTTTACTCGATGGTTATACCACAAATTTAGAAAACGACTTATGCCAAAGATGTTTTAAAATGAAACATTACGGCGAATATCAAATCGTTTCAAAGACGAACGATGAATATTTAGAAGTATTAAAAAAAGTAAATGAAACCAAAGATTTGGTATTACATGTAGAAGACATTTTAAACGTCGAACAAGATCTTCATAAAATTAGAAATTACATCGATAACAAGATGATTTTAGTTTTAAATAAAAGAGATGCCTTACCACTTAGTGTCAAAGATGAAAAAATCATCGATTACTTCAAACGTAGCGATTTAGGTTACGATGATATTATCATCATCGGCACGAGAACCAATTACAACATGGATGAGTTGCTACATATGATCAAAAAATACAAGACGTCGAAACGTGTCTACATCGTCGGTAACACCAATGTCGGTAAGAGTAGTTTGATTAACAAAATGATGGAAAACTATTCAAAAAATCCGAGTGACTTGACGATTTCACCGATGCCATCGACGACGTTAGATACCGTTGCAATCGAGCTTTCAGATGACTTGACATTAATCGATACACCGGGACTAATCGATCCAGGAAACATCACGAACGATTTATCACCAGAGATGTTAAAGAAGATTACACCACGCAAAGAAATCAAACCGCGTACGTTCCAAATCAAAAAAGGACAGTGCTTGTTACTGGACGATATCTTGAGAATCGACTACGTCGAAGGTGAGAAGAATAGTTTCACATTCTACGTATCGAACGACTTAGAAATCAAAAAGATGAATGCCAAAAAACAAGAGCGATTGAAAGATTTAGGCAAAACTACAGTTGATGTTAAATACCATGAAGATTTAGTAATCGATGGTCTCGGTTTTGTAAAAATTGTCGCAAAATGTCAGATTGACGTTTATCTATCGAAGAAAGTTACGATTTTTACAAGAGATTCTTTAATTTAATTTGAAACAACAAATGAGGTATCATGCCTCGTTTTTTAAATTGTTAAAAAAGTCGATTTATGAGGGTAATAACAAATTAAAATGTGGTATAATATGCAATGTATTAGTCTGGATTGGGGGAATGCGTCATGAATGAACACGATTTAATTCAATCAGTGCGAAGCAAAGTGGACATTGTCGATGTAATTTCTAGTTACATTCCTCTAGTCCAAAAAGGAAAGAACTATTTTGGCGTGTGTCCATTTCACGATGATACCAATCCGTCGATGAGTGTATCGCGCTCGTTACAAATTTATAAATGTTTCAGTTGTGGTGCATCCGGCAATGTATTTAACTTTGTCATGGATTACGAACATATCACATTTAAAGAAGCACTAGAATTACTTGCTAAAAAGGCAGGTATCGAAGTAAAAGGATTAAAACTGAAGAAAGAAAATACCCAAAACGAGCCATACTATAAAATGTACGAGTTGGCTCTCAAGTTTTATCAAAATAATTTGAATACAAGTTTCGGGCACGATGCCAAGGAGTATCTGAAAAAACGAAAGATCGACGACGATGTCATCAAAGAATTCGATATCGGTTTATCTCTTACCAGTATGGATTCTTTAGTGAAACTTTTGACAGATAAAGGCTACTCTTTAGATACTCTAGACAAGTTGGGACTAGCGAGCAACGAGCACGATACGTATATCAACCGCATCATGTTTCCACTTTGGGATTTAAACGGACGGGTAGTAGGCTTCTCTGGTCGTATTTACGATAATTCCAAACTGAATAAATATTTGAATACCAAAGAGACACCAATCTTTAAAAAAGGGGAACTGTTATATCACTATCACGTAGCTAGAGAAGAAGTACGAACGAAGAAATACGTCATCGTCATGGAAGGATTCATGGACGTCATCCGTGCTAGTACGATTGGATACCGTAACGTCGTCGCCTTGATGGGTACGGCCATGACCAAAGAACAAGCCAATTTAATCAAGCGTCTTTCAAACGACGTTATTCTGTGTTTCGACGGTGATGATGCAGGACGCCATGCCACTTTAGTAAATGGGGAAGAGCTAATTCAATTAGGCTTGAATCCGAAAGTAATCGCTTTAGAAAACGATTACGATCCAGATACTTATATCATCGACCAAGGCAAGGAACGATTCGATGCTTTGGTAGAGAATGCCATCTACTACAGTGACTTTAAAATTCAAAGCCTAAAGAAAGATGTCAACATGAATAGTGACATCGATAAAGCTAACTATATCAACCAAGTAATTTCCGAAGCAGCGAAGATCAACGATGAAATTCGTGTAGAAATTATTCTAAAAAACCTTGCAAAAGAATTCGATATAAGTTATAATACCCTAGAAAAAAGGTTACAGGATGTAAAAGAAAAAGCGGAAATCAAACCGGACAAAAAAGAGGTAGAAACTCTACCATCAAAAGAGAAACCAAGACGAAGTAAATACGATTTGGCTGCTATGGCAATTATCTATTACATGTTAAAAAGCGATAAGGCAATCAGATTATACCGCCGCGAAGAGTTGTATTTTCCAACCGCGGATGAAAGACATTTGGGAAGCGAGATCGATTATTATCGCGACACGTATGGAAGTCTAGAAGTAGCGGACTTATTTACTTATTTTCAAGATAAAAAGAATCTGAGTAGTTTACTGACTGAAGTGTTGTCACTCAATTTGAAAGAAGAAATTAGTGACGAAGAGCTAGAAGAATATGCGGATGTCATCCGTTCGTATCGTTTGAACGAAGAAGTCAAACGGTTACAGAAGATGATAAAAGAAGAAGTAGATCCTTTACAGAAAGCAGTCCTAGCAGAACGAATCAGAAAACTAAAAATGGGAGTTGAATAAAATGACGACAGAAATTAAAACGATGGAAGAAAGAAAAAAGGCATTAATCGAATTAGGAAAAAAACAAGATGGTAAGATTACATATGAACAAATTGCCGAAGAATTGAAAGGATTAGATATCGATAGCGATACCTTAGATGATCTATACAATGCATTTGTAGAAAACAAAATCGAAATTAAAGCCGACGATGAAGACGACACTGATAATAGTGAAATCTTAACCCCAGACAGTTTGGAAGTGGAAGATTTAACTCTTTCCAAAGACGTTAAAATCAACGACCCAGTAAGAATGTACTTAAAGGAAATCGGACGCATTAACTTATTGACGTCAGATGAAGAATTCGAATATGCACAACGTGCTTCAGAAGGAGACGAATATGCGAAGAGAATGTTAGCAGAATCCAATCTTCGTTTGGTTGTATCCATTGCCAAACGTTACGTTGGACGTGGTATGTTATTCTTGGATTTGATTCAAGAAGGAAACATCGGACTAATGAAAGCAGTAGAAAAGTTCGATTCTTCCAAAGGGTTCAAATTCAGTACATATGCTACTTGGTGGATTCGTCAAGCAATTACGAGAGCCATCGCCGATCAAGCGAGAACGATTCGTGTACCAGTTCATATGGTTGAGACAATCAATAAACTAGCTCGTGTTCAACGACAGTTGACACAGGAATTAAATCGCGAACCAACCGATGAGGAAATCGCTAAGAAATTGGGCATTACGATCGATAAAGTAAGAGAAGTATATAAAATTAGCCAAGATCCTGTATCTTTGGAAACTCCAATTGGTGAAGAAGAAGATTCACATTTGGGAGACTTCTTAAAAGACGAACGCACGATGAGTCCCGAAGAATATGCTACGACAGAACTTCTAAAGGAAGAGTTGAGCAGTGTCCTATTGACACTTACAGACCGTGAAGAAAAAGTATTACGTCTTCGTTTTGGATTAGACGATGGACAGTGTCGTACCCTAGAGGAAGTTGGTCAAATTTTCGGTGTCACGCGTGAAAGAATTCGTCAAATCGAAGCCAAAGCATTACGAAAATTACGTCATCCATCTCGTTCTCGTAAGTTGAAGGATTTCTTAACTGACTAATGATTTTATTAAACGAACGCCTAAAAGCAGTCGCCCAATTAGTACCTAAAAACGCGAAAGTAATCGATGTCGGTTGTGATCATGCCTATTTATCCATCTATTTAAAACAACATCACATCGCAACGAAAGTAGTCGCATCGGATAACAAAGAGGGCCCTTTAAGAGAAGCTCAAAAAAACATCAAACGGGAAAAAGTAGATGTCGAAACGCTTCTTGCCGATGGTGTCAGTAAAATTCCAGATGACATCGATACCGTTGTCGTGAGTGGCATGGGTGGTGGCAACATCATCGGGATGTTTAAATATACACCTGAAAAATTAAAAAACGTGAAAACACTAGTGTTATCTCCCAATAACGATTTAATACGCGTTAGAAAAGAAATATCGAAACTAGGCTTTTACATAGAAGATGAGACACTCGTTAAATACAAGAATATCATCTATGTCGTCATGAAATGGCAACGAGGGAAAAGAAGGATTCGTAAAAAAGAATGTATCTACGGACCGATTTTAGCCAAAAAGAAAGGACCTCTATTTCAAGAATATCTTTCTTCTTCAATCAAACAAAAAGAACTTCTGTTAAAAGTTCTACCGAAAAAGTATTGGCTACGAAGAATTCAAATTCAGCACGAAATCAAAATGCTCAAAGACATTTTAAAATAATGTCTTTTTTTTAATGTCAAAAAAGTGTATAATGAAAATGATAAAAACTAGGTTGGTTAGGTGATTAGTGTGAAAAAGAAAAGAAAGCAACGTGGCTTAGCAATCGTAGAATTGTTACTTGTATTTGCCATTTTGGGAGTCATTGCAGTCGTAATTGTTTTAGCGTCCGGATTCATTCAAAAAGCAAATGCAGAAAAATCATTTCAACAGTTTCAACAAACTATTATTACCGCTGCAAATAGTTACATTGAAAAATATCGCGATGCATTGCCTGCATCGGAACTGTGCATTAATATTCCATATCAAAACTTAACAAAAGAAGATTTATTGCAAGAAAGTGATTATCGTTGCGATGCAACGGGAATTGTATCCGTTTATCAAGATAAGTCGAAAGACAATTATGAACTGTATCTAACATGTAAAAATGTTCATAATGATAAAGTTGTCTATCAAAGGGAAGGCAATCCAAATGAATGCATTCGTGCCAATGGAAATTTTGCTATTCAAATTGTATCGATGAAAGAAGAAAACGATGGAATTCTACAAGACTACTTAACATCGGATTGGGCAACTGGTAAAATTCGTTTAGAATTATCAGCATATAGTCCTTATTTTTATCCGATTCAAGAATTTCAATATTCCTTAGATGATGGTCAAACGTATGAAACAATAGCAGGGAATGAACTCGTTTTAGAGGACAACATTCAAGGTAAAATAAAAATTCGTGCCATGGATACCAATCATGATTATTCGACAGAGAAAAACATCTATGTAAAATTAGATAATACGATACCGATTCCAATCATAAAAGGGATGGGATTATCTACGCCAATCGATACTGGTACCTATGTGAGTCAAAACGTGATACTATCGGGCGCATTAGAGAATAATCCAATTAGTGCAGTTCAATATGATTGGTACAGTTGTTCCAATATGATGGATATTAGTTCATGCGCAAAAGTGTCTGAAAATACGGAAAAATATCAAGCAACATCGAATGGTATATATCGTGTAAAAGCAACGACGAGCGCAGGACTTTACAGCTACAGTAGTCCATTTGAAGTCAAAATTGATAAGACTGCCTATCAAATTAGAGTTAACTCTAGTGAAAATACATTAGTAACAATAACAAACAATTCGACTGGAAATCGTTCAACTTCTAGCATTGCTGCCAGAGTAGGAGATCAAATTACCGTTACCGTTTCAGATTTTAATCATACCGTTCTTGCTACGTACGACTCTCCAAACAATTTGGTGTTCGGAACAGCTAATTATCAATTTGGAAACAAGAGCAATACTTTTATAATGGACCGCAGTGATATGACAATTTCGGTTTCTTAATCAGTAAAAAAAATAGGATTATTTTGTGTTGCTCGAGTTGTTTTTTGCGATTCTTGCATGGATTTTGTTTCTGTTCGAATAGAAACGGGTTCCGCTTTCAATTCATCGACGATTCGAAACATCGTCTTAGCATTGTTTAAAATCGGTTTCATTTGATTGTAAACCGGAATAGCTTGATTGATTAGTCCAAGTGTTTTTTGTGTCCCATCTAGAAATTTTTGAAATGAAAATCCTTGGATAAATTTTTGTAATAAACCAGTTTTTGTAGCAGGATAAAATGAATAGTACGGGTTATATGGATAGTTCCACATTCCAATCACCTCTTACTTTATTATATGAAATCGCCCAAAAATAGTTTAAAAAATTTGTTCTTTATGTTATACTTACTGTTGTAATAATAGGGGAGGTCTAGTGTATGAAAGATGGCTTAATCAACTTTTATAAGTCGACATCGAATATGTTTAAGAAAAAAGAAAAAAAACCAAAAACACCAGAAGTCGACACTGACAAATTAATTCAGGAAACAATTGCCAATGCTAAAGGTATTTCTGGTCAAAAGACAGAACAGCAAGTTAATCGTCATGCCGGTGAAAAGAGAACTCAGTTTAATTACGTCGTAAAAAATGCATATGGTCAAACAGTAAAAAGTATGTTTGATGCTTATGATATCGAAGAAGTAAGAATGTTCTTAACCAATGAAGGTTACGAGATTGTCAGTATTGCTCCTGCCAAAGCATATGAAAAAGATTTATTTCAAGCAAAGATTAGTACTAGTGAATTATCCTTTGTACTGACACAGTTATCCACTTATATTAAAGCAGGTATTCCATTGATTGATTCTGTTCGTATCTTAGCTAAGCAAACAACAGTTCCTTCAAAAAGAAAAGTATATGAACGTATCGTATACGATTTGGTAACGGGTAACAATTTTTCACAAGCATTGGAAAACCAATCTGCCACATTTCCACGTTTGTTGATTAACATGGTAAAAACATCTGAAATGACTGGAGATCTTCCATCTACGCTAGATGAAATGGCAGATTACTATACTTCCATTGAACAGACAAGAAAAGATATGTTATCAGCTTTGATGTATCCGTCTATTATTTTAGTAGTAGCGATTGCTGTAATTATTTTCGTTCTTGTTGCGGTAGTTCCATCGTTTACAACAATGTATGAAGGAACCGGATCTGAACTTCCTGGAATTACTATTTTCACAATGAATGCTAGCTCATTTATTCAAAACAATTGGTATTATATCGTACTAGTCCTAGCGGTTATTATAGGTGCTTATTGGTATGCCTTTAAAAATATTAAAAGTTTTCGAAAAACTATGCAAACGATTTATATGCACATGCCAGTATTTGGTAATATCATCATTTATAATGAAGTAACAACGTTTACTAAAACATTTGCATCTTTATTAAATCACAGCGTTAATATTACTGATAGTATGGAAATATTATCAAAGATAACCAACAACGAAATATATAAAGATATCATTGCAAATACCTTGCTAACTTTAAGTAAAGGTGGTAAGATATCAGAGTCATTCCGCGGAAAATGGGCTTTCCCCATTGTAGCATACGAAATGCTTGTTACCGGCGAATCGACTGGTCAGTTAGGAACGATGATGGAAAAAGTATCTGTTCACTTTGGCAATTTGCATAAAAATGCGATTAACATGTTAAAGACTTTAATTGAACCGATAACAATTGCTTTTTTAGCTGTCTGTGTTGGTTTCATTTTGTTATCTATCATTATCCCAATGTTCGACGTTTACAGTACAGTACAATAAAAAAAGAAAGGGGACCAACATATGACCATCTACTACATGATTTGCTTTTTTATCGTAGGTGCTTGTATGGGCTCCTTTTTTACGGTTGTTGGGTATCGATTACCCGTTGGCGAATCGATTATAAGACCAAAAAGAAGTTATTGCCCAACTTGCCATAACCGTTTAGGTCCATCTGAATTGGTACCCATTTTTTCCTATTTATTTCAAAAAGGAAAATGCAAACATTGTCATAAAAAAATCAGCTTATTTTATCCAATTGTAGAAATATTAACAGGAGTATTGTATGCTGTATCTTTTTACTCTTTTGGTTTTACTCCTAAATTGATAATTTCTCTTACAATTGCATCACTACTAATCATCGTCATCATCAGTGATATTAATTTTCTCATTATTCCAGATGAAGTAACACTCGTATCGGCCATCATCATTATCATCATGAACTTTATCGATTTGGGATTTCGTGGTGGACTGCTACAAATCGCTTCTGGTATTTTTATGTTTTTAGTGATGTACGGCTTGATGGTATTTGGAAATCACTTGTTTCATAAAGAAAGTCTAGGCGGTGGAGATATTAAACTCATGTTTGTCGTAGGACTTGTTTTACATCCGATTTTAGGATTGTTAATTATTTTCCTATCGAGTTTTATTGCTTTACCAGTCGCACTTATTCTGTACTGGACTCATCGGGAAAAGGTAATTCCATTTGGACCGTTTATTCTAATTGCATTGAATTTAGTTTATTTAATGAAAATTGATGTATCGATGCTAGAACGAATTTTAGAAATTTTATAAAGAGTTTCAAGAATGAAATTCTTTTTTATTGTCATTTTTATAATCTTTCTATATAATACAAAGTAATCGAGGTGAAAAAGTATGCAGACGATTTTACCGGCCGACATCTATATGGTCGTTAATAAAACAGTAATTACTAGTACAGATCGTAAAATAATTACGATGCTATATCAACCGATTATCGGGCATGTAGCCACCTCCCTTTATTTTACACTATGCGATGATTTAGACAAACGGGAAGTAATGAGTGAAGAATTAACACATTATCATTTGATGATGACGATGCAATTAAAACTAGAAAGTATTGTTATTGCTCGTGAAAAATTAGAAGCCATCGGACTCTTAAAAACATTTTTTAAAAAAGAAAATGTCAATACTTACGTTTATCAATTGTATTCTCCTTTGAGTGCTGCGGAATTTTTAAATCACCCAATACTAAACGTTGTATTATATAACAATCTAGGAAAAAAAGAATATCAAAAAGTAGTATCATATTTCAAAATACCTAGAATTAACTTGAAAGATTATCAAGAAATTACCAAACAGTTCGATGAAGTATTTACGCCAGTGCCTGGAAACAGTATCACCGAAAACGATGATATCGCAGATACAAATAAAAACCGTCCGACATTGATGCACCAAATCGATTTCAATTTATTAATCTCTAGTATCCCAGAGTCGATGATTAGTCCAAACTGTTTTAACAACGATGTCAAAGAATTGATTAACAACTTGTCTTATGCATACGGAATCGACGATTTGACTATGCAAGGAATCGTTCGTGATTCGTTAAATGAAAGAGGCTTAATTGACAAAAATGAACTTCGAAAAAATGCCAGAAACTATTATCAATTTGAACAAGGTGGTAGACTTCCGACTTTGATTTATACGACACAACCAGAATACTTACGTTCTCCAACTGGCGATGCATCAAATTGGGCTAAGATGGTTTATACATTTGAGACAGTTACACCATACGATTATTTAAAAAGCAAATATAAAAATGGAGAGCCGTCAGCGAGAGATTTACGGTTGATTGAGAGTTTACTGACAGATATGAAATTAAAACCTGGAGTCGTCAATGTTTTGATTGCATACATTTTAAAAATTAACAATCAAAAGTTATCTAAAAATTATGTAGAGACAATTGCAGGACAATGGAAAAGATTGAACATTGAAACAGTAGAAGATGCGATGCGCTTATCTGAAAAAGAACATAAACGAGTGAAAAAGAAGTTGGAGGCAAATAAGAAGACAAAACCAGTTGAAACAAAACAAAAAGAAGCACCAGTACCAGATTGGTTTAATAAAGAGTTAGATACAGTAGGAATCAGTAGTGAAGAACAAAAAGAATTAGATGATATCATAAAAAACATCTAATTCTTTTTTATATACTAGGAATTTGCTTCGCATATGAGAAAAAGCGTATCGGAATGGAAAATTGTAGAAAAATTCGTATTTTACTTGACTGGCGTACATTTGTTTGATATATTCTTGCTAACTGTGAACGAAAAAGGAGGTGGATAGTATTCATATGTATAAAAGTTATCAGTTTCGAATGTATCCAAACAAGCAACAGATTATCATGATTCAAAAAACTTTTGGTTGTACAAGATTCGTTTATAACCATTATCTTGAAAAAAGAAAAGAAGAACATTTAACTGGTTTTGATATGATAAAAGAGTTACCGAATTTATATCCAGAATACCCATTTTTAAAGGAGGTGGACTCTTGTAGTTTGAGGTGTAGTTTGTTTGATTTAGACGATGCCTTTAACCGTTATTTTAGGCATCAAAATAAT
>QAMK01000002.1 GCA_003149915.1 Bacillota bacterium
AGAACTGACTTGATAAATTTATACACGAAATAAAAAGTTCTTAACTATGGCAACATCGATAATTAATCGGTGTTGTTTTTAGTTTATTTTTAATTTTTATGTTATTATTATAGTATACAAATTTGTTTAATACAATTTGTAGTTCATCAAGAGTCTTGGGATTGTCTTTCTTGATGAAATCTTTGAATTGGCCGTTGAGTGTTTCTATCCAAGGATTATGAGTGCAAGTGTAAGGTGCGGACATACTTGGTATAAGATTCATTTCAGCGGTTTTTGTATTATATATTCCACTTTTATACATTCCTCCACGATCTGAATGTAATATGATATTATCTAATTTATAATCACTGTCATTTAATAAATTTAGATTGTATTCTATGAAATCATTATTTAGTGATTTACCAATACATGATACTAATATTTCAGTGCTATAAGCATCAATAAAGAATGATACATTTTGCTTTCCGTCTTTTTCCAATTTTACTTCTGTTGTATCAGTTGATATTACTTTATAAATATCATTTATATCCATATTTTCTGCTATATTTTGATAAGTGTATTTCTTTTCATCCCCTTTCGTTGTAACCGTATATTTACCTTTATTTTTATTTTTCTTTCTAGCCTCAGGTAATTTCATTATGCAACATTTAATTAAGAAAGCCATATAATATGAGATAATGATTCCTTCATGATATTCAAGTTGTTCTTTTATTTGTCTATATCCTGCAGTTCCATTTGATAAATCATAATATTTTTGAATTAGCGGTTTTAATGCTTCATGATTTAATTCGTATCTATTTTTTATATTTTTTCTTTTAAGCCATTTGTAATAAGTATCTCTGGATATTTCTAATTCTTCACACATTATATTTATTGGGTATTGTTTCTTGAATTTTTCGATGAATTGGAATTTGTATGTATTTCTTTTTCCAGGAAGGCATTGAATTTTTTTAGTATTTCATATCTAACATTGTCTTCCGTTATTTCTATTTTTTTCAATCCTTTTTTCTTTTTAAAACAATTTTCTTCGCCTTCCTGAATATACTCTCTAATCCATCTATTAAGTGTACCTGTACTTTTCTTTTTACCTAATATAGTTCTTTCAACTTCCATTTGAGATTTCTTATCAATCAAAACCATTTTTACAGCTTTAATTTTTTCTTCTCGAGTAAAATTTCTATATTCTCTTGTTATCATTGAATCCTCCTTATTTAAATTTTATCATACAAAAAATCTACACACTTTTTATTTTGTGTAGATTTTTTTCAAATCACTTCTTCAGTGACTTTTTTCTTTGTCTTAATTTTTCTTATCTGTAATTTTTTGAACGACATCTTTGACATTGGTTCCCTCAAAAGCACGTAATACTTCGATTGGAATCGCAAAAATAATCGTATTAGATTGATCACTAGATAAATCATTTAACGTAGAAAGCGTTCTCAAATGAAGCGCTCCCGGTGTGCTAGACATGATTTCAGCAGCATGAGCTAAATTATTAGCTGCATCTACTTCACCTTGCGCTTTCGTAATGACAGCTGCTTTCTCACGTTCTGCTTCAGCAACTTTTGCAATGACACGTTTCATTTCTTCTGGTAAAGCAATATCTTTTAATTCGACATTTTCCACTTGGATGCCCCAAGGATCCGTTGCTTCATCGATGATAGAACAAATCTGTTGTGAAATTTTTTCCCGTTCACCTAAAAGTTCATCTAGCGTAACGGCACCGACGGCATTTCGCATCGTAGTCTGTGCTAGTTGACTCACTGCATACCAAGAATCTTTTACTGCTAAGACACTCTTAGAAGCATCAAATATCCTGTAATATAATACCGCATTGATACGAATGGAAACGTTATCTTTCGTAATCGCTTCTTGCTCTGGTACATCTACAGCACGAGTTCTAACGTCTACCTTTTGAAAAGATTGAAAAATTGGTAAAACGACATGCCATCCAGCATCTAAAATTCGTGTAAATTTACCAAAAGAGAACAAGACTCCCTTTTCGTATTCATTGACCTGTTTAATAGATGCCAATAAAATGATAATGATTAAAATAATGATAACAAACATAAACTCCATACTTCTCCCTCCTAGCACTATTATATCAAAATAGTAGAAAAAACAATACTAATTTGAAAGAAAATATCGCACAATATAACTGCCAATCAAAAGACCTGCACTAGCGGGCACAAAAATCAAGGATCCCGGTTGTCTAGTTCCCGTTTTAATTGGTAACTCAGAAGAATATAAGACAGGAATGGGAGTACGAATTCCCCGATCTTTCGCCCATTTTCGCATAATCCGAGCAAGTGGGTCCCCTTCTGTTTTCGCTAAATCCGTAACAGTCAACTTAGAAGGATCCAAACGATTTCCTGTTCCCATCGAGCTTATAAAGGGGATCCCTCGATTCAAGCACTCTGTAATTAAAATCTGTTTACTCCGTACGATATCACATGCATCGACTAAGAAGTCAATTTTTTCGCTAAAAATATCGTAGCGATTCTCTTCTCCGTACATGATACGATAAGATACAACTTGGGTATCTTCACAAATATCGTGAATCCTCTCTTCCATCAAAGAAACTTTCTCTTTTCCAATCGTACTGTGAAGAGCAATAATCTGCCGGTTAATGTTCGTCTCATCGACGACATCATAATCGACTAAAATCAATTTGCCGACACCACTTCTAGCTAAACTTTCAGCCACATAGCCCCCGACACCACCAATTCCAACAATAGCAACCGTTTTATTTTTTAACTGATTGATATCGATTAACATACTAACACGACTAAATTCACTCATACTTTAATCCTTTCTATAAACCTTAGCAGGCTCTACTTCTAATAACGGATGACCAAGTTGCTCATTGAAATACTGATTCCAAAGTGTTAATGCCTGATCTTCCTCTCTTGCTCGTTTGAGATATGCAGCAAGTTCTCTAGAAATCTTTAACTGTGTCACAGATAGCTCCTGATTTGCAGAATCCAAAATAGAAACTGGACAAGTACGTAACAATTCAAAATCAAATTGAGATAAGAAAAGAACAAAATCAGAAACAATGTCTTTCTTCTTACGATTCGTTTTAAATTCAATGTCGTCTACTTGCCTAAGCAATGCACTAAGTTGCATGGCATCCGTCCGCTTACCAGTCCGGCGCGATGCTTGAAACATAATATTGGCAACTCCACCCTCTTTATTATAAGGAGAATGATAATCTTCTCGTAACGTCACACCATAACAATAAAAGGTGTCATCTTTAATAAAAGATAATACTAACATATGTAACACTTCCCATCAAAATTAAGTAACTTCAATATATAATGAGGGAAATAGAATGTCAAGAAAATCCAAGAAAAAAACACCGAAATTGGTGTTTTAAAGCAAACTCAGTCAGAAGAGAGAGACCCTACCAACGATAAAACCTGCTCCACACAGGTGGGTGTCCATACGCAAGCCTTAGGATCCCTAAACACGTAGTAAAGGTCTTCAACACAGCTTGCTGATCCGAACTCCCGTATCGTCATTATTAGTCGGTTTTATAAATAGGTAGAGAACTACATCCCCTCGACAATTATAGTATATCATAGATTCCTAAAAAAGATACTGTTTTTACATAACTTTACATAATTTCTAATTCGTAGTCATCATCCGGTACGATAACATTGTCGTGATAAAACTGTGTTTCTGCAATTTTCTTCTTCATTTTGTTGCTCATTCCAGTTGTTAAAATCGTAAGTTTCGGATACTTAATCGCAAAATCTTTTAACGTATCTAAATCCATGTGAAAAGCATTCTCGTGCTCTTTCCCACATTCGCAAATAAAGTAAGTAGATTTTCTGGCCCATTCTTCTAAATTTGGACACATTCTGCTTTCTCCTGTCACAACCAAAGTAGCAACGTGACGGAATGCATAACCATAACACTCTGGAACATTGCCATGATCCACTTCAAATGCCGTAATCGAAAGGTTCCCTATCATAAAAGATGGAGATTCTGAAACATCGATGTAACGAATTCGCAAACCTTGTAAAATATCTGCTCCTGTATCTTTACCGAATGCCAAACGCATGAGTTCTGCAACGTATTCTTCCAAAAAAGAGGGTCCAACGAGAGTGATGCCTGTTCGCTTTCGCTTGTATAAATCCAAAAACAAAAATGGAAGATCAAAAACACGGTCCCCATGTAGATGGGTAATCAAAATAAAATCCAAGTTGGCAAACGGAAAATCCTCTTGTAACAACTTCTTATACTGTCCATTTGGACAATCGATTAAAATGTGCTGGTCAATCAAAACGCAAGAGTTTGCCCGTTTTGATGTAATGTTACCAGTCCCTAACAATTTCACGTTCATATTATCACCTTACCTAAATTATAACATAACTTATAATAGGAAGTGAAATATGTATTTCAAATATCAAGATATCAAATTGTACTATGAAAAATATGGAACGGAACCAGAGTCACTCATCATCCTACCCGGTTGGGGCAACACTAGAAAAACGTGGAATCATATTATCAGTCAATTAGAACCGTACTTTACAATTTATATTTTAGACTATCCCGGATTTGGAAATACAGAATTTCCAAACCGTGATTTAACACTATACGACTATACGAACATGGTGCGGACTTGGATTACATCTCTTCATTTAGAACACCCTATCCTCTTAGGCCACTCAATGGGTGGCAGAATCATCATTCAAATTCTAGGGTACTACAAAGATTACTATAAAAAAGCAATTCTTCTAGATAGTGCCGGCATCAAACCAAAACCGCAAAAATGGAAATCATGCCGGTATCAATTTCAAAAAAAACTTACCAAACTATTACCCAAATCGAAGCGAGCAATCTATCTAGAATCACTCGTTCAAAAATACGGTTCCGATGATTATAAGGCACTCCCTAAATACATGCGTAAGACATTTTCTAACATTGTCGGATTAGATTTACAATATTACCTAAATAAGATTAATACCAATGTCATGATTGTACATGGTGAAAACGATCTCGTAACACCAATCGAAGATGCCTATAAAATGCACCAATTAATTGCCAACTCACAACTGAAAATCATTGCCCAAGCAGGACACTTTCCATATTTAGACCAAGCCGATACATTCATTCAAATTATCTACGATATGACCAAAGAAAAACCACCTTCATAGGTGGTTTAATCATCGTACGTTGTATCTACATAGACCAGTTTTTGATGACACTTCGGACATTTTCCTTTTAATGCTGTCGTATAACTGATTTTGTTTAGTTTATGTTTACAAGTCTTACAATAATATGTCGGAGAAAACGTCTCCTCTTTCGTCTGCAACGTAAAAACAAAATGACTTGTTAACTCGCCACACTCTGGACATCGCATAATTTGATACCCATAAGTATCCGCTAACGTTGCCCCATCGTGAATCATATGGACAACCTTTGTTTTCAAAGCTTTCGTCTTAATTTTAGACAAAAGATTGTAAGCATTAGCAAGTTCATTATCGACGTTTAAAAGCATATCCTTTGTATCTAACGAGGTAATCCCCTCTTTTAAACTAACTTTGTATTTACAACTATTACATTTAATTTTAATTGTCTTACTCATACTACTACCCTCGGTAATAGTATTATAACATCAATTTTCTATTTTTCCAAAAAACTTCTTTAAATTTTATGCATCTTCTAAAAAATCAGATGCATTTGGTAAAAGTGGTTCCCGATAAGCGACCCGAGAAACTGGTGGAATTCTAAGTTCTAGAGATGGTTCCACTTTTCTTCCGTCCGTGAATTCCGTAATTCCTTCCAATTGAGCATTATTAAAACTATGATTAAGGGAGTGGATAACATCGTCAATTGCAGCATCTTGTTTATAAGAAGAAACCGAATATTTTCCATCCTCATAAGAAACATTAATCGTTACCATCGTATATTGATGATTTGGATTTTTGACAATTGCTAAACCATTTGCCTCAAAAGGCGTTGCATCTACCACACCAAAGTGAGTACTAATTGGTTCTACCAAAGCTTCACTTAACAACACATCTCCATCCGAGCCAAGTTGATCTTCTATTTTATGAGACAAATTAATAAAACGAGCCATATTATCAACCAAACGAGAATCTGGCTTTGAAAAATCCAAATAGTTTCCAGCTGGTAAAATCAAATCTTTAAATTTTTCATAAAAATGTTCTAAAGAAATGGGATTCACAAAAGAATAACGATCATTCAAATTATGTTCCGGATCAATCATTTCATAAGAATCTAAAGTTTCTTGTGGATTTTGTTCCCACTCTGCTGCAATTAAAGAATAACGAATTTCATCAAACCGATTTGAAACAGGCAACTGATGACCATCATGGTCGTAACGATTGACGTCACAAGCGCGTGAAACAACTTCACCCTTATCATTCAATTTTTCATCAATCATTGTGATATAGGAATCATCTTTACCCACAACAGCACGAATAGAAGTCCGCTTGGTTGCTTTCGCAATGACAATTTGAAGTTCTGAATCAAACTTTTCGACGTGATACTTCGTTCCTTTTGCAGTTTCAAAAGAAATTTTCCAGTTCGCTGCATCATTATCAAAATTCAAATTGACAATATCCATTAAAGAATATGGTCTATTAGCTTGCAATAACTCCATATAAGTATTCTGATCGACAATTGGCAATTGACTCGTATGTCCATCATCGTGGTTCAAAGCTTTTAAAAGGGTACTCTCAGTCAATTTTTGAATCGTCGAATCCCCATCGAATTTTTCTGGTAACTGCATAATCAAATAACGAACGACATCGAATTTAGAAACCATCGGTCCATACACCGAAACAGATTCGTTCTGCTTAGGTACTAATTCCATTGTAGCAACTGAATCAGCTGAAGTATAATTGGTATCGATTATAGAATTTCTATCTGATGCGACAGGCATCCCTCTATTTTCCATATCATATCATCCCCTCTTTTTAACGTTACTAGATTATATCACAAACTTAACATTTTGTCAATTATAGAAAAAGAAGTCAAAAAAAAGAATCCTTAAAATTGGATTCTCTCTTCAATATAAGAAACGAGTTCTGAAACAGGAATGGTAACTTGCTCCATCGTATCGCGATCTCTTACCGTAACAGTATCATTTTGAATCGTATTATCGTCTACGGTAACAGCAAATGGTGTACCGATAGCATCTTGTCTACGATATCGTTTTCCAATAGAGGCCCCTTCATCGTAACTAGTCATGAAATGTTTGGATAACATTTCGTAAATCTCATTTGCCTTTTCACTATGGAATTTCTTATTTAAAGGAAGTACGGCAACCTTATAAGGAGCGATGGCTGGATGAAATTTCATGACTTCTCTTACTTCTCCATTTGGAAGAGTCTCTTCTGTATAAGCATGATCTAACAATGCTAAGACGAGACGATCACATCCAACGGTAGATTCGATAATATAGGGAATGAACTTTTCATTCGTCTCTGGATCAGTATACTCTTGAGAAACACTAGAATACTCTTGATGACGAGATAAATCGTAATTAGTACGGTTATGAGTTCCATTGATTTCACCCCAACCGAAACAGAAATTGTATTCGACGTCACACGCTTCTTTGGCATAATGGGCTAACTTCTCATGGTCGTGGAATCTCAAATCGCTTTCTGGTAATCCTAAGTCCATAAAGTACTTCTTAGCGTACTCTTTAAAGTATTGATAAAGTTCACTATCGGTACCTTCTTTACAGAATGTCTGATACTCCATCTGTTCAAATTCAATCGTTCGGAATGTAAAGTTACCTGGTGTGATTTCATTTCGGAATGCTTTTCCGATTTGACCGATACTAAACGGTAACTTTGCTCTCATCGAACGTTGTACATTTAAGAAATTGACGTATTCCCCTTGGGCATTTTCTGGTCTTAGATACACTTTGTTCTTAGCATCCTCCGTAACCCCACGATACGTTTCAAACATCAAGTTAAATTGCCGAATCGGTGTAAAATCACTATGCCCACAATGAGGACAAGGGACGTGGTGTTCTTGGATATATTGCATCATCTCTTCTTGTGTCATCCCATCAGCGTGTGCATCAGGATCGAAATCGTCGATTAAGTTGTCAGCCCGGTGACGCATCTTACACTCCTTACAATCGATTAACGGATCAGAGAAACTGGCAACGTGACCAGATGCTTCCCAAACTCTAGGATGCATTAAAATAGCAGCATCGACTTCGTAAGCATTGCGTCTTTCTTGAATGAATCGTTTCCGCCAAGTATCTTTGACGTTATTTTTTAGTCTAGCTCCCATTGGACCATAATCCCAAGTATTGGCAAGACCACCATAGATTTCACTTCCTTGGAAAATAAATCCGTATTGTTTACAATAATTAACTAACGTTTTTAAGTCTTTCATATTATCCCTCTTTCTTTATTTTTTCTTTTAAATAACGAAGTACATCGCTTTGTTCGTTGAACACTTTAATATGAGAAAAGATACTAGTATCGTTAAATCCCATTTGGACGAGTTTAGCGAGTAACTCTAAAACCCATGCGTAGTATCCATTTTGATTATACAAAATGATTTCTTTTGTATTTTCAATCGTACGATGTTGTTCTAGCATCGCAAAAAGTTCACTGATAGATCCGGTACCACCCGGTAAAAATAATACGGTATCGGCATCTCGGTACAAATGAAGTGTCCTTTCAAACGTCGTTCGATGATACTCCACTTTCGTATATTTCTTGTCATTTACTTCTTCCTGATACTCTTTTAACGTATGAACCGTAATTCCTCTCTTGGCATCTAAAAATGCTTGATAGACGCGTCCCATCATCCCACCATCGACAAGCCCACCGATTACCAAGTCGTATCCAGCATTGGCTAAATGCGTGGCAAGCTCAGATGCTTCAATTTGAAACGCATCAAAATTTGTCTTTCTGGATGAACATCCAATAAAAATCTTCATCATTCACCTCCGAGAACATAACTTTTAATGACAATCGTTATCTACAAGATAGAACGAGCACGTTTCTAAAATAAAAAAACTCCTAGAAATTTGTAAGGACTAGTTTCCCAGCGGTTCCACCTTACTTATTCCTAGAAGAATCTCTCTTTATTATATTGCTGATAGAAACGCCACTTTCCGTCATTGCATTGATGAACTAAATTGTATGTATTTATTGTATGCTTGTTTTCCCCGTTCGTCAAGTATTAAAGATGAAAACGGTAGAAAAAAGAAATGATAAAGCCTAAAATCGGTACGATGAAAAATGCTACAGTAAGAATGAAATACAATGCTAGATATCCGTAATATACAATTTGCTGAGCTACGAAATTAGAAGCCAAATTCTCATACAGTGGCGTGGTAAACAAGAATAAGCAGAACAAGAAAGTGACAATGCTAATCAAAAGTCCAGCCTTCACACCTGGCGAATGATAAGTAAGTGTCAATGTGTGCTCTCCACCAGATAGAGAAACACCGATGTAATTATCAAATAACACCTCGATATCGGTTGGGACACCATCCACTTCTAACGTATATCCTTCATGGTACGTGATTGGCAAAAATAACAACCCTTCCGCGTCCGTTTCAATTATAATTTGATTTTTATGAGTAGATACATCCGTCACAGGAACGCTAGAACGGGCAAAGTCCAAATACTTATCGTATGACATGGCACCAATTTTTAAAGTGCGAACAGAAACATCGCTAATAATCTGAATGTCGATATCGACCGTTTCATCTTCAAATGTTCCAAGTTCCAATAATCCATTCTGCATCTCTCTTGGATAATCGTCGATTAGTAACACACCGTTTACATAGATGTTCATCGTTCCCATAATTGCTGCATTAACGGTATTATCCATACTCTTCAATACATCCAAATATAGTACAGAACGATCTTTTACTTCGACCGTCGTGTGCAACATAGAAAGAAGTTCGTCGTCTACAATCTCGTAAGAGGTAAGATCATCTTCCGTCGTAATGTGTAAATTCTCACTCCGGAAATCATCCTCGTAAACAGAAAACAAATCTTCTTCTTTACCCGTTACTGCGCGGTACAAAAGATTTTGTGACTCGAATGCATTCGAAACGTCAGTAAAAGAAGTATTTCCTTGAACGATGTATCCATATTGAACTGGATTCTGTGATTCATATAAATGAATCGTACCAAAGGTATCCACATACTGATAATTCTCATCATCGATGCGATCTTCCGTAATCAAGTATTTATTACCTAGTAAGGCATCACTAAACAACGTTCCACCCGAAGAGTACGTCTTAACCCAATAAGAAGCATAACCGAGTCTTCTAAGTGTTTCCATGTTAGTCCCATTGGTAACAGAAGTAAAGTGATCTAACGTCGGATACTGGGTAATCATACCGTAATTTTGAACGAAGTTCGATACATTGGATTTCACCCGGAACACATCATCCTCTTCATGAGCATGCGATAGTTCCGTCATACTAGCAAATTCTTGATCCATGGACTCATATGCAAAGTCCATACCGTAATAGACAAACGACCAACAAAGAATATTGGTAACTGCCAAAAGATAAAAGCCACCAATCGTAAGGTAAGAAAACTTCTTTTTCGATGTGACACAAAGTAAAATTGTAAAGAATACTGTGCCTAAGATAAGTAGTAACGCAATCAAAGGAACTTTCCAACGAGATCCGGTTGTAATGTTATAGATTGTATGTTGAAAATAAGAGTAATTGAAGTGAATCGTCAAAATAATCACGATAGAGAACAAAACTGTAAAAATAAATGCTACAACCTGTTTCTTTGTCACAGACTTTTGAAGGACCTCGATAATACTCGTTTTTTTCTTAACAATCGCTGGCTGATACTCTCTAAAATAATGTAAAAATATCAAGATTAAAAAGAAATAAAATAGGAAAAACGTTCGTAACGGGAACAAGGCATAAGAACCCAAATGGAACATTTTATTGACTGGTTCGATCAAAACAGGAACTAAGAAAATAACAAATGAAGATATGACATACCAAAAGAACGTGTGATTTTTAGATGTTTTATAATCTCGTACTAAGAAATAGATGACACAGCCAAGAAGAACTCCAGCGGTACAGAAAAGCATCACCTTATCACCGATCATCGAAAACTTAGAATTCAATAATTCATTAATGTCGAAAGCCATTCGACTGGATTCCGAAATCTGAATGTAAGAAGGAACTAAAACAACTGCACTCAGTAAGACGCTGAGAAGTGTCCCTACTCCTAACCCAACCAAAGTCTTTTTCATATCTTCCCTGTGGAAGAACCACAAATATGGCAAAGCCAAGAAGAAAATAAAAAGTAACATTAAGATTGCTAAATAGAAACACAAGATGAACGATAACGTAAGGGTGACGATGTACAAATACGGTTTCTCGCCATCCAAAACTTTCTTAAGACCAAGCCAAAGGATTGGAAATAAATAGACGATATCCATCCAGGCTGTAATCTGATACATGACGATGGCATAAGCGGAAAATGCATAGCAAATAGCAAGTAAAATTGCAATGTAACTAGGTGTCTTTGGAAACGTCGTACGAATGGCATAAAGACAAGTAAGAGATGCAAGCAACACCTTCACAGCAATAATAATGGAAATAGCTTGATAAATGTTATCACGTGGAAATAACAAAATTAAAAAGTTGATTGGACTTGCCAAATAATACGTAAAAATGCCAAAGAAATTAATACTTCCAGAGGTCGTGAAATCAACCCAAATCGATGCATCTCCTAAAAACGAATCGTATAAATGATAGAAAAATGCCGTAATTTGATCTTGCATATCGCCCCAAATCAAAGAATGGGTTCCAAACGGATAAATTCCTTTGCTCAGAAACAAAATCACAAAAATCAATACGACGATAAAAGCAACAATTCCATAATCTCGTTTGTGTTTCATGTCCTCATCCCCTATCCTAATAGACGTAAGTTTTTCAAAAGCTTTCGGCTTTGTAAATAAAGGCCCGTATAGCGATCGTAATAATCTTCCAAAAACTGATTGAGTTCTTTTTTTACTTGCGCGCTCACTTTAATCTTCGTCACTTTTTCCAAATCGACCATCAAAAGCATTCGAATCATTTGAAGTGTCTTCGTACTGACGAGTGGCTCGTCGTGGTAACAATTTTTACATAAGTACCCGCCCGCATAAGAACTGATTGTCACAATGTCCGTAGGACTTCCACAAACGGCACATCCATTTAAATAAGGCTTAACACCTAAAAAGTCGAGTAACTGCAATTCGACAATATTCGTGATGATGTCAGAATCGAAACCACTGTCCAATTTTTTTAATGCCAACACCAAAAGATCATAGACTCGTTCTTCTTTGGTTTGATTCATTACTTGAGAGACGAGTTCCATGATATACGTTGCATAACTGATTTTAGTAATATCCGTCAAAATGTGATTGAAAGAAAAAATGGGATCCGCACTAATCAAAGTAGAAATTCCACTTTTCTTTCTTTTAATCCACCAAGTCGCATAGGTAAACTTTGTGCTTACACTGCGTAAAGGACTCTTGATTGTCCTTGCTCCTTTCGATAGAAGACCAATCGTACCTTCCTTGGTAATCACATTGATAATTTTTGACGTTTCACTATAATTGGTTTCGCTAACTACGATTCCCTCCACGCTTTCGGTCATCTTTACCACGCTTACTTTCTAATTCTTTCAGTAACAAGAAGTATTTTACTTCACCTGTTTTCCGAAATAACTTCCATAATGTATCTTTCATCCTATCACCATTCTTATCATGATGACAAATGAACTATTTTATTCAAAAATTAAAAATCAGAATGATTTTCAAATCCCAAATCGATTAAATATTTTTCTTTGTCACGCCAATTGTCGATTGTTTTGACGTATGTCTGTAAATATACTTTTTTAGAGAAATATTCCTCTAAATCCTTTCTTGCTTCGGAACCGATCTGTTTTAACATCGATCCGCGTTTACCGATGATGATCTTTTTCAAGTTATCTCGTTCGACGACAATGCATACTTGAATGGAAACTAAATCGTCTTCTTCCTCTAACGATTCTACATAGCAAGTGACAGTATGAGGAACTTCTTTCTCTGTTTTCTGTAAAATCTTTTCTCGAACAATTTCTGCTACGTAAAATTTGGTACTGATATTAGTAATCGTATCATCTTCGTATAACTTTCCTTCATTCGATAGATAAGGCGTAATTGTCTTAATTAGTTCCTTGATATTCTTCTCTTTTAGAGCAGAAATCGGAACAACTTCTACAAAATCGTATGCTTGACTTGCCTTTTGAATGGCTAAGAAGATATCATCCTTTTTCATGCCATCGATTTTATTCAAAACTAAAATGACCTTGGCATTCGCTTCTTTCAAACGATTTAAAATAAACAAGTCCCCTTTGCCAATGCCCGTCTTAGCATCTACCAAAAACAATACGACATCGACGTCTTGAATGGCATGAAACGCCGTCTGATTTAAAACGGTTCCCAAACGATTGAGTGGTTTGTGAATACCAGGTGTATCGACGAATACAATTTGCACGTCATCGTCGTTATAAACTCCTAAAATCGTATTGCGAGTCGTCTCTGCCTTATCGCTTGTAATTGCTAATTTTCGCTCTAACAACGTATTTAATAATGTACTTTTACCGACATTGGGACGGCCAACGATACTGACAACACCACTTCTCATGCCAAATCATCTCCTGTAAACGGATAAGGGCAAAGATCTTTTACTTTGTACTCTTCTTTTGCACCAGACTTGGCATACAAAATAACTGGATTATCCATATCCATGAATTCCGTCATCACTTGCCTGCACAAAAAACAAGACGAAGCAAGGGTATTTCCAGATGTCATGACGTGAATTTCAGCAAAGTCTCCCTTACGGTACCCTTCGCTAACGGCTTTTAAAATCGCTACTCGTTCAGCACAAACAGCTGCTCCATAAGAAGCATTTTCAACATTGACACCAGTAAACACATGCCCATCTTTCATGACGACGATAGAAGAAACCGCATAATGAGAATACGGCGAATAACTGTTTTCTAATAATTTTTCTAACTGTTCTCTATAGTCCATAAAAAACCTCCTAAAACATTTTTGGAACGAAAATCAAGATTGCACCAATTAAAGCTGTAACAGATAAAACGAGCGTTGCAGCAGACGCCGTATCCTTTGCTACTTTCGCAAGTGGATGCTTCTCACTCGTAACCAAATCGATTGTTGCCTCAATTGCTGTATTGATCATTTCAGAAGCGGTAACAGCACCGATGATACCAATGACAAACAACCATTCCGGTACAGAAATATTATAGTATAATCCCGCCAAAGTCGTCACCAAAGTAGCAACGATGATGATTGCCATGTTATGCTCACAAATCGCCGCATAAAAGAAGCCATCGATGGCATGACAAAAACTCTTATAATATCGAACCAAAAAATTCCCTGTATCTTTATTTCTCACAATACTTCTTTTTTTATGAAATAACTTAGCGAACAATCCCATACTCCGATAATACCTCCTCTTGTTTCGCAAACATAATCTTCTCGTCATGTGGATTCATATGATCGTATCCAAGCAAATGAAAAATGCCATGAACTGCCAAAAAACAAATCTCTCGTTTAAAGGAATGCCCATACTCTTCCGCTTGTTCATGTGCTCTCGGAATACAAATGTAAATATCTCCTAAAACACGTTCTTTAGTAGGCATCGGCATGCCGTCTTCCAAAGCAAAACTGATGACATCTGTCACACGATCGACGTTGCGATAAGTCTTATTTAATTCATGAATTTTCTCACTTCCAACAAATATGACGTTGCAAGAAGCATTTTTTACTTTTTCCTTTTTCAAAGCAAGTTTGATGACGTTTTTAATATCCGTCTTCAACACGCCTAAATCCTCTTCTGTTTCATTGAATATACCAATTTGATTCATACTAACACCACCATGTAAATAACTCCTAATAATACGATGAGTAAAAGAACACTAACCGTATCTAAAAACCAGCGACTTTTCAAAAACTTAGGAAATGTACTCCATAGTTTCGTAATCGCATAGTAAAATAAAAATCCCAACATGCCACCGACGACATTCAAAATAATATCATCGATATCGAAGGCTCGTCCAATTGCAAGTTGCGTTACTTCGATGGTAAACGAAGCAAGCAACGAAAGAAGAAAAGCAATCCAACCTTTATCGTTCTTGGTATAATAACTAGCAAATAGACCAAATGGGAAAAAGAGCAACATATTGCCAAGCACGTTCTTCAAAAACAAACGACTACCAAACGAATACCTCGTCATCTCATGAAATGGCATGAAGTTGTTGTTGTACATTCCCACACTGACATCTTGATAGGTTACCACTTGGAATAGGCAAAGGATGTAGATGATGAAAAAAAGAGACAAGATTTCTTTGTATAAAACGATGTTCTTTTTATTTTTTAAAAGATATGTTAACCGCAAGGATGTCAAGATTACCAAACAAATTGCAATCATAGGCCATGTAAATTCCATTACTTCTAAAATTGTCGTTTGGAAACTATCCATATCCTCACTCTCCTTGCTCTTGTTTCTGCAAATCTTCTTCTTTGATTTCTACATATTCCGTGATATCTTCTTCCGCCTTCAAAAACACATCTACTATTATTTTACTATCTTCTGTAGTGATTTTCAAATCTTTTTGACTGATTATCCGGCAAACCGCAGAATTGGTCAAAATCTTTTCTTCTGCCAAACGATGTGCCTGTTCTAATGCCTCCTCATAAGAATACGTCTTGTCGGTCACTTCGATTTCTTCTTCCTTTGTAATTGCAACACGAGCCGGAAACATCGCATTTTCTATCTTAAAAATATCTTCTCTGCTAGCCGTATCATAGGAAGAAAGTCCTAAGTGAATCGTGTGATTTAAAAACTGCAACGTAAGAACCGTCTGACTCTTACCGGTTTCCTTTTCTTCATAATAATGAAACGGTACTTCGATGTGTGCTTCATACCAAACTTCTCCTAACACGCGACCTTTGGCAGCTAGTAAGTTCTTCACTTCTTCATCACGCATGATGGCACCACTCAAGATAACTTCCCCTTGTTTGACGTAGTCGTTAATTTTCTTCATGACTTCGCCATTTTCTGCTTCAATTTTCGTAATCAAAGCATCTTTCTTTGCAACCAAATTGCGCGGTGCAACTTCACTCGTTTCATCGTTAATTTTTCTTCTTTCAACGTGAACGACATAATGAGTTCCTTGTGGACTGATTTCGATCCATTCGAGTTCCTTAGGATATGTCTCTAAAATTTTCTGTTCGATCTCTTCTTTTTTAGCATAAGAAACCTGTAAATGAAGCGGTGCGATTCCGTAACGTTCCAACTCGTTCTTTAATACCTCTCGAAACTCCGCATCATTTTCTAAAATCGTCACTTGAAAACAAAAAGAACTTAAAATATAGAGAATCAAACAAAAAAGAAAAGCCCCAATTACCAAATAGTACTTCTTTAAAAGTAGATGACAAAGCGCTAAAAAGCCGGTGTATCCGACCAGTTCCACTTTGTAACTCGTCCGAATCTTTTTTAATTTCTGATAGTCTGTTTCACAAACCAAGATTTCAAATTCGCGTCGTCCCATTCGAAGCAGTTTGAAAGAGATTTGATTCGATAGTAGCTTACGTAAAAAATATTCTGGATTCCGACCAGAAATACGAACGCGGTAACGACTATTCATAAACCTTCTTGACGATTTGTAAAACCGTTCCTGTTATTAAAATTTCATCATCCATCATTTGTTTTAAAACGAGATTCTCACCACGAATTTCAATTTGAATGGAACCGATAGCAACCAAAATAATAGTAGGCTCTAAAATCAAAACTTTCGAAATATTAGTAATGTTTAAAAAATCTTCTGTCAGAAAAAGACGATACTGATGATCGAATATACGCCTCTCTAGTTTCTGAAACATATAATCACCCGATATAGTATATGAAGATATCAGGTGATTTTAGTAGCAATTCTCAAATTAGACAAAGAAAAACGACCAAATTTAATTTAGTCGTTCCTTAATCAAAGCAGAGACATGACTCATATCTGCCTTTCCTTTCACAAGTGGTGTCACTTCTTTCATGACTTTGCCCATATCCTTAGCAGAAGTTGGAGCAACACTTGCAAATACTTGATCGATGATTTTTTCAATTTCCTCTTCGCTCAATTGTTCTGGCAAATATGCCTTTAAAATATCGATTTCTTTGGCCGTTTCATTTGCCAAATCTTCTCTACCACCTTTTGTAAACTCAGCAATAGATTCCTTTCTTTGCTTGATTTCTCTACTGATAACATCGATGACAACATCGTCAGTAAGTTCTTTTCCTTTATTAATATTTTCTAATTGTAAAGAACCTTTCAACATTCTTAAAACACTCAATTTATCTTTATCTTTTGCTTTCATGGCAGCGACGATATCTTGATAAATTCGATCTTTTAACATTCTGATTCCTCCTCTAGTAATAGTATATCATAGAAAAAGAAAAGAGACTAACAAAACTAGTCTCTTTCGCGACGAGAACGATTTCTTTTACGAGTATTGCGAATACCCTCTTTTTTTGCTTCTCTTCTTTGAACTCCAGGTTTCGAATAAGCTTCTCTCTTCTTGACTTCAGAAGGGACACCATCTCTGGCTTGTTTTTGTTTGAATTTTCTTAATGCCAAATCCAAATTACCATTCTTTACAACAACTGTACTCACTTTTATCCCTCCCTTCGTCTTCAACTAAAAAAGATTATAGCAAAACTTTCGCGTCATTTCAACATTTTTTTTGAAATTCATTGGTTTTTCTATCTCTTCTGGTGAAAAAACGGAAATGGATGCTGATAGATAACCAGTCCTTTCTGGGTAGCCCGTTCCACTCCGTCGTAAGAGCCAACCAAATCTTCCGGATCCAAAGGTCCAAGCGCACGATTTAATAATAAAACGTTAGACCGATCAAGCATTTCTGTATAACGCATCATGTGATCACAATGAAGATCCTCAGAAAAATCAGGATCTTCTTTTGGAATCGATGTTGCAGAATCAAATTCTTCCTCTAAGATATTCTGTAACATCCAGCTGATATCTAAAAATGTAGTCTCCTCACTACAAAGTTCATCGCTAATTGCGTCGTAATCAGATGCTGTAAGTAAACTAAAAAACGCAATCTCATCAGAAGAAAGCTCTCCACCCAAAGCTTCCTTCAAGAGAATGCGTTTGCAAAACGTTCTTCCTTTACTTGTCATTTTCCCATCTACGTAACATTTCTCTAAACTCATATTCCCCACTCTCCTTACTTCATTATATACACGAGATTTTATTTTTTGCAATAGAACAATTCAAAAATTAACTAGAAGTAGAAATTTGACAATACAATTGTGATAAATTGGTTCCGACTGCTTGTCCAAAAGAAAATACGATTGGTGAAAGAATTAAAATTACCAAAACCATAAATGTAATGGCTAACCCTTTTACAAGTCTGTCGGACATAACGAATCGCTAGTAGCTCGTCTAATACCAGAACCGACACTCCTGCCAGCATCTAATAATACTTTTAAGATGTCGACAAAAGCATTTAGTAAAGATCCCGTAATACTAGCCCCTCCTTTTATTTCTTTTAATTCTTGACTCGTTAAACGTTTCATGAATCTTTGTCACAGCTAAGTGGTCGTACAAAGCCATCGAGAACCCCTGCTAAGAAGATGACGATGGCACCGATAACGAGACCAGCTGTAACGGACAAACCTCCTTTCATCGCTTTTAATTCATAATCAGATAATTGTCTCATAATTCTCCTTTCCATTTTTGAATCAAAATCTCAAGTAATGTATAAGTTCCAGAATGAATGGAAACTTTCGTACTGGTATCTTTAGGACATATCGTATTTGCTTCTAAGACACCTGAAAGCACCGTATCATAAGAAAGTTTCACCCTTTCACATTTTTGGTTTGCTAGAAAAACATCTCCCTCCACTACGAAGGACGCATCTTCCAAAGGAACATAGAAAACAAAAGTATCAACCTGCCAATATCCAGAGTACTCTTGATGAATCGTGATGGGAACGAAAAAACAAAGTATCATTCCAAATAGACATACTAAGTAAATCAGACAAAACCAAGCATTCCGAAATGAAACCGAAGCATGAATTCTATGATAGACGTCCATCGGCATGAAAATGAATCACCTTTGTAAATAATTTGGGATTGAATTTTTGATGAGAAACGACAATGACAATACGATTTTTCAAATATTGAAACAAATTTTGTAACACTGTTTGACGTAAATAAGCATCCAAAGTTTGAAATACTTCGTCATATAAGTAAACACTGGCTGGACAAATCAAACTGCGCGCCAAAATGAGTCTCGTTCGTTCACCGGAAGATAGTTGAAAGCCGTCTTCTAAAAGAACTGTTTCATAACCGTTAGAGAGTGAAATATCATCCGCATGAGTTAAGTTCATGACACGTTCAAATTCTTCCTGTGACGGCGTATACGACAAGACCACATTTTGGTATACAGAAGTGGGAAACAATTTTTCCTCGCTAGAGACATATAAAATTTGTTCCTCCCTCTTTTCTTTGCCGTCTAGCAAAATCGTTCCAGAAGTCGCATCTAAAAAACCTGCTAAGACTTTTAAAAAAGTACTCTTACCAGAACCAGATGGACCGCTAATTAAAACCCGTTCCCCTGGCGAAAAAAAGAAGGATACGGAAGAGAATATACTCCTCTTTCCATAATGGTAACTCAAGTTACGTACTTCTAACGACACCGCTTTACTTTTCTGAAACGACTGAGACGACACTTCTTCAATTTGCCATAGTTCGTTCATTCTCGTTTTCGAAGTCACAAAATCCGGATATCGTAAAATCGTATCGACGATATTTTGAACTGGTGCCATCAAATAGAAAAAAATCGTATCAAAGGTAATGAAATCGGTAAGAGATAATTTTCCTTGAATCACCAAATACGCACCATATAAAGATAAAATAGCAAGGGATAGTTCATACAAAAGAGACCGCACCAGACGAAACAAAACATCTTTCTTCATCACGACATGAGAGCCATCTAAGACTTCTCCATACGAAAGACTAAGGGTATCTTTTGCATAAGAAGTCACATGAAAATGTGACAAAGACTCAAGAGAACCCAAAAAGGAAGAAATCATTTGATTACAACGACTCCACTTTTCCTTATAGGATAAAAAGTCATGTCGTGAGAGAATCTGAAATATCACGGTCATAAAAGTGAGAATCACCAAAAATAACAATGTAATCATAAATAGACCAATCGAAAACTTGGCAAGTAAGAAAAGTGAAATCACAATCAAAAGAACATCCAAACTTGCTAAAATAACGCGGATAATAAAATCAGATAGACCTGACATTTCATTTACTCTCGTTAAAATCTCTCCTGTACTTTTATCTTTATAGTACAAATAAGGAAGCGATAGAAAGCGACCAAACAACGACGTGATGAGTGGATAATCGAGTTGTTGCTTTAAAATGATGAGAATCGTATCCCGAAAAAACGACGAAAGATTTTTACAAAGTACGATAAAAAGAAGAAAACAAGCGAAAAAGAACAAATTATCGAAACTTTGACTTTCCAAAACAAACATCGATAGAAACGTGAATCGATACATCATGAGAGTATGAAAAATAAGATAGAGGAAAGAAAATGCAAACAGATGAGCAAAAAAATTCCAATGCTGAATTACGGTTCGAAAAATCAATTGTTCCATCTTAGAAATTTTGCGAAAATGTGGCAAATCCCGTTCTACTTGAAACAAAAGATACTGATTCTGAGAAATTGCTTGGTATTCTTGGTAACTCAAAATCCGTTTGCCCAAATCGGGATCCAACATCATTACTCGCCTAGAAGTTTGCTCGACATTCGTTAAAACGACAAAATGATCTGCCTGTCTAGAGTTCTTAACGTGTGCAATACATGGGAAATCTTGAGAGCGAAGAGCCATTACATCACCACGAACACCATAACAGGAAAATCCTAATTTTCTTGCCCCTTCTAATAGATGATACGCATCACATCCATCTTTCTTAGTCTGCGTTAAAACACGTAGAAATTCCTTCGAAATATCTCCTCCATAGTAACGAATGATCATCAAAAGACAACTAACACCGCAATCGGATGCACTGCTCTGTCGCTCTAATGTCATCCCTAACCGTCGCTTTTTAGATAAAATAATATCGCCTCCTCACTATATACATTGTCTGTTTCATGAAAAAATGGCACAAAAAAAGTAGATTTCTCTACTAATTTTTTACACTCCACACAGAATCATATTCAAAGTCAGGACAAAACGATGAAGCAGACGTCGTTACTGCACGAACAATATAACCATCGCGATCTAAAAATAAAAGACTCTTATTGCCATCGTAATCAAAAGAAAAACAGCCATCTACCAAAGTACTCGTAAGATTTGGTTCATCAAAGTCACACTCGCCAGATGTAAATTCAAATTCTTTTTCATTCAAATAGCCACCATTTTCTGAATAATTTCTAGAAACTGCAACAAACGTCGATTGAAGAGCGGGTAAGGAAATCGTTTCATCATCGAAATGTACGAACAAATCTTGCTCTGTCATATTCCAGAAAAAGACGACGTAATTTCGTTCCTCACCTTGTGTTTCAAACGTATAAATATAGTACTGGACACCAGATATCACACCTTCTCGGTATACGTTTTGGCGAATTCTAGATAAAATCGGATGATTTTCAGGATTGAATGGATTTCCACGAAAATGGCTTGCAATAAAAGGAATATTTGCCAGTACAACGATAAGAATGATTCCTACTAGGATAAGAATTCGTTTGATCCAAGTTCGTTTCTTTTTTTCTTTTTCATCTAACATAGAAAAGTTTTTCATACACTTACCACCACTTTACGATACATTCATTATATAACAAAATATGACAAATAAAAAGGAAAACGACGTTGTTTTCCCAATCTACTCAAGGTATTGATTTGCACACATACCAACGGTACCATTATACTCTACTTTATCCATCGAGTACCCTTTAGCAGTCGTATAGTTCTCTTGTAAAACTGTAACTGTTGCATTATGTGGCATAACGAAAAGTGTTCCAGAATTATCCAGTTTCATTAAATATAAACCATTCGTGACCCGAACTCGTTTGGTCTTTGCTACAGGAGTCACTTCTTCTTTTGGCATACTTTGAAACACCAAAGAAGCAGAATCAACTACTTTCGTAAAATCATCGTTAAGATACATCACCTGTTCTGGTGGATACGATGTTCCTGTCATTACCCAAGCTGCTGCCGTATTTTGAGTCCAATTATCGCAATGACCTCGTCCGCATGTGATATGTAAATGGTTAGCAGCTGCACCATCCGTTCCTTCATAAGCGATAATTTCGCCTGCTTTGATAATATCGCCAACTTTAAACTTGGCCGTAATAGAACCGTCGTTCCAATGCGTTAACGTTAGCCAAACCGTATCTGTAAATGTTGGTGTCTCTACCGCCTCTACTGTCTCTAACCAGATTGTATTGGTTACGTAATTGCCAACTCCTCGAATCGCAACCACTTTCATATCAACCGGAGCAAAATAAGCACTTTGCCTACCATCGACACCTGCACAATCGATTGGATAATCAGCCGGCGTTCCATGAGAATGATGATAGTGACTAGTAGCACCGTTATAGTCTTGTGTCACCCGCAACGTTTCCATTCCGAAATAAAACTTTTGCATTCTATTCACCTCCTTCTTGCTTAGAAGAATCGATTTGTAACAAATCTTTTAATTTTTTCAAATCTTTTCCAGCATAGTAAATAATACCCGAAGTGAACAGTAGTTCCATTGCATCCGTCAAATTCACATCGATGCCTTGAATATTTGCTACTAAAATATTAGGATTCAAAAGAGCACAAATATACATTAGCAATCCACCTAAAACGATGCAGAATGTTTTGCCAATTCCAGTAGCAAGTGTCTTCTTACAGAAAGTACATTGGATCGACGCAATGCTAACACCCAACACAATATTGGACATCATAACTAGAAAAAGTCCAATTACAATCGGAAACATATTTTCACCTCCATAATAATATATGAAGCACAAAAAAAGTGGTATAGGACATACACCACTTTTTTTACATCGTTTCGATTGCAATGGAACCAATTCCACCATCTACTTGAACATTCGTAGGACCAGAGCCATATGTTCCAGAAGAGCATCCCTTTTGATTTAATGAAACAGAACCAATTCCAGTGGATAAGATAAACGTATACTCTTCTTCTGAATCGTTAAGATGTAACGTCATTGTTCCAATTCCTGAATCCAAATCATTGAATCCTGTCAATGTTCCCGTAAATTCGAATTCTCCGACACCGCCATCATAAGAAAAATTATGGAAAGATGCATCCTCTATGGTAACCTTACCGGCTCCACCATCCATCTCTACTTCATCGGTAACGATAACGGAACGAAGCGAAACATTTCCCGCTCCTAAACTGAGATCCAATTTAGAGAATTTCAAAGAAGAAAGAGAAACCTTACCTGCTCCAGCATCGATGCTAACGAAGTCCAAATACTCAGTAGGAACTTGTACGATAACTTGATCGTTTATTGTATCAAACCAATCGAAGTCATCTTCTTCTACATATAACGTACCGTTTTCTATATATGCACGAACATTAGAGTCCGTTGATGATACCATCAAGCGACTTCCTAAGACAAGTTCCAGATTAGCCGTCGATACATCGATTTCTAAGTTGGATACAGCATAGTCTGTTTCTAAAACAACTGTCAACTCCTTGGATACATCATGATACAATCCAAAAATATGACCCACCATCGATAAACCAATCAAAATACTAGAAAAGATGAGAACGATTAGAAAGATTGCAAATCCAATTGCAATAGCCTTAATTACTCGTTGTGCACTTGTCATTTGATTTCCACTCCACCAAAAATACAAGTGGCATCGATATAAATTGTCTTGGCATGATCAGAAGAATCGTTCTTTGCCTTATTGGAAACTCCTCCAAAAATAGGTGTAGAACGAACCTTGACAGCAACATCGTCTGGTACGTAAATATCGATTCCACCAAAAACAGCACTGGCTGAAATGACAACATCTTTCTTAATCGTAGCACCTCTTAAATCGCAAGTAACACCGCCAAAAACAGCTTCTAAAGATGCCCCTTTAAACTCTTCCTTCGTATAATCTGCTGTAACACTTCCAAATGTTGCACAGTACTCTTCTAAATTCTTTTCTTTCTTAGCAGCATCACGAATCTCCTTCATTCTTTTAGAATAAATCGTATCTTTGAATATCAAAGAAAGTCCCCATACAACCAAAATGAACGGTATAATTAATTTCAGTACCATACCAAAGTCTAAGATGTTTTGACAAGAAAGAAGCAAAACAATTCCGATTGCTAGACCAATTAAATTTCCAGTCCGGTCTTCTTTATGAAACATTCCAATAAAACACGGAACGATGATAAAAAGAGTCCACCAACCGTTAAAAAAGACATCAATATGAGCAAATCCCAAAGCATTCACTCCAAAAATAAGTCCCAGTACGATTAATACCAATCCCCATAAAACATGATCAATTCTTTTCATACTTACCTCCATATCCTTATTCTATTATAAGCAACTAAAATATGCAAGCAGAACAAAATGAAAATAAATTTTCATCTCCCAGTCGTTGCCTCCTGGGCTTTCTGCTTCTTAGATAGAGTACCCTCTATTCTCCACAGACTTAACTTCCGACAGTCGCTGCCGTAGATTTTGTTCTTCTTTTTTAATTTTATTATATAAATTCGTTTCTACATTTCTTGATTCCTTCAAATAATATATTAACACTAGCATTGATATCTCTGTCATGGTAACTTCCACATTTTGAGCATATCCAATCTCTAACTGTTAAATCCTTTACTTTTTCATTTTGATATCCGCACCTACTACATTTCTGACTACTTGGATAGTAGGTATCTATCTGAATATATCTTTTTCCATAATATTCTGCTTTGGATTTCAAGAGATTACAGATCTTAGATAAACTGGCATCACTTAAAAACTTGGAAATCTTCTTTTCTTCCAGCATCTCTTTTACCTTTAATGTTTCACTTACTATGATATCATTTTCTAATACTAGTTTTTAGTTATTTGATGGATAAAATATTTTCTGGCGTTTCTTAATCTTTGAAATAAAACTGATAACTTTTTTACATATGAATGTTATCCACACCTCCTTTTTCGTTCACAGTTAACAAGAATATATCAAACAAATGTACGCTAGTCAAGTAAAATATAAATTTTTTTTACATTTTTCTATTCCGATACTCTTTTTCTCGTATGCAAAGCAAATTCCTAGTATACAAAAAAGAACCCAAATGGGTTCTTTTATTTCCAATATGGTGTTCCGGAAGAGATTCGAACTCTTGACACCCGCCTTAGAAGGGCGATGCTCTATCCAGCTGAGCTACCAGAACAGGTATAACCACAACACTTAATGATTATACACTGATTTTTAATAATTTTCAATATCTTTTTTCGATTTTGTTAGGAAATCATGCCCATTCACCTGAAAAACGACGGCAGAAGCATCATAATTAGCAAATACACTTCCCGCCACAGAGTATACAACTTCCTCTAGTATCTTTTGATTGGCATCAAAAATGGCCTCGTTAAAATTCAAAATCATCACGTCATTAGACATACGATAATCCAAAAGTTCAGTTGCTTCACTTAGGTAACTACTCAAATTCGGTTCATGAATGTAACTAGATGATAGATTTTCGATGATTACTTTAATCTTATCCTTATCGTTATTGATGTACTTAGTGACAGGCACATAGTAATTGATGTCATCTAACGTCTCATAATAATACGTCGTCACTTTCATAACACCCATTAAACTCGTAAAATCGAAGTCTTTATTGATACCGTACTCCTTAGTAAGTACCTCCGGAATCATGATTTTGGTCTGTGGCAGAGACGTAACACCAACTCCTTCCACCTGCAAAGTAAGGCCATCAATTCCAGGAATTGAAGTCACACTGTAAGTAAGCGCTTCGACGATGACCTCCTCCAAATAAGAAGATCCTGTAAACAATGCAGACGATAAATTGAGTGTCATGGTAGTCCCTGTGACATGATAGTCTAACAAACTCGTATCAGTCGGAATAAATTTATGAAAAAAAGTAGAAATTGTCACCGTAGACTCTAATCGCATCGCATCCAAAATTCTATGGACTCTCCCCTCTATCGTATCCTCTGCAATTTCAATTTGATATCGCACCAGTCTTTCCTCGTTATCTAATAGATACACCGTTTGATAAATCGGGTCCGATAACGTAACGGCACTGACGACAGAATCGGAATCATTTTTAAAAGAAGATAAAATACTGGCTACTAAAAAGACAAATAGACATAACGTCGTCATTAAAATCTTTCGCATTGCCTTTTCCCGTAACATAACATCACCCAATTAAGCATATGAAAAATCGTACTAAAATAGTACGATTTAAATTTCTAGTTCTCCTAATTTCACGAGTTCAATAACCGCACACGCTCGTCCTTTCACAGACAATTTCTGCATAACATTCGAAATATGATTGCGAACAGTTTTCTCACTGATGTGCAACTCTTCTGATATCTCGCGCGTCGATTTGTTAGAAATTAGTAACGTCAGAACTTCTTTCTCACGGTTCGTCAAAATATTTTTTCGCAACTGGCTCACTCCTTTAATGCTCTTATATTATTTTATGAGTGAACCGGTAGATTGCCCTTATGAACGCCTAGATTTCGAATTTAACTGTAATGTACATGTGCTTATCAAAACGTTCCTGAATCGTTCGCATGATGTTATTAGCGAGTGTTGCATCGTAGTTTGTAGTTGCTACGACAACTTCGATACGATCTGTTGAGACCTTAATAAAGTTGGCAACTTGATACGTATCTTGAATCAATTTTTCTAACTCATCTTCCAATGACTTCGTATCGGTAATTCCTTTCATTTCTTCATAAGCGTTGTTTTTATCTTCCGTAGAACTTTCCGGATTGTTAATCGTCTCGTTGGCAGTGGCAATTAAGGCATCCAATTCTTCATCCCGTGCTACTTGCATTGCGGTAATGGCATCACTTTCCATAACCGTTACAACTTCGCCACTAACTTCCTCTATGACAGGATCATCCGTTTTCGTACTCGTAGGAACTTGAAAAGTCTGATCCGTTGGAATAACCACATACAAAATCGATAATGCTACTAACAAAATAAATAATGTTCCAAACCAAATGGTTTCTCTTTTCATCCATGTTTCTTTTTTCATATCATTTCCTCTTTCGTTATATCATACGAAAAAAGAAATTCGTTTAGAACAAAAAAAGAGCTTACGCTCTTGATTGATATTTACCGTCCTTAGTAGAAACGATAATTGTTTCTCCTTCGTTGATAAATAATGGAACTTTGACAGTCATACCAGTTTCCAATACAGCATCTTTCATGGCATTGTTTGTCGTGTTTCCTTTAACACCTGGTTCTGTCTTCGTAACTACCATTTCGATCTTATCAGGCAATTGTAATCCTAAAATTTCACCTTCATAAGAAATGATATTCAATACTAAGTTTTCTTTTAAATACTTCTTATCGTCACCAAGTTGAGACTCTTTTACTTCAATTTGATCATATGTTTCCATATTCATGAAATAATAAGTATCACCTTGTGAGTATAGGAATTGCATATCTCTCTTTTCGATATGGGCAAGTTCAACTTTTACACTAGAGTTAAACGTAATTTCAATAATTGCACCCGTTCTCAAGTTTTTCAATTTAGCCTTAACAAATGCAGCACCCTTTCCAGGTTTTACATGTTGATAATCGACAACTGAATAGATATTTCCCTCGTATTTAATTGACATTCCCGTTTTAAAATCATTAACGTTTACCATAAATCCTCCTTCACTCTAATTTATGCATTTCATAAATTAGAAACCCTCATAACTTCCAACAGATGAAAGTAAAAATTCATCCGATGAATCAAAATCATTTAGACACAAAAAAATAAGGAATCCTTATTTCTTTTCTTTGTGTTCCGTGTGACGAGCACATCTAGGGCAATATTTATTTAAAGCTAGACGATCAGTTGTATTTTTTACATTCTTTTCAGTTCTGTAGTTTTCTTCACCACAAACAGAACATACTAATGTCTTATTTTGTCTGCTACCTACTTTTTTACTCATTCTAATCCCTCCTCGTTATTTCCTTTTAATATTATAACAGATATTTGTAAAAAAGCAAAAGGTTTTTTATGGTTTAAGCGGGATTTCTATAAAGTTCAAAGAATTTTGAACTGATTTGCTTAGAAAGTCTACGATTTACGTAAGAAAAATAAGAATTCGTTGTAGAAGGATGAGAAATATCTGGACTAGTAACGGCAATCGTCATAACCGGGTCATCATACGGTGCATACCCGACGAAGGCATTGCTGATTGTCTCTGTGTCGATCACGCCATCTCCATCCGTATCTAAAAACGTTTCAGAAGTACCTGTTTTCCCAGCCGGATTTGGACTAGTACCCATGACACCTTTTCCTAACCCATAACTCATCACGGCCTGAAATCCTTCTTGAATTCGGTCTAGATAAGCTTCATCATACGGAAGAGCTCCTAACTCGGTTCTAGAAACCGAAGAAATCTCAGGTCCTAGGGAACCGTCGTCCGTACTTTCATGAACACTCTTTAAAAAATGAGGTTGAATACGTACACCATCATTTGCAATCGTCGTAATGTATTGAGACATTTGCATGACTGTATACGTGTCATATTGGCCCATCGCAAAGTCTAAAAGAAGTCCTGGTGAAGTTCCCGTACCGATGTTTCCTACAGATTCAACTGGAAAATCGACCCCTGTTTTTACACCCAAACCAAATTGACGAAACACGTTTCGATACGTTTCGAAGTCATCTAAAGATGCATGCATCGGCATTCCATAATAGTACTGATTTCCGGATACTCTCATAGCGATATGAAATTGATAGACGTTCGAGGAATATGCCAGTGCTTCAATATCGTTGATTCTGCCCAATTTGGCATGCGAACATTTTTCTGGAGTTCCGGCAATTTTAATACATTCATCATAGATTGTCTCGCCAATTTGAACTGCACCCGTCGTGTAGCCTACTAACATACTGGCACCCTTAACGATACTTCCCGGTGTCATTGGGGAAGTAAATATGTTTCTACTTGCATCGATTAATGAGTATCCTGTCACCGTAGAAACTGCATTTTTACCAGAGATTGCTAGAATACCTCCCGTTTTGGGATCAGAAAGGACGACATAACTTCCTTTGTAATATTCAGTATTCCCTTCCGTTTTTGCTCGTAAGATCTCCGTTTCTAAAATCTCATCAACTGCTTGTTGTAACTCGATATCGATGGTAAGAACGATATCGTTGCCACGTTTCGCTGAAGAAACCAAAGAAATACTGTGATTTCCATTAATTTTATATTTTGCTTTCTCCCCCTTTAAAACCTCATCGTACTGTTTTTCAAGACCGCTGATTCCTACTCGGTCATTTAAACTGTAATCACTGCTATAGTAATCGATATCATCTAAAGGAATTCCCTGTGTAGAAGAAGAAACACCGCCCAAAATACTCTTTAACGTATCGCCATAGAAATAAACTCGTTCCCAATCGTACGTGATAAAGCATCCCATAAGTTCGCCCATATGTTCGCTTAATGCTGCCAATTCTTCCGTACTGAGATCTCGTTTAATCACTTTGATGTCGTAAGAGTAACTCTGATTCATCCATTGATAGATTTGAATTACCCGTTTGTCATCCTCATTGTAATTGGATAACTGTTCAGAAGAAATGAAACTCTTTAAAATATTGTTGTACTCTGACAATGTAATTTCTCTCTTCTTGTATTGATTTTCTACTTCTTCACCTGCCATAGCAACAAGTTCTTCACGGTGAAACAACAAATAAAACGATCTCATATCTTCTTCATCGATATCGTCTCCAGAAACTTCGATCAACTCGTTAATTTTTTTAGCAAGTTCCACTTCTTTCGTTACCGTTGTCGAAGAAGATTTCGAATACGCCAAAACCGAAACTGCCTCGTTATCGACCAAAACATTTCCATTGACATCTAAAATTCTTCCTCGCGGAGCCGTCCAACCATATAAGTATTGGTTAGATAACCGTTCGTATTCACTTTGATAAAAATCGTTCTTAGACACCATAAAATAGATGAAATAAAGAATAATTCCAAATAATGCCAAACAAATAAATGCAAAGATAATTCGAATGCGATGATTGTTTTTATACATAAAAATCCCTCAATTTTAGTTTGGTCATATTTTTTAATTTCAAACCATACAATCAAAAAAGGAGGAAATCTATGATGAAAGAATTTGTCAAACAATATATTATGAACCTTTCTTCCAAAAATATAGAAATGATTCTGGCATATGCAAATAAAAACCAGATCGTCCTGACACCAAACCAAGCATATCAAATCTTATTGCTCATGCAAAAAAACTGTCAAAACTTATTAAACGGAATTTACCAACCAACTTTTCAAGAAATAACCAAAATTGTCGACTTCAATACAGCTAAAAAAATAGAAATGGTATATTTACAAAACATTGGCAAACTAAATTAATTTCTAAGGAACAGAACTCTCTCCAAACAAAAAAAGATTGTCATCAATCTTTTTTTTGTGTCCGAATTTCTTCTATTAAATTGGGATTAAAGGTCTTCGAACGAATCATTTCGATTTCTTTCCCATACGGTGCATAAATACCATCCACATACGGAGTTTCTAATATTTTAGGAATCATTTCCAATTTCGGATGATAGATGATTTTGCATAAAGTATCGAATCCCAAATCACCAAACCCGATATTTTCATGACGGTCTTTGTGAGAAGCAACTGGATTTTTACTATCGTTTACATGCACACAATGAACCTTATCCAAACCGACGATAGAATCAAATAAATCTAAAAATTCATCAAAATGATCCATATCGTAACCAGCGTCGTGTAAATGACATGTATCTAAACAGACACCAATTCGGTCTTGCTCCTCTACTAACGAAATAATTTTCTCAATTTCTTCTAATTTACTACCAATTTCCGTTCCTTTGCCAGCCATTGTCTCTAATAAAATCGTAACGTGTTCGTCGTGGCCTGACAATACTTTATTCAAAGCATTCGCAATATTGTAAATTCCAGCATCGACTCCAATTCCAACATGAGAACCTGGATGTAAGACCATATAATGAATACCGAGTGCCTCACATCGCTTGATTTCTTCTAATAAAAAGTTAATGGAAAACTGATACTTTTCATGTTCGTTATTGTTTGCAAGATTAATAATATAAGGAGCATGGACGACAACATATCGATAATCGATATCACTGTTTTTCATTTTTTCCATCGCTTGAAGTGTTAAATCATCGCGAATTTCACTTCGTCTCGTATTTTGTGGCGCACCAGTATAAAACATAAATGTAGTCGCACCATAACTCATTGCTTCTTCCGTACTTCCAAGCAATTGTGTATCTTTATTAAACCCAACATGGGAACCGATTAATAACATAATTTCACCTCAAACTAATTATATCAAAAGGCAAAAGAAAAGACTAGTGAAACTAGTCTTACGTACATTAATCGAATTATAGTAATACGTCACCGTTATTTGGATATAGACGATATAGGCGAACATTATCAGCGGTTCCTGAAATAGCAATGTTGTAGTTATCTACAAAATCTACCTGAGTAGAACCTGATATAGGCCAAGTAGTAGTATCATCATCATCTGTAGGAAGTTTCTTGATTTTACTGTCAATTGTTTCTCCCTTAGATAATTCTGAAACGTTTTGAACAACTCCACCTTTTAAATCATCTTCAAGTGTCAATGGGATGAAGTTACCACTTGCATCATATCCAGCATAATAGTAATTGTAGTTATTATTATCTGTTGCTTCGATTACAACATAGTTGTATCCAGCAATCCAAGCTGCTCCGAAAGCACTCTTTGTACCACCAGAATCTAGTTTAACTGCAATTTTACCGTTTTCATCAACTACACGATAAACTACTTTATCTCCAGTATAGTTTGGAAGTCCGTTAGCAGTAATTGCATACTTTCTTACGGCATCGATAATGTTTGCTCCTGTTGAAGCAAATGAATTCTTTCTTGAACTCGTAATGTAACCTGTAACAGATGGAATTGCGATTAACATAATTACACCTAAGATTACGATAACAGCTAAAAGTTCGATTAATGTAAAACCTTTACTTCTTCTCATAATAGTTTATTTCCCTCCTCTATTATTCTTCTTTATCATATCAAATTTTATACATCTAGTAAATATC
>QAMK01000007.1 GCA_003149915.1 Bacillota bacterium
GCATTTTGAATTGCATTGTTAGATAAAGAGGTAGAGCCAGAAGCATTATTTTTAGCCATATTTCTTGATGACGGTTTTCTGTTTTTATCACTACCAAGATGTAGTGAATAAGATAAGGTACTCATTTATTTTTACCTCCTTTCATAGATATATTTTGGCTCTGACAAAATATTTAACCCCCTAGGTATTTTGACGTAAACATCAAAATAACCTGTGGGCTAGGGATATTCCCTAGAACCCTTTTAGACTTATTCCATATTGTTTTAAAACTTCGTAATAAAACAAAATTCCATAAGTCTTATAAAATGCTATCGCCACTTTCATTTGCTTTCGCAAACAAAACGTGCCACGCATTTTATTCTTCTTCATATACTGTACATTCTTCTAACCCAATTTCATTGGCTGGTTTTACTTTTGCAAATGATACTCCACTTACCATTTCCTCTCTAGTAATTACCCCATCTGTTTTATCAGGAATATATTTAAACACTGCCTCATTATCTTCTAGTAAAGTTCCATCATCTTTAACAACATATAATACCCCAATATCATATTCTTTCATTTTTACATCAGGATCTATTTTACGGTAATCTTCCATAGGGAATACTCTAACAATTGCTTTATTATCTTCTTTAAAATCGAAATAAAACACCTGTTTTTCTGTATTATAAATTGCTTGGTAAAACTTAACATCATAGAATTGTCTTAATCTCAATATATGTTGCCATACCTCATTTTCATCTCTATACTCACTAAAACGAATAGAGCCTACTACATTTCCAAATACTGCTGTTTCATTTTTATCAAGAAAACCATTTCTATATAAATCATTCATAGAGTTAGCGACTGACTCTCTAAATCTAACAAAATCTACAACACAAAGTTTATTATTAAATTGTTTTAAAGTGATTTCTTCAACATAATTCATAATCAAATCGGCTTTTTCTTCTCTTGTAAAATCTTTCCAACGTTTATTATATTCTTTAAATTTTTCGGGGTATTTAATTGAATTAATATAATCAATATCTCGTTTGATAAGTATATCTTCGGGAGTAAATTTTAACTCATCACAGATTTCTGATTCACTTAATTTTTCTTCTAAATCAGCAATAGTATTTTCTACTTTTTTACGTTCTACATCATATTCTTCTAAAGTAAATACCTCATTAACGTATGCCTCTCTAATTCTTTTGAACTTATCTTTTTCTTTCTTTAATTCTGCCTCAATTTCTTCTTTTGGGTTTTCTATTTTTTGCTTAATCATTGGTAGGAAAAACTGATTAACAACACTATCATATTCCACAATGTCATCTATAAATTGACTGATATATTCTTCTACTACTGCCTCTTTTATAGTAAGTTTACAATCGTTACAATAGTAATAAAAATACGAATTACCATTTTTCTTGGTTGTTGCTTTTCCACCTAATATTCTGCCACATTTAGGGCATTTTAACTTTTGCAAGAACAAATAAGTAAGTGTTCTTTGATAAGACCTAGAATTCTTTTTCTGTTGCACCTGACATTCCTCCCACAATTCTTTTGATACTAAAGGCTCTACAACATCTTTGTAGTAAGTAGGGTGTTTTGTCCTTTTACCATGAACAAAATCTCCTTTATAGATTTCATTTTCTAATATTTTTAGAATTGTCGTATCATACCAATTTGTTTTTCCTAATACTTTTTCTTCATTAAAAATATTTTTTATTTTTTGATAAGATAGACCACTATGATATAAGTCAAAAATTCTAATGACAACATCTTTTGTTTTCATGTCAGGTACTAAAGTTTTATCTTTTCTAGTGTAACCTAAAGGGGCTTTATGAGGAATATGTCCTGCTTTAATTGCACCAGCAAGTCCAACCTTTGTTCTTTCGCTAGTCCTTTCAATTTCTTGTTGGCTAACTGATGTTAAAATACGACTTATCATCTTACCATTTGCACTAGTAGTATTTATATCATCATTCGCACAGTCTAAATATGCTTCGTTTTCTTCCAAAAACTTTAAAATATTTTCCCAGTCATAAACAGAACGTGTAAGTCTATCTAGTTTTAAAACTACTATGGTGTTACATTTTCTATCTTTTATATCTTGTAATAATCTTTCAAATTCTGGACGTTTATTACCCGTTTTAGCACTTATTCCAGCGTCTTGGTACACATCATATATCTCATAACCTTTGTACTCACACATAGCCCTTAAACGCTTTTCTTGTTCTGGTAAACTAAAACCTTCTCTTGCTTGGTCTTCCGTTGATACTCTAATATATATTCCTGCAACCTTTTTCACATCATCATACATTAATTATCATCTCCCTTTTTTCTTGTTTTCAAAAAAAGAGGAGTCAAAAACTACTAGTTAAACACTAACGGTATTTGACTCCTCATATAAAATATTTACTACTAATTTTAAAGTATCAATAAATCGTTCTTTCATAAAGTACCCCATTTCTAAAAATAACGATACTGCATGTCATTTATTGATGTCTTATTCTACAATATTTTACAAGATTTGTCTATACCCCATTTGTAGGGAATAGTTAGTGTGATTTAATGTAGTTTTCAAGTTCTGCTAGTTTAATCTTTTTACTCAAGTTATTAATATAGATTTCATTAGAGTAATTAAAAGCAAGAAAAGTCATATCATTAATAATAATTCTGTGTGGCTCAATGTAACTTAAATTAGTTTTATCAATTCTTCTTATACTACCATTTATAAACGTCGGAGTAGCATTACAAAAATCACAGATAATCTCTAATCTTTTTCTTAAAGACTCCTCCATATCAATTTCTTGTTTGATTACATTAATCATAAGCACCAACCTTTCTTCTAGGTTGATTTTTTCATATAAACGAAAAAATCAATCATTTCTGATTGATTCCTATATCAAAAGTTCGAATAGTTCGAACAGATTTCCCAATGGTGGAGCTGAGGAGAATTGAACTCCTGTCCGAAATAAATCCCAAATGAATTTCTACAAGTTTATTCCGTTTTTAAAATTTGAAATAAGATTCAGAACGAACAAATGAATTTTATTTCTAGTCTTATATAATTCATCTATGTTCTAAGACAAAACATAAATATACTCTACTTTCATTAGCCTAGTAAAAATCTCGTAGAGAAAGAAATCTACTAAGCAGCTCAGTCTTGTTTAATTAAACAGCGTAAGCTAAATTATAATTTCTGTTTCCAGTTATATTTAACTGTGCATGTAAGGATTGCCATCCACTTGCCACTCATTCTTCGTCTATCCCGTCGAACCCAAGACAGCCCCAAATGTTATAGGCAAATTATACCACAAAAATGGAAATTTGCCTAGTCCTTAACGATTTTTTGTTGCTTTATCGATTTCTCGTTTGATACTTCTTTCTTTTTCTGTTTCTCTTTTATCCACAACATTTTTACCTTTACAGATACCAATCAACACTTTTGCTCTGTTTCTATCGTTGAAGTACATTTTTAAAGGAATTAGTGTATAACCTTGTAATTTGACTTTATCATTTAATTTTAATATTTCTTTTTTATGTGCCAAAAGACGTCTTGTTCTCGTTTCTTGATGATTAAAGATATTTCCTTCTTTATATGGCGCTACAAACATATTTAATAAATATAATTGTCCTTTTTTGATGACTGCATAAGAGTCTCTTATCTGGCACTTTCCTTCTCGTATTGATTTTACTTCCGTACCCGTAAGTTCAATTCCACATTCCAGTTCTTCTACAATAAAATAATTATGTCTTGCAACGCGATTGAGTATTTCCATAAAATCATCTCCCTTTTTATTTATGTTTTCTTGGATTGTATGGTCGTTTGTTATAGAACGATTTCTTTTTTGATTTTATTTTTTCAACAGCTTCTTTGTAGATATCGTGAAACTCTACTGATCTAACTACTTTTATCAAATGAAAATTAACGATTCCATTTTCTTTATTTGCATATTGTGTACTTACTAATAGTCTATCACCGATATGGTAACTTTTGCCTTGTTTTTTATCTTCTAAAACCATTGTGGCGTCATTATATGTAAAGTTACCTCCCAAGTCTGAGACAGGAATCATTCCGTTGATTAAATTATCTAGTTCTACGAATATTCCGTTTTTCATGATTCCGGTAACATTTCCTTCGTATTCTTCGCCGATATGATCTTGCATATATTCGGCACTTTTCATTTTTAATACTTGTCGTTCACATGATACTGCTTTTTGTTCGCGATTTGATAAGAAATCAGCTTGAACTGGTAATTTTTCTCTTACATGAGCATCATATTCTTTTGGATAATCACTTTCTATATGTGTGTGATATCTCGTACTTTCCGGATAAATTTGTTTTAATTCTTCATCCCATCTTGTTGCTTCACGGGTGTACTTGTCTCCTACCATGTAGAATGATTTTAAAAATCTATGAAGAAGATCGTCTGGATATCTTCTGATTGGAGAAGTGAATTGTGCATATTCCGGCATTGCTAAACCAGAGTGACCGATGTTTTCAGCAGAGTAAACTGCTTTCATCAAACTTCTTAAAAAATACAGTTGCAAGACTCGTTTTTCTTCTTTATCATTTGTTGCTTCTAGTAATTGTTGTACGGCAAGACAACTATTATCGTATTTTTTATTGTACTCATATCCCATAGAGTGGAATAGGTTCATCCATTTATCTAAACTAGATAGTGCTGGTTTATCATGGACACGATAGATACATGGAGCATCGATCTGTGATAACTTTGCTGGTGCGACCTGATTTGCAATTAACATGAATGATTCAATTAATTTTTCAGCATCATGAGAAGCAAGCACTGTTGGCTCGACCGGGTGACCATTATCATCATAGATAAATTTCAATTCTTTGTCATCCAATTCTAAGGCACCTTTATTATTTCGTCTTTCAATCTGTACTTGCGATACTTCATTCATCTTTCTTAAAGTACGCTTGTATGGCTCATATCCTTCTACGGTTTCTCCATTTAGTATTCTGTTCACATCATCATAATTCATTTGTTTTCTAGAACGAATTACACTTGGAGTAATGAAAGAATCCATAATTTTGCCCGTCTGGTCTACTTTTGCAAATACACTCATAGCAAGACGGTCTACACCTGGGTTTAGGGAACAGATTCCGTTTGATAATTTTTGTGGTAGCATCGGATAGACAGAATTGGCAAAATATCCGGATGTGCCACGTTCGTATGCCTCTTTATCGACTGCTGAACCTTCCTTTACATAATGGGTTACATCGGCGATATGCACTCCTACTAGGAATGTTCCATCAGGAAGTTCCTTTAATGAAATGGCATCGTCGATATCTTTGGTGTCTTTGCCATCGATTGTAAAAATTTCAATATCTCTTAAATCCAGTCTGCCACTGAAATCTTGCGGTAATACTTTATCAGGCATTTTTTCTACTTCATCTAAAGTCGATTGATTGTAAGTCTTTACAAATCCGTATTGATATGCGATAGATTCGATGTCTACACCAGGATCGTTCTTATATCCTAGGGTACGGACAATCGTTCCATAATATTCGTTACCATCTTGCTGATTCAAATCGACGATTACTTTGGCCCCATCTATTGCAGACTGATCTGGAATCGCAATTGATAACTTCAATAATCTAAAATTATCCGGTCTTACAAAGGCATCTTCATTGACGTGATAAACTTCACCGATAATTTGATTTAAATCTCTACTAAGTACTTGGACGACATTGCCTTCATTACCCGTGCTTTTCTTCGTATAAATTGGTTGTATTAGTACGGTGTCACCATCTACTGCATCGTATGAGTTTTCATGTTTAATTAGAAATGTTTCGTCTCCTACTGTAACAACGCCCGTTTTTCCTTTCGGTGTCGTATAGATACCTTTTCGATATGGACTCTTGTTAATATCCATCAATTTTCCAGAAGTTGTCACATAGATATCGTACGTCGTTTCCATATCTTGTAATAATTTACTAATATCTTCCTCTTGACCAATTCCGATTGCCTCTTTTAATTCTTCCTCGCTAAGTGCCTTTTTACTATTTTTTAATATTCTTAAAATTCTTTCTTTCATTCCCTTATCCCCCGTACTCCCTATTATAAAGGAAAAAAGACTATTTTGTTAGTCTTTTTTTATGAAATTTATGTTTTCCTTTAAACTTGTCGAAGAAGTGTTCTTTTTTCTGTTCTTTCTTTTCTTCTTTTTTCTCTGCTCCGACGATTTCAAAATCAATTGTTTTATCTTCTCTAGATGCTTTTACAACTCTTACTTTAATACGATCACCGATACGATATACTTTATGAGTTTTTTCACCTGTCAACGTCAATGTTGTTTCATCATAATGATAGAAATCATCCATTTCTGAAATATGAACAAGGCCTTCTACTAAGTTATCTAACTCGATAAACATGCCGAAACTCATTACAGAAGAAATCATTCCTTCGTATTCTTCGCCAATATGATCTTCCATATATTCAGCCATCTTCATATCTTCTACTTCACGTTCACAGTTGACAGATGCCATTTCTTTACTGGATGCTAATTCGGCAACATATGGTAGTTTTTCTTCCCAATGAGCAACGGTAGTGGATGAAATATCTCCATTAAACAAATACGTATGTAGTAAACGGTGAACCGTCGTATCTGGATATCTTCTAATCGGCGATGTAAAGTGTGTATAACATTTACTAGCTAATCCATAATGTCCTAAATTTTCTGGCTTATAGACAGCTTTTTGCATACATCTTAATAATAAAGATGATAAAATCTTGTATTCTTTTTTATCTTTTAAGAAATCTAGTAATTTTTGAGTTGTCCTTGGACTTAAATCTTTCAAATTACCATTGTAGTGGTATCCTAGAGTGGATACAAACGATAGGAATCCTCTTATTTTTTCTTCCTTTGGATATTCGTGAACACGGTAAATAAATGGTAAATTCATGTAGTAGATATGCGTTGCAACCGTCTCATTTGCAACAATCATAAAGTCTTCAATCAATTTTTCACCAGCACCGCGTTCTCTCTTAACGATTTGAGTTGGATGAAAATTTTCATCTACTAAAATCTTTGCTTCATCTACATCAAAATCGATATAGCCACGTTCATGTTTTTCTTTGCGAATGATGTCTGCTAGTTCTTTCATCTGTAACAAAGCATCTTTGTATGGTTCATATCCTTCTGGAACTTGATTTTGTTCTAGAATCATATTTACTTTCTTATATGTCATTTGGATATTTGAACGAATTACACTTGGGAAAATATTATAATTTACAACTTTGCCTTTATGATTAATTTCCATCACACAAGATACTGCTAGTCTATCGACTCCTGGATTTAGGGAACAGATTCCGTTCGATAATTTATGAGGAAGCATTGGAATGACACGGTCTACTAAATAGACACTCGTTCCACGTTCCATAGCCTCTTGGTCGATGGCACTTCCTTCTTTTACGTAATAACTGACGTCTGCAATGTGAACTCCTAGTTCATAATTTCCATTTTGTAATTTTTTGATAGAAATTGCATCGTCGATATCTTTGGTATCATCGCCATCTATCGTAAATATCATCTGATTACGAAGATCTGTTCTACCTTTCATCTCTTCTTCAGAGACTTCTTCTGGAATATCATCCAGTTCTTTAATCGTATCATCGTTAAATGTATCGTCGATCTTATATTTATAGACAACGGATAAGATATCGACACCTGGATCGTTTTTATGTCCTAAAATCTTTAATACACGGCCTTTAAAACGATTGCCACTAATATTTTTCGTAATCTCTGCTAGAACTTTATGACCATCTACTGCTCCAAGTGCATTTTCTCTTGGGATTTCTAATTGCATCTTAATTTTTTTGTCATCTGGTGTGATGATGCCTGTCCCTTTATGAAAATTGATTTCACCTACTAGTGTCGATAAGTTTCGTTTGACAATTCTTAAAACTCGTCCTTCTTTGCGGTCTACATTTTTCTTACTTGTTACTTCTACTAAAACCTCATCGCCATGAATAGCACCATTCATATTTTCTTGGCTAATGTAAATATCATCATCTTGGCGAGAAGGATCTCCTCCTTCGACAAAGCCAAATCCTTTTCTGTTAGCACGCAGTATTCCTTTGATTAAAGGACTGTTTTCAATTAACATATAACGGTCTTTGTTTGAATGATACAAGATAGATTCGTCTGTCAATTCTTTTGTTACTTGTTGCAATTCTTGAAACTCTTGTACCGTTGTAAGCCCTAAAGCATTATCCAATTCTTCTAACGATAGTGCTTTATCACTACTCTTTAATATTTCTAATACTCTTTCTTTCATATAATCATTCCATTCTTATTATCATTATAAAATAAAAAGGACTATTTTGTTAGTCCTTTTTCACTATGTTTACATAAATTCTGCAATTAAACTAATTCCAAAGAATAATAATCCTAGAACCATCGTCAATCTACTGATAAATAATTCTAGACCTCTTTCTTTTCTTTTTGAAAATAAATCTGAATTACCGCCAGTAATAATTTGAGATGCGGCTTCGGCTTTGTTACTTTGTAATAAGACAATTGCAATCAATAAAATGGAAATAATGATTAAAACTGTTTCCATATGATCGCCCTCCGTTTTCTACCTATATAATTTACCATAAAATACGCGACAATGCAAGAAATTATGTTATCCTTGGCTGAAAACAGATAGTAAGATTCCTAAAAGAACACAGGAACTGCCTCCTAGAAGCAAGAAAATGAACACTGGATTTGATAATCCTGTCACGGCTGGGGCTGGTGTTGGAGCCACATAGTTGATGGCATCTCCTTTTTCATCGAACGTTATCACATCTCCTAATACTTCTACCTCTATATATTTTTGTTTTTCTGCTTTTAACTTGTGTAGTAAGATTGGATCTTTGACATAACGCTCTTGCACTAAATTGGAAGCCATTTTGTAAAACTCTTGTTCCGTCGGTATTTTAAGTGTCACAAGTTCCTTTAAGGCCGAATCATAAATCGAATCTTTTTTAATTAAAAGTCCCATCCGATTTCCGTCGTAAGCATTGTTCAAAAACATCGGACTGTCGAACAAAAGACTTTTCTCAGTAATCATACGTTTTAAATATGTTACAAATCGGTCTTCCTTACTCATATTTAGTGCTTGATTAATAAAATTTTGCTCATCTAATATTTTAGTTGCATCTTGAATAATTTGAGTTGGATTTTTAGCAGCTTCATAAATTTCTCTAGAAATTGCCTGGAAAAAGTGTCCTTCTTCTCCACTTATATCACTATAACGTTTATTAATTGACATAACTTGTTCCATTAATTCTGTAAAACTTTCAATATTTTCATAATATGCATGAAGTTCTTCACGTTTTTCATCTGATAGAGATGATAAAATGGAACCGACAAATACTTTGATTACTGGCGTACTTATATGACGGTGATATGCACTAGCATAACTGTCGATTAAAACTTTAATCGTCGTAGCAAATGTGAAGAATTGGAAGTAGTATTTTAACGTTTCTTTTTGTAAGACTGTTTCTAATCGTTCTTTTTTTGCTTCTTTTTCTGGTGTTCGATTCAATACACCTTCTAATTTGTCGATACTCTGTTGCAATCTTGAAGATACTTGTTTATAGTTAACGAACTTATTATCACATATTTCGGCATTCAACGTAATATCCTGACGTCTATTTCCTTCAAAGTTATAGTAACCGTTGTTAAATAGAATGGCCAATTGACGTCCTAGTACTTTAGCGAACTCAATCACATACGTTTGAGTATTTACATACTTTTCTGAATCTAGGGAAAGGGAAAATTCAAATAAGTCTTTTAATCTTTTTTCATCCTTGCTTTTTAAAGCATACTCGAAGTCCGTTACACGGAAGATGTTATCGACTAATTTCTTTTCTTGACCGATGCGGAATCCTTTATTATTTGCTCTTGAAAATTCAATTGCTTCTTTGGTATTGATGTATTCGGAGTGACCTACTCTTGCTAAGTAATCTTCCAAATATTCATCTAATGTAGGGATTAAAAACTCTTCAGTCGCTTGATGAGGCATAATTCCCACTTGAACAATGGTTGGAGTATAAAATCCTAACTCTTGCAGTTCCCGAGATAATTTCTTTTCATGTTGTAATTCTTCCAATGAGCATGCGGCACGGAATCGCAAATATTTGTTCCCATCTTTTTCAATCAATTGTAGTGTGTACGGAGTATTATCGTCACCAATTAAATTCTTGTAACGAGTTACTCTAGAGCATACCAATTTCGTTGGTATCAACATTGGATCGACACCTTTGTATTGCATAAACTTTCCATCATTTGTCAATGTAAAAACACTACGTCCGACTGAATAGCTGCCATATGCTAAATTAAATACGTTTTTATTTAATAGTTTAGTAATTTCTTGACGCTTCATCGTAGTGTCCATAATTTTAATGTTACTTGGTAAAGAAACCGGATGAAAGACGCAGTAGTCTTCTTTTTCTTCCAATGTTCCCGGAAATAATAAATCATCGATTACTAATTTATATAATTGGTTTTGTCGCTCTAATAAGGCGATGGCCTTTTTCCAAGAAGGAGATTTCATCAAAATAGAGTTTTGATAGTGGACCCAATCAACGTAATCGTAATAGTTGATTCCCTCTTTTGGAGCAGAAATCGGTTTTAAATGATAAAAATCGTACGTGTTTGGTAATTTGTCCAACAATTTGAGATATTGATTCCAATGCTTCATGCCATCGCGAATTAAATTCATTGCAATCGATTTGCTTTCTTCATCTTTTAGATAATCGATTCCTACTTTGAAGTTATAAAGTGCTCTGTTTTTTAAATCTGTTGCTAAATCTAATATTTTATCTTGCTCTTCCGTATATTGCTTTAAATATACGATTTCTTCTGTAGGATCCGTCACTTCTAGTTGCATCAACTTACTTAGTACGACAGATTCCATCTCTTCTTTAGAAGAAAATTCATGAATGCCACGGAACTGTTTTAAAATGTATTCAAAGTAATACCACTTATCATCTTTTTGGTAAGCAATAAAACTATGCATTCTAGTTGGATGCTTTTCGTTCATGAAGACGTACCGTTGATATGGAATTTCTTGTTCTTCAAAAAAACCGGCTTCTAACTCAATTAGGTCAGGAAGGGAACCAATCGTCAGTGGAATATAATTTTTAAAGTTTTTTAATGTCCAATTTTCGTAATACAAGGCCGTACTTGCAATGCGCAATTTCGTTCCTACACTGTCGTCTTCTTTTTTTATAAAATCTGGTAACGTCGTATATATATTTTTTAGGTAATTTACAACTCTCGTATCATTATAAGTAATAATTTTATTACTGCTTAACAGTTTATTATCATCATCGAGTGGCAAGCGATACGTTTTTCCATTTTGTTGTAGTAAGAAACCATAGTCGTAATTCTTAATCAAGAAATCCAATAATCCTTGTGGAGTAATGACCATGTATTTACTAAAGATATGATTGTTTTTATCTGGAATGATACATTTTAATCGTTCAAATTTTAGTTTAATTACTTTTTTTACTTCATCTAATGAAAAGGAGGTATTGTTAATATATTCGTTAATCGTATCGCTAACTTGTTCGTTCAAGATATTGGGATAGGTGGCCGCAAGGGCAATGACATAGTCATAAATTGCCAGTTGCCTGTTATTCATGATACCGCCTCCTATCCTACATATCATCATTATATCACAAAAATCAATACTTTTAATAGAATATATTGTATAATTAATTTAGGTGGTAAATATGAAAAAGAAAATCGTCGCCTTAGGTGGCGGCACAGGTATGTCTTCGCTATTACGTGGGTTAAAAGATTTTCCTGCTGATATTACGGCAGTTATCACGGTTAGTGACAATGGTAGTTCAACAGGAAAATTGAGACAAGAGTTCTCTATTCCTGCCATTGGGGATATTCGAAAGGTACTTACCAATCTTTCTTCTCTTCCTGACGAAGTCAAAGAAATTATGGAATATCGGTTTCATACTTACAGTGATTTAAACGGACACCCAATTGGAAATTTAATTTTAACCGCACTTTTAAATAAAACTGGAAATTTAAAGAAAAGTATCGAATATTTAAGTACGTTGTTAGATGTCAAACAGAAAGTTTTACCTTTATCTGAGGATTCCTTAACTTTGATGGGAGAAACCACGGATGGTACTATTATCGAAGGAGAAGCGAACGTCACTGAGGCAGGGAAAAAGATTAAACGAGTCTTTTATAAGCAAGAACCGAATGTACTTTCTGAAGTAATCGATGCTATTAAAGAAGCGGACTTAGTCATCATCAGTATGGGCAGTTTATACACCAGCATCATGCCTCATCTCATCTGTAAAGAAGTCGTTCAAGCTGTTCGTCACACAAAAGGAAAAGTTATGTACTTGTGTAATGCTATGACACAACCAGGTGAAACAGATACGTTTACGGTGAGTGATCACTTAGAGGCATTAGAAAAGTATTTAGGAAAACATACCATTGACGTTGTCGTAGCTTCCAACACGAAAATTAATCCGGATGTGCTTCATAAATATCAAACAACAGAAGAGAAAGATCCTGTCGTCATCGATTATGAGCAAATTGACGATATGGGAATCGAACTGATTGAAGGAGATTTATTGACAACTGAAGATGGAACGATTCGTCATGACAGTATGAAACTCAGTTCTTTGATTTTTGCATATCTATTTAAATAAATCATTTCAAAATAAAAAAGCCTTGTTTCAATTGAAACAGGGCCTTTCTTTTATTTACGTGATAATTCTTCTTCAATTCTAAGAAGTTGATTATATTTGCACATACGATCCGTTCTAGACATAGATCCTGTCTTGATTTGACCTAAATCTAATCCAACTGCTAAATCGGCAATTGTCGTATCTTCTGTTTCACCACTACGGTGAGAAATAACTGTGTTGTATCCGTTTTCTTTTGCTAAGTTAATGGTGTCGATTGTTTCACTGATTGTACCAATTTGGTTTACTTTAATTAAAATGGCATTACCAGCATGATTGTCGATTCCCTTTTGTAAATATTTCTTATTTGTTACAAATAGGTCATCTCCAACTAGTTGAACTTTATCGCCAATTTCTTGCGTAACTTTTGTAAATCCTTCCCAGTCGTTTTCATCTACAGGATCTTCAATCGTAATAATTGGATATTTTGAAATTAAATCTTTGTAATATTCGATTAATTCATCTGTCGTTAGACTGACACCTTCACCTGCTAAAACGTATTTTCCGTCTTTGTAGAATTCACTTGCAGCAACATCGATTCCTAATTTTACATCTTTATCTGTATAACCAGCACGGTTGATGGCTTCCATAATTAGTGCGAATCCTTCTTTGTTGCTCTTTAAATCTGGAGCAAATCCACCTTCATCTCCAACACCAGTAGCATATCCATGTTCTTTTAAAACGTTCTTTAAATTATGGAATACTTCTGAACCGATGCGTACTCTTTCATGAATCGTATCAGCTTGTGGAATAATCATATATTCTTGGAAGTCTAAACTATTATCTGCATGTGCTCCACCATTGATGATATTCATCATTGGAACTGGAAGTGTTGTACCATTTCCTACATAAGCATACAGTGGTTTACCTGCATTCATTGCAGCAGCTTTTAAACAAGCCATAGAAACACCTAGAATGGCATTTGCACCTAACTTGCTCTTTGTTTCTGTTCCGTCTAATTCGATCATAGCATTATCGATTGCTCTTTGATCTTCTACTTCCATTCCTACGACACGATCGCGAATTACAGTATTTACATTTTCAACAGCTTTTAATACGCCTTTGCCCATGAAACGGCTCTTATCGCCATCACGTAATTCTAAGGCTTCTCTTTCACCAGTAGAGGCTCCAGAAGGGACAGCAGCTCTTGCCATCATTCCGTTTTCTAAGATTACGTCTACTTCAACTGTTGGGTTTCCTCTTGAATCTAAAATTTCTCGTCCAATTACATTTTTAATCTTCATCGTTTAATTCCTCCACATATTTTTTGAATTCTGCGCCTCTTACTTCGCATTCCTTGTATTGATCCCATGAAGCGCTAGCGGGACTTAGAAGTACTATGTCTCCTGATACAGCAATTTCCATTGCTTTTGGGAATGCATCTTTTAAATATTCGTAACTGTAAGTTGGAATATTTAATTTGTTGCCATAATCTTGAACGCGATTACGGCAAGTACCAATTGCTAAGATTGCTTTCACATGGTCCATGTATGGCGTCAATTCGTTAAAGTCTTGACCACGTTCCATACCACCTAGAAAAATAATCGTCGGTTCTTTGAATGTCTGTAATGCAATTTGGGTACATTTAATATTCGTTGCTTCGGTATCGTTATAAAAAGTGATACCATGATAGTTTCTTACAAACTCTAAGCGGTGCTCTACACCACGGAATGTTTTTAAAACTTGGATAATATCTTCTTTTGGGACACCAACTTTTCGTACTGCTAAAATGGCAGCCATAATATTTTCATAATTGTGTGTTCCTTTTAAGAAAATATCGGATGTTTTGATAAACTCTTCGCCATCTAGATAAATTGAGTGATCCTTCAAGTAAATATTGGTATTAGTCGTCTTACTAGAAAAATATTCTTTGGTCGATAATATGTTCTGCGTTTGCATCTGAACATCTTGATTGTCGTAATTCAAAATGGCAAAATCAGCGCTTGTTTGGTTTTGAAATAACTTTGTTTTTACATTTTTGTAGTTTTCATAACTCTTTAAAAAATCGATATGCGCCGGACTTAGATTTGTCATCACGGCAATATGTGGATGGAACTCTTTGACATCGTTCAACTGTTGGCAAGATACTTCCATCACGATGATATCGTCTTTCTTTAATTTAGGCAAAAAACTACATAGAGGATAGCCAATATTTCCTGCTAGATGAACAGACTTACCAGACATTTTAATCATTTCATAAATTAACGTTGTCGTCGTCGTCTTACCATTCGTACCAGTGATTCCAATTAATGTCACATCTTTCGGCAATAAGCAATAAGCGACTTCTACTTCATTTAAGACTTCAATTCCTAGTTCTCTCGCTTTTAATACATACTTGTGATCAATTGGAACACCTGGATTTTTAACCAAATAGTCGAAACTTTCATCTAACAAATCGTCGGGATGACTACCAAAGATAAATTTTACACCTAAATCTGTTAACTCTTTTACTTGTTCAGCATTCTGTTTGGATTCATCCTTTCCATCATTCAAGATGACTTCATTTCCTCTTTGAATTAGCAATTTCGCAGCCTCATAACCACTTCTTGCAAATCCAAGAATTAAAATTTTGTTGTTTGTAAACATAACTATCACCTTTTCCATTATACTATAAAATATGGGGAAAAGAGAAGAAAAACGCATGAAATATGCTATAATATAAATATAATTTGATATTTTTGGTAATTTATGGTATAATACCTATCTTTAAGAAAGGAGGGCCCAATATGAAAATCGTAACATTGAGTGCAGAAGAATTTGATCACTTTGCAGATAATCATAAGTATCGTAACTATTATCAAACTTCCGCTTATGGAAATTTAATGAGAAAGCACGGTTTCGAAGTAAACTATTTAGGATTTAAAAGTAGCGATGGGAACTTAATTGGTGCTAGTCTTCTCCTTTCTAAAAACTTATTTGGAAAATATCGTTATGCTTACGCTCCACATGGGTTTTTAATCGATTATAATAATCCAGATTTAATCAATGAACTTGCCGATAAACTTCAAAAATTATTATTAAAACAACAATATATCTTTTTAAAAATCGATCCATTGATTCATTGTTCCGAACGAAATAAAAAAGGTGTAGCATTAAATTACAATCCTAAAGTAAATTTAACATTAGAGATTTTAAAAAAAGCCGGATTTGAGCACCATGGATTTAATAAATATTTTGAAACTTTAAAACCTCGTTGGAATGCGGTTTTACGTTTGGATCGTCCTGCAGATATGTTGTTCTTATCTTTTGACAAACAGATCCGAAATAAACTTAGAAAAGCAAAACGTTGTGGAGTTGAAGTTTATCAGGGTACAGCAAATGATATTCCTTTATTTTATGATTTTATCAAGAAAAAGCATAATCGAAATTTAAAATATTATCAAGATTTTAATGAAGCATTCAAAAAAGAGCAAAACTTTGAAATTTACTTAGCTAAGATTAATCCACAAACTTTGATTTTAACTACAAAAACAGATTATGAGCGAGAATTACGTTTGAACGATGAATATAATTTTGCAATCCAAGATTACAACTCTAAACGAAAAAATGTTAAAAGAGCAATTAACAAAAAAATGACTTCCGACCGATTATTAGCGTCTTATAAAGAACGCTTGATTCATGCTACAAACTTACTAAAAGAACATCCGGATGGAATTGTCATTGCTGCTTGTGCCATTGTAAAATACGATAAAGGCATTAATTTATTAATTGAGGGATGCAATTCTAAATACAGTTCGTTTAATCCAAATTATTTGTTGAAGTGGGCTCTCATTCAAAAATTTTCTAAATTAGGTTATCATTATTTTAATTTAAATGCAATTACTGGTGAATTCAATGTTCATAATAAATATAGTGGTTTGAATGAGGCAAAGTTAGGATTCAATGCCACGGCGATTGAATTTATTGGGGAATTTGATTTTATTATCAATCCAACTATGTATCAATTATCACAAACGAATTTCATTCGAAGAAAAATTGCAAAAAAGGCTTCTTAAAAGCCTTTTTATTTACTATAAAACAAAAAAAATACGTAAAACAAAAAAAATACGTCGTTACGACGTATTTTTATTTTACTTATCTTATTCGATAATTTCGCTAACTACACCAGCACCAACTGTATGTCCACCTTCACGGATAGAGAATTGAGTACCGTTTTCAATAGCGATTGGGTGAATTAATTCAACTGTAAATTCAACGTTATCTCCTGGCATAACCATTTCAGTTCCTTCTGGTAAATCAATAACACCAGTAATATCAGTTGTTCTAAAATAGAATTGAGGACGATAGTTTGTGAAGAATGGAGTATGACGTCCACCTTCTTCTTTACTTAGAATATAAACTTTACCCTTAAATTTAGTATGAGGTGTAACAGTTCCAGGTTTAGCTAAAACTTGTCCACGTTCAACTTGTTCACGAGAAATACCACGTAGTAATACACCAGCGTTATCTCCAGCTTCAGCAAAGTCTAATTGTTTACGGAACATTTCAATTCCTGTAACAACAGTCTTTTGAGTAGGTTTGATACCAACGATTTCAACTTCATCGTTTAGTTTTAATGTTCCACGTTCAACACGTCCAGTAACTACTGTACCACGACCAGTGATTGTGAATACATCTTCAATACTCATTAAGAATGGTTTGTCATTATCACGTTCTGGAGTTGGGATCCATTCATCAACTGCATCCATTAATTCATCGATTGCTTTTTCAGCTTCTGGATCTCCCTCAAGAGCTTTTAATGCTGAACCACGAATAATAGGAGTGTTGTCTCCATCGAAACCGTATTCATTTAATAGATCACGAATTTCCATTTCAACTAAGTCTAATAATTCAGGATCATCAACCATATCGCACTTGTTCATGAATACAACCATTTTTGGAACGCCTACTTGACGAGCTAATAGGATGTGTTCACGAGTTTGAGCCATAGGTCCATCTGTAGCTGCAATAACTAAGATTGCACCATCCATTTGAGCAGCACCAGTAATCATGTTTTTAACATAGTCTGCGTGTCCTGGACAGTCAACGTGAGCATAGTGACGTTTTTCTGTTTGATATTCTACGTGAGCAGTATTGATTGTAATACCACGAGCTCTTTCTTCTGGAGCCTTATCGATATTTGCATAATCAGTGAATTCTGCCCATTCTGGGTTTTTGTCATGTTGACGCTTTGTAATAGCTGCTGTTAAAGTAGTTTTACCATGGTCAACGTGTCCGATCGTACCAATGTTAACATGTGGTTTTGAACGATCAAATTTTGCTTTTTCTGCCATATTATATTTTCCTCCTTTGTTTTTCCTACAATTTATATTTTATCTAATAATTGAATAATTTTCAACTATTATTTTATAATAACGGACCTTTGATTATGGTTCGATATTATTATTCATTACCGCTTTTTTTGATGATTTCATCAGCGATATTCTTTGGTACTTGTTCATAGTGATCAAATACCATTACGAACGTTCCACGACCTTGTGTATTAGAACGTAAGCTTGTTGCATAACCAAACATTTCTGAAAGTGGTACCATTGCATCAAGAGCAGTAGCATTTCCTCTGTTTTCTTGACCTAGTGGACGACCACGGCGAGAAGTAATATCACCCATAACGTTACCGAAGTATTCATCTGGTGTTACAACTTCAACCTTCATGATTGGTTCTAGTAATACTGGTTTACATTTGTTCTTAGCTTCTTTTAAAGCCATGCTAGCAGCAACCTTGAATGACATTTCGTTAGAGTCTACATCATGGTAAGAACCATCAAATAATGTAGCTTTAACATTGATCAATGGGTATCCTGCTAAAATACCAGTTTGCATTGCTTCTTGTAATCCTTTGTCTACAACTGGAATGTATTCACGAGGAACAACACCACCTACAACTGCATCGACAAATTCATACTCTTTATCAGGATTTGGTTCAAATTTAACCCAAACGTGTCCGTATTGTCCACGACCACCAGACTGTTTGATATATTTACCTTCACAGTCGCCTGCTTGTGTGATTGTTTCACGATAAGCAACTTGTGGACGACCAACATTACATTCAACGTTGAATTCACGTCTCATACGGTCAACTAGTACGTCTAAGTGTAACTCACCCATACCAGCAATAATTGTTTGACCAGTTTCATGATCTGTATGAACTTTGAATGTTGGGTCTTCTTCTGCTAATTTTTGAAGTGCCAAAGCCATTTTATCTTGGTCTGCTTTTGATTTTGGTTCAACAGCAACTTCAATAACTGGATCTGGGAATTCCATAGATTCCAAAATAACTGGTTGTTTTTCATCACAAAGTGTATCACCAGTTGTCGTATTTTTAAGACCTACTGCTGCAGCAATATCACCTGTGTAAACTTCAGAAATTTCTGTTCTATTATTTGCATGCATCAATAAGATACGACCGATTCTTTCTTTTGAATCTTTTGTAGAATTCAAGACATAAGAACCACTTGATAAGTGTCCTGAATAAACTCTAAAGAATGTCAAACGACCAACGAATGGGTCTGTCATAACTTTAAATGCAAGAGCACTAAATGGTTGATCATCAGCAGGTTTTCTTTCGATTTCCTTTCCATTTAAATCTGTACCCTTAATAGCACCGATATCTAATGGACTAGGTAGGTAATCAGTAACTGCATCAATTAGAAAACGAATTCCTTTATTACCTAAAGCAGTTCCACACATTACAGGGAAGAATTCAACTGCAAGAGTTCCTTTGCGGATTGCTCTCTTTAACATTTCAACAGTGATTTCTTCACCTTCTAGATAAGCGTTCATTAAATCATCGTCGAAATCTGCAACTGCTTCAATCAACTCTGTTCTCTTTTGTTCTACGATGGCTTTTAAATCTGCTGGGATATCAATTTCTGTTGAATTTTCTTGTTCTGTTCCATCAAATTCATAAGCTTTCATCGTTACTAAGTCAACGACACCACGGAATTCTGATTCTGCACCGATTGGCCATTGAATTGGTTTGTAATTAACGCCTAATCTACTCTTAATTGTACCTAGTGTATATTCAAAATTTGCTCCCATTTTATCCATCTTGTTAGCAAAGATAATACGAGGAACTTTAAACTCTGTTGCTTGACGCCAAACAGTTTCAGTTTGTGGTTCAACACCAGCTTGAGCATCTAGTAATGTAATTGCACCATCTAAAACTCTTAAACTACGACTTACTTCAATCGTAAAGTCTACGTGTCCTGGAGTATCGATAATGTTCAAACGATATCCATTCCAATGAACTGTTGTTGCAGCAGAAGTGATTGTAATACCACGTTCTTGTTCTTGCTCCATCCAGTCCATTTGAGAAGCACCATCGTGAGTCTCACCGATTTTATGAATCTTATGTGTTAAGAATAAGATACGTTCTGTACAAGTTGTTTTTCCGGCATCGATGTGTGCCATAATTCCAATGTTTCTTGTGTGTAATAAATCTGTATCACGAGCCATATATTAGTGTTCTCCTTCCTACCAACGGTAATGTGCATAAGCTTTGTTTGCTTCTGCCATTCTATGGACATCTTCACGTTTCTTAACAGCACCACCAGTGCCATTAGAAGCATCAATAATTTCATTGGCAATGTTTTCTGCCATACCTTTTCCGCCTCTTAATCTAGCATAGTTGACTAACCAACGTAAACCTAGAGCTTGAGAACGAGTTTCACTAACCTCAATTGGTACTTGATAGTTAGCACCACCAACTCTTCTAGCTTTTACTTCTAGAGCTGGTTTGATGTTTTCAAGTGCTTGATTAAATACTTCCATTGGTTCTTTACCAGTTTTTTCTTTAATCATATCAAACGCACTATATAAAATAGATTGTGCCTTACCTCTTTTTCCGCCAATCATCATAGAGTTGATTAACTTTGTAACAACTTTTGAATTATATAGCGGATCTGGTAAAACGTCTCTCTTCACTGCACGTCTTTTACGCATTTTATTTTCCTCCTTTCGATTATTTCAATTGTATTTTAATTTTTAGGTTTTTTAGCACCGTATTTAGAACGGCCTTGTTTTCTGTCTTTAACGCCAGCTGTATCTAAAGTACCACGAACAATGTGATAACGAACACCGATCAAGTCCTTAACACGTCCACCACGTACTAAAACGACGCTGTGTTCTTGTAAGTTGTGTCCTTCACCAGGAATGTAAGTATCTACTTCTTTACCATTGCTTAAGCGTACACGAGCATACTTACGTAATGCTGAGTTAGGTTTTTTCGGAGTCTTCGTACCAACACGAGTACATACGCCACGTTTTTGTGGAGAGTTAACACTCGTATTTTTTCTTTGAAGAGTATTCAATCCGATGCCAAGCACTGGAGATTTACTTTTCCTAGTCTTTTCGCTTCTACCTTTTCTGATTAATTGGTTCATTGTAGGCATATAATTCAGTCTCCTTTCTTTACACATATCCAGGTGTGTCATTTTTTCTCTTAAATATAAGGTTTCAAAAAAAGAAACCTAAATTTAATCAGCGTACTTAATATATCATTATCTATATAAAAAGTCAATCAAAAGTTGAAAAAGATAATAAAAAAAGACAACAAAATTGAAGTTGTCTAAGAAATAAAATTGTAAATATTTATAAACAAAAAAAATCCTCGGCAACGTCCTATTTTAGCTTTCACTATCGTCGGCGCTAAAGAGCTTAACTTCTGTGTTCGGGATGGGAACAGGTGGACCCTCTTTGCTATTGTCACCAAGGAAATTTTATTCTATTTTTCGAATAATTCTCTGAAAACTTAGATAATATGCTCATCAAATTATTTAATAATGATTAAATCCTCGATCGATTAGTACTGGTCAACTCAACGTATCGCTACGCTTCCATCTCCAGCCTATCAACCTCATCGTCTTTGAGGGATCTTACTTAATTAATAATGGGAAAACTCATCTTAAAGTTGGCTTCCCGCTTAGATGCTTTCAGCGGTTATCCATTCCCTACATAGCTACTCTGCGCTGCCACTGGCGTGACAACAGATACACCAGAGGTAGGTCCGTCCCGGTCCTCTCGTACTAAGGACAGATCTCTTCAATTTTCCTACGCCCACGACGGATAGGGACCGAACTGTCTCACGACGTTCTGAACCCAGCTCGCGTGCC
>QAMK01000008.1 GCA_003149915.1 Bacillota bacterium
TTATATATCGGCGGCGGCCAGCCTTATAAATCGGAAGGTAGCTTCGGGGAACTGAAGATCGAAGGAGAACCGTATGTGGTGTATTAAGCATATTAATATAATAGTAGTAAGTTTAGCTGTTAGCCTGTTGATGACCGGATGTGATCGTCAACAGGCCAATGCCTTACAAAAACAGGCGGAGGCAATCATCTGCAAGCATACGATTCGTTTTACCGAACCTCCGAAACGGATTCCTAACCGAAATTCGGTAGATGCCCCTTTACTGGGGAATGGCTTTACGGGGGTAGCACTGGCGGGATCTCCCGAAGCACAGACCTTTTACGTCGCCAGAAACGATTTCTGGCGGTTGAAGTCGGCTTTAGATGAATCCTATCCGTTGGTATTGGGCAAAATAGAGTTGTCGATGCCTGATTTGGAAGGAGCTTCTTATTTCGTGGAACAACAGTTGTATGATGCTACAACGACTGCCCGGTTTACAAAAGAGAATCAGTCTGTATCTTATAAAACATATGTGTCGGCTACTGAAGATTTGTTGGTTGTCGAGTTGGAAATGGATGGAGAAGGCAGTATAGAAGGTTATGTAAACCTGTCTTTACCCGGAGAGAAAGAAATCATAAATAAACCGCCATTGGAACGAGTCTTTCCTGATGAACGGGAAGTCGGTATAACCAAAGAGGGCGTTCTCTATCTATGGCGGGCTTTTGAAGATTCTGTCGATATTCCAACCAAAGCGGCTATGGCTTTGCGTATGGATCGGTCTTCGGATGGAAGCTTTGTTTTGGAGCCGGGCAAACCGTTGCGCATGGTCTGTGCTTTTTCAAGTAACTTTAAAAGTAATGACTGTGTCTCAGATGTTATCAGGCGTGCATCCGACTGTTCTTCTTCTCATCTGAAAGAAGTTAAAAAGCATCATCAGGAATGGTGGAAGGATTATTGGCAAAAGTCTTTTGTCAGTATCCCCGATTCAGTAATAGAAAAGCAATATTATCTGTCCCTGTACGGAACAGCGTCTTGTAGTCGTGATAAGGAGTTTGCTGCTCCCATTTTTGGTACTTGGATTACCCGTGAGCGTCCGAATTGGAATGGTGATTATCATTTGAACTATAATCACATGGCTCCTTATTATGCGTTGTTTTCTTCCAATCGTTTGGAACAGGCAGAGCCTTACATGAATACGATGTTGGCACAGATACCTCGTGGTAATTATTATTCGGAAAAGATAACTAGTATTCTCGGTGGCATTTTGTTACCCGTAGGTGCCGGTCCGTTGGGTATTGAAACAACCCGGCGTTCTCCTTTTATGGATACTTATTTTAAAGGTTGGATCGATGGCAAGTTGGTAGAAGATGAGGGTTTCTTTATGGGACAGAAGAGTAATTCGGCGTATGCAGTTGTCAATATGTCGATGCAGTTCTACCGGACTTGGGATAAAGCTTATGCCCAAAAGGTGTATCCGTTCGTGAAAGGTGTTGCTACTTTCTGGGAAAAGTATTTAGCGTTGGAAGGTGACCGGTATGTGATCTATAATGACGCTATCCATGAAGGTACGGTTGGAACAATGAACCCGATTTTGTCTTTAGGGTTGGTTCGAATGGTAATGCAAACCGTTTCCGACATGAGTGTTTTTCTGGGAATAGATAAAGACAAACGAGAGCAATGGAAGTTTATCAGCGAACATATCTCCGATTATCCGTTACAGGAGCGGGATGGTAAAACCGTCTTTCGTTATACGGAGAAAGGAGTTGATTGGTGGGGAGACAATACGTTGGGTATCCAGCATATTTATCCGGCAGGTCAGATCGGCTTAAACAGTGACCCGGAACTATTGAAGATAGCACATAATACAGTCGACGAAATGCAGCGTTGGCTGGATTTCAACGGAAGTAACAGCTTCTTTCCGGCAGCAGTGCGGATAGGTTATGATCCGGACAGTATTCTGGTTCATTTGAATGCTTACTCCCGTCATACGTATCCGAACGGATTTCAGTTGGATAATCCGCATGGCATAGAGAACTGGAGTACGGTTCCCAACACAATCAATGAGATGCTTTGTATGGGGCATCAGGATCTTGTTCGTGTTTTTCCGGTCTGGCCTCGTGATAAAGACGCTTCATTCCATCAGATCCGGGTGGAGGGGGCTTTTCTGGTTTCCAGCGAATTGAAAAGTGGTGAGGTTACTTCCCTCGCTATACTCAGTGAACAAGGGAGACCTTTGAATTTATTGAATCCTTGGAAACAAAAGAAAGTCCGGATGAAAGTTTGGCAATCAGACCGGTTACTGGAAGAAAAAGAGTTGGAAGGCGAAATATTTCATATGGAAACCTTACCAGGTGCAAGTTATTCGTTTATAGTAAGTAATTGATTGAGATTTTTTAGTCTTGCAGGTGTACCGTTTATTTTGATATCTGTTTTAAAACGGTCCCTGCAAGCTTTATCTTTTTATCTATTTCTGATCGGTATCTTGTTTATTTGGTTATTTTTGCGAAATGAAGAAACTATACAATCATGATCATCAATGAAAGAACATTCAAAGATGCATATAATGACTATTTTGAAATTATATGCCGCTTTCTGAATTACTATACCCGCGATTATCAGGTAATAGAAGAGGTGGTGCAGGATGTTTTTGTCTGCTTATGGGAAGACTACGAAGGAAAAGAAATACAATACATCAAGACTTTTTTATATAACAGTGCCCGTAACCGGATGCTGAATTATTTGCGTGATGAAGAGAACCATACTGTATTATTAGAGAAATGGGCCCGTATCGAATTAGAAAAGAACGAATCGGTCGATTGTGTAGACCGTGAGTTGTTTTATCAATTACTGCAGGCTGCCGTCGAGTCGTTACCTGAAAAATGTCGGGAGATATTTATCCTGAGCCGGGAAGAACAATTAAGTTACAAAGAAATAGCACAAGTAAAAGAGATTTCCATAAAGACTGTCGAGAACCAAATGGGGATTGCCTTAAAAAAGGTACGTGAATATATTGCGTCCCATTCGGACGAAGCGATGGTGATCGTGTTGCTATCTCTTCTTAATAAATGAAACCAAACATCCATAAGGGGATTTCGTTTTTATAGGCATATTCTATGTCATCTTTCACCACATATCCCTCGGTTGCATTTTTTATCTGTACCTGTTTTTTGTTTCGCCCACCAACTTCGAATGTACGTCCGTCAATTTCAAAATCGCTTATAGGGGATGATGTGACGAAGTGCCTTACACGCATCCAAGCAAAGAAGACGGTTTCACGAATATTTCCAATATCTGGTGTCATGTCGGACAACATATAGGTGATATCTGAATTATTAAGATAGACTTTATCTATCTTTTCCAATAATTTTAGGCCATTGGCTTTTTCGCGAAGCAGATTTATGAGTCCGGCTTTTTCCAGATAGAGCAGATAGTCGGGCAGTGTGTTTCGACTGATTTCAAGGTCACGTTCCAATTTGGTGTAGTTAGGCTTGAATGGAACGCTTTGGGCAAGTGCATAAAGTAATTTTTTCAACTTAAAAGCCGATGCAACATTCATTTCTGCAAACTGAGGAATGTCTGTTTCCACCATAAGTTTCACGACACTGCTTAATCGCAGACGATACTCCGTCTCTGTGAAAAAAGGGTAATAACCCGCTTGCAGATAACTTTTAAAAAGTTTAAGAGGACGTTCTTTTTCATAAGGGAACAGTACTTTTCCGGCTAATATATCGGATAAAGAATAGGCAGGTAACTGCCATCCTTGAGTCAGATTAATGTATTCTCTGAAAGAGAGGCCGGGCAGGTTGTACTCCACTTTCCTTCGACTTAAATCAGCACCGCCTTTTTCCAAATCAAGAATGGACGACCCTGTGTAGACAACATGCAGACCGGGTATTTGGTCGTAGATGTTTTTTATCTCTGTCGACCATCCTTTGTATTTATGTATTTCATCTATGAAAAGTTTTTTCCCACCTTGTGTATAGAACAGATAGGCTAAATCGAAAAGCCGATGATTGGTAAAATAAAAGTCATCAGCGGTAACATAAAGCACTTCTTCAGGATTCTCGTACTTTTTGATGTGTTGAAGCAATAACGTAGTCTTGCCCACACCTCTTGAACCGACAATGGCTATCAATCTGCTATCCCAGGCAATTTGATCATGCAGGAAGCGGATGAAATCGGTAGAAGTCAGTTCTAATTGGAGACGGAAATTTCTGTATAAGTTTTGCATATTAGCTATCATTTAGGCTTTTATTTGCTACAAAGATAATAAATTGCACGATGCATTGTGCTGTTTTTGTGAAAAACTGCACGGTGTATCGTGCAATTTATGCTAATTATTGCCTGCTGGAAGGTGCAGTAAAAAATATTTCAAATCCCTTTGGGGGTATTAGGGGACATTATGTGTCAACTAATAAAAGAAACGGAAAATGAACGAACGACAAATACCATATGAACTACTAGCCAAGTATTTATCCCGGCAATGTACACAGGCAGAACTGGAAGAGGTAAATCGTTGGTTGAACGAAGATGCCGAACATCCTCTTCTGCTGGAAAAGCTGAAGAGGCAATGGGAAGCAGTTCAGGTGGATACCTCTGTCTTTGTGATACCGAATAAAGCAGCGGTATGGAATAAGGTACAGGCACGTATCCGCGATAAGGCAAAGCAGATTCCGATGTATTCCCGTTCATTGTTGATACGTGTTTCATCGGTCGCGGCTGCTATTGCTTTAGTTCTAGGCTTTTCACTCTCTTTTTTATTGAATGATCAGAAAGAATCCTGGCAGGCTTCTCAGTTCGAAAATGTGGTTATGGTACCTCCTGGACAGAAAACACAGTTGGTGCTTCCTGATGGTACACTTGTTTGGTTGAACTCTGGCTCGCGTTTGTCTTACAACTATCAATATAGTACGCAAGATCGCGTTGTCAATTTGGAAGGGGAAGCTTTCTTTGATGTTAAGAAAGATACGCAATATCCTTTTATTGTAAAAGCAGGGGCAGTTGATGTGAAAGTACATGGTACAGCATTTAATGTCAGTGCGTATACCGACGAAGATGATATAATGGTGGCTTTGCTTCGGGGTAAAGTGAGCTTGTTGTCTGCAACAGATCAAAAGTTATTAACTTATTTATCTCCGGATCAGGAAGCCACAGTTTCCAAAAGAAGTTTATCCTGTCGGGTCGAATCCTGTGATGCGAGCATAGAATCCAGCTGGCATCATAATCTGTTGAAGTTTGACGGTGCACCGGCAAAAGAGGTATGGAAGAAATTAGAACGTTGGTATGGAGTGGATATTGCATTGTCGAACGTATCTCCTTCTCAAACTTATTGGTTTACTGTTAAAACGGAATCATTGACAGAATTGTTGGAGAGGATCAATAAGATCACTCCGATAGAGTATAAATTAGACGGAAAGGAGGTGACGATCAGATATAAGTAGACTTTTTTCGAATACAACGTGTCTAGCCTTATGCGTAAAAGGCACAGAGACCCCTAATCTCCATGCCTTTTGAAGTATATATACTTGTAGGTTTATTAAGCTCACGTGAGCTTAATAAAGAGTTGATATATAATGGCAAAGATATAGATATTTATTTATAATCTTAAAGCTATACTCATGTTTAAGTTAAATTGGAAATTATTTCCGGTATTAGTTGCATTTGGTGCATGTAATATTGCGTATGCACAAGCAGAAAAGCTGGATTTGGTTGTAAAGAACAAAACATTAAAACAGTTCATTACACAAATAGAGAAAGAAACGGAATATACTTTTATGTTGGACCAAACGGTTGACCAGAATCAAAAGATCACAGTTGATAGCCAGCAGGAAAGTTTGGATGTTATTTTGGCGAAGGCTTTTGCCGGAAAACAAATTAGTTACGAAATTGTTGGTAAGCAGATTATTTTAAAATTACCACGTACTACCCAAACGAATCAAACAAAGAAGATTACCGGAGTAATTAAAGATCAAAACGGGGAACCGGTTATTGGGGCGAATGTGTCTGTTAAAGGAACGACTATTGGTACAATTACGGATGTTGACGGTAACTTTACATTGGAGGTACCGGAAGACGCAAGCATTCAAGTTTCTTATATAGGTTATGTTTCTCAGGAAATCAAAGCTGGAAATAAAACTCAGTTAGATATTTTATTAAAAGAAGATACGCAAGCTTTGGATGAAGTTGTTGTCGTAGGGTACGGAACACAAAAGAAAGTGAATTTGACAGGGTCTATTACAGCGATTAAAACTGAAGAATTAGAGAATATTCCTGTGTCAAATCTTTCCAATGCTTTGGCTGGACGTGCTCCAGGTGTGACTATTACGAATAATTCAGGTTTTGCTGGTGCATCCTCTTCTATTCGTATTCGTGGAAGTTTTGGAGAACCGTTGTATGTAATCAATGGCATTATCCGTGATAAAACAGCCTTCGATGCATTAGACCCGAATGAAGTGGAAAGTATCAATATTTTGAAAGATGCAGCAAGTGCGTCTATTTATGGTTCAAAGGCTGGTAATGGAGTTGTGTTGGTAACAACGAAAAAAGGTTCAGTGCAGAAACCTGTGTTCCAATATAAAGCATCTTATACAACAGCTAATACAACTCAGCCATTACAGGATTTTAGTGCTACGGATGAATTGATATTTGCGAATAGAGCGGCTACCTATCGGAACAGTTTAAAAGAAAATCCCGATCCTAATTTCCAAGTACCTTATGGTCCGGATGTATTTGAATATTTCAAGGATAAAAGTTATAATGTAAATGATTTAATTTGGCAGAATCCTTGGAATCAAGAACATAATGTAAGTGTAAATGGGGGAAATGAAAGGATTACCTATTATATGATGTTGGGATATCATGGAGAAGAAGGCTCTTATGAGAATACCAACTATAATCGGTATAACTTCCGTTCAGATATCACAACTAAAATTACAGATGCTTTTAAAGTAAACTTTAACGTAAGTGGTAATGAACGAGACTATAAACGTTTCTATTGGCCTTATGACTGGGATCCGGAAAGTATGACGTTGTCTGATTTTTATCGAACAACATTTAATCACTCTCGCTTACGCCCGGAATATGTAGATGAGTTTGGTAATCCTTCTGATAAAAGAACTGAGTACCCTGTAAACAGAATTGCAGAAATGGTATTTGGAGATGGATATGAAAAGACAAGAGCTCGTAATTTGGAAGCTATTTTGCGGTTTGATTTAGATCTGGATAAGTATGTGAAAGGACTTAGTACAGCAGTGATTGGTCAATACAATGCGGGGGATAAAAACAGAAAACGTTTTGCTCCGTTTTTGAAGTGGTACAACTTCCAAAGTGATATTGATAACGTTTTTAAACCAGCTCCGGTTGATCCAAATCAGATGAGTATTCATAATTTAGGTAGCTCTTATGAAAATATCCAAGAAAATGTATGGTTGGATCAATCGTATCAGTTTAACTGGATGGTAAACTATAATCGTTCTTTTGGAAAGCATCAGGTTTCTGGTATGATGGCTTATGAAATTGCGAAATCAACAAGAAAAAACTTGACAGGTTCAGCAGAAAATTTATTAACATCATCTATTGACCAAATCTTTGTATCTTCTTCTGATGTGATTCACCGGAATTTTGATGGATATGAAGAGGAGTCTTCCCGTCTCTCTTGGGTTGGCCGTTTTAACTATAATTACGATGATCGTTATATCGCAGAGTTCTCGTTTCGCCAAGATGGTAATAGCAAGTTTGGTTCCGGTCAACGATGGGGTTTCTTCCCCTCTTTCTCTTTAGGATGGCGTATTTCTAATGAAGAATTTATGAAGCCGATAGAATGGCTTAGTAATTTGAAATTGAGAGGATCTTACGGTACAACGGGTGATGATACGGATACTAGTGTCAGTGATGGTGTTTTGGCTCCTTTCGGTTGGAGAGATAAATTTAAATCGGCTACAGGTTATATGTTTGGAAGTAACTACTTTCCCGGTATTGCTGTTGGTGCTACCCCAAATCCTTATTTGACATGGGCAACCTTGAAAGTGTATGATGCCGGTATTGATTATGGATTCTTGAATAATTCATTGGTTGGTGAATTTGACTTTTTCCATAAAAAGAAAACAGATATTTTGCAACAGCGTGTTGCCTCTGTTCCTGATACATACGGTCGTAGTAAAGCTGCTGAAAACTTTGCAGAACAACAGTGGACAGGTTTTGAAATGTCGTTGCGTTACAGCAATCATATCGGTAACGTGAACTATTCTGTGAACGCTAACATGGGGTATGTGAAGGATAAATGGACGAAGTTTGACGAACCGGAAAATTTGTCGGGATGGAAAAGCCGTATTGGATATCCGAATGATTTCTTAAAAGGATATGTTTGTGAAGGAATCATTCGTACACAAGAACAACTGGATGCATTGCCTGAAGGATTTACCCAGTTTGGTAAGAAACCACGTTTGGGACAGCTTTTATATAAAGATATAAGAGGTACTAATGAAGCATGGGGTGCTGATGGAAAAGTGGATTCTAATGACTGGGACTATCTTTCTCGTAAGGCAAAGCCACGTATTAACTACGGTTTCGGGTTCAGTGTAGAATGGAAAGGATTATCTATTGATGCCTTGTTCCAGGGTGTAGGAGGATATGATCGAATGATTAAAACCAATAATGGTGATGGTGTATTCCAATCTGAAGCCCGTCCTTATTTTGAATTGTGGGCTGGAGATGTTTGGACATCGGAAAATACGAATGCTAAGTATCCGGCTGCTACTGGTGAATGGTCTGAAGATTATGGAGCTGCAGGTTCTACTTTTTGGATTAGAAATGGTGCTTATTTGCGTCTGAAAAATTTGAATATCGCTTACACTTTGCCTAAACAATGGTATCAGAATTGGGGATTGTCACAGGTACAGGTGTTTGGAAATGGTACGAACTTATTTAGTATAGACGGCATGGATGAAATGGATCCGGAGCAGGAAAAATTAGATTCTTATCCGATTATGCGGACATTTACTGTCGGGTTGAATGTTAACTTTTAATATGATTGACGATGAAGAATTATTTTAAATATATATGTTTGTCACTGGTATTGACCGGAATGGCCGGAATGACCAGTTGTGATGTGTTGGATATAAATGATTATCAAAGTTATAGTCCGGATAATGTTTGGAATGACCAAAAGTTATCCGAAGCCTATTTGTCGAATTTATATTCTATCTCTTTTTCTGGTTGGCCTGTAAATAGTGGTATGTATGCGGATGAGACAAGTGGTATTATGGGTATGGATTATGTAATGCCTAATAACAATAATTTTAAATATTGGCCTTACGATAAGATTTATAAAATAAACTTGATGCTGGAAGGTTTGGATGAGGGGGCTTTGAAAGAAGATTTGAAGGTAAAACTGAGAGGGGAAGCACTCTTTTTACGTGCTTACCATTATTTCAAAGCGTTGATTCATCATGGAGGTATTCCTTATATTACCACTGTTCAGGAACAAGGAGTGGATGATCTTTATGTCTCTCGTAATTCGTCGGCAGAATGCTTTGACTTATTAGTGAAAGATTTGGATGAAGCGATAAAAAATCTATCGGAGCGAAACACGGGAAATGATTATGGACATATTGATGCTTCTGCAGCTTTGGCTTTAAAGGCAAAAGTATTGTTATATAAAGCAAGTCCACAGTTTAACCCGCAAAGTAAGTATACCAATCCATACGTAGACGAAGCGTATGAGGTGAATAAGTTGGCTTATGAAACATTGTTGCAACGTGGTTATGGCTTGTTAGATGACTATACAGATGTATTCGAAACGAAAGGTCATAAAGAAGCTGTAATTGCTGTGATTTATAATAATCCGAATAAAAAAGATGGTCGAAATGAACAGACTTGCCGTCCTATTTCACAATCAAAAGATAACACTGGTGGAGATCAGGTTATTTGGAATTTAGTAGAGGCTTATCCTATGAAAGATGGGAAAAAAATTGGAGAATCAGATAAATATGCTTACGATATTCAGAACTATTGGAAAGATCGTGATCCTCGTTTTGAGGCAAGTCAAGTTTGGAATGGGGCTATTTTTGAATTGAGTGGAATTAATGGTCGTCGTCAGTATACCGTTTTTAATATTGCCGATATATATGATTCTTTCTCAATAGAGTGCCCTGCGGGTTATAACCGTACCGGTTTTTATCCTCGAAAAGGTATAATGGAGAGTCTTCCTCAGGCTGAAGTCAGAAATAATGATTTTGATTGGTTGGAAATGCGTTTTGCGGAAGTTATGTTTAATTATGCAGAAATAGCTTGTGCCAAAGGAATTACGGATATAGGCTATACCGTATTGAAACAGATTCGTGAACGTGCGGGAATTGAACCCGGAGAAGATGGCATGTATGGTTTGCAATCAGGTATGACGGCAGATGAGATGCGGATTGCATTGTTGAATGAAAAACGTATTGAGTTTGTATTTGAAGGACAACGTTTTTGGGATCTTCGTAGGAATCGTATGTTAGAACAAATTAATGGAATACATAAATATGGTTTACAAGGAGAGTACAAAGGTGAAATAACATCAGAGATACAACAAAAAGCAAATAATTATGAATTGCTTCCGGAAGATTTTACGTATAAAGTACAAGAACTGTTCTCTCCGGGCGAAAAAGCTATGTCTGTACCTGATACATATTATTTCTTTCCTATCAAACAATCTTCTATTGAACAAAACTCAAAACTGGAACAAAATAAAGATTGGGGTGGAAGTTTTAATCCGGCTTTAGAATAGTTTTCGGTTTAATTTGTAATCAAATGATGGCACCGAAGTCTGTTGGGTGCCATCTTTGGATAAATAACTTCTCTTATTTAAATTCTAATATTCTGTAAAACATGAAATTGAAAAAGATCTGTGGTGTATGTATAATTACTTTATTGGCGTTTTCTTCTTGTAAACAATCGTATGTAGATGAGTTGACGACACAGTACGCAACCATTAGTGTAGATGGAAAAGGTTTTATTAGGCAAGTGATAGATAATAGAACAGATGTAAATTATCTGGCAAAAGAGACTACTTCTCCTATTTTGAGTTTATATGATGGCGAACGGTATATTATGCCGATAAGTCTGAAAGTAGAGGAAGGTAAATGGATACTTATGTTTGAGAACCAGTCGGAAGCGGTTCTTTCGAAAGATGTGAAGGATGGTTATGTTTGCCTATCTTTGGTCTCATTAAGTAATCGTGACCAAATAGAGGCTGTGGCCTGGGGACCTTATGCAACGAATATTTCTCAATATATAGGAGAAACGGTGGGGGTTGTGCGTGATACAACTTTTGCAATTGGAGTTCAGGCTTTGGGTATAAATACCACGGAGGGAAGACCTCATTTGGGAGACGATGCGACCGGAAAGTTTTGTATTAATCCTCTTCCGGGACAAAATTTACCGGATGAGTTGAATGATAAAGTTGGACAACAGATTTCGGACATCAATGTAAACGAAGAGGGAGATATGCCTGAATATGTGCGTCAGTGGCGAGGAAATGCCGCAGTGGAACGTCCGTATGGTAGCGATATTCAATTTTTCGCTCGCGACTGGCGCAATGAAAAGGTGATTGACTATGGCGGTAGAAAGCAGACGGTGACTGCTTTGGATAAGGATTTCATAGGAAGTGCCATCGCCTTGTTTGCCGCGCCCTCTTCGGAAGCGATCGATGTTATTGGTAAAATCGAAGTGGGTGAGGGATTGCCACATCCGATGATAAATGGGGAGTGGATTAAAAAGCGGAAGAATCAGAATCCTGCTTATATGTTGTATGAGGGAAACTCGCTGGATAATGCGTTGGATTATGCCGATTCTTGCAATTTCAACCTGGTTCATATCGGGGATATATTTCAAAGTTGGGGACATTTTGATTTGCATACTTCTCGTTTCCCGGAAGGGGCAAAACAAATTAAAGCTTTTACGGAAAAAGCCAAAGCACGTGGTATAGATATTGGTGTACATACCTTAACAATGTTTACCTCTACGCACGACCCGTATGTATCTCCTGTGCCAAGTGATAGTTTGGCTATTTCCGGAAGTTCTGTTCTGGTAAAAGAGATCAGTGCAACTGATAAGGATATAGAAATTGACTCTCCAGAGTTTTTCACTTATTTGGGTGAAACTCGTTCAGCGAAAATTGGAACAGAGATAGTGTCATATAGAGAGGTAACCAAAGAAAAGCCGTATAAATTATTAGGTTGTACTCGTGGGCAATTTGGTACAAAAGTAACAGCTCATAAGGTTGGTGATAAAATTGATAAATTGTTAAATAATTGTTACAGCGGTTTCTTTCCCGATATTCGTTTAGGAAGTGTGTATGGTAAGCGTTTGGCGGAAGTGTGCAATGAAACAGGTATTGCTCTAATGGACTTCGATGGGTACTATGGCGGTTCGCCAACAGGGCATGGTTGTTTGGGAGCTTCTATGTTTTTGAAACAGTGGTTTGAAGGGTTAGATCAAAAAGGTATTATTTCCTGTGGTTCATCTCCGTTTCATTATTGGTGGCATATCTATTCATTTATGAACTGGGGAGAACCTTGGTATGATAACTTGCGTGAAAGCCAAGTGAATTACCGTTTGGAAAACCAACGTTATTTTGAGCGCAACCTGATGCCGGGGATGCTAGGTTGGTTCAAATTGGAACAGACTTATCGTCCGGAAGACATTGAATGGATTCAAGCTCGTAGTGCTGCTTTTAATGCGGGTTATCTACTTCGTGTGGATGAAAGTATTGAAAAAAATGGATTTAAGAGTCAATTGTTTGAAGCCATTCGTGAATGGCAAAAGATTCGTAACAACGACATGCTTACGATAGAACTACGTGAACGTATGAAAAATCCTAAAAATGAATTCCATTTGGAGAAGAACAGTGAGGATTCTTGGACAATTTATGATGTCACTTTGCAAGGTGGAAATTTGCATAAATACAGAATGGTACAGACTGGCGAACCTTTACTTAGTAAATATACTTTTAAAAATCTTTACGATGAACAACCTGTAACTTTTTATGCCAATATACTATCAGGAGAAGATCGGGATGCTACTATTAGTAACCTTAAGTTGGTTATAGAAGGTTGTGCCATAGTGAATATACCTACGATATTAAAAGCAGGTGATAAGATTTACAGCGATGGTAAGATGGTATATGTTTGTGATAGTTTTTGGAATGCGAAAAACAGTTATCCACTTCCTGAAACAGCATTGTGGAGTGAAGGCGATAATATAGTGAATATAGAATGCGATTTTTTATCAGAAAAAGCTCCCTCTGTCGAATTTGAATTTAAAGCTATGGGGAATGCGGTAACAATAGGTCGTTAAAATTTGAAAGAGAAGTATGGATGTGAAAAAGAATATATCGCTGATAATGAGAAGTGTTTTGTGTTTTCTTGCAATATGGTTATCTTCTGGGATTTGGGCGCAATCGGACTTAGTTCCGACTCCGACTGATTTTGTAAGGAGAGAGGGTGCTTTTGTTATAGGTAAGGGTCAAACTATTTTAGTAGAAGGAACTTCTGCAGGACAGGTTGATGAAATTTTCCGAAAGCAATTAGACGATATGAAGTTGTCTCAATCAAATAGTGAGGGAGTTGTTATTTTTCAACTATTGTCTGAGGTAGGAATATTTTCCGAAGGATATATTTTGGATGTAAAAAGCGATACAGCCAAGATTATGGCTTCTACAGAAGCCGGATTGTTCTACGGGAAAGAGGCGTTGCTTCAATTGATTCGTGTGGGAAAAGGTCGTGTAGGAGCATGTCGTATTCAAGATAGTCCCCGTTTTGCGTGGCGTGGATTTATGTTGGACGAGAGTCGTCATTTTTTTGGAAAAGAAAAAGTGATGCAATATTTGGATATAATGGCCTCTTTACATTTGAATATTTTCCACTGGCATTTAACGGATGAACCAGGGTGGCGGATTGAGATAAAACGTTATCCGGATTTGACAAAGATTGGTGCGGTTGGTAATTGGCATGATGCAGATGCATCTGCTGCTTTTTATACTCAGGAAGATATAAAAGATATTGTTTCTTATGCGGCAGAACGGCATATTATGGTCATACCTGAGATTGATATGCCTGGACATGCGACATCTGCTTGTCGGGCTTATCCTGAAATATCCGGGGGGGGAGAAGGACGTTGGAAAGGATTTACTTTTCATCCTTGTAAAGAGGAAACATTTGAGTTTATAAGTAATGTATTGGATGAAGTGGTTGATTTATTTCCAGCACCTTATATTCATATAGGTGGAGATGAAGTTCATTATGGTAATCAAAATTGGTTTACGGATTCCGATATACAGCAATTTATAAAGGAAAATCACTTGGTGAATGAAACCGGATTGGAACATTATTTTATTCGTCGGGTGGCAGATATTGTTGCTTCAAAAGGGAAAAAAATGATTGGTTGGGATGAAATAGTGGATGCGGATGTCTCTCCTGAAAAAGCAGTTGTTATGTGGTGGCGTCATGACCGTAAATATCAATTAGTGAAAGCTTTGGAACGAGGCTATCAGGTTATTTTAACTCCTCGCTTGCCGATGTATGGCGATTTTGTTCAATATCCGACACACCAAATAGGGAGGCTGGAGTACAATCTGTTAGAGGATGTTTATCGTTTTCCGGAATCGTTGATGAATTTGGTACAAGGATACGAGAAGCAATTACTAGGTATTCAATATTCAATGTGGACGGAACGTATTGCTGATAATAAGCGACTTGATTTTATGACTTTTCCGCGTTTGTTTGCATTTGCAGAGGCTGCATGGTCTCCGACGAATGTAAAATATTATGGACGATTTATGAAGAAACTACCGAGCTACCTGAATGTATTGGATCAATTAGGCATTTATTATTTTAATCCGTTTAATCCATCCGCTACTCCGGAACCGATAGGACCGGATAAACAGGATGTGTTAAAAAATGGATGAATGATTGTTTGTCTTACAAAGAATATTACCAAATGAGAGCTTGGAGTTTATATTTTATTGTAGTTTACTTGTTGTTTATGCAGAACCTGTTTGCACAACAAGAAGATATCTTTGTACAATTTGCATTGCAAAAGCGTGAAGAAATACCCGGTTTGGAGAAAAATCCCCCTGCCTCTTTACCCGATAAGGTATTGACCTGGGATTTGGTTTGTGGAAACGGTTTTCAACCGCAACGGAAGATTACGACACAAAAGGATTTGGATAAGGAGTTGGCGAAGATGCGTAAGCAATATGCGCCTTTTATGAAAGATCTTGCTCCACAGTTACCAAAAGTCAGAAGGCAAATTAAATTGGATCAGTTTCAGTGGCGTTTATTAACTTCTGAAATGCGGACGGATGAAAAGGGGAATTTATATCCAATACCCAATGTGCAACCAGTAGAAGATTCTGACTGGCAGACAGTTCGGATACCTCATTATACCGGTCCGTTGAATAAGGCAGAAGCTATATACAAGAAAGAAATAAAAATAACAGCAGACTTGTTGAAATCTGATTGTTTATATCTTCATTTCAATGGAGTAGACTATGCTTCTGAGGTGTTTATGAATGGTACGAGAGTGGGTGGACATATTGGTTTGTTCGGTGCTTTTGAATATGATATAAAACCTTTTGTGAAACTGGGAGAAAACTTATTGGAAGTAAAAGTATTTAACGATTCTCCAATGATGGGGGATAATTTCTTTTTAGGGCCGGAACGGAAGTTCGGAAAGAAATTGGCAGCCTGCGGTGGTCCGGGATGGGACGAACCGGGATTAGGAAAGGGCTGGACGATGTGTCCGGTAGGTTTTGGTATTTGGCAGCAATGCTATTTGGAAACTCGTTCTTCTGCATTCATAAAAGACATCTATATTCGTCCTGTATTGGAAGATGCTAAGGCGGAAGTACAGGTGGAAATAACACATGCAAAAGGGAAAAAATTGGATTTGACTTATTCGCTTTATGGGCAAAATTTCAAATCGGTAGTTGTTGAGGAACAACCGGTAGGGACAGTAGGAAATATAGGTAAAGATAGTTTGGAGTCTACTTTCTGTTCTTTTACGATCCAACTTGATCGGGAAACCATGAAAGTTTGGTCGTTGGATGAATCGTGGTTGTATCAGCTTCAAGTAAAGTTGCATGACGAAGATGGTCTGTTGGATGCTTATAAGCAACAATTCGGTATGCGTTCGTTTGTAGAATCTGCCGAGAGTACTCCCAAAGGTCGTTTTTACTTGAATGGCGAGGAAATAAAGTTACGAGGTGCTAATATGATGGGGAATCTGATGCAATGTGTGATTAGGAATGACATGGATCAGTTACGTGATGATATATTGTTAGCCAAAATAGCCGGAATGACTTTCTGGCGTATGACCCAGCAGCCTTGTCAACCGGAGGTATATGACTATTTTGATAAATTAGGTCTATTGGCTCAGACTGACATGCCGGCATTTAACGGATACAGGAAAGATGCGGTAGAAGAGGTAAAGCCGCAATTTGTAGAGTTAATGAAGTTGGTACGCAATCATCCTAGTAATGCGGTTATCTCTTATTGTAATGAACCGGATTTCAATAAACCGATGATGTTGGACAGAAAACAGCATGAACAATTTTTTATGCGTTTTGATGCTGTCGCAACCCATATGAATCCGGGGCAGGTGACAAAATGGATAGATGGGGATTACATCAATTTGTCTCCCAAACATTCGGATCACCATTGTTATGATACTTGGTATGGGGATAACATACGTAATCAGTATTTGGGAGGTTGGTTTTCTACTCGTGCAGGATGGATGTATTCTTGTGGTGAGTTTGGCGCAGAGGGATTGGATCGGATCAGTTTGATGGAGAAATATTTTCCCAAAGAGTGGTTAACGATAGAGACTGGTGGCAAATGGGATCCCAATCGTATACCGAGATGCCAAAGTGCGACAACAGGCAAGAAATGGTTGAACGTAAAAACAGAGACCATGGAGGAATGGGTACGAAATAGCCGGGAATATCAGAAGTGGGCGACTCGCCTGTTTACGGAATCTTTACGTCGCCAACCTAAAATGAATTCTTTTGCCATTCATTTGTTGATTGATGCATGGCCTTCCAGTTGGTTGAAAGCCATCATGGATACGGATCGGAATGCCAAACCGGCTTATTTTGCTTATATGGATGCTCTCCGTCCGGTAGCCGTGAATTTACGGCCTGATGCTTTTTATGGTTTTTCAGGAGAGAAAGGTCGGGTGGCTGTCTTTATTTGTAATGATACACCTGAAGATTTATATGGATATAACATTCGTTATCAAATAGAACGAAACGGGCAGATCATTAGTACCGGAAATTCGGAAGCCGTTGTTCCTGCAAGTAATTCCCAATTTCAGGGCTATGTGGACTTCTTGCTTCCAGAGGTATCATCCAAAGAGGAAATGACGGTTCGTGTCGGACTTTTTGATGCGAAAGGTAACTTGGTTCATGAGGGCTCTTATGAGTTGGAGGTCTTTTCGGCTGAAGAAAAAGGAAAACAATTGGAATTTCCGGGGGGATATCCTCAGAGTTTGATTAAGTAGTAATCAAACAAAGATAATTTTAGCTTTGTGCTCTGTTTGTGTTATTTGTTTTCTCTACAAATACTTTTTCAAAAATATCTACCATATCTACAACAACCATCATGTAATTCTTATAACATAGGATATTACATGATGGTTGTAGATGTAAAAGTATCTACAATTATTCTTCTGTATCTACCATTGTCTATCTGTTTGTTATCTGTTTTTGTTTGCTTTTGGTAAAAAGATATGCTATATTTGAAGGAGATTCAAAAAAAGCAAACGAATATGATAGAAAAACTCGATTACACGATGGTCCCAACCGACTTTACACATTGTTTTAACGGAAACTGCAAGCAGGCGGACCACTGTTTGCGACACCCAACTGTCCGTCAGGTTTTTCTTAGTAACGGAGTGAAGGAAGAACCAGCATTCGATTCCTGGCAGACAGGCTATCGGTGGACAAAGGGATAGGGACGAATAAAAAGTTTCTCCTAAGGGAAACTAAAGTTTCCTGCCGAAGAAACTAAAGTTTCCTGCCGAAGAAACTAAAGTTT